>NZ_SMCO01000001.1:0-600000 GCF_004346685.1 Sulfurirhabdus autotrophica
GAAACTGAATATCGCTTTAATCATCGTCGTGATAATCTTTACCTTGGACTACTCAAATTGTTGAGACTAAACCCGCTTTAACTTCCTAAGACCCTAGCTTAATAGAAAATAAATTTTCTTGGCCTGGATATTCAACAACCGACACTAATTTTAAAGGAAAATCAAACCGTATAATTTTAATGGTTGAACATAAGGATAATATTACTGGAACTATTACTTTATGTTTCGATACTCCACTTGGTTTGGATGTAGACGCAACACATAAATCAGACGTAGATCAACTTCGTGTCAATGGTAGAAAATTAGTTGAGATCACGAATTTTGCAACAAAGGGGACTTTCAATAACAAAAGAATAATGGCTTCATTTGCTCATATTGCTTTCATATACGCTCGGTATATTCATGGTTGCACTGACTTTGTAATCGAAGTTAAACCTAGCTCACATTATTACGAAAAAATGCTGGAGTTTAGACGTTGTAGTAAAGAAAAGTTATGTACATGGAGAAAAAAAGATGAGATGTCGGTATTGCTTTGTTTGGATCTAGATCATATGGGTAAGCAAATTGGGAAATTTGGCGGCTCACTTCAACCACCTCCAGGTGAAAAAAGCTTGTATCCATACTTTTTTTCTAAGCAAGATGAGATTGGAATAACAAATCGACTAAAGCAAGGCTGATATCGCGTAAAAAAATTTCTGCAGTGGCAAGCATAAATCTAGCCAAGGGATGACTGTTGAGCTTGGTTTTAGGGTATCTCACTTAAAGGTGGTGTTACGGTAGCGGGTTCTGGAAAGCTGCGGAAGTAGTGCTTAAGAAAAGCTGAAAATTTCAGGGGGGACAGGGAAGTTCTTATGAAAGAGTTGGTCAAATGTTATATCCGCGTCAAACAAATAGAACCCATAGCAATATGACCTGCCTTGATGTGATCTTCAGCTATCCAATATCCAGAAATGTCACCTAGCCCAGGAACTCGGAGAAGTAGCAACCCATACCACTCTTGAGCATTTCGAATATCATGCACATGATAGGTTATGTAAGCGACCCCATTCATAAATACGCCGTCACCGGTAAGTTCTGCATCAGATATGATAACTTCTCCAGTAGTCATAGTCGCATTGAGAATTGCAGAAAGTCTTATTTTGTTTTTACCTAAATTTATTGTTGCTTTGGAAATGTCGTAACCGTACCCACTTTCATCCTTAGCAATGCTTCCGTCTGGGAGAATTGCAAAAATCTCGCTTGCGGTACCTTTTGTACGTATTACTTTGGAGTTACGCCAGAAAGGTAGACCGTATTTTGTGATTAGGGCGGTTAATATCGCACTGATGATAGTACACGCACCTGCAATTAAGGCAACGAAAATTGGTTGGGACATGTGGTCACTCCATATGCGATTGTGTAGGGGGATGCTACATGGCTAATAATTATATTTATGGCGCCAATTATGCTTGCGTAATGAACTGATATGCAAGTGCTTTTTTATTTTTAGGCTCTTTTACGCAGGTAGCTTGGAAGAGTTACTTTGAGTGTCGTATCCAAGGCTGTCGTACTTTTTTGTAGTGGTTTTTATTGATGTTATATTTTTTAAATTTTATTTAGAGGAGCAACTTGACATTGAACATATATTATAATAAATAAAGGCATTTTTTTATGTCGAGATCTTCAAAAAGCAAAAAGCCACCCCGAAAGATGGCCATGTTGCTTAAAGAGTATTCTGGCTTCCTGATGTAACGCGTAACTCTACGCCTTCTTCACGAATTCGGATTTCAGCTGCATCGCGCCAATTCCGTCGATCTTGCAGTCGATGTCGTGATCTCCTTCCACCAGGCGGATGTTCTTTACCTTCGTTCCAACTTTGACTACCAAGGTCGATCCTTTGACCTTCAGATCCTTGATCACCACCACGGTGTCGCCGCTCTTGAGTTCATTCCCATTGGCATCGCGGACTATATTCAAGTCATTAGAGCCCTCCGCTATCACCTTTGGCCACTCGTGGGCACATTCCGGGCAAACGAACATGAGACCGTCTTCGTAGGTGTATGCCGAGTTGCATTTAGGGCATTGAGGTAAAGTACTCATGGGATGTCTCCTTTGTTAGTGATTGTATATGGCTCAGTGCTCTATATCGAGATATTGAGTAGTTTATACGGATCACTAGAAATGAAAAAAGCCCTGCATTTCTGCAAGGCTTTATATCTGTGGCTCCCCGACCTGGACTCGAACCAGGGACCTGCGGATTAACAGTCCGTCGCTCTACCAACTGAGCTATCAGGGAACAGTGAAGGTGCGTATATTAACGGTTTGAGGGTTGCTGGTCAACAAAAAAGAGCAAGAAATATACGATATTTTATATGAAATGATTTAACCGGTTGCTTTATATTGTGCTTTTTTGTTCCGGAATTTGTGATCTTTAAATTATTTTTGGGTTTGGGTAAGTCAAAAAGTAACCTGATTATCAATCATTCTCAGCCAAATAACGAGGATAGGTTTGCAGTTCATTATTAACAACACGTTGGCGTGTTTACAAAGTTGTTTATGCAACTGTGTGCATTAACCGCAGAGACGCAGAGGCGCTGAGCTGATGTGCCATAACATAATAAATATGTGATGTTTTATTGCAGGGGAGGCGGTTTACTTTCACAAAGCATTGTATTTCTCCGCGCCTCAGCGCCTCTGCGGTTAAAACTGAGTTTTCTGGATTTTCAGAAATTCCAAAATGGGTAAGAACTATCAATGTAGCTGAGCTTTCTTGCTAATCAGGAAAAGAAATGGAGTGCATGATTTGATAGAGTGAGCTTTATCCAAATTTTTCGTATTGGAAAAAGCCCCGACCTTCAAATAAAGGCCGGGATTAAAGAAGAGTTGTTTAAATTCTTTAATCGAGTGTTTTGTGCAGGCGTTCCAATGCAGCTTTCAGATTTTCCATCGAAGTGGCAAAAGACAGGCGGATATAACCTTCACTTCCAAATGCTGATCCGGGCACTACGGCTACGCCTGCATGCTCTAACAGATATTCGCCTAGTGCTACATCTGTTTTTTCCGGGATGGCATTTCGGGCATGCAATTTTTCTATTGCCTTGCGCACATCAGGGAATGCGTAAAATGCGCCACCACTAGGCAGGCAATTTACACCTGGAATGCTGTTTAATGCCTCCACGACAAACAGGTGACGTTCCTTAAATGCTTCTAACATCGGTGTTATGCAAGACTGGTCGCCGTTCAGTGCCGCTTCTGCTGCAACTTGGGAGATGGAGGTTGGGTTTGAAGTGCTTTGTGATTGCACGTTTTCCATGGCGGTGATGATGTTTTCCGGCCCAGCTGCATAGCCGATTCGCCAGCCTGTCATTGCGTAGGCTTTGGAGACACCATTTAATACCATGGTGCGTGGATATAAATCCGGGCAGGCATTCAGAATGTTGACGAAAGGTTCGTCGGACAGGCGAATATGCTCGTACATATCATCTGTTGCAATGAGTACGTGCGGGTGGCTGCGCAGTATGTCGCCCAGTGCTGTTAATTCATCAATTGTATATACCGCGCCGCTTGGGTTGCTTGGGCTGTTTAATACTACCAGTTTGGTTTTGGGCGTGATTGCCGTTTGTAGCTGCTGGGGTGTTATTTTAAATTTTTGCTCAATACCCGCTTCAATGATCACCGGCTTGCCATCGGCCAAAATGACAATATCCGGATAGGAAACCCAATAGGGGGCGGGAATGATAACTTCGTCGCCTGAATTAATGACGGCTTGAACCAGATTGAAGAAGCTTTGTTTGCCTCCACATGAAACCAGTACTTGTTTTGCAGTATATTCCAGGCCGTTATCACGCTTGAATTTGGTAATAATGGCCTGTTTGAGTGAGGGCGTGCCTGAAACTGCTGTATATTTGGTGAATCCACGATTGATCGCGTCTATTGCAGCATCTTTGATATGCTGGGGCGTATCAAAATCGGGTTCGCCGGCACCAAGCCCTATAATGTCTTTACCTTCAGCCTTAAGCTTGGCGGCTCTTGCCGTTACGGCCAGAGTGGGGGAGGGTTTGATTGCCTGAACACGCTGAGAGAGTTCCAAAATCCTGTCCTTATGATTCCCCATTAGCAGCGTTTGGCTGCATGGTATAATTTAAAGTTGTTAAAGAGGTGTGATTTTACCTGTGATTGTTACTTTTCCCAATAGTCCTTATAAACTTCATCAACCTTTTTTGCCCGCGGGCGATCAAACGAACGCGATTGCGCAACTGGTTGAAGGAATAAATGATGGTCTGGCTTTTCAGACGCTGCTTGGTGTGACGGGCTCAGGCAAGACTTATACAGTCGCAAACGTGATTGCTCGGCTGGGGCGTCCGGCTATTGTCATGGCTCCCAATAAAACGCTGGCTGCTCAATTGTATTCCGAAATGCGCGAATTTTTCCCTGAAAATTCGGTGGAATATTTTGTCTCTTACTATGATTATTATCAACCAGAGGCTTATGTGCCTTCGCGTGACATGTTCATCGAAAAAGATTCGGCTATAAATGAACATATTGAGCAGATGCGTCTTTCGGCAACTAAAGCTTTGCTGGAGCGTAATGATAGCGTGATCGTGGCGACAGTGTCAGCGATTTACGGTATTGGTAATCCTGTGGATTATCATGGCATGATTCTGCACCTGAATCAAGGCGATAAGCTGCCTCAGCGCGATGCAATCAAACGACTCACTGAAATGCAATACGATCGTAACGATATTGAGTTTTCTCGTGGGATTTTCCGGGTGCGTGGGGATGTGCTCGATATATATCCGGCGGAAAGCGCTGAAACGGCTGTACGAGTGAGTTTGTTTGACGACGAAGTAGAAAGTATTTCTTTGTTCGACCCGCTGACTGGGCATATTCTGAAAAAAATCTCACGTTACACAGTTTACCCTTCCAGCCATTATGTCACACCGCGCAGTACTGTATTACGTGCTATTGAAAAAATTAAAGTGGAATTGCGAGAGCGTATTTCATTTTTTCAAAAAAATATGAAACTTGTGGAAGCTCAGCGTATTGAGCAGCGGACCCGTTTTGATTTGGAAATGCTGCATGAAACCGGATTTTGTAAGGGGATTGAAAATTACTCCCGACATATTTCTGGTCGCAATCCAGGGGATCCCCCTCCAACATTGATCGATTATTTGCCTCCAAACGCATTGATGTTTATCGATGAGAGCCATGTCACAATTCCCCAGATTGGTGGCATGTATAAAGGTGACCGGGCAAGGAAAGAAAATCTGGTGGATTATGGTTTTCGACTGCCAAGCGCATTGGATAATCGTCCGTTGCGATTTGATGAGTTTGAGAAAGTGATGCGTCAGGCCGTCTTTGTTTCTGCGACACCCGCTACTTATGAGGCGGAGCATGCGGGACAGATAGTGGAGCAGGTTGTACGTCCAACAGGTCTGGTTGACCCGGTTATTGATGTTCGTCCTGCTACTACGCAGGTTGATGATTTATTGTCAGAAATTAATTTGAGGGTAGAGAAGGGCGAACGAGTACTTGTGACTACCCTGACTAAACGTATGTCTGAGGATTTGGCCGACTACCTGTCAGATCATGGCGTCAAGACGCGTTATTTGCATTCTGATATTGATACAGTGGAACGGGTGGAAATTATTCGTGATTTACGTCTGGGTGTATTCGACGCGCTCATCGGTATTAACCTGTTAAGGGAAGGGCTGGATATTCCCGAAGTGTCGTTAGTGGCCATTCTGGATGCTGATAAAGAAGGTTTTTTACGATCCGAGCGCGCACTTATTCAAACGATTGGCCGGGCTGCACGCCATCTTAATGGGACTGCAATTTTATATGCAGACAAGATTACTAAATCCATGCGTTTTGCTATCGATGAAACAGAACGTAGGCGAAACAAACAAATTGCGCACAATATCGAACATGGCATCACGCCTAAAGGGGTGGTCAAGCGAATCAAGGATATGATTGATGGGGTTTACGATATTGAAACCGCGCAAAGAGAATTGAAAGTCGCGCAGGAACGTGCCGGCTATGAGCGTTTGTCTGAAAAGCAATTGACCAAAGAATTGAAACGACTTGAAAAAGAAATGCAACAGTGTGCAAAAAATCTGGAGTTCGAACGTGCCGCTCACCTTCGCGACCAACTGAAAGATTTGAAGCAACTTTTGTTTGGCGTGCCCGAGCATGAATAAAGAAGCAGGATCCCGGATAGTGACAACTGGAAAATAGACTGCTTCAAAAAAATTACTCCTTATCTTACCTCTATATGGGTTAATTTTAACCCTTGTCTTTATGGGGCTAATAGCTTACGATGTAAAGTTATTTTTCTTGAAAATTTTACACAGTAAAACATAATGATAGGAACAGATCAATCGCCTTTTTCTCATGCGGGAATCAATACGGCTGGAAAGCAGCTTAAAATGAATGAAGCATTCAACTCGTTTTTGCAAATTGTTGATGCAGAACTCAAATTGCTGGCGCAATACCGCCCAGTATTGGAGGAAAGCGCAGATTCATTTGTTGAGACTTTTTACAAGTATTTACGTGAATTTCCAGCCACTGCAGAAGTACTGTCCGATTATCAGGCAGGAGGGGGACTACTTTTTAAACTTGCAACCAAGCAGTCAAAGCATTTCAAAGATCTGTTAAGTGGTGATATTGGAGCAGAGTCGGCTGATAGGCTATTGCATATCGGTCATGTCCATTATCGTTATAAAATTGAACCGGTATGGATGATGGGCGCCTACCAGCTTTACCTTGAGCATCTGCGTCAGGTCTTGGCTTCCAATCCAAAAATAGAGAGCGATGACCATAGCCTTCTTGAAAGTGTGCTTATCAAGCTTCTGTTCCGGGACATGGGGCTAATGATGGAAGGATACTGGGGCGCAGCAATGGCTCTGGTGCAAGAAGAAAAAAAGAAAGTTGAAGATTTGCAGTCACAAGTGACCAATCTTCTTGCAAATACACCGCAGGTGCTGTGGTCAGTGGATGTGAAAAATAACCTGCCACTTTACGTAAGTCCAACAACAATTAAAATTTGTAAGCTGGATATTGAATTGCCTATTCCCTGCATGGGCTGGACCCATCCTGAAGATCGTGAAACGGTCTTGATGGCTTGGGAAGAGGCACTGAGTGGAACACGGGTTGAGGTGGAAAGCCGGGTGCAAGAACCGGGTGGAGACCCGCGCTGGTTTCGTCGTGTTTTCAGTCCATTTGTGGATGCAGATGGCAATGTGACCAGAATTGATGGTCTGATGGACGATACCACTGAATCCAAGAAAACCATAGAACGGCTTCATATTTTAGCCACCACAGATAGTCTTACCGGCTTGCCTAATCGCTCTTTGCTAAATGACCGATTAAATCGATCGATAGCTACAGCTCAGCGAGATGGCAACATGCAGGTAGCGCTGATATTGCTGGATCTGGATCATTTTAAAGAGATAAATGACACTTTAGGCCATCCTGCAGGAGATGAAATTTTGCGCCAGGTGGGTAAACGTCTGACGTCTTTATTACGGGAAAGCGATACGCTGGCGCGCTTGGGTGGCGATGAGTTTGCCGTGCTGCTGCCAGAAGTGAGAAATGGGCAGGAATCGGCGCAAAAGGTCGTGCAGACCATTCTTGATAGTTTCATAGAACCGTTCTGGTATCAAAATAACGAATTGTATTTAGGGGCCGGGATTGGTATTTCTCTCTTTCCTGATAATGGGGAGGATGCAAGCGCCTTGATGAGCCGCGCAGATGTTGCAATGTACAGTGCCAAGCATAAAGATATCGGCTATTTGTTTTATGATCCCAAGACAGACCCTCATACTCAGGAAAGACTTCAACTTAATTCTGATCTGAGACATGCCCTTGAACGTGATGAACTTGTACTTTATTACCAGCCGCAGATCAATATCCGGACAGGTAAGATTATCGGAGTAGAGGCACTGATTCGCTGGCAACACCCTGAACTGGGGTTGCTCTTGCCAGATCAATTTATTCCTTTTGCTGAGCGCAGTGGACTGATTCATCCATTGACGGACTGGGTCATTGTCACTGCGTTAAGGCAATGTAAGAAATGGCAATTCGCTGGACATGATCTTCGCATTGCAATCAATGTTTCGGCTCGTTCTTTTCAGGATCGGAAGCTTGTTGCTAGGCTGGAAGAGTTGTTAAGTGCAGGTGAAACCTGTTTGCCGGCAGGGCATATTGAAATTGAGATCACTGAAAATATTCTCATGTCTGATATTGAGCACGGTGCAATTGTATTGCAGCAGCTACGGGAACTGGGTATTTCGGTTGCAATAGACGATTTTGGCACAGGGTACTCCTCTCTTGCTTATCTAAAAAAATTGCCTATACATAGCATGAAAGTGGATAAATCATTTGTTATGAATATGGCTGAAGATGAGAGCGATACAGCAATCGTGCTTTCAACGATTGATCTTGCACATAACCTGGGATTTAGTATTGTGGCTGAAGGCGTGGAAAATAAGGGGACGCTTGATATTCTTAACAAGCTAGGCTGCGACTATGCCCAAGGGTTTCATATTAGTCATCCACTTTCGGTTGATATGCTGGAAAAATTACTGGATCAATCTGAAAGTTAAAAACAATCTGATTGCTAGTATTTCAGTGGTCTACTATTTCCGGTTACTAAATCAAGCTTTTCTTTGGTTGCTTCAGGCAATATCCCACCGTTAAAAGCATGCGTGTGCCATCTGATGTAGCAAACCATCAGGTACTGGCTGATAATATTTCTGTCTTCGCCTTTTGATGGATACCTAGCACTGGTATCTATTCACTCGTTATACACCTGAAAATTTGTTCCATCTGATTATTTTTTGAAGATCGAATCATGCTAATTCATTTTGTCAGTTGAATTAGCAAGTAAACACCACACATCCAAAAATTTGATTGCGAAGTAAATTATGTTGACGGTAAATAGTAACGTACGTTACTATTTCTCTAGTTATCATTTTATTTGTTCAATATATGGTTAAAGAATGCCTAAATGCGTTTGAAGAACGTTTAGATGCGATTGATAGGCAAATATCAGGTCAGCCTCGTCAAGAAGTGATGCTGTCTCGTATGCAGTTTCTTATATTTCAGAAACTGAATGCCTTAATAAATGAGAACCTGCAACCTTATGGTATTAACGACACTATCTGGGTTGCACTCATCATGCTGTACTCCAGCCCGAATCGATCTATATACCCCAGCGATTTGAGCCATGTCGTTGTATCTTCGCGCACTAATATCACTCGATTTGCCGATGAAATGGTTAAAAAGGGCTGGGTAAGCAGAAGAGAGCACGAAGCTGACAGACGTAAGATTGTTTTGACCTTGACTGATGCAGGGATTGAACTGGTTGAATCCATCATGCCCAAACAATGGGCGGTTTATCATGCAATATGGGAAGGCTTTAGTGCTGCAGAGAAAAATAATATGGAATCCATGCAGAATAAACTGCTTGATTCAATAACAAATTTCAAAGGCTTTTCAAAGCCAGATAGTGAAAATACGGTTACTACAAATGGCATTCTCAAATCCAAGCATCAGAAATGAAATCACGCATATGACTCTTTATTCTGACAATACAAAATGGCTACCTAGATTAAACATCTTGGCGTTGTTGGTGCCTACCACCATGCTGTTTGGCTGCGCTAGTGTAGGGCCGGATTTCATTCAACCCGAACCGCCGGCTGATAATGGTTACAATGTGAAAAAGCTGCCAGAACATACCGTTTCTGCACCTGGTGCGCGTATGGGTGAAATGCAAAATTTTGCAATTGGCAAGAAAGTGCCGGAAACATGGTGGCAAAATTTTGGCTCTTCCAAGCTCAATGCATTTGTTGATCAGGCATTACATGCCAGCCCTTCGTTAGCCGCGGCGCAAGCGACATTGCTTCAGGCACAACAAACCTATGCTGCGCAATCTGGTTCCAGCCAGTATCCGCAAGTGAATGCCAAGTTAGGCGCTCAGCGACAGGGTACCAATAATTCAGGTATGGGTCTTGCGGGTGGTGATCGGGTTTTTGAGCTATACAACGCTGGGGTAGCGGTTAGCTACAATCTTGACCTTTTCGGTGGTAATAAGCGCGCACTTGAAAGCTATGCGGCACAAATTGATTATCAGCATTACCAACTTGAAGGCGCACGGTTGACACTTGCTGCAAATGTTGTCACAGCTGCAATGATGCAAGCGCAATATGCTGCCCAAATCCTTGCCAGCAACGCAATATTGGCTGCTCAGCAGAGCCAGCTGGACATTACCCGGAAGCGTGTCAAATTGGGTGCTGTTTCACGTAGTGATGAGCTTTCTTTGCAGACGCAGGTCGAACAGACACGAGCTGGTATTCCTACCCTGCGCAATAAGCTGGAGCAGACTAATCATTTACTTGCTGTGTTAGCTGGTCAGGCACCTGGCGCAACTGAAATACCGCAATTCCATTTGGAGGATTTCAGTCTTCCGACAGAATTGCCAGTAGTTGTTCCATCTGAACTGGTACGTCAACGCCCGGATATTCAGGCATCAGAAGCGTTGCTGCATGTAGCAAGTGCACAATATGGGGTGGCAATATCGAATGGTTATCCTCAAATCAACTTGACTGCAAACTTGGGTTCGCAGGCGTTGACGGCTTCCAGCCTTTTTGGTGCCGGATCATTAGTATGGGGATTGGCTGGTCAGATTGCGCAACCATTATTTAATGCAGGACTTAAAGCTGGAGTTAAGTCGGCTGAGGCCGGTTTCGATGCGGCTGCGGCAAATTATCGTCAGACGGTATTGCAAGCTTTGCGGAATGTGGCTGATGTGCTAAGAACGCTGGATAACGATGCTCAAACTATGCAAGCTCAAGTTGCTGCCAATGAAGCGGCACAATCTGCACTCAACCTCATTCAACAACAATATCAACTAGGTGGTTTGAGCTATCTGCAGCTACTCAGCGCGCAACAGCAAACGCAGCAAACACGTATAAATTTGATTGCGGCTCAGATTCAACGTTTGACAGATACAGCGGCTCTTTACCAAGCTATGGGTGGTGGCTGGGTAGCAGGTGATAGCCATGCCAAACCTGTCGATATACCAAAATCCGCCGACACTGCAGTTAATTAAACGCAGTTGTTTAAAACAACCACAACTTTTGAATCACACTTGATGCACGGAGTATTTTTATGACTAAGGGAACGACCAAGCGCATGACCATTATGTTGCTTCTTACTGCATTGGTATTTGGCGGTATTTATGGTTTTCAGCAGTTCCGCAACAAAATGATACAACAAGCAATCAAAGGGAAAGGCATGCCACCGCAAGCGGTGTCAACAATAGTCGCAGAAATTTCCGCATGGCAGCCTAATGTTGAAGCGGTTGGTAATATGCGGTCAGCAAGTGGCACTAATCTAGCCGCCGAGATAGGTGGCCTGGTAACTGGAATCCATTTTGAATCAGGGGAAATGGTCAAGACTGGTCAGCTGTTGGTGGAGCTAAATGCAGCGCCACTTAAGGCACAGCTTGAGCAACTCAAAGCTGCAGTTACGCTTGCTCGACAAAATTATGAACGCGATTTGGCACAGCTAAAAATTCAAGCTGTTAGTCAAGCTACAGTTGATTCAGATATCGCTATGCTAAAAGGCGCGCAAGCGCAGATTGCAACACAGGAGGCTATGCTTGAGCAGAAATTCATACGAGCGCCTTTTGCAGGTCGTTTAGGCATACGGCAGATAGATTTAGGTCAATTTCTTTCAGCAGGTGCACCCATTGTTAACCTGCAAAAGCTGGACCCTATGTATTTGGATTTCACTGTGCCCCAAGCACAAATTGATCTGATCCATGTAGGCAATAAGATCACAATCAATACCAGCGCTTTGCCAGGTAAAACGTTTGTAGGCCACATTTCAGCAATAGAGCCTCAAGTAGATACCGCTACTCGTAATCTTAAAGTTCGCGCAAAAATTCCTAACCCAAAGGGGGAATTGCTCCCAGGATTATTTGCAACCGCAAAAGTAGATGAAGGCGGCAAACGGGAATATATTACATTGCCTAATTCTGCAATTGCTTACAACCCTTATGGCAGCACAGTGTTTATCGTTAAAGATAAAGGAAAAGACGCTGACAACAAACCTAAGCTATCTGTTGAACAACGATTTGTAACAACGGGCTTAACGCGTGGTGATCAGGTGGCAATTCTTACTGGAATAAAAGCTGGAGAAGTGGTGGTAACTGCCGGTCAGTTAAAGTTACGTAATGGCGCGCCTGTATTTATTAATAACAGTGTGCAACCAGCAAATAACCCCAATCCAGAGGTAAAAGACGAATGAGCAATGCTGCTGGCGCCATGATGCGAAAATTCACTGATATCTTTGTTGAACGCCCGGTGCTTGCATCGGTTATCAGTTTGGTCATATTGGTGCTTGGTTTACGGTCCATAGGCCTTCTGCCCGTACTGCAATTTCCGTATACCCAAAACGCAGTAGTGACCGCTACCACTGCTTATCCTGGCGCTGATGCTAATCTGGTGGCAAGTTTTATTACTACGCCTTTGGAAAACGCTGTATCTCAGGCTAATGGTATTGATTACATGACTTCCAGCAGTGTTCAAGGGGTGAGCACCATCACTGCAAATTTGCGTTTAAATTATGATCATGACAAAGCGTTAACTGAAATAAATACAAAGATTAACGCTGTACTTAATCAGATGCCTCCACAGGCGCAAAAACCGACACTCTCTGTGAGTATTGGTCAGACTATTGACGCTATGTATATCGGTTTTTATAGCGATGTACTTAAACCTAATCAGGTGACCGATTATCTTGTTCGTTCTGTGCAACCAAAATTGCAGGCGATTGATGGTGTGCAGACTGCAGAGCTATTAGGCGCAAAAAACTTTGCCCTGCGTGCTTGGCTTGATCCACAAAAATTGGCTGCAGTTAGTCTTACCGCAGCAGATGTTTATACTGCGTTAGCAGCGAATAATTACTTGTCTTCCAGTGGGCAATCCAAAGGGCAGATGGTACAGATTAATCTGAATGCCTCAACTGCTCTGCATTCCGTTGAATCATTCAAACAAATGATCATCAAGCAAAAGGATAATTCAATTGTGCGTTTGTCCGATGTGGCAAATGTGACTTTAGGTGCTGATGATTATGACTCGAGTGTAGCTTTTGATGGCAGGAAAGCCGTTTATGTGGGTATTCAGGTTGCGCCGGGGGCAAACTTGCTGGATGTGGTTGCCCGTGTTCGTAAGGCCATGCCGGAAGTTGAATCGCAATTACCACAAGGTTTAAATAGCAATATTGTTTATGACTCAACCAAATTCGTAAATTCATCAATAGATGAAGTGGTTAAAACCTTAGTAGAAGCTATTCTTATCGTGACGGTGGTTGTTTTTGTTTTTCTGGGTTCTCTGCGTTCGGTGCTGATACCCGTTATTGCAATTCCACTATCCCTAATTGGGACTTTCACGATTATGCTCGCACTAGGTTACTCCATTAATCTGCTTACGTTACTGGCGTTGGTGCTTGCTATTGGTTTGGTGGTGGATGATGCCATTATTGTTGTGGAAAATGTCAGCCGTCATTTGGAAGCAGGGCTTTCACCATTCGATTCTGCTGTTAAAGCTGCACGTGAACTATCTAGTCCGATTATCGCGATGACTATCGTGCTGATAGCAGTTTATGTGCCTATTGGGTTCATGAGTGGTCTTACTGGGGCGTTGTTTACAGAGTTTGCATTTACATTGGTTGGCGCTGTGACTATGTCTGCAATTATTGCATTGACGCTTTCACCCATGATGTGTTCGCGTATGTTGCGCGCACCCAAACTTGAAGGCGGCAATTGGCAAGATCATCTGGTAATCTGGCTGGATAAGAAATTTGAACGATTGCATGTGCAGTACGAGAAAAGATTACATGGTGTGCTAAATTATGTATCAGTAATTGCCGTATTCGCTTTATTGGTGCTGGGCGGTATCTATTTTCTATATACTACTTCAATGACAGAACTGGCACCTCAAGAAGATCAGGGCGTTTTGATTTCGGCTTCTTTTAACGCTCCAGATGCCACACTTAAGCAACGTGAAAGTTATGGAAATCAGATCCATGATACGTTCAAGAAATTCCCTGAAACGGATCATATATTTCAGTTAAATATGCCGACCCAAGCGATTTCCGGAATGGTGCTTAAGCCGTGGAATGAACGTACTAGAACCTCAAATCAGTTACAACCTGAATTGCAAAAGGATCTTGGCAAAATTGCAGGTTCACAGAACGCGATTTTTCAGCCTCCACCATTACCTGGTGCGCGCGGATTGCCAATACAGTTTGTGATTACGACTACTGAACCTTTTTCCAGGCTTTATGAGGTGTCGCAGAAATTCTTGCAAGATGCGCAGCAAACTGGAGAATTCATATTTATCCAGTCAGATTTACGTATCGACTTGCCCCAGACTTCTGTTGTGATAGATCGCAATCTGGCAGCGCAAATTGGCTTGAACATGCAAGACATTGGCTCAGCATTATCAGCTATGTTAGGCGGCGGTTACGTAAACTATTTTGAGCTCAGTGGTCGCTCCTACAAAGTAATTCCGCAAGTTGCGCAGCGTTTCAGGCTTAATGCAGACCAGCTTAATCAGTATTACCTGCGTACTGCAAGCGGACAAATGGTGCCGTTGTCTTCGGTAGCGCATCTGGAAACCAGTACTCAACCTGAAACGATTAATCATTTTCAGCAGCAAAATATGGCAACCATACAGGGTGTGGCAATGCCAACCATTTCCCAAGGGCAAGCATTGCAACGACTCAAGACCCTGGCTCAGGATACCTTGCCAGCCGGATATAGTTTTGATTACGCAGGGGCTTCACGTCAGTTCACGCAAGAATCAGGAAGTCTGGTACTCACCTTTTTCTTTGCTATCGTGATTATTTTTCTTGCACTGGCAGCTCAGTTCGAAAGCTTTCGAGATCCGATCATTATCCTGGTATCCGTTCCAATGTCGATTGCTGGTGCCCTGATATTTATTAATCTGGGGATAGGTCATGCCACACTTAATATTTACACTGAAGTCGGTTTGGTCACGCTGATAGGACTGGTTTCCAAGCATGGAATCTTAATTGTGGAGTTTGCCAATAATTTGCAAAAAATGGGTGCAAGTAAACGCGAAGCAATTGAAAAAGCGGCAGGTTTGCGCTTGCGTCCAATTTTGATGACAACCGCTGCAATGGTGTTGGGTGTTGTTCCGCTAATTATGGCTAGCGGGGCCGGAGCGGTAAGTCGCTTTAACATGGGTTTAGTTATTGCCAGCGGTTTGTCCATCGGTACATTATTTACCTTGTTTGTCGTACCTGGCGTATACATGATACTCGCAACTGACCATAATCAAGTCACTAATACATCAGATAAAATTGAGAATGATTTCAGTGAGGCAAACTAGTGGAAACTGAGTCCATTTTTTCTAAATGCTTGCTAAAAGGGTGGGTGAAGCAGCTGATTTTTTTAGGTTAACTGACGTGAAGATGGATGTTTAGAGTGTTGAAAATCATCCTTCATAAGCAAGACTTGAGCAGGAATAACCTAACTATAAGACTATCAATGGAAGATAATTATGATAAGTAAATTGTTTTCTCCGATTACCTTGGGCAATCTTGTGTTAGATAACCGAATAGTTATTTCACCCATGTGCCAATACTCTGCTGAGAATGGGCAGGCAACCGACTGGCATCTAATACATCTCGGTCATTTAGCTATGTCTGGCGCAGGTCTGCTGTTCATCGAGGCTACTGCAATTGCGCCGGAAGGCCGTATTTCTGCTGGTGACCTTGGTTTATGGTCCGACTTGACGGAAATGGCGCTTGCCCGTGTCATCCAAGCTGTCCGTCAGTACTCATCTATGCCTATCGCGATCCAATTAGCACACGCTGGACGAAAGGCCTCCACCAAAGTGCCGTGGGAGGGCGGTCAGTCGATCGCAAAGGGGAACGGAGGTTGGCAAACTGTTTCTCCATCAATCTTGCCCTACGCTTCAGGCGACCCCCATCCTCATGCTTTAGATGCCACTGATTTACAGCGAATCTGTCAAGATTTCGTTTCTGCAGCGCAACGTGCGCATCGACTGGGTGTAGATGTTATCGAATTGCATGCGGCACATGGCTATTTGTTACACCAATTACTGTCTCCATTGTCGAATGTCCGTAATGACCAGTTCGGTGGATCGTTGGAGAACCGGATGCGCTTCCCGCTGGAAGTTTTTGAGGCTATTCGCAGTGTTGTTCCGGAAGAAAGTCCAGTGGGAATTCGAATTTCAGCCACGGACTGGGTTGAAGGAGGATGGGACATCGAACAAAGCGTTGTTTTCGTCAAGGAACTGCAACGCCGGGGGTGTACGTTTGTTGATGTTTCGAGTGGCGGGTTGTCGCCTTTACAACAGATCTCAATTGAACCCGGATATCAGGTTCGATTCGCTGAAAAAATCCGGCAAGAAACCGGTTTGACGACGATTGCCGTGGGGCTAATCACCGAGCCGGAACAGGCTGAAACAATCATTGCGACAGGGCAGGCAGACATGGTGGCCCTGGCCAGAGGTATGCTATATGACCCTCGGTGGCCTTGGCATGCTGCTGCAAAGTTGGGGGCCCAAGTGATCGCGCCAAAACAATATTGGCGCTCGCAACCACAAGCATTCAAAACTTTGTTTAAGCAATGAACTGTTAAAGCTCAAAATCCCTCACATTGGAGAGTATCAATTTAAAATATCAAGAGTGTATATTTTCATTGCCTTTGAGCAATATTTTTACAATTGACTATCCCTCTGCCTGAACACCCATGAATGTTCCCACTAGAAATAGTATTTTGTCAGGACCCTGGGCGCCACTCAATCACAGCGTATTTCGTATGTTGTGGATCGCTTCGATTGTCTCCAATATTGGTTCCTGGATGCATGAGGTTGGTGCAGGCTGGCTCATGACCTCACTGGCATCAAGCCCCTTGATGGTGGCGTTGGTGCAAGCGGCCACAACTGCTCCTGTGTTCTTGCTGGCACTGCCATCAGGAGCCCTTGCTGATATCGTTGATCGAAGGCGCTACTTGATTACATCGCAGGTCTGGATGATGGTCATTGCTGGAACGTTAGGTGCACTTACTCTCTGGGGCGTGACAACTGCCCCTATTTTGCTGATCTTTACATTTGCGCTTGGTATAGGCACCGCAATGATGATGCCGGCATGGGGCGCAATGACGCCTGAATTAGTGGAACGTTCCGAACTTCATGCAGCCATTGGGTTGAACACAATCGGAATGAATGTATCCAGATCTGTAGGCCCGGCGCTTGCTGGTTTGATTGTTGCCACTGCTGGACCCGGTATGGTCTTTATCCTGAATGCCATTTCATTTCTTGCCGTCATTGCAGCTTTGAAGAAATGGCAGCGACCGCCGAATTTAAGCGATTTGCCTGCCGAGCGAGTCATAGGAGCGATTCGCTCCGGTTTGCGATATGCACGTCATTCTCCAGATTTGCAAGCGGTGCTCATAAGGGGAGCGGGCTTTTTTATTTTCGCAAGTGCCTCTTGGGCATTGTTACCACTGATCGTTCGGCAAGAGCTGAATAGTGGCCCAGGCACCTATGGGTTGTTTCTGGCTTCATTAGGTGTTGGTGCTATCGCCGGCGCCTTGGTGCTACCTCATATTCATGCCCGCATATCACGAGACAAGATTGTGGCTGGCGCTACCGGGCTATACACCATTGCCATGCTGGCGCTTGCCCATAGCGTAAACGTTTATACAGCCGGGGCGGCAATGGTGATAATAGGTGTTGCATGGATAAGTGTGGTGTCGTCGCTAATGACTTCTGCCCAGACAGCCCTGCCGAGTTGGGTGAGGGCGCGAGGTTTGGCTCTGTTCTGGGTCGTATTCATGGGTGGCATGGCTATGGGTAGCGCACTGTGGGGGCAGGTTGCCACATTGGTGGGTATACCTGACGCACTTACAGCGGCAGCTATCGGAGCTGTTTTTAGCATTGCTGCAACTTGGCGTTTCCAAATAGGACAACATGATGTAGCCGATTTATCACCTTCAATGAGCTGGCCAACATTGATGTTGGCTGATGGTATTGAATGCGATAGGGGGCCAGTAATGGTCACAGTGGAATATCAAATTGATCCAGAAAAAGTTAGAGGATTCATAAAGTTCATGAATCAAATGCGCAGGATTCGACGACGTGATGGCGCTTTCATGTGGGATCTGTTTAAGGATATTGAATATAAAGACCGCATGGTTGAATGTTTTATGGTCGAATCATGGCTAGAACATTTACGTCAGCATGAAAGGTTTACTGTTGCAGATCGTGATGTTATTGAAAAGGTACGTGCCTTTCATCTTGGAAGCGGGCTTCCCAAAGTCACACATTTGGTGGCTATGAGGAAGTCATTGAGTATGAAGTGAGTATGCGTTCTGATGTAGCGTGCATGTTGTTAAGTAACAGGTATTGCATGCAGATCAGCTTATTAGTAATGTCATATAAACGCAGAACTCTTCTGGTTAAACGATCAAAAATTGAATTGGTATAGTAGAGAGCTTATTTCTTGTCCATGTTGGAGTATTTTTAAACATGTTAAAATCAAAGCCTACTCTATTTCGAATTGTACGAATTTGTTGTCCTGAATTTTTGCAATTTGGTTTTCATTTATGCTAATTATTTAAGTATATTGATTTAATAACAAATTGAAAAATATGGAAAAAATAAACGTTTTATTCGTCTGTATGGGCAATATTTGTCGTTCGCCAACTGCAGAGGGTGTATTCAGACATGTTGTTGAAACAGCAGGTTTAAAAGATAGTGTTTTGATTGATTCTGCCGGAACGATCAGCTCACATGTTGGAGATTCACCTGACAGAAGAGCCCAGCAGACAGCTACCCGCCGCGGGTATGATCTGAGCAAGATTCGTGGTCGCAAGGTGTGCCTGGAAGATTTCAATGAATTTGATTTTATATTGGCAATGGACGAAGATAATTTGGCGAATTTGCAACGTATTTGTCCGCAAGAGCATAGCCATAAGTTAAAATTATTTCTTGCGTTCAGCCAAAAATTTCATTGCAAGGAAGTGCCTGATCCTTATTATGGTGGCTCGCAGGGATTTGAAAATGTGCTGGATATGATTGAGGATGGGGCAAAAGGATTGTTGGAAGAGATTGTAGCCCATCGTATATAGTATTTCAAATACACCCTATGTTTTACGCTTGTGAATAAATTAAAAAGCCACAGAACATTATATTCTGTGGCTTTTGTTTTTTACAGCAAGATTAAACAAGTATTATTTTTGCGTTTCAATTTGAACTAACGGTTCAGCTGGCGCGGTAACTGGTGCCATACGAATCCGTTTGGGTTTTTCACTCTGTACAGGAGTCGTAGAACCCTCTGCCGGAGTTGCCGCAACGTTGCTATTACCACTCGTTTCAATTTGAACTAAACCGCCGGCAGGAGCCTGCACGGGTGCGCTAGGTGCAGTTCTGGTACGGCGTGGTTTTACATCAGTAGCAACATTTTCATTTGTAGACTCGGGCTTTGCCTTTGAAGCAGTTTCAACCTGTTGTAATGTGCTACCAGAAACAGGTTTTGGCTGAGTTTGTATAACGACAGAAGGTTTGGAAACAACCTCTTCAAGGGACTTAGTAACAATCGCTTCTGCAGGTTTTTCAGCTACTGTGTTTATCTCAGGCTTGGTCTCTGCTACGGTGCTTTCTGCTTGTTGTTGTTCCGGTTTAGTGGCAATGGTTTCATTTGGGATGTCGGCCACTGGAGTACTAGCAACATTAGATTTCACTTCAGTTGGATTTGACTCAGCTACAGGCACCACCTTTTCCGCCGGCTTGAAGGCTTCAACAGCGGCAGCAATAGCAGCAGCATTTTCTACAGGCTTGGAAACTCTAGCGGCTGCTTCAACGATACTTGTCGTTGCTTCGGCAGGCGTTTCAATGGAAGTTTCTGCATTGTTCACAGGTTGATTTTCACGAGGCTGGCGTGGGCCACGCTCACGTCTTCCACCGCGACGACCGCGTTTGCTACGGGTTTCACCTGTATCCTGGCCTTCACGTTCAGTCGTATCTGCAGAAGTTAAAGCTTCTGCAGCCAACGGTGCTTCTGCCTTTGCTTGCTGGGCAGGCTGGCGCGTTCTTTGCTGTTGGGGGCGCGGGGATTGCGTGCCGCGCGGTTCACCACGGGCAGGCTGCGGTGCACGCGGTTCATTTTTTTGCTCAGCACGAGGCTCATTTTTTTGTTCGGCACGCTGCTCGCCGCGTTCCTGATCTCGGCGCGGACGACGTTCGCGTCCATCACGCGCACCTTCGCGTCTTTGATCGCGTTGCGGTGTACGTTGTGGTTGGCGGGCCTTTGGTTTGGCTGTTTCTTCTACCTCAGGTGCTTTTTCTTCACCAAGCTTTTTGAACCAGCCAAAAAGTTTACCAAATATGGAAGGTTCTGCTTCAGGTTTGGCTTCTTCACGCATAGGCGCTGGTTGACCAGTTGGAATACCTTTGACCGCTGCTTGTTGCCTAACCGGCTTGGCTTCTTGTGGTGGTGTTTGAGCCAGGGCTTCTTCAGCTGGCATTTCAACCATTTTGTAACTAGGTTGCAGGCCTTCGTTCAGAAGTGCGTCGTCGTGACGTAGTCTGGCTAGCGTGTAATGAGGTGTTTCCAGATGAATATTTGGAATCAATACTACGTTCACCTTGAGACGTGCTTCAATACCATGTATTTCTGCGCGCTTTTCATTCAGCAAGAAGGTGGCTACATCCACTGGTACTTGCGCATGGATGGCGGCAGTATTCTCTTTCATTGCCTCTTCTTGCAGTATACGCAAAATGTGCAATGCAGAAGATTCAGCGCCTCGAATATGCCCCGTTCCATGACAGCGCGGGCAAGGAATATGGCTGGACTCGCCGAGCGATGGCTGCAGACGCTGACGTGATAGCTCCAGTAATCCAAATCGGGAAATTTTGCTGGTTTGTACACGTGCACGATCATAATGCAACGCTTCGCGCAGGCGGTTTTCTACTTCACGCTGATTGCGCTGACTTTCCATGTCGATGAAGTCAATGACGATCAAGCCACCAAGGTCACGTAATCTAAGTTGTCTTGCCGTTTCTTCAGCGGCTTCCAGATTGGTGTTAAAGGCAGTTTGCTCAATATCCGACCCTCGAGTTGAGCGCGCTGAATTGACGTCAACTGAAACCAGTGCTTCAGTATGGTCAATAACAATAGCGCCACCTGATGGCAATGATACTTCACGCGAAAAAGCTGTTTCGATCTGATGCTCAATCTGGAAACGCGAAAACAGAGGAACGTCATCTTTGTAGAGTTTGACCTTGCTCACGTTGTTAGGCATGACATGGCTCATGAACTGAATCGCTTGTTCGTAAATGCTTTCAGTATCAATCAGAATTTCGCCAATATCAGGCTGGAAGTAATCTCGAATAGCCCGGATCACCAAGCTGCCTTCCTGGAAAATCAGGAAAGCGCCACTTTGAAGTTTTGAAGCATTTTCGATAGCGCGCCAAAGTTGCATGAGATAACTCAGATCCCACTGCAACTCTTCTAAAGTACGGCCAATACCTGCAGTGCGTGCAATTATGCTCATTCCCTGCGGGACATCCAACTGAGCCATGATGTCGCGTAGTTCATTGCGTTCTTCACCTTCGATGCGGCGTGAAACACCACCGCCACGTGGGTTGTTTGGCATTAATACGAGGTAACGTCCGGCAAGGCTGATAAAGGTTGTTAGAGCAGCGCCTTTGTTGCCGCGCTCATCCTTGTCTACCTGAACGATCAGTTCTTGTCCTTCTCGCAGCACATCCTGAATGCGCGCGCGGGAAATATCCCCACCTTCTGCCAATTGGAAATTACTGCGAGCAACCTCTTTAAATGGAAGGAATCCATGACGATCCGCACCATAGTCGACAAATGCTGCCTCCAGGCTAGGTTCGATACGGGTAATAATACCCTTGTAGATATTGCTTTTTCGTTGTTCTTTACCGGCTGATTCAATGTCTAGATCGATCAGTTTCTGACCATCAACAATGGCAACCCGTAATTCTTCAGCCTGGGTTGCATTAAACAGCATTCTTTTCATTACTTTGTTCTCCCGCGCTCATCACCCGGGCAGGACAAACCGTTCTGTCTCACCTTAACGTTTTAAAGTGAGCACAAAAATAAATGTATTAGTTATCAAGCATGTGTTTCATAGGTTTTAGTTTCGGTTACTGTTTTATTAACCTTTAACTGATTCCAATATTTTATATTGATAGAATAACTAAACTTTCAGTTTGTCTTATTTTTGAAACCTTAGCTAACAATTACTCGACTTATGCTTCAGGGTAGATCAACGCGAATGGCGTGGTAATATATTGCGCTGCTAATTTTTACTACTTTTTAATTAATAGCGTTTGGGCAGCAATATACTTTCTATTTCCAAAGCAAAAGCATGTGTTTTAGAAAAGCCATATTAGCTTAACCGAAAACATTCTTTTTCTATGAACCTGGCCCTAGGAAATATTTCAAAGGGCAGAGGTTGTAAGCCGGTTTTTTGTTTTGCCTCAGCTTCTTCTTGTCAAAATGTTGTGGCAAGATTTAAAAATCAACAAGTGCTTTGAGCGCGCAAATCATTTATTATCGCTACTTTTGTATTTTGGTGAGCGAAATTAACCATTCAATTCAAATTAAATTTTGGGTTCCTGATTTCTTGATCAAGGAACTGCTGATTGATTGGAACGCCTCTATGGCAAGATATCTACAATCAGGAGAATTAGTATAAGCAAAATGAAAGAGATAAGCAAAGAATCTGTAACATGGCTTGAGATTGATGAGTCTGGTGATCAGCAGAGAATTGACAATTTTCTGATTAAGTCATTGAAAGGAGTGCCAAAAAGCCATATTTACAGGATCTTGCGTAGTGGCGAAGTGCGAGTTAACAGTGGTCGGATAGACGCCAGTTATCGACTCCAGATAGGGGATAAGGTCCGCATTCCGCCAATTCGCGTTGCGCAGCGGCCAGTTGTGTCTGAACAAAGAGTTGTAACACCTGTGCTTGATGATGCCACGTTATACGAAGATGATGCCTTGCTGATCATTAATAAACCTTCTGGCATGGCTGTTCACGGAGGAAGCGGTATCAGTCGTGGGGTCATTGAGCAGATAAGACTGGAAAGACCTGAGCTTAAGTTTATTGAATTAGTGCATCGTCTGGATCGTGAAACATCTGGTGTGCTGATGTTGGCCAAAAAACGCAGTGCTTTGACCAAACTGCAGGATGTCTTAAGAGAAGGCGGGATGGATAAGCGTTATTTGACCTTGGTAAAAGGCAATTGGCGAGACGAAAAGCGTAATGTTCGATTACCTCTGTTCAAATACCTGACTGACTCAGGAGAGAGGCGTGTCAGTGTGCAGGACGATGGTAAACCATCCCACACTATATTCAGATTGCGTCAGGCATGGAAGGATTTTTCACTGCTGGAAGCGGAACTAAAAACAGGGCGCACACATCAAATTCGCGTGCATCTTGCGCATTTGAATTTTCCGATTGCCGGTGATGACAAATATGGTGATTTTGCTTTGAACAAGTCACTTCAAAAGCTTGGGCTGAAGCGTATGTTTTTGCATGCGTATAAATTGACCATTAATCACCCTTTAACGGGCGATGAATTGCAAATCGAAGCGCCATTACCCATTGAGTTGCAGAGTTTTCTTCAATATTTAGATAAAAATTAGCATTGTATATTTATGAAACAGTTTGATTTGTTGGTTTTTGATTGGGATGGCACTTTGATGGATTCTGCAGGTGCCATCGTTATGTCTATTCAGTCTGCCTGCAGGGATCTGGATTTGCCAATACCGAGTGATGCTGCTTCACGGCATATCATTGGCCTTGGACTGAATGAAGCACTAGCCGAGTTGTTGCCGGGGTTGTCACCTTCATCATATGGTCAGCTTGTTGAACGTTATCGCCATTATTTTCTTTCTCAGGATAATGAAATTCCGTTATTTGATGGTGTATTTGAAGCGATGCAGGAATTGTCAGAAATGGGGTTCTTGATGGCAGTGGCAACGGGCAAGAGTCGGCGGGGGTTGGATCGTGCTTTTGATCACACAGAAACCAGACCGTTTTTTCATGCTTCACGCTGCGCGGATGAAAGTTTTTCAAAACCGCATCCAGGCATGTTGCTGGAAATACTGGTTGAGTTGGGTGTGTCAGCTGACAGGGCACTCATGATTGGTGATACAACACACGATTTGCAAATGGCAATTAATGCTAAAGTGCCTTCACTTGGTGCTGCTTATGGTGCGCACCCTAAGCAAAACCTTGTTGATCTGGAGCCCTTGGCATGTTTGGATAATTTCACAGAGTTGCATCTATGGCTGAAAACCAACGCTTAATTTGTGAAAGTATTGAATTGCCGGAATCCGGAAAAGGAATCCGGTTCACTATTCTGTTTGAGGGCGAAGAGACTGCTGCATTTGTTGTGCGTTCCGGTGGTCAAGTCCACGCTTATCTGAATCGTTGTGCACATGTACCTGTAGAGCTAGACTGGATGGAAGGTGAATTTTTTGATGATTCAGGGGTATACTTGATTTGCTCTACGCACGGTGCGATGTATGCACCTGATAACGGCATATGTGTAAACGGACCTTGTGCAGGTAAAAGTCTGCAGAAACTTACTGTATTAGAGAGTGAAGGTAAAATTTATTATATGAAACATGAGGATAGATATGTCTGAGTCCAATAGTCCAGATAGCTGGGAACGTCAGGTTTTGGAAAAAGTGGCTTTGGCGGCCGTACAGGAGCAACGCAGGTCACGCCATTGGGGAATTTTTTTCAAACTGATGGGCTTTGGTTACTTGTTCATTTTACTGTTTCTTGCCATGGGCTGGATTGGTAAAGGCGAAGTACCTATACCTGGAAGGCATACTGCCCTGGTGGAGTTGCAGGGTGTGATCGCTCCTAATGAAGCCAGTGCCGATAGAATTATTACCGGATTGCAGGAAGCCTTTAAAGACAAAGATACAAAGGGTGTGATTTTACGAATTAACAGTCCAGGCGGCAGTCCGGTACAAGCTGGTTATATCAATGATGAGATTAAGCGTTTGCGCGCTAAATATCCAGCTATTCCACTTTATGCGGTTGTTGAGGATATATGCGCGTCCGGTGGATATTACGTTGCTGCAGCAGCAGACAAGATATATGTGGATAAAGCTAGTCTTGTTGGATCAATTGGCGTACTGATGGATGGATTTGGATTTACCAGTGGTATGGAAAAATTAGGAATTGAACGCCGATTGTTGACTGCTGGTGAGAATAAAGGTTTTCTGGATCCATTTTCTCCTGTCAGCCCAAAGCAAAAAGAGTTTGCTGAAGCAATGCTGAGTGAAATTCATCAGCAGTTTATACAAGTGGTTAGACAAGGTCGTGGCAAACGTTTAAAAGAAACGCCTGAAACATTTAGCGGTTTGATCTGGACGGGTCAACAAAGTATTGAAAATGGTTTGGCTGATGCAATGGGCAGTTCAGAATATGTGGCGCGCGAAGTAATCAAGGCTGAAAATATTGTGGACTATACACCGAAGGAAGGTTTTGCAGAGCGATTTGCCAAGCGCTTTGGTGCAGTCATGGCAAAGTCATTGAATCCGCTTACCCAAAGCGGCGTTAGTTTGCATTAAAGATTAGGCTGATGTCCGAAAAATATCAGCCTATTGCTTGCGCAGATCATGAGCGACTCGAGCTTAGCGTTATGCGCAAATCCCTTTTGGAAGTACGCTATGAAACGGCTGATGGAGTCATGCTGAAATGTGGTACGTCCATAGATGTACAGACTCGTAATGGTGAAGAATGGTTTAAATTCGGGCTGGAGAATGGCAATCAGATTGAGATTCGGCTCGATAAAATTATTTCTTTTACCGAAGTGAAAAGAGCTTGATTGATGATAATTGCGCTGTAATTATATTTGGTAATTATCAATTTTTTCAGCAGCATGTTTATCAGAATACATCCGGCTATCCGCGAGCTTGAGCAGTTCATCCAGATTGATACCTTCTTCAGGATATAATGCAATACCAACACTGATCCCTGCAGAAATCGGCTGATTTTCAATAATAAATTGTCGGGAAATGCTTTGCCTGATTTTCTCAGCTACCATTTCAAGCATTTTGCGACTTTCTATGTTCTCAATAAGCACGACAAACTCATCGCCACTCAGTCTGGCTACTGTATCGTCAGCTCTAATACATATGCTTATTCTGTCAGCTACATTTTTAAGCAACTGATCGCCGGTTTTGTGTCCATAAGAGTCGTTGATCAGTTTAAAACCATTCAAATCCAAAAACATAATCCCGCACTTTGTTGATTGGCGTTGTGCTCTTGCAATTGCCACTTCCATACGATCACGGAGCAAATTACGGTTAGGCAGTCCGGTAAGCGGATCATGGTTCGCCAGGAACCACAGATGACCTTCCGAAGCAATTTTTGCTAGCTTGTCCCGTTGATGGGAGCGAATGTAAGAAACAAGCACCGTCAGTGATAATAAAGTGGCAAGTGTAATGATGAGAAGTAATTTCTGATTTAAATCTGACCATCTGGTTTGTTTTTCTATATGCAGCGCAATGGGTTGGCCAGCAGCGGTTACGGTGCGTTGATAGGTAAAATGCGGGAGTAGTAGTTCTTCCAGTTGTGTGTGGCGAGTAGCTTTAACATTGAGCAATTCTCCTATAGGGTCATTGGGAGAGAAATGGTTGTGATATACCTGGACATGCATTTCTGTTGGCCAATTGAAAGTATCCGATTTAAGCATTTTTTCGACATCGACTACCAGACTGACTATATACGGTGCATCCGAATGGGCATTGTTTTGTTGCGTTTTGTTTATTGAGTTACTTGGAACAGGGTGAAAGATAACATAGGCAAGATTGCCCTCTATAAGGCGAAATGGAAAAGTAGCCACAGAAATATGCTTTTTCTGGGAAGCTGCCATAGCATCAAGTGAATAAGGCACTGTTTCCATGTCCATACCAATTACCTCTTCGAAGCCTGGTTTCATAGGCGCAATGAAAATGATTGGATAGTAAACGGCTTTATTTTGTACTGGGCGCCATTTTCGATCTGTGTTGTATGAGAAGTTTTTGATCTGAAAATTGATATTGCCGGTTTTGTGCTGGAGAGCAATGAATTCATTCAAATTGGTTTTAGGGACAACTTGAACAATTTCGAGAGCATATATTTGCGGGTGTCGTTCAATTACCAGCTTCGAGTACTGAGATATTTTTTTAAGCTCAGTTGAAGTGTAGGTGTCAAAAACTGCTGCAAAACCTTCAATGATAGTTTCATTATCTTTTGTTTTTTCTGAAATATCGTGGAACAAGGCATTGCTGAATTGAGTAAAGCGAGACTCTGCATTGTTCAGGCTCATGGATATGACGAATGCGGTGATTATGGCTGAAAAAGTAAGCCAAATCATCAGGAAAAAAACGTATGTCCAAGTCAGATAAGATTTCATGGACATCGCATACATTCGCTAATTAATAGCGGGAGGAGGGAGAGGCAAGTAAGTTGCTGACATCAATCGCATAATCATTATTGTCCATTATAGAGCAAAAAAATGCTGGGTTTTTTCTGGATGTCTGGTGTCTGTTTCTTCCAGTCAGCAATTTTTTTCGTCAAAATGGTTTCGCCTGCTGTTGTAATATCTGTTGCGATGCATAAACGGGTATGCTTATCGCAAGTTTGCGTCAATGCTTCAAACAATTGCAGGTTACGGTAGGGCGTTTCAATAAATATCTGAGTTTTATCCAGCTTTTTCGATTCAGCTTCCAGTTCCTTTATTTTTTGTCCCCGGTCAGATTTGTCTACAGGAAGGTAACCGTGAAAGGCAAAGCGCTGACCATTCAAACCAGAAGCCATCAGAGATAACAATATTGATGATGGTCCAACTAAAGGAATAACCTTAATATTTCTTTCATGGGCAAGTCTGACCAGATTTGCTCCAGGGTCAGCCACCGCGGGGCAACCTGCTTCTGAGATCAGGCCCACATTCTTTCCAGCGAATACTGGTTCTAATAACGCCAGTAATTGATCTGCTTTGGTATGTTCGTCCAGGGTGAGCAATTGCAGATTTTGCAGTGGGGTTATGGTGCCGATTTGTTTCAGAAACTGTCGGGCTGTTTTGGGGTGTTCTACAATGAATGTATCAAGTGTTGAGGTAATTTTTCTGACATTCTCAGGGATAACATTGGCAATGTCACCTTCACCCAGTGTCGTGGGAATTAGATAGAGTAAGCCGGATTCCATGAGAGCACGTCCACATTTTCATTGAGTAGCATTTCAGTTAATTGAATCAGAGGCAATCCGATCAGCGCGTTTGGATCATTGCCTTCTAAGTTCTCAATGAGCGCTATACCTAATCCTTCGGTTTTTGCACTTCCGGCACAATTGTATGGTTGCTCTTTGAGCAAGTAGTTTTGTATCTGTGTATTAGTTAAGTTTCGGAATTTTACTTTGTATGGGACAACAGTCGTCTGTGCATTACCAGACCAACTGTTATAGAGGCATAAGGCCGTGTGAAATACAACGGTTTTCCCGCTCATGAATTGTAACTGTTTGACAGCGTTATCATGTGTATGGGGTTTACCTAACAGCACACCTTCCAGAACGGCAACCTGATCAGAGCCGACAATCAGGGCTTTTTGAAACTGATCTTTTACAGCGCGTGCTTTATACAGGGCCAGGCGCTCGGCAGTTTCTTCAGGTTGTTCTTCTGAAAAAGCAGTTTCATCAACATCGGGTGAGGCAATAGAAAAAGGGATTTGCAACCGGGACAGTAATTCGCGTCGGTAAACAGAGGTTGATGCCAGCACAAAGTGAAATTCGTTCAAGATGGACTCTTACTGTTAAACAAGTGAATAAAATAAGCAATGCCGTTTTGTAGATTCCCTATAGAGGTGATCTTCATATTACATTGCCTTCCTGATGATTAATCTGGTTGAATCTCAATCAATGCCTCGTCAGGCGTCACTGAGTCCCCTTTTTTAACATACACAGCGATGATTGTGCCGCTTGCTGGAGCTTGCACTTCATTTTCCATTTTCATGGCTTCAATTACAAGTACAGGATCGCCAGCTTTCACTTGTTGGCCTGCCTTAACCAGAACATCCACGATGGTTCCAGGCATGGCGGTCTTAACATGTCCTGCGTGTGTAGGCCTTGGGCGCTTGCCGGGGGCAGTTGGACTGTCAGCGGCTTTGGTTCTTGCTCCGGTGCCACTTCCACCCGCAACTTCAATTTCGCTAATGGTTTCAATCACGACTTCTTCTGTTACGCCGTCAACTGAAACGTAAAAGGGTCGCTGCTCTTCACCATGATGACCACTTCCGGTCAGCTTAATGTGATAGGTCTCACCATGGAGTGTGATATGGAATTCATTAGGCGCATAGCGTGGTCCGGTGCTTTCTTTAGCCTCTTTCGGTAAAATAACTTCTGGTTTGAGTGATCCGGCAGCTCGTTCTTGCAGGAAAGTCCGGCCAATATCCGGAAACATGGCATAGGTCAGGGTATCTTCATCGGTTTTGGCCAAGCCTTCAATTTCACCGCGCAACTTGTCCAATTCGTCTTCCAGCAAATCTGCGGGGCGACATGTAATCACTTCCTGATTACCGACTGCCATGATACGCACTTGGGAGTTAACAACGCCTGGCGCTTTGCCATAACGGCCCAGTAAATAATGTTTTACTTCAGTTGTAATGGATTTGTAACGTTCACCAGTCAGGACGTTCAACACAGCTTGCGTACCCACAATCTGTGAGGTGGGTGTAACAAGGGGAGGGAACCCCAGATCTTCCCTGACCCGTGGAATTTCAGCCAGCACTTCATCCATGCGATTAAGCGCGCCTTGTTCCTTGAGCTGGTTGGAAAGGTTAGAGATCATCCCGCCAGGTACCTGATTTACCAGAACGCGCGTATCAGAGCCGGTAAATTCACTTTCGAATTGCCAGTATTTTTTGCGAACTTCGCTGAAGTAGGCACCGATTTCCTGTATTGCGATCAGATCCAAACCAGTGTCGTAATCAGTTCCCTGAAGCGCTGCGACAATGCTCTCGGTCGATGAATGACTAGCGCCATCAGAGAAAGAGGAATTGCACGTATCCAGAATAGTCGCGCCATTTTCGATGGCTTTCAGAAAGCTCATGCTGGATAAACCCGAGGTGGCATGGCTGTGCATATGTATCGGAATGCTGGTGGCTGACTTGATGGATTTTACCAGTTCACCGGTTGTATATGGGGTGAGCAAACCAGCCATGTCTTTAATTGCAATGCTATCGCAGCCCATTGATTCAAGCTCTTTGGCAAGTGCTACAAAGTGAGGGATATCATGCACCGGGCTAGTAGTATAGGAAATTGTTCCTTCGGCGTGCTTCCCAGCGGTTTTGGTCGCTTCTACTGAAACACGTAAATTGCGCAAGTCATTCATGGCATCAAAAATGCGGAATACATCAACACCATTGTCAGCCGATTTCTGTACAAAGGCTCGTACAACATCATCTGAATAATGGCGATATCCAAGCAGGTTCTGACCACGCAAAAGCATTTGAATGCGGGTGTTAGGTAGCGCTTTACGCAACTTTCTCAAGCGCTCCCAGGGATCTTCCTTTAGAAAACGAACACAGGTGTCAAAGGTTGCACCTCCCCAGGCTTCCAATGACCAGAAACCCACGCTGTCGAGCTTTGCGCAAATTGGCAGCATATCGTCAGTTCGCATGCGGGTTGCAATCAGGGACTGGTGCCCATCACGTAAAACCAATTCAGTAATAAAAACTTTTGCCATGCCTAAATCCAATGTTTAAATATTTGACTATTAATGCTGGACATTAATACTTACATTCCCTCACTGGCTGCAATCGCTGCCGCAATGGCGGCTGCCAGTTGTTCCGGGGGGCGTGGGACAGAATAGTTTATCAGGTCTGGATGGGTTTCCACAAAACTGGTATCAAACTTACCTGACCGAAACTCAGGGTCTTTCAGAATTTCCTGATAATAAGGAATGGTGGTCTTGACGCCATACACCGCCATATCATCCAATGCGCGCCGTCCACGTTCTATCGCTCCAGGCCATGTCAGGTTCCATACGGTCAGTTTTGCACACATGGAATCATAATAGGGTGGAATGACGTAGCCAGTATAAATGGCAGCGTCAGTCCTGATGCCTGGACCTCCTGGTGCATAGTAGCGCGTTATCCGGCCAAAACTGGGTAAGAATTCGTTTTTTGGGTCCTCGGCATTAATCCTGAATTCCATGGCAAAACCACGATAACTCACTTCAGACTGCTTATATTGTAGTGGCAGCCCGCTGGCAATCCGTATTTGCTCCTGAACAATATCTACCCCGGTAATGGTTTCGGTGACGGTGTGTTCAACCTGCAAGCGTGTGTTCATTTCCATGAAGTAAAACTGATTGTCGGAATCCAGCAAAAACTCAATAGTCCCGGCATTGACGTATTTGACAGCCTTGGCAGCCTGAACTGCCAGACCACCGATATATTGGCGCTGTGCTTCAGTAAGTTGCGGTGAGGGAGCGATTTCAATCAGCTTCTGGTTGCGGCGCTGGATAGAGCAGTCACGTTCATAGAGATGTATGACGTTACCTTGATTGTCGCCTAGAATCTGCACCTCAATATGACGTGGATTAACAACGCATTTTTCCAAGAACACTTCTGGCTTGCCAAAAGCTTTTCCCGCTTCTGAAACAACCCGATCATAGTTCTTGGTTAATTCTTCTTCATTATTGCAACGGCGAATTCCGCGGCCACCACCACCATTAGTCGCTTTTAGCATGACCGGATAGCCAGTGGTTTTAGCCAGCTTCCTCGCTTCTTCAACATTTTCCAAATTATGGTCGCTACCAGGGATAACCGGAATGCCAGCCTTGATCATGGCCTGTCGAGCCTGAATTTTGTCGCCCATTTGATGAATAACTTTGGCAGGCGGGCCAATAAATTTAATCCCTCTTCTAGCGCAAATTTCAGCGAGCGTAGGATTTTCAGATAGAAAACCATAGCCTGGATGCAGTGCATCACAACCACTTGCCACAGCAAGATTGACTATATTGTGAGCGTTCAAATAGCCCAGAACCGGATCAGAACCGATATTGTAGGCGCCATCAGCTTTCTTTACATGCAGTGCGTGTCGGTCAGCATCGGTATAAATAGCTACCGATTTTATCCCTAACTCGGAACAGGCGCGTACAATACGTACTGCGATCTCTCCGCGGTTGGCAATGAGGATTTTCTTTATCACTCTTAATCCTTTTTTTGACAGCCAAAGCTAAAAATTATATCATGCGCGCCTTATGTCTGAACAGATTGTTATAGATAGTCTGGAGTTTGCACGCAACAAGCAAGTGTTGCATGGTAAAATCACGGTTGCTAGCCTGCCAAGGTTGCAAGACGTGGTGTTTTCCAGTGACGGAGTGCTTGAGTATGAACTCTCTGGACGAATGGATCAGTATGGTAAGCTATCGTTGCATTGTGAGGTAAAAGGCACTTTGCAGCTTAGCTGCCAGCGCTGTCTGGGGGCTTTTGCTTATCCGGTTGGTGTGAAATCTGATCTCATCTTGATAAAAGATGAAATGGCGTTAGCCGAAGTTGACGAAGAGGAAGTTGAAGATATCGACGTTGTTTTGGCTGACCCGCAATTAGATGTATTGTCGTTGATTGAAGAAGAAATTTTGCTGGATTTGCCGATGGCTCCCGTGCATCCCATTGCCGAGTGTAATGTGAAAGATGCCGGACAAGAGGGTTCCCGGCAAGGTAAGGCATTTGAAGCGCTGGCTGTATTAAAAGCGCAAAACCCGAAAAAGTAAGGAGTTATCATGGCAGTTCAACAAAACAAAAAGTCACCATCCAAACGTGGTATGCATCGCGCTCATGATTTTCTGACTAACCCGCCATTGGCTGTTGAGCCAACGACCGGTGAAGCTCATCTGCGTCACCACATCAGCCCGAACGGCTATTATCGTGGTCGTAAAGTTACCCGCGCCAAGGGCGAGTAATATTCGCGCAATCCATTTAAGTGATTGCCGCTAAAAATCAGACTGGATATTTTGTAAATTGATGCGCGTTCTTGCTGGTTTATTGATTGATATGAAACATTTTGCTCAGATGCCCGTATGAATAGTTACGGCCTTCCTTTAAGAAATTTTCGTAATAATCAAAGGGAGTTTGCGGAAATGGGCAATTTTTTGCCTGTTTCGCTTAGCTCTGTACAGGCAACATGCAAGTTTATGAAATATCCGGGTTAGATTGCTATATGGATATAACTGTAGCAATTGACGCCATGGGTGGCGACCATGGGCCTCACGTTACTGTGCCTGCAGCTTTGGCATACTTGCGCCGAAATCCCGAAGTGAATATCGTTCTGGTTGGGCTGCAGGATGTGATTGAATCGGAATTGCAAGCCCATAAAGCCGCTATTGGTCCACGCTTGCGAATACATGCCGCAAGCGAAGTGGTGACAATGGATGACCCTCCTGCGCTTGCATTGCGCAATAAAAAAGATTCCTCGATGCGGGTGGCCATTAACCTCGTCAAAAGTGGAGAAGCAAATGCCTGCGTGAGTGCTGGAAATACTGGCGCTCTAATGGCTATTTCACGCTTTGTTCTAAAAATGCTCCCCAATATTGAAAGGCCTGCCATAGCCAGTATTCTGCCTACGTTAAATGGCCACACCCATGTGTTAGATTTAGGCGCGAATGTGGATTGCACTCCCAATCATCTGTTGCAATTTGCCATTATGGGCGCGATGCTGGTTTCAGCAGTGGAGCATAAGCCTTCTCCGACTGTAGGTCTCCTGAATATTGGCGCAGAAGATATCAAAGGTAATGAGGTTGTAAAGCAGACGGCAGAATTGTTGCGTCGTAGTCATCTTAACTTTTACGGTAACGTAGAAGGTGATGATATCTACAAGGGCACGACAGATGTAGTGGTTTGTGATGGTTTTGTTGGCAATGTGGCACTAAAAACTTCTGAAGGGCTGGCTCAGATGATTTCTACCATGCTGAAACAGGAATTTAAACGCAATATTTTCACCAAATTGGCTGGGTTGGTTGCTTTGCCTGTGCTTAACCGTTTTAAGAGCAGGGTTGATCATCGTCGATATAATGGTGCAAGCTTGTTGGGTTTGCGCGGTATTGTACTCAAAAGCCATGGATCGGCAGATACTGTTGCTTTTGAAAATGCGATTGAGCGAGCAGTTGAAGAAGTACGTAATGGTGTATTGCGTCGCATCAGCGAGCAGATGTCTCTTTTAAGTGAAGGAGCGGCTTGATGTACTCCCGTATTGTTGGGACTGGCAGTTATTTGCCGAAAAGAATTTTGACGAATCACGATCTGGAACAGATGGTTGAAACCACTGATCAATGGATCGTTGACCGTACAGGTATTCGTGAGCGCCATTTGGCTGCAGAAAACGAACTAACCAGTGATTTAGCATTAGAAGCATGCAAGCAGGCAATTCATGCCGCGGGAATCGATACCCAGGAAATTGATCTCATTATTGTTGCAACGACTACCCCCGATTTGGTCTTCCCAAGTACCGCCTGTATTTTGCAGTCCAAGCTGGGTATTGAAAACGGTGGCCCCGCTTTTGACGTGCAAGCGGTATGCAGCGGGTTTGTTTACGCGTTATCGATCGCGGATCAATTTTTGCGGAGTGGTCAAAATAAATGTGCATTGGTGGTGGGTGCAGAAACCCTGTCACGTATTACCGATTGGACTAATCGCACTAATTGCGTGATTTGGGGCGATGGCGCTGGTGCCGTTGTAATGAAAGCCAGCAAAGAGCCGGGCATCATCTCAACACATATTCATGCTGACGGCAGTTATAAAGATCTTCTGAAAGTTTCGGGTGGTGTTTCGAGTGGCATGGATGAAAATACATTCATGCAGATGGAAGGTAACGCGGTGTTCAAAGTGGCGGTCAATACACTTGATGCCATTGTGGATGAAACTTTAGCGGCAAATAATCTGCAAAAATCCGACATCAATTGGTTGGTTCCACATCAGGCGAATATTCGTATCATTCAGGCTACTGCAAAAAAACTGGGCATGAGTATGGATAACGTGGTTGTGACAGTTGATCGCCATGGTAATACTTCGGCTGCTTCTATCCCGCTTGCATTGGATGTTGCGGTGCGTGATGGTCGTATCAAAGCCGGTGAAACTATATTGATGGAAGCATTTGGTGGCGGCTTTACCTGGGGTTCAGTACTGGTAAAGTGGTAACACAAAAAAACGGACAAGAATTAACATGAAACTTGCATTTATTTTCCCCGGTCAGGGATCTCAATCTATAGGCATGATGAATGGCTATGAGGCATTTCCTATTGTCCGCGATACTTTTGTTGAAGCATCGGATGTGCTCAAGCAGGATTTATGGCAATTGGTGACTCAAGGCTCGGCCGAAGAATTGAATCTAACCGTGAATACGCAACCCGTTATGCTGACAGCGGGCGTTGCAGTTTATCGAGCCTGGAATGCAGTTGATGGAATGGTTCCGGCTGTCATGGCTGGACATAGTTTGGGTGAATACACAGCACTGGTTGCCTCTGGTGCTTTGTCACTAGCAGAAGCGTTGCCACTGGTGCGCTATCGCGCACAGTCGATGCAAGAAGCTGTTGCTGAGGGCGTTGGTGGTATGGCCGCCATTCTTGGCCTGGATGACGATGTGGTGAGGTTAGTTTGCCTTGAAGCAGCAGGAGGGGAGGTGTTGGAAGCCGTTAACTACAACTCTCCTGGGCAGGTTGTTATTGCAGGCAATAAGGCTGCGGTAGAACGTGGCATGGAACTGGCCAAGGCAAAAGGTGCCAAGCGCGCACTGCCTTTACCTGTTAGCGTCCCGTCTCATTGTGCATTAATGCAACCAGCAGCAGAAAAGCTTAAGCAGTATTTGTTGAACGTGCAGGTTAAGACGCCTGAAGTACCGGTTCTGCATAATGCAGACGTTATGTCATTTAATGATGCCGAGCGGATCAAGGATGCGCTGACCCGGCAGTTATATAGCCCCGTGCGTTGGGTGGAGATAATTCAGGCATTTGCACAGCAAGGTGTAACGAATTTAGTTGAATGTGGGCCTGGGAAAGTGTTGGCCGGATTAAATAAGCGAATTGATGGCTCAATGCAAGTGTTCCCCTTAGTGGATGGCGATTCAATTAATAGTACAAAACAGGTAATTGCACAATTAAGTTAATTTAAATTATTAAATAAATTCATTTGTTTTAATCGAGTGATTTAAGTAATTTGTGGAGATAAAGTCATGCTGGAAGGGCAAATTGCACTGATTACTGGCGCGAGTCGCGGCATTGGCCAAGCGATTGCAATGGGGCTTGGTAAGCAGGGCGCAACAATTATTGGTACGGCAACGAGTCAAAGTGGTGCAGACAATATTACAGCGTATTTGAAAGCGGCTGACATTAAAGGTAAAGGGCTGGCACTGAATGTGACTGATGCGAGCCAAGTTGAACAGTGCATTGAAACTATTCAGAAAGATTTTGGTGATGTATCTATTCTCGTCAATAACGCTGGTATTACCCGCGATAATCTGTTGATGCGTATGAAAGACGATGAGTGGGATGACATCATGGATACCAACTTGAAATCGGTGTTTCGTTTAAGTCGAGCCGTATTACGTGCCATGATGAAAGCACGTAGCGGAAGAATTATAAGTATAGCCTCAGTGGTTGGTGTGATGGGCAATGCAGGGCAGACCAATTATTCTGCAGCCAAGGCCGGCATTATTGGCTTCAGTAAATCATTGGCACGTGAAGTGGGTAGTCGCAATATTACGGTGAATTGTGTTGCGCCAGGATTTATTGATACGGATATGACCCGTGCTTTGCCGGAAGCACAGCGTGATGCTTTAAAAGCGCATATTCCCTTGGGAAAATTGGGGCAGGTTGAAGACATTGCTGCTGCTGTGGTTTTTCTGGCATCTCCCCAGGCAGGTTATGTGACAGGTACCACGCTACATGTGAACGGCGGCATGTATATGGATTAATGTTTTAACTGACTGAAATTGTTGGGTATTATTGATTGCTTGCATACTAAAGCAAATGGCGGTCATAATTGAACATTTTTTTATGTGGTTAAATTTGGTAGAATGCCAACGGTTTTAAGTTTTGAAATAAGGTATAACAACAAACGCGGTGTTACTGGCTGGTTATTTTGACGCAGTTTTGGCAACCTGTTCTGAACTGAATTTTTGTATACCCCATTTTGGGATATACGCTTTGATAAGTTGCTTTTAGTTTTTTTGAGAGGGTAAATAGATGGAAAACATCGAACAACGTGTAACGAAAATCGTCGCTGAGCAACTGGGTGTGAATGAAGCGGAAGTTAAAATTGAATCATCTTTCGTTGATGATTTAGGTGCTGATTCACTGGATACCGTTGAATTGGTCATGGCGTTGGAAGAAGAGTTTGATTGTGAGATTCCTGACGAAGAAGCTGAAAAAATCACCACTGTCAAACAGGCTGTTGATTACGTAAATGGTCATCAGAAGTAAAGCAATTTTTCTTTAAACCTACTTATATTGCGGAGTAATTTTGTCTAGACGCAGAGTAGTTATTACTGGCCTTGGTATTGTGTCTCCTGTAGGCATCGGGGTCAAAGAATCCTGGGCAAATATTCTGGCGGGTAAGTCGGGTATTGATCGGATTACTCGTTTTGACACCACGGGATTTAGTTGTCAAATTGCTGGTGAAGTTAAAAACTTTGATGTCGCTCAATACATCAACCCAAAGGATGCCAGACGTATGGATATTTTTATCCAATACGGCTTGGCAGCCGCAATTGAAGCGGTTAAAGACTCTGGAATTGAAGCAACGGATGAGAATGCTGAGCGTATCGGTGTAAATATTGGCTCAGGAATGGGCGGATTGCCGATGATTGAAGATACGCACAGTATTTATCTTGCTGGTGGGCCACGTAAAATTTCTCCATTTTTTGTCCCAGGAACCATTATCAACATGATTGCAGGTCATCTGTCTATCATTTATGGTTTCAAGGGGCCCAACCTGGCAATGGTAACGGCTTGTTCTACAGCTACCCATTGTATTGGAGATTCCGCCCGCCTGATTGAATATGGCGATGTGGATGTGATGGTGGCCGGAGGTTCTGAATCTACTATTACCCCATTGGCAGTTGGCGGGTTTGGCTCAGCGCGTGCTTTAAGCTCACGCAATGACGATCCCGCTGCAGCAAGCCGTCCTTGGGATACTGAACGAGATGGTTTTGTCATGGGTGAAGGTGCCGGAATGTTGGTACTGGAAGAATATGAACATGCAAAGGCACGCGGTGCAAAAATCTACGCTGAATTAGTAGGTTTTGGTATGAGTGCGGATGCTTATCATATGACCGCGCCTCGCGAAGACGGTGATGGTGCAGCCCGTTGCATGCGTAATGCGATGAAAAACGCTGGGTTGAATCCTGACCAGGTTGATTATATCAATGCTCATGGCACATCTACTCCGCTGGGTGATTTAGCTGAAACGATGGCAGTGAAGAAGTACCTTGGGGATCATGCCAAGAAAACCGCTGTTAGCTCAACTAAATCTATGACCGGGCATCTGCTGGGCGCCGCTGGTGGCGTTGAAGCTGTTTTTTCAGCTTTAAGTGTGCATGAACAGGTTGCGCCACCTACCATCAATATGGTTAACCAGGATCCGGCTTGTGATCTTGATTATGTGCCAAATACAGCGCGCCAGATGAAAATTAATGTGGCGTTATCGAATTCTTTCGGGTTCGGTGGTACTAACGGTACTTTGGTATTTGCCAAGATTTAACGGTCTGTTCGCAAAAACGCTGAACAGGTTTTCTCAGGGTTTTTGCGTCGAGGTCCGCTGTGGCTGTTACTCGTTTTGACGGCTCGCCTGATTTGCTGGCGCTTCATGCGGCAAATCGGCTGCGCTATCCTTATTTGCTCCAAACACAGGGCAAACAGGGATGGGATATCCTGTTTGCCTTTCCACAGAGTTCGATTAAATTAGCCACATTTGAGCTTATTCAAAAAGGGTTTTCTTTTTTGGATGAGCTCGATCATGCCTGGTTTGCAGAACGCAATCAGGTAAATATTCAACCCGTTATTTCACCAGTTGAACTTCCTTTCCATGGTGGCTGGTTTGTTTATATGGGATATGAGCTATTGCATCAGCTTGAACCATCCGTTGTTCATAAAACCCTTCAGACAGATTTCCCTATAGCGTTATTAACTCGTATTCCTGCAGCCATATTATGTGATCGGGGAAGTAAACAAACTTTTATCTTTGCAGAAGATGGTCAGGACGCTTTGATTGATGAAATGCGGCATGACTTGAATGTTGTTCCGCGTTTTCAGGCAGAGGCGACTGTCTTGAAAACTCTGATGGAGGAGGAAGATAATTTATTTCTGGACGGCGTGGAAAAAATCAAGCGCTATATCAAGGAAGGTGATGTCTTTCAGGTGAATTTGTCACGTGAATGGCGAGGCGAGTTGGGTTCCGGCGATGCTTCCAATTTGTATGCGCAACTTTGTGAGCGCAATCCTGCGCCATTTTCTGGAATTGCAGATTTTGGTCGTCATCAGATAGTCAGTTCCTCTCCGGAGAGGTTGGTCAGTGTCAGGAATGGTCTGGTTGAAACGCGACCTATCGCTGGTACTTATGCACGTTCAATCGATCCTGAGCAAGACGCGCAATTGTGCCGTGATTTGCTTGCCCATCCGAAAGAGCGTGCAGAGCACATCATGATGGTGGATTTAGAACGTAATGATTTGGGGCGCATATGCCAGCCTGGCAGCGTTGAAGTGGATGATTTAATGGCTGTCAAAACCTATGCACACGTGCACCACATTGAATCGAATATTCGTGGGCTATTGCGCAGTGATGTGACGCCTGGAAAGGTACTGAAAGCGTTGTTTCCGGGGGGGACGATTACTGGTTGTCCCAAAGTGCGTACCATGCAGATTATCAGCGAGCTGGAGCAGTCGCCACGATTAGCCTATACCGGCAGCATGGGATATTTGAATCACGATGGCAGTATGGACATGAATATATTAATCCGCAGCTTTATGCTGAGCCAACAAGAGCTACGGTTCAGGGCGGGTGCAGGTATTGTGGCGGACTCTGTTCCGGAACGAGAATTGAATGAAACCCGAGCTAAAGCCAAAGGGCTGCTTAGGGCATTATCATCATGATGATGATTAATGGCGTTCAGACGGACAAGCTTGATGCATTGGATAGAGGATTAATGTATGGGGATGGTGTATTTCGCACCATGGTCATGCGCAACAGCAGCGTATTCTGGTGGGATATTCAGTATAAGAAGTTGCAAGATGATTGTGCAGCGTTAGGGATTACTTGTCCTGGGAAAGAATGCCTGGAAAGCGAGCTGGCTGTTTTAACTGCTCAGACGCCAGAGTGCGTTATAAAAATTGTTGTTACACGCGGAGTAGGTTTACGTGGTTATACAGCCAATTTGGCGCAACAGCCAACGCGTATTCTCAGCACTTCACCATTACCGGGATTCCCGGCTGAATATATTGATAAAGGCGTGAAAGTGAGGGTTTGTGACTTACGATTGTCTTATCAACCAAGATTGGCTGGTATCAAGCACTTGAACAGACTGGAAAATGTATTGGCCAGAACTGAGTGGACCGATGCTGAAATTGCCGAAGGCTTGTTGCTGGATGCGAGAGATAATGTTATTTCTGGCACGATGAGCAATATTTCATTGCTGAAGGAGGGGGTGTTTATCACACCGGATTTGAGTTTGTGTGGTATCGCAGGTGTTGCCAGGCAACGTATAATGGAGATTGTAGCTGGATGGGGGTGGCGGATCAGGATTCAACCTGTTTCCCTGTCTATGCTGATTGAGGCGGAAGAAGTATTGCTTTCTAATAGTGTCATAGGTGTATGGCAAATAACCGAGTTGCAGGAAAAAATATGGCAACCGGGCAATCTGACAAAAAAAATTAGGTGTGTATTGCATGAAAGCCATTAAGCGATTGATTAAGTTTGTTGTCCTTGGTTTGCTAGTCGCAACTGGCTGGATGCTTTATTTTGTTAATACGCCTTTGTCTTTGTCACAGTTTCCTGTTGAATTTAATTTGAAGCATGGCAGCAGCTTGAAAAGTGTGGCGCGACAAATGACAGATGCGGGCATTTTGCGTGAGCCGTGGAGCTTTAGTTTGCTAGTCAGGGCATATGGAAAGGCTGGAGAAATTAAAGCCGGAAATTACCAACTCGAAGCAAATCTGACACCCTTGGAACTCTTTTACAAGATTACACGCGGAGATGTCAGCCAAGTTGAATTGACTTTTATAGAGGGATGGACATTCAGACAGTTGAGGAAGTCTCTGGATGATCACCCTGGAATTGAACATAAAACTGCAGATATGAGTGACCAGGAAGTGCTGAGTCTGGTTGGGGCATCAGAGTCCCAAGCGGAAGGGTTGTTTTTTCCTGACACCTATTATTTTGGTACAGGCATGAGCGATATTTCTATTCTCAAGCGTGCTTATCACATTATGCAGGGGCATCTATCAAAATCCTGGAAGGACCGTGACCCTGGATTGCCTTATAAAAGCCCTTATGAAGCGCTGATTATGGCGTCTATTATTGAAAAGGAAACAGGTAAGGCCAGTGAACGACCATTAATTGCGGCGGTTTTTATTAATCGACTGCATCTGGGTATGAAGTTGCAAACAGATCCAACAGTCATATATGGTCTGGGTGAACGTTTTGATGGTAATTTACGTAAAATCGATCTACTTACGGATACACCTTATAATACCTACACACGAACTGGTTTGCCTCCAACACCGATAGCCTTGCCTGGCCTGGAATCCATTCAGGCGGCTTTGCACCCGGTTAAAAGTAGCGCGTTGTATTTTGTTGCGAAAGGTCAAGGCGAACATCAGTTTTCTGATTCACTGGTGGAACACAATCGTGCAGTTTCACGTTACCAGTTGAATAATAAGCACTAGAAAAAGGGGAATGGCAATTAAAGGTAAATTTATTACGCTGGAAGGAGTGGATGGCGCGGGAAAAAGCACGCATCTTGCCTGGCTTGAGCAGCATTTACGCAATCTCGGGCATGAACTGATCGTCACGCGTGAGCCAGGTGGTACTCCATTAGGGGAAACGCTTCGGACATTGTTGCTGAATGAGTCGATGCACATAGAAACGGAAGCTTTACTCATGTTTGCAGCAAGGCGGGAACATTTGGATAAAGTGATCTTTCCTGCTCTTGATCAGGGTAAATGGGTTGTTTCAGATCGCTTTACCGATGCCAGTTTTGCCTACCAATGTGGTGGTAGAGGAATAGATGAGAATAAGCTGGAAATTCTTGAAAACTGGGTGCATCCAGATTTTCAGCCTGATTTAACCTTGTTGTTCGATGTGTCCATAGAAGTGAGTCAGCAGCGATTGGCGAACAACAATGCTGAATTGGATCGATTTGAAAAAGAGCAAGGTGCCTTTTTTCAAAAAGTACGTCAAAAATATCTGGATCGTGCTGCAAAGTATCCAAATAGAATCAAAGTGGTTGATTCGAGTATTGCGCTACATGAAATTCAAGTGAAACTTGCAGAAATTCTGAAAATAATCTGAAGTATGACTTTATATAGCTGGCAAAAAGAAATATGGCATCGGATCCAGAGTCGAAAGGATAATCTGCCCCATGCGATTTTGTTGCAGGGCAGAACAGGCATTGGGAAGTTTACATTTGCCAGGCTATTAGCGCAGGGTTTGTTGTGTGAATCACCTCTGAATGATGGCTTGCCTTGCGGCCAGTGTGCTGCATGTGGCTGGTTTGAACAAATGAACCATCCGGATTACCGATTGATTGAGTCTGAGGCGCTGTCTCAGGCATCTGGCGGCTCAGATGATAAATCTGAGTCTTCTGTCGGTGTTGATGAGTCAAAGGCAGCAGGCAAGAAAGCCAGTAACCAGATAAAAGTTTCTCAAGTAAGAGAATTACTGGATTTTGTGAATCTGTCTACCCATAGAAGTGGAATGCGCATCATTTTGGTACATCCGGCAGAATCCTTGAATATCAATACTGCTAATGCACTGTTGAAAATTCTGGAAGAGCCGCCACCGAAAACCTTATTTATTCTGATCACCCATCAACCTCAGCGGTTGTTGCCGACTATTCGCAGTCGATGCCAGAAGCTTGATATGCCATTACCTGAAAAATCCCTGGCGATTGATTGGTTAACTGGGCAAGGTGTGGATGATCCAGCGCTTTGTCTTGCTCAGGCAGGTGGTGCACCGTTGGCGGCGCTTGAATTGAGCAATGCAACTTATCAACAGTCACGAAAGACGTTTGTAGGTGAAATGAGCGAACTGAAGCAGTTTGACCCATTAGCCGCCGCAGAGCGATATCAAAAGATTGAATTAACTTTGGTGATGAATTGGCTACAAAAATGGATCTATGATTTGCTGAGTTTCAAGATGGCGGGGGAGGTGTTATATCATCCTGATTTCGCTAAAAACTTGCAAGAATTAGCTAAAACCGTTAATTTATCAGCGTTACTAAACTATCAGCGTGAATTAATTGCAACGCAAAGAGTAGTGAACCACCCTCTTAATGCGTTATTATTGCTAGAGAGCCTGTTTTTATCATATGCGGATATTTTTGAGCCGGTTTAGGAGTTGATGCATGGCTGATCCAAAAGCCCCACAGATGGGTGCGCGTCCTGGTGTACTTTCTTTAAGCATTAAGGAAAAGTCGGCACTGTATGCCGCCTATATGCCATTTTTGAAAGGAGGCGGGATCTTTATTCCTACTACCAAGACGTATAAGCTGGGTGATGAAGTCTTTATGCTGATCAGTCTGATGGATGATCCCAATAAGATACCCGTTGCAGGTCATGTGGCATGGATTACACCGACATCGGCCCAAGGAAATAAAACGCAGGGCGTTGGTATTCGGTTCAACGATAATGAAAGCAGTATTGCTGCACGCAACAAAATTGAAGGTTTACTGGGCGGTTCTTTAAAGTCCACTCGTCCAACGCATACCATGTAATATTTGCGTAACAGCTATAGGGTAATTTTAGCCTGTAGCTATCTATAAAGTTTTAAATTATGTTTGTCGATTCCCATTGCCATATTAACTTTCCCGGTTTGATTGAACATGCTGACGAAGTGTTGTCCAGAATGCAGGATAACCATGTCAGTCATGCATTATGCGTCAGCGTGGGGCTGCCACAATTACCTGAAGTGATTGCCATGGCAGAACGCTTTGAAAATGTTTATGCATCTGTTGGCGTGCATCCAGACCATGAAGACGAAGAAGAACCAACAGTTGCCAGACTGACGGAGTTGGCCAAACATCCCAAAGTTGTTGCTATTGGTGAAACCGGTCTGGATTACTTTCGCCTGAAAGGTGATCTGGAATGGCAGAGAGAGCGTTTTCGCGTACATATTCAAGCTGCTAAAGAAAGTGGTAAGCCGCTTATCATTCATACTCGTGAAGCTGCTGCAGATACGTTGCGTATTATGCAGGAAGAGGGCGCGGACGAGATTGGTGGGGTGATGCATTGTTTTACCGAAAGTTGGGAAGTGGCAGAAGCGGCTATTGCAATGGGCTTTTATATTTCATTCTCTGGGATTGTGACTTTCAAGAACGCGTTATCGATCAAAGAAGTGGCCAGGAAAGTACCGCTGGAAAATATGCTGATTGAAACCGATTCACCTTACCTTGCACCTGTGCCATATCGTGGCAAAACCAATGAACCAGCTTTCGTGAAATATGTCGCTGAAGAAATAGCGAAGCTGCGAAATATTAATGTAGAAGAGGTGGCAGAAGCCACTACACGAAATTTTTTTAATCTCTTCAAATCGGCTTGAACATGGAAATTATTTTCCTTGGTACTGGTTCTAGTACTGGTACGCCAGTTATCGGTTGCAGTTGTCCTACTTGCCTTTCAAGTGACCCAAGGAATAAGCGAACGCGTTGCTCTGTTGCCATTAAAACGGATGCTGGGAAAGTGCTGCTAATTGATACCGGGCCGGATTTGCGTTTGCAAGCACTCAGGGAAGATATTCTTCGTGTAGATGGTGTGCTTTACACGCATACTCATGCAGATCATCTTAACGGTATTGATGATCTGCGTAATTTTTGTTTTTTACAGAAACAGCCAATTCCTGTATTTGGGAACGAGATCACGATTAACGATATTCGGCAGCGTTTTACCTACGCATTTGCTCCCCCTGGGCAGTATTGGGATAAACCGGTTCTGACATCTCAGGTAGTTGAATCGCCATTTATTTTGGAAGCCGTTCAGATAACGCCTATTCCAGTGATGCATGGGAAGTTGCCGATACTGGGTTATCGCATTGGTGATGTCGCGTATATTACAGATGTATCTGACATTCCGGATGCAAGTATGGCGCTACTAGATGGCCTGGAAGTGTTAATGCTGGATTGCCTGCATTTTCGTCCGCATCACACCCATATTCATTTTGATAAGTCAGTTGATTATGCGCGGCAAATTAATGCAAAACAAACCTATTTTATTCATATGACCCATCAGGTTGAATACGGTGAGGCAAGTAGTCTTCTACCGGAAAAAATGCACTTTGCCTTTGATGGTCATAGGGTTAATATCAACTAATTTATTGATACATATGTAACATGGTAAATAGTTTTTTAGAACAATAAGTGCCATAGTGCTGAACAAGGATTTCAAAGGCCCTAGATGAATAATACATTATCTAAATACCCATCAAAGTTTTTCAGGTTGTTTCTGCTATTTTCTTTTTTATCTTTTTTCACTTGTACGGTTTGGGCCGATACCTATGATGATTTGTTCACTGCAGTACGCTTGAATGATGTGGATACCGTTAAAGAGTTATTGCAAAAGGGAATGGATTCAAATGCATCAGATCAACAGGGAAACACCTTGTTGATGGTGGCGATCCGTGAGGATAGTAAAAAGGTAGTGGATCTGTTGCTTTCTATGGGTGCCAAGATTAATGTGCACAATCAGTATGGTGAAACGCCGTTGCTTGTGGCAGCTTATAGAGGGTCTTCTGGCATTGTGCGTATCCTTATTGAAAAAGGTGCGGAGGTAAATCCTTCAAGCGGCTGGCCACCTCTGGTTTATGCCTCTTTTAATGGGCACACAGATACGGCGAGGCTATTGCTGGATCAGGGGGCCAGAATTGATGCTGTCAGCGAGAATGGCACTACAGCGCTGATGGTTGCTGCAAAAGGGGGGCACATTGAGACAGTTCAACTGCTATTGCAGCGGTCAGCTAACCCTAACATCAAAAATGGCGCTGGTTTAACTGCGATTAATTTTGCATTGAAATCTGCTAACACCGATATAGCGGATATGATTAAGCGTGCGGGTGGGGTTGAGTAGAACTGCAAAGCAGTTCTACTATTTTGCTAACATCCCCGTGCCGTCAGGGTAAACAGGCCGGTTCTGCAATACGGTTACGCCCGGCATGTTTGGCCTGATATAAAGCTTGATCTGCTGTTTTTAAAACAGATTGCCAAGCATCTCCATTCTGAGGGAAGGAAGCAGCACCAATTGAGACAGTGACGCCTGCCAAAGCTTGCCCATTATGTTGAATGCTGAGTTTCTCAATGGCCATGCGCAGCATTTCAGCGCGCTGGCTAGTGTCTTTGAGATCTGCCCCCGGTAGAATAATGACAAATTCCTCTCCACCATATCGGCAGGGAATATCACACTTCCTGACAGTTTTGCGAAGCAGCTCTCCTACCGTACGCAATAGCGTATCACCCGCATCATGTCCGTACGTGTCGTTGTAATGCTTGAAATGGTCCACATCAAGCATCATGATGCCTATGTGGGATCCACGACGTAATGCGCGACGCTCTTCAATAATCAGCGTTTCTTCCATAAATCGTCTGTTATATAGCCCGGTTAATACATCTCGAGTTGCTTTGAACCTGAGCTTTTGTTGCTGTTTAGCACTTCGAAGGGCAATGGCGGCACGTTCTGCAATTGAATTTGCTAACCAGTGAAAGTATTCTTGCCGGTTTTTGTGTTCTAAAACATCTAACTCAGTGATATGTAGCGCCCCGAGTATCTCATTATGTGTGATTAACGGTATCCAGAGGCTCTTGGTTAGCCTGATGGGAAGTTGAGCAGCATTGGTTGCAGTATGTACTTCTACAGCAGGGTAAAGCCGGTTTTGAAGGATATTTTGGTAATCCTTTATTAATAGCGCATCTTCAATATTGTTTCCCCATTTAAGTAAGACGCCAGCCTTATTCGAACCTGTTTTTAATAATAATGCGCCTGAGCTCACAGGGAAAAAATATTTGGTACAAAGTGCTACTGCGCTAGCGACATCTGCATTACTTACGCAACTTTGTAGGGATTGGCTTAACTGGTCAAGGCGTTCTATATGGCGGGAATGCTCTTCCTGGATGGCCAATGACTGTTTGAGTGAATCGTAGTCTGATTGTCTGATTAAGCCTGAGTTTGACTCATTATTTTGCGGCATCGCTACTTTTGCGAAAAATAGACTGAAATACTGTCGCGTATAAGTTAAAAAGTTGTTCAAGCTTAAGTAAGTCTTTAACAGCAACAACCTATTGTTTTTTAGTCGAAGCAGCAACATGCTAATAAAAACAGCAAGTAATCCTGACATCCCTAATGAAGTCAAAATTACGCCGCCAAAAGCAAGATTATTATTGGTAGTTAGCGTGTTTGCTTCATTTTCTACAGTTTGCCCGACAATGAGCGTTAGCTCATGACTAGCCCCATGCACAGCTTTGGCTGTATACAGACGTGTGACTCCGTCTGGCGCTTTTAGCGCAGTGGCATTTTCATTTTTTAAGTTGATCAGCGCTTCAATGAATGAATTATCTTTATGCGTAATGCTGTTCCAGTTTGTCTGGGATGGGTAAGCTGCAACCAAGTTTCCATTATGATTAAGGATGGCAATTTGTATGTTCGATGGTAAACGAACCCCTGCAGGATGCAGAAATCTGTTTGCGCTAATCTGAGCAAGTACGGAACCTACTTTTTGTCCACTCGGGGCAATATTTGAAGCGCTTAAAAGAAGGCTATTATCAGTAAGGTACATTGAGCTGATTGATAGCGAGTTTGGAGCATTCAATGCTAATTGCTGTGCGATTTGTTCGGTTGATTGTTGCCAGGGTAACGCGCTGCATCGAATCAAGCCATCCGAACTGGCAAAAGCGAGGTTGTCATACTCAGGGAAGCTTTCTAATTGGCGAGAGAGCAGGGCATCGCAGTTCCATGTGCCATGGAGATCAGATACTGTTACACCCCCGAGCACTTTTAGCAAGTGTCTGCTTTCTGTTAGCAGGGTAGTCTGACGTTCGGCAATGGACTCTGCCAGGCTTGCCACTTCTACTTGAGTCTTGCCTAGTTGTTGTCTGGGCTCAGTGCTACCCTGCCACGCTGTTTTTGATAGCATTATTCCTGCAAACGCAAGAAATATCAGGGCAAGGATAGGATAATTGGTGACTTGATGGCTTATACTTGGAGACTTGCTCATGAACACGCTCATTCATCATATTACTTAAGTTGTGAGCATAAGTAATATTGGCTTAATTGACCAGTTACGCGTTGTTCATGAATCTGTGTTTAGAAATTCACAATTATCTTATTGATTATAAATAATTAATCATTTGTAATGAGGCGCCGAACAACATACCCAAAATACTCGATAGATTGTGGCGCCTTTCACCTCAAATTTTAGCTGAGAGTTTGTTATAGGCAGTCAGTAGTTGCTGGTGCATATTGCACCCTTCCATCGACATACCAGGTGAATGCAAACCGAAGAAGCGTTGCTCTTTGTTCAGTAATGCTTTTGCTTGCACGAGTACTTCTGCACCATATAGCTGTTGTAAGGCATGAGTAAATGGCGTTGCGTCTTCCAGGTTAAGCAGACTCTCTATGCAGCGATAAACACGCCGGCGGGGTTCTTTCAATTGTTCAAAATGACGAATCCAGTCGCAACCTTCACGGATTGATTCTTCATCACCGATTGCCAGAGCAAGCAGGGTTTTAAGTTCACCTACGCGCAACTCTTTCCATACTGAATCGGCATCCGGTGCAAGGCCGATCAGTCCGGCTACTGGGCGCTGGTCTGCAAGACCCAATTCGTTTAATGCGGCTAGCAAATCGGTGCATTCATCATCATCCAGATCGGTAAGGTGCAAAATGGGGGAGCGCAGATCATTACCAACGCTATTGTTTTCCCATTCCAGGTCATCTACCGGATAGATTTCTGACATGCCAGGCACGATAATTCGGCAAGCATAAACGCCCAGATGCGTAAAATCAGCAATGTAGATTTCTTTATTTTCGGCGTGAACACGTTCAACCAGCCAGGCATAATCTTCTTCGGTCGTAGTGCTGAAATTCCAGTCGCAAAACTCAAAATCAGGTGTATCACCCAGAAACTGCCAGCTGATAATGCCGCTGGAATCGACGAAGTGAATTTCCAGATTTTGTTGGTGGGCAATTTCATCCAGATCATGTCCCGGCTCTGGGAAGTCACCCAGTGCATCCAGGGCTCTGCCCTGGAGCAATTCAGTCAATGCGCGTTCTAATGCGATTTCAAACCGCGGGTGTGCACCAAAGCTGGAAAAGCATCCCTGGTCATTCGGGTTAAGCAGCGTCACGTTCATTACAGGGTATTGGCCGCCCAAAGAGGCATCTTTGACGAGAATACCAAAGCCAGCAGCGCGTAGCGCGCGAACACCGGCTTCAATACGGGGAAAACGTGCAATCACAGCTTCCGGTACATCCGGCAGGCAAATACCTTCAGCAATGATGCGGAACTTGATTTGACGTTCGAAAATTTCTGATAACGCCTGGGTGCGTGCTTCTTTCGGTGTATTGCCTGCAGACATGCCATTGCTGACGTATAGATTTCCGATAATATTCACCGGAAACCAAACCGTGGCACCGTCTCTCTCACGGGTGTAGGGGATAGCGCAAATGCCGCGATCTATATTGCCGGAATTCAGATCAACCAGCATTTCGGCGTCGATCGTACCTTCAGGGTTGTAAAATTGGTGTAATTCCGGTGTAAGCAACTCAGTTGGCCATTCGGTATTGTCACCCAGTTCAAACCACTGTTCTTGTGGATAATGGGTGTAATCGCGGTTCGCGATCTGTTCTCCCAGGTAATAGTGGGTCCAGAAGTAATTGCAGCTCAAACGTTCAAAGTATTCACCCAGTGCGCTTGCTAGCGCCGCTTGCTTTGTAGCCCCCTTGCCATTGGTAAACATCAAGGGGCAATCTTTGTCGCGTATATGTACCGACCAGATACCTTCCACAGGATTCAGCCATGAACATTCCTCTATGTGAAAACCCAGTGTTTCCAGTTTTTGACTCATTGAGCTGATGGAGGATTCAAGAGAGGCGTCTTTGCCTGCAATAAAACTTTCTGTTTGCATCTGGGTACCTGTTATGAAGCGTAATGGATAATTTGGAGGTTTGCCTGTTTCAGGCTTTATCAAAGCAAGTAACCAGACTCGAATTCTGAAAGAAAGAATGGAAATGATTGCTATGGCGTTGTGTTTATAGCAGATTTTACCACTAATGGGCCATAAAGCCGAATCAATTAGTGAGGGCGATTCAAATGGAAAATGGTATTAAAAGTCGAACAAATGCTGGAGAAAATTAGTGGCGATGCCGCTTATAGATAAGCCCCATCGTCAGGCTGATGAAGGTTCCGAATATAATCACGATCAAATTAATGTGCATATCAGCCTTAACCATCAGCATGTAACCACCCAACATAAGTAATATGCCTATGTTTTCATTAAAGTTTTGTATGGCAATGGAATGGCCTGCACCCATCAGCAGATGACCACGATGTTGAAGCAGAGCGTTGAGTGGTACCACAAAGAAACCACTCAGTGCACCAATCAGGAATAGCAATGCCCAGGCGATATACCATTTCGTAACGAAGATCATCGCTACAACCAGCATGCCCATAATAATGCCGGCTGGCAGGGCTTTTACAGCATTTTCAAGAGAAATATAGCGGGCTGCAAAAACCGCGCCAACCGCTATGCCAACCGCCACGATAATCGTCAGTAGCGGTGCATTTTCAGGCAGAAAATGCAGAACGGCTACCGCCCATACTAAGACTACCAGACGGAGTGTGGCACCGGCGCCCCAAAAAAGCGTTGTGACCGCAAGTGATACTTGCCCCTGAGGGTCACGCCATAGCAGGGTGAATGCATGCCAAAAATCATGCAAAATATAGAGTGGATTCTTTTTTGGCATACGATGGTCAATCGGTACATGGGGTATGCCCAGATTGATGATGGCAGCAATCACGTAAAGCAAGGTAATGGCCGCAATCGCAAATTGGGGAATATTGATTAAACCATCCAGATGCAGCAAATCAAGAAATGAATTCGCAATTGAAGGTGTTACAAAAAGTGTGCCCAGAACAGCGCCTAAAACAATAGCCGCTACAGTAGCACCTTCCATCCAGCTGTTGGCTATTACCAAGGCATCAGCTGGCAGATATTCTGTCAAAATGCCATATTTGGCAGGTGAGTATGCTGCAGCACCGATACCAACAATACCGTAAGCGTATAAAGGTGGCACGCCAAATAACATGGTTAAACAACCAATCAGCTTGATGGCATTACTGAGAAACATGACCCGCCCTTTGGGAATGGAGTCCGCAAAGGGACCAACAAAGGGGGCCAGCAGAATATAGGAAATGACAAAAAATTCCTGCAAGAGAGGCGTATGCCAATCAGGTGCACTCAATTCCTTAAGCAGCGCGATAGCGGCAAAAAGCAACGCATTATCGGCCAGAGCAGAAATAAATTGCGCGGTAAGAATCGTATAAAAGCCGCGGTTCATCGAAGAGTAAGGCTTATAAGTAGTAGATTAAGTTCTGTTTGTTTTATATGAGTCAAAATGAATGGCTCTTTGTGATTTATACCATGAAAAAGAAGCTTTCCACCATTTGTGCAATTAATCTTTTTTATTTTTGGCCTTAGCCAGTTCTTTCAGCATCGCTTCCTGTTGGGCAAAGGAGGGGACTCGTGAAGGTGAAGTGGCCTGTTCAGAAAGGTTTATAGGTGTGTGGCCGCCACGTTCCTGTTCTTTGGTCTTCAGGTAGTCATCAAGGCCATCGTCGGTATAGCGGCCTTTAAAGTCTTTGGGGGCCGCACTGCCTTGCTTGAGATATACCTGCATGCGTATCTGTTTGTTCAAGCTGGCGATCCGGTCTTCAATCCAACGGATGTCGTATAAGGCAAAGCCGATCTGACCTGCTAAAATAACCAAGGCAGGCAGTTTGTGGCCTATAATAAAAAGAGTGACTATCGTCAACGTCAGTATTCGATAAATCCATGCGGTACGGGCATCGTTCAAATAGGCTCGGTGCATCCCTGAAGGGAAGAGCAGTAGCCAACTGTTAGCTACCTTACGTTTCTTCATTAATTGTACTAATCTAAGATTTGCACTTTGCAACCCTTGACCTTCCAGATCAAGATTTTTCCACGCTTCATGCATAAACTCTATCCTTCTTACGGAAAATATGATTGAATGTTAGGCTTTCCGTATATATTAATTTAATAGCTTATCACAGTTGGTTAAACCATGGCAGACCGCCGAATTCAAGTATTTCATACAGTAGCGAAACAACTCAGCTTTACCAAGGCAGCTGAGTTGTTATTCATGACCCAGCCTGCGGTGACCTTCCAGGTGAAACAACTGGAAGAGCATTTCAATACCCGTCTGTTTGAGCGTACGCATGGCAAAATCACCTTGACCCATGCCGGGGAAGTTGCCCTGGAATACGCCGAAAAGATTCTGGAGCTTTCATCTGAAATGGAAACCCGTTTAGGAGAACTCACCGGGGAAATTAGCGGCAAACTAATGATTGGAGCAAGTACCACTATTGCTGAATATCTGTTGCCGCGTATTTTGGGTGAATTTAAAGAGAAATATCCGCAAGTAAAAGCCCATTTGACTGTGGCCAATTCTGAAACCATTGAAAACAAGGTGGCAGATCACACACTGGATCTTGGTTTGATAGAAGCGCAATCTCATCATCCGATTCTGAATACAGACTTGTGTTGCAATGACGAACTTGTGGTGATTTGCTCCCCTAATCATGAGTATGCAAAGTTTACATCGCTTACCGCGTTACAGCTTGCAGAGCAGCCTTATGTCAGCCGCGAATTGGGGTCTGGCACCCGTGAAGTTATCGATGATTATTTCCGAAATGCAGGTGTGAATCCCGATGATTTGAATATTGCCATGGAAATGGGCAGCCGCGAGGCAATCAAAGGTGCGGTAGAAGCCGGACTAGGTATTGCAATTGTTTCAATCTCAACGGTAGTAAAAGAATTGAAGCTAGGCGATCTGGTAGCTATTCCGCTGGAGCCAAAAATGACGCGTGCATTGTCTTTGGTCTACGCAAATGAAAAGTTCCGCTCAAAACTGATGCAGGCTTTTCTGGATTTCGTTAAAACAACCAAGCTGAATAGAGTTAAATGATCATTAAGTTAATTGCTCAACTGATCGTTTTCAGATCAGCAGTGGCAAACTTATTGCTTCGATGGAGTACAGCAAGGTTATGAAAAATTTTCTGGTTATACAGCATACATATGCAGAATTTCTAGGCCCGATTGAAAAACAATTGGAGTCTCGCGATATCGGGTTTTCTTATCAGCGTCCATTTACTGGTCAGGATATCCCTGGTAGCGCACTGCAATACGATTCGCTCTGGTTATTGGGTGGCGCTTTCCCCATCACGGATAAAGAATCATGCCCCTGGTTAGACGATGAAATCCGATTGATTGGTGTGTTTAAACATGCAAAACGTCCCATTGTAGGGATAGGGTTTGGCGGACTGTTGGTGGCTCAATACGAAGGGGGGGTGGCATCTGCCGAACCATTACATACAGCTTACTGGACTACAGCGCATAAGACAGAAGTGGGTAAGGATGATCCGCTTGCTAATGCGGTAGATGGTGTAAAAGTGCTTGTGATGTATAACGGCAAGGTAGATTTACCAAAAGGTATAGAACCCATTCTGGTTGATGATGAAGGCAATTGGCTGGCTATTCGCCCGGATGAACTCACTTATGGCATATTGTTCCGCCCTGAAATCAAACCCGGCATGATTGAAGACATGATCATGGAAGCGAACCGACCTTTACCAGAGCACATCGGTACACTGCTTGGTGAAGCCCGAATGAACTGGAACGATATGCAAGTTACGATGGGTAAAGTAGCTGTAGCACTGGTTTCAGCCCTTGATTTAATGAAAGAACGCCGCAAAATGCCAGTTTTCAGCTTAAACGTAGTCAGAACGGAAGATGAAAATTCATGAGCGATGATAAGAAATTATCCAAACTGTTTCGATCGCTACCAGATGCGCAGCGCCAGACATTACTGGCTTTTGCCGAGTTTCTTGCTGCCCGTGGCCAGGAAGGCGTAGTAAAAGAAATTCCGCAAGTGAATCCTATTCCGCGCCCTTCAGAAGAAAGTGTCATCAGGGCTATCAAGCGGCTACGTGCAACTTACCCAATGCTGGAGAGTGGCAAGTTATTAAATGAAACATCAAGTGCAATGACACAACATGCCATGCATGGCAAACCGGCGGTGGAAGTGATTGATCAGCTGGAAGTGGTATTTAAGTCCCACTATGAACGGTATTTAGGGGAGCAGTAAGCTTTTGTCGTAAAAAGTAGGGCGCTGCATATTGCGTTCATATCAAGCCAGGATAGACGTGATTCCACACGTTGTTGTGCGTGCACTGGCATTCAAATGGATTCGAATTCTCTTCCGAAATTGGCTGAACCGCACACCCCTATGATGAATCCGTTTACTTGAATTCGCTCAGGCGTCTTGGCCTCGCCGCTGCTTGATTCGAAGGGAGAGGCTGCAAAAATGACTTGACTGTCGACCTCAGGGCGTGGGTTGGCCACTCACTGGTACTCTATTTGGTTCCATCAAAAAATCCGCGTGGATAGGTGGAAACACAGTTAACGTGGGCATCTGCGCGTCGAGTTGGAGCATGGAAGGCACTGCCGTTTATTGGGCCAGTTAATGACAACAAGCGCGCGTTGTAGATGATTTCCCATAGTTGCGCTGCGGCATATTTATCATCCCAAACGACCTCTGTTCCATCTTCCAATCGGTCACCGTGCGCGTTTATTTGAGCAATGTTTCGCGCAAATTCAAGGCATGCGCGGCCTAGCACCTCTGCGTCTCTAGCCATTATATTTCCCTCCATATTCTAGCGTTTCGTCTCGAAAGCAGCCATTATCGTCAAGCAAAGAGGAATCAACCTCTTCGCATGACTCTTCAATTATTGTTCCGCCAAAACGCTCAATTGCTTCACGGGTGGCTCGCAGTGACCTAACGCTGTTGTGGTCGGTTTCAATGTCATACATTTCATACCGGTAGATATTCAACATTGCCATGACTTACTCCTATTGCAAACGGGGAATTGAATGGGCCAACGTAAAATTAAGGGGCGCGCTTTAACGCGTCCCTCTTAAATGAAGGGTTAGATTGCTGCTGCAAAAACGAACCCTGCAATTAGGAAGCTTAAGAAAAGCAATGCTTGTAGAAGAGCAAATAGTCCTTGCCATTGAAGCCCCTTGATAACTGGAAGGTACCCGACTTGAGGGTTATTCATGTGCTTTTTGAGCTGTCGATTGACAAGCCAAGCGACCCAACGGGGCAGTGGAATAAAGAATTCACTGAGTACCCGCTCAAGGCGGATGCCAGTTTCAAGCGTAATTCCCCATACACTAGCACTTTCCTTAATTTTCTTCTCTTCCTCTTGATGCTTTTCTAGATGCTCAGCGAATGTCTTGCGAACCGCTGCACCCGCGTCGATTTGGATTTCACACCGCAGTGCATACATTCTTGAAATAAGGCCAAACAGGCAGGAGACGCAAAGAAGGGCGCCACATGTGAGAAAGCCAGCTTGCGTTATGAAAGGTAGGAGCTTGTCTGCGTTTGTGATAAAGAACGCCGCGACAGTAGCTGTACCAACCAAGAGCCACGTTGAGAATTCCTTGATGGGCTTACTTGCTTTGAAGCCGGACTCGAACATCGACGACACGATCGCATTCTCTGCGTTCTGGCGTGCGAGGCGATTCCACTCTCGGAGTGACTCTGTTTTAGGATCGTTGGTCATGAGCAATCTAACGTAATATAGACGCCCTAAAGGTGTATTTTTCTATGGCATGAAGGTGTATAAAAAGTCGTTTCAATTTTTTCCTTTTTTTTCAATATGTTGAAATTTTCATGCCGTTTTATACACCCTAAACAGCATTTTTTTTCCACCATTCTGGTGTATAAAAATGCTGTCGTCAAAAATATAATGTTATTATTTAACAACTTGGTATTTTCTTGACTTTTTATACACCGCTTTTTAGTAAATTATTATGGATCGTCATTGTTCAGCCAAAGCTTATTGACCAGCTTAGGAGTAAAATCAGGCTCAAGCACTGTAGCTCGCGTTGAGTTAAATAAAATGAAGCCCAACGAAAACGAAGTCTGAAACGAAGTTTGAATTTGTGTTAAGGGATTGCAAAAAAATAGTCGAGAGTTGGCCTTGGCAGCCCAACGCAAGCTGTGAGCGGTATTTAGGGGAACAGTAATTTTCCGGCATAGAATGGCTGATCTATGCCGGAGTAATTGTTCGAACTTATAGCGCCTCAGCAGCATAATCCGCCAGTCTTGATCTTTCGCCACGCTGCAATGTGATATGCCCGTTGTGTTCCCAACCCTTAAAGCGATCTACTACATAAGTTAGCCCCGAACTGCCCTCGGTCAGGTAAGGTGTGTCAATTTGTGAAATATTGCCTAGACAGACAACTTTGGTACCCGGCCCAGCGCGAGTAATCAACGTTTTCATTTGTTTTGGCGTTAAGTTTTGTGCCTCATCAATAATCAGGTATTTGTTAAGAAAAGTGCGGCCGCGCATGAAGTTAAGGGATTTAACCTTGATGCGTGAACGGATTAAATCCTGGGTAGCAGCGCGCCCCCAGTCTCCGGCTTCATCATCAGTTTTGTTCAGTACATCCAGATTATCCTCAAGCGCTCCCATCCATGGGGTCATTTTTTCTTCTTCTGTACCCGGCAGAAAGCCGATGTCTTCACCGACAGGGACGGTTACACGGGTCATGATGATTTCGGAATAGAGTTTTAGCTCAAGCGTCTGCATAAGGCCTGCTGCCAGCGTGAGCAGGGTTTTCCCTGTGCCAGCCTGGCCTAATAACGTAACAAAATCGATGTCAGGATTCATCAGGACATTCAGCGCAAAGTTTTGTTCTCGGTTGCGTGCTGTGACTCCCCATACGGCATTTTTCTGGTGGCCATATTCTTTGACGGTTTCCAGGACGGCGGTGTTACCTTTTACCTCTTTTACTATTGCGTAGAAAGGTTTTTCGTTTTCCTGGAAGAGGAACTCATTGATCAACATGCTGTTGCAAAGGGGGCCCTTGATACGATAATAGGTATGGCCTGCATTTTGCCAGGACTCCATGCCTTTTCCATGTTTGTCCCAGAAATCGGCTGATAGCTCTCTCACGCCTGCATAAAGCAGATCAGTGTCTTCCAGTACTTTGTCGTTAAAGTAATCCTCTGCGGCAACACCTAAAGCACGCGCTTTAATGCGCATATTGATGTCTTTACTGACCAGAATGACCTGGCGTTTTGGCTGGAGTCGCTGAAGATGCAGAACAAGGCCCAGAATCTGGTTGTCTACTTTGCTGCTGGGCAAGGTGTTGGGTAATTCGCCTTGCACGGCTGTAGTCTGCAGGAATAGTCTTCCTGTTGCACTTTTGTGGCTATGCGTAGCCAGTGGTATGCCTTGTTCTATGGCTAATTCAGATTCACTGACAATCTCATCCAGAAAGCGGCTTGCCTGTCGGGCATTTCGCGCAACTTCAGACATCCCCTTTTTGTTGTGGTCCAATTCTTCCAGAGTGGCCATGGGTACAAAAATGTCGTGTTCCTGAAAGCGGTATATGCTGGTAGGGTCGTGCATCAGCACGTTGGTGTCCAGTACGAATAATTTGTTTTTTACACTGGAGGCTCGCGCCATATTGGTTTCCTCTTATTTTATTTTGATTTAATGTAGGCCAGAATATCATCGACGTGCCCCGGCACTTTTACACCACGCCATTCTTTTGCAATTTTTCCGTCGGCATCAATTACAAATGTGCTGCGCTCTATACCTCTAACCTGTTTGCCATACAGGTTTTTCATTTTGATGACATTGAACATTGAGCAGGCCTTTTCTTCGCTGTCAGATAATAATTCGTAAGGCAGTGTGAATTTAGCTTTGAAGTTTTCGTGTGATTTAAGACTATCGCGAGAAATGCCATAAACCTCAAAACCCAGTGAGGTGAGTTCGTTATAGGCATCTCTGAACTGGATAGCTTCTGTCGTGCAGCCCGGGGTGTTGTCTTTTGGGTAAAAGTAGAGGACAAGAGGCTTGCCTCTTGCGGCAGATAAGCTGAAAGTTTTACCGCTGGTTGCGGGTAATTCCAAGTCGGATTCTGGTTGATTCGTCATGGTGTGGCAGGCATCCTTGCGATGTTGAACACACTACCATTGTTGATCAAAAACTATTTCAATTGCAAGCAATTGTATGCGAAATCATTATTCCCGAAACCATTAAATCTGGAAACCTCAGTTAACCGCTAAACTTAACATTTAACTAAATAATTCTAATAGAACGTTTATTTATTCCTTGGTTCATCCGGTTGGTGCGACCGCTATGGGTTGGATTGCACAGTTTTCGCATCTCAGGGCGGCGTTGTAACTCCTTGAAATGGAATGACCATTCTGCATCATTGCGCCTTGCTCTGCGCTCCAAAAACAGCACACTCCAACTCATTCAACTAAGGTTTCCAGGTTAAAAGTGTTATGCCAGGAAGGGGTTTCCTTGAAGTGCCAGCGTACCAGACCTGCCCGGAATTTCTCCCATGATGAATTCATGGTGTGGAAGGTTGCTTTTATCCAGCGAGTCGAAATACTCTTGCATAGAGACCAGCTCGTATCCTTGCTGCTTCCAGCCTTCAAGCAATTCTTCAAAGACGCCGGCTAATTTCATACCTTCCAGTTCAGCATGAAGGGTATACACGTGTCCTGTTGGAGGTGGGGTCTCAGTCAAACTTAGTACGTGCGTTGCAACATTCTCTGCTGTTATGTGGTCAACGCCGATCAACTCGTCCAGTGTTGGCAGGGTTGTTGGCAGTTGGGGGCAGGCGATGATTTCCGCATTGTAAATGGGGATAAAAGGGTGGGTGCCTCTGCCATCACTGCAATAGGTAAAACCAAGGTGCTGTTCTTGGCGGAGCGCATGAACGTTCATTTGCCAACCGGCGGCACCATGGGTCTTGGCAGGTTCACCAAAAATTTTCTGAAAACGGTCATAGGCCAGCTGCATCTGCTTTTGCGTCCATGCGGCATCTTTATTGACGACATAATCCTGCCATTTGATATGGTCGTAACAATGGATACCCACTTCAAAGCCATGATCTTTTACTGAACGCATGATATCGCCACAACGTTTACCGATATCCGGTCCTGGCAATAAGGTGCCGTACATGAGGGTTTTAAGGCCGTAGTGCTCTACTACCGAAGTGCGGGAAACCTTCTTCATGAAGCCGGGGCGAAACACGCGTTTGATTGCGCGACCGGTATGATCCGGCCCCAGGCTGAACAGGAATGTGGCATGGGCGTTGTGTTTTTTCAGTAATTCAACAAGGCGTGGTACACCTTCTTTTGTGCCTCGCAGAGTATCAACGTCAATTTTAAGGGCTAATTTCATGGGTTTTTGGCTGCAAGTTACTTAGAGTGGCTGAGTAGTTAAATAAAAAATTGGCAGGCATGTTTTGCATGTCTGCCAATTTTAATTCATAAATAGCCTGGGGCTAGTATTACTGTTGCGTTACATTCTGTAATGCCTGAAAACTATTCCACCAATTTGCGCGCTTCACCTACCTGGTTGCGGTAGGAGTCAAAAATGCCTTTAAGCGCTTGTTCCATGGTGAATTCCGGCTTCCAGTTCAGGTCTTTCATGGTGTTTTCGATTTTTGGAACGCGATTTTGCACGTCCTGATAACCTTTGCCATAGTAATCAGCTGAGGTGGTTTCCACAGTGTTGACCTTTACTGCCGATTCTTTGTACTCAGGGTAGGTTAATGCCAGATCCAGCATCATTTTTGCCAGCTCTTTCACAGAGAAATTGTTTGCAGGGTTACCAATGTTGTAAATCTGGCCGCTTGCTACACCATCTTTGTTTTCAATGATTTTCATCAAGGCTGAAATGCCATCTTCGATGTAAGTGAAAGCGCGTTTTTGTGATCCACCGTCAACCAGTTTAATGTCCTCGCCACGTACAATGTGACCCAGGAATTGGGTGATCACGCGTGAGCTGCCTTCTTTTGTAGTGTAGATGCTGTCCAGTCCGGCGCCAATCCAGTTGAATGGGCGAAACAGGGTGAAATCCAGAACCCCTTGCATACCGTAAGCCCAGATAACACGATCCATCAGCTGCTTGCTGCAAGAATAAATCCAGCGTGGTTTGTTAATGGGGCCTAAAACCAGATCCGAATTATCCGGATCAAATTCCGCATCGCCGCACATTCCATAAACTTCAGATGTAGAAGGGAACAGGATGCGCTTGTTGTATTTAACGCAATGACGGACGATAGGTAAATTGGCTTCGAAATCCAGCTCAAATACTTTCAGGGGTTCTTTAACGTAGGTAGCCGGAGTAGCGATTGCAACCAGCGGCAGTACAACGTCACATTTGCGAACATGGTACTCAATCCACTCTTTATTGATGGTGATATCACCTTCAAAGAAATGAAAGCGCGGATTGGTCATTAGTTCGGTGACACGGTCACTCATCATGTCCATACCATAGACTTCCCAGTCGGTCGTTTCCATGATGCGCTTGCTTAAGTGGTGACCGATAAATCCGTTTACACCTAGAATCAGAACTTTTTTCATTACGCTTTCCTTCCGGACAACTTGTTGTTCAAAATTAAATTAATTACCCAATTAACTACCTAATGACTGCGGTGTTGCACCAAATTGTGCAATAAAGCTGGCGGCGTTTTGGGGTTCCCCATCAATCTCAAAATCAAGAATGCGTAAAACGCTGCCGTTTCCGCACTCAGCAAAGCATTTTTCACCCACACAGTAGAAAAACGGCACTGTGTGCTGCGCATTCTGCTGTGGCACTACCATGCTGCGCAAGATGCGCATCGGTTTTCCTGACAGGGTGGTGTAGGCGCCGGGGTAGGGCGGCGCAACAGCACGTATCAGATTGTGGATGGTAGTCGCATCATTAAACCAGTCGATTTTACCATCTTCCGCGCGTCTCCCGCTAAAATATGCACCCTTACTCAAATCTTGCTGGGTAGATTTGGCTGTACCCCTTATTAAATCAGGCAAACAACGGTTAAGAGCGATTTCTGCCGCACAGGTAACCTTGTGAAAAACTTCCATCGCCGTATCGTTTGGGAGAATAGGAATAGCTTGCTGGTCTACAATTGCACCGTTGTCAGGTTTTTCGGTCATGTAATGCAGGGTTGAACCGGTTTCGGTTTCCCCTTTGATAATTGCCCAGTTAACCGGTACGCGCCCACGGTATTTAGGCAGCAATGAGCCATGCATGTTAAGCGCGCCCAATTTCGGGATGTTTAATATGTCTGCTTTCAACATGTTTCTGTAATAAAAAGAAAACAGAAAGTCAGGTTTTAAGGCTGAAATTCGATTGATTGTTTCAGGCAGGTTGGGATCATCCGGCGTTATGACGGGGATATCATGTTCTTTTGCAAGCTTCGCAACACTGTCAAACCAGATATTTTCATCGGGGTTGTCAGTATGACTCACCACCAGTGAAATTTTTACACCATGGGCCAATAACACTGCCAGGCAGCGAACGCCTACATTGTGATAAGCAAAAACAACGGCACTGGTCATTCTGTTTTTTCCAGTATGGCTTCAACCAGATATCTTGGCCTGTGCCTTACCTGCTGGTAAACACGCCCTACATATTCACCCAGCAAGCCAATGCCGAATAAGATAATACCCATGAGTAAAAAGGTAATGGCAAATAACGTAAATACGCCTTCAGCTTCCGGACCAATTATTAGTCGGCGAATAACCAGAAAGACAACAAAAAACGCTGACAGAATAGAGATGATGATGCCAAAGAAAGAAAATAGTTGCAGGGGAACCAGAGAAAAACCCGTCATCAGGTCGAAGTTGAGTCGAATCAGGCTGTAGAGGGAATATTTGGATTCTCCCTCTGCGCGTTCTTCATGCTCCACAACCACTTCAGCTGGATTTTTGGCAAAAGTGTAAGCAAGGGCTGGAATAAAGGTATTCACTTCCTTGCAACTGTTGATGGCATCGATAATATTCCGGTCATAGGCGCGCAACATGCAACCTTGATCAGTCATTTTGATACGGGTAATCCGTTCGCGCAGCGAGTTCATGGCTTTAGAAGCCACATGACGCCACCGGCTATCCTGACGCTGGTTCCGGATGCTGCCAATATAATCATAGCCTTCATCCATTTTTGCGAGCAGTTTGCCAATTTCCTCTGGAGGATTTTGCAAATCCGCATCCAGCGTAACGACACGTTTCCCTTTGCTTTGCTCGAAGCCGGCCATGATCGCCATGTGCTGGCCAAAATTACCGTTAAACAGGATGACACGGGTGACATCCGGCCGCGCTTGAAACTGCTCACGAAGGATAGCAGGAGAGCGGTCACGGCTACCGTCATTGATAAATATGATTTCGTAACTGATATTAAGCTGGTCAAGTGCAGGATATAGTCTGGAAAACAAAGTCGCCAGACCTTCTTCTTCATTGTAAACCGGGATAATGACTGATAGTTCGGGTGTATTCATAAAGGCATTTTACCGTGTTGGGACGCTGATCCTCATTTTTTTGAGTGCGTAATGATCTCTTTTATAGCAGCACAGACGCGCTCTACATCTTCAAATGTCATGGTTGGGAACAATGGAAGTGTGACTGTTTCATTCCCGATTCGTTCGGCGTGCGGGTAATCGCCTTCCTTAAAACCCATGCTCCGGTATAAACTGAAAAGATGAATAGGGGGATAGTGTACGCCTGCAGCTATTTCTCGCTGCTTCATCTGTTCAATGAATTCGCCACGACTGATAGTGAGCTTGTCTAGTGGCAGCAAAATCTGGAACATGTGCCAGTTGCCATTGCTATATTCTTCAACAGGAAGTTCGCAACCCAGGCTTCTGTCAAATTGGGCGAAGTAGTGTTTTACCAGTTCACGTCTGCGTGCATTAAAGCTATCTACCTGTGGCAATTGGCCAAGTCCAATGCGTGCGGCAATATCCGTCAGGTTTGATTTCCCACCTGCAATATCCACTTCCATAGTGCCATCAGGCGATCTCACTACCCCTTGCAAACGCAATTTTTCTGTCAGGGGGATTTGCGCATCGCTCGACAGTACCAGGCATCCCCCTTCTCCGGTGGTCATGTTTTTGTTTGCGTGAAAACTGAACGAGATCAAATCACCAAATGAACCGATTTTTTTGCCTTGCCATGTTGAACCCATGGATTGGGCTGCATCTTCGATAACACGTAAATTGTGTTTATGTGCGATGGCATACAAGCGATCCCGATCCACCGGCAGCCCTGCTAAATCAACCGGGATAATGGCTTTGGTATTGGGTGTGATCGCCGATTCAATGAGAGTTAAATCAATGTTGCGCGTGACAGGATCAACGTCGACAAAAACAGGTTTGGCTCCCACATGCAGAATAACGTTCGCAGTGGCAACCCAGGACAGCGGGGTGGTGATGACTTCATCCCCGGGGCCTATGCCACATAATTGCAATGCCACTTCTAAAGTCGCAGTACCTGAACTGAAAGCGCGTACGGTTCGACCGCCGAAATAGTCCGACAATGCAGCTTCAAAGTCTTTGACTTTGGGACCGCTGGTTATCCAGCCAGAGCGCAGGACATCGACAACACCCTGAATGGTTTCTTCATCAATGGTCGGGCGTGTAAAAGGTAAGTAACTCATAACAGTTTTATCTAGCTTCTGGAAACAACGTATACGCCAACAATAATAATGCCGATACCCACTATCCGGCTAATGGTGACAGCTTCGCCGAAAAGATACCATGCGGCAAGGGCGTTGACTACATACCCGATGGAAAGCATAGGATAGGCGATGCTGACTTCAACCCGTGACAGGGCCATGATCCAGACTACGACGCTGATCACATAACATGCGAGACCGCCTGCTATGTGAGGTTCTGTAGCCAGTTTAAAACCGATCGGGAGGATATTGTCCCGGCTGAACTCAAAATGACCCACTGCATTGGTTCCTGCTTTAAGCAACAGCTGGGCCATAGCATTGAGTAAAACACCGGATAAAATAATGCCGAAGGTGAGTATATTCATGGTGTTTTTACAATAATCCTGCGAGTGTCTTTTGCGATAACCTGCATGGGTAAATGATCTGCTTGCAACCTGTTGAAGGTTTCAGGCTTCATGATAGCCAGTGCATAGGGCTGTTTGCGCCAGATTTCTTCGAATGTACTGATTAGGGGAATCCATTTGTCTGGCTCTTGTTCAATCCCAAAAGCCATTTCATCTTGATATTCAACCAGAGTGACGGTGCGCTTTATATAAAAGGGCAGAGTTTGCTCATACATATTGACACTATAAAAAGGCACGTCTGGCTTTAAGTAAGGTTTTATTTCCTGAGCAAGGTGATAAGCTGAACTGGCTGGTGAAAGGCTGTTATGACCAGCCAAAGCCAATTGACCAGCAATAAGACTGCTCAAGGCTAGGGCTATAATTGCGCCACGGACACGTTCTTGATAACTTAAATACAAGCCAATAAGCGATCCTGTAAGCCAGATTGCCGCAGCGGGGTACAGCCAGGTAATATAATTTTGGTAGAGTGCTACAGGCACTTCGTCACTGGCAAAGCTGATGACTTTGGGTATTAAAACCAGTCCTGCTGCAGCCAGAACAGCAATGGGTATGATTTGCCAAAACAGGGTTCTGCTCTTGATCTGAGTAAGTCTTTCACCAATCAATAATGCCAGTGCGGGGAAAATCGGCAGTATATAAGATGGCAATTTTGAACTGGATACGGAGAAAAACACAAAGATAAAAACCGCCCATATCAACAGAAAGCGTTTGGGCTGGAATGTGTTTTTATCTGCGTCAGTTTTTTTCCAGGCGTGAGCGAGGCTGTCAAAAAGCATGACAAGCCACGGCAGTATGCCTAAGAGCAAAATTGGAATGAATGTGTACCAAGGGTGAAAGCGATTGTGAACCTTGGTCAGAAATCGTTCAAAATGCTCGTGAATAAAGAAAAAGTGAAAGAACTCAGGGTTGGCGAGTGATACTGCAATAAACCAGGGCGCTGTAATAGCAAAAAACAGCAGCAATCCGCTGATCAGATGCAGACGCTTCCACAAAGCAAAATCCCGTTGAATCAAGGTGTATAAAACCAGAACTGCACCAGGTAATACGCCGCCAATTAATCCTTTGCTTAAAATCGATAAAGCGAGTGCAGCCCAGGTCACCAGCATCCAGACTTTGTTTTCACGCGGGGTTGCAGATGACTGTTGGGCTAGCAGAAACGCCATTAATCCTGCGCCCATGAAAAAACTGACACCCATATCCAGCGTGATGATGTGGCCAATCATCGCGTAGAGCAGACTGCTCCCCAGAACCAGTGCACTATAGAGGCCAGCTTCTTTGCCAAAGAGTCTGCTACCTGCATAGAAGGTGAACAGCACCCCAATAAATCCGGTCAGCGCACTCCATAAACGTGCTGTCCAATGGTGTTCTCCAAACAGATCATATGCAGCAGCGGTAGCCCAATATTGCAAGGCGGGTTTTTCAAAGTATTTGATACCGTTCAGGCGTGGCGTTTTCCAGTCTCCAGTGACTGACATTTCCCGCGGAATTTCTGCGTAACGGCCTTCATCAGGTCTTACCAGATTGCGATAATCGAGGTTGCTGAACCAGATTAGCGTAAAGACTAAAAATACCCAAAACAGGCAGCGTCGTGAAGGAGATTGAAAGGTCATTGAAAATTGGTAATGCGCTGATTATGACAATGCGGCGAAGTATAGCATTATTTTGCCTGTTCCCGCACGGGCATAGCCAAGGCGATGATGCCAAGTATGACGGCGAACCAAAGTGTTGCCAGCCTGATGATCAAGGTGGCAGCAACGGCTTGGGGTTGTTCTACATGGTTTAGCATTAATAGGGCAAGCATCGTAGCTTCAGCGCCACCTAACCCACCGGGCAAAAAGCTCAATGCGCCAATCAGCATAGAAAAGGCGTAAATAAATAGCGCGGTTTGCAGCGATATATTATTTTCTAACAGGGAAAGAATGTAATAAAAAGCAACCCCTTCGGATCCCCATGCAATCAGTCCGAATACTATACCCAGAATTAACATAGGCAGTCGAAAGCATCGGCCTGAATGCAGAACGATATCAATGGTAGAGCTAACCAGTTTTCCTGGTCGAACGGGCAGGCGGTTTTTTGCGACAGATTTCAGAAATTTGAGTAATGTTGTTTGTTGTAACAAACCTAGTCCGATGAGGATGGCGATGGCGAGCGCCACAACTAGCGGTTGAGCTTGGGGGTATACCCATAATCCAATGGAAACCAGTATTAACATACTGATCAGGTTTGAAAAATGTTCAGAGAAAAAGGCAGCCAGGCTTTCAGGGTAAGAAACGCCATACCTTTTAAGAAATACGCTACGGATTGCTTCACCAGCCTTGCCGGGCAGGATAGTCAGGCCAAATCCCGCGATGTAGATATGGAAGCTGGGTGCCCAATGAATATGATGCCCTAGTACAGCCAGAAATTTCTGCCAACGGATAAAGCGTAACCCATAGTTAACCAGCGAAAGGATGAGTGCGATGGCTATGCCAATCAAGCCTACCTTTTCGATGGCTGCAAGAACGTCCTTCCAGCCTCCCCATAGGGTAAAAATTAAATAACCACCAACACTCATTAATACAATCAGGATCAACGCGCGGAGGCGCCATCCTGAAAGGAGCGATTCAGACGAATGATTCGTCATCTAGGAAATCAGCAGAATGGTCGTGGTCAGCCATGCGATGACCACTATCAATAAATGGGGGTCGCGGACCAGATCATGGGAGGGATCGCCCCCTTTGCTTTGGTGGTGTAGCAGATATATGTAGCGAAATATGCCGTACATCACGAATGGTACGGTGTAAATCAAGTTGTGGGTGCCATGGATATGTATGGTATCCGGGCTCATGGTATACAGGCTGTAGCTCATGATCAAACCGGCGGCGGTAATGCCAATCATATTGTCCAGCAGCACCGGGCTGTAGTGTTGTAATACTTTTCTGTGAGTGCTTTTATCTTCTGCCAGTGCATTGATTTCTGCCCGCCGTTTGGCAAAGCCCAGGAAAAGCGTCACCATTAAACCACATAGCAGGAGCCATTGTGATGGGGGGATGCCTACGCCAAGTGTTCCGGCAAGAATGCGCAACATAAAGCCGGTAGCTATGATGAAAATATCCAGAATCACCACATGTTTAAGCCAGAACGAATAGGCTGTATTCATGATTGCGTAGGAGAGAATGATCCAAATTACGGTGGCAGACACCAGTGTGGCAAGGGCAATAGCGGATATCGCCAGAATAACAGCTAGCATAAGGGCACTGGTTATTGAAACGGTACCGGCAGCTAGCGGTCGGTGTTTCTTTTTGGGGTGGTGCCTGTCCAGTTCCCGGTCAATGATGTCATTAATGATATAGATAGCGCTGGAGACAAAAGAAAAAGCGACTGCGACGAGAATGACGTGCTCAATCAATGTTGCATCGTGCCAGGCATGTCCGAATAACAATCCAGTAAAAACGAACGCATTTTTCACCCATTGATGGGGGCGCATGAGGCGAAACAAGGCAAATAGTCTTTTCATATTATTAATGACTGGGCATTTCCCGATAAAAAGCGTGGTCAGCCATGGATAGTAATTCTTTATCTCCCTCGCTGTCACCATAGGCATATAAAATATAACGCTTTCTATCGCCCATCAGTGCTTCCAGCCTTCTGGCCTTTTCAATGCCAAAGCAATTCGCACCGGATAATTTGCCGGATATGTATCCATCTGACCGTACTTCAAGGCTGGAGCAGATGACTTCGTCAAAGCCATGGATCAAGGCCCAGGGTTGCAGGTAAATATCCAGAGATGCGCTGATTAATATGCAACGGTGACCTTGTTTTTTGTGCCACTCGAAACGTTTCATCGCTTCAGGTCGCAGCAGGTTGGGCAATTTTTGCGCAGCGAATTGCGCGGCTTTATATTTTAGCGCATCCATTTTTACGCCCCAAAAAAAACGCGTAAATACTTGTTCTTTGGCAAGGTCGTTTCTGATCAAGCCTAGTTTATACCCGACCAATACAGGAAGAAGCAGGATAAAGTTACGGAAAAACGTCAATTGTCCTGACACATGTGACAGGAATGGAAAAAGGGTGTCCCGGTTAGTCATCGTGCCATCGAAATCAAATGCCGCTACAACTTGTTTGTCAGCCTGCCATCCGCTCACAGTTTCATCCGTTTGAAAATAAATTCCGGAATGTGTTTGATGATCAGCATGATGTAGCGCCAAAACCAGGGGAGGTAGATGATGTCGGAAGATTTGTTCAAGGCGCCAACAATACGATTACCCACATACTCAGGTGAGGCAACCAGAAATAATCCCGGCATGCCAAACGTCATGGCAGTGTCAACAAACCCTGGCTTAACGGTAATTACTCTTACGCCACTGCTAAATAATCTATTGCGCAATCCTTGCAGAAACAAACTTAAAGCACCCTTGGCTGCACCATATACATAATTGCTCTGACGGCCTCTATCTCCTGCCACGGAAGTGATGCCGATAATAAAGCCGAATTGCAATGGTTCAAAGTAATTGGCACATATACTCAGGAAAGACGCCGCGCCAGTGAAGTTATTGGCAATGATTTTTGCCCCGGTTTTGAAGTCACGTGCCGCCAGTTGATCACCCAGAAAGCCAAAAGCCAGCACTACGCCGCTGATACCATGCATTTCCTGAACAACATCCTGAAAAAAGGGTTCATGAGTTTCAATTGCTTCAGCATCAAATAATCCGTAGCTAACCTTGACGCCATAGCGAATCTGTAAATCTGCAGCCGTACGTTCAAGTTCATCTTTATCTCGCGCAGCCAAATATAAATCATTGCCCTTGGCAGCAAAAGCAGCTGCCGTTGCTCTGGCAATAGCGGATGTGGCTCCCAGAATCAATACGGTATCACTCATTACGCAGTCTCCCCGATCTTTAAACGCTGGGAAAGGCTGGAGCGGAATCGATTTTCAGGATCGATTAATGTTTTGACGTTGAGCCATTCTTCATAACGTGGGTACATGGTGTGAAATGACTCAGGAGAAAGACGTGCGTCTTTTGCAAGATACACGCGTCCACCATGTTGCATGACAATTTGGTCAAGTCTATTCAACAGAGGAAATATTCCCTGATCGCGAATGGGTAAATCCAAAGCCAGGGTGTAACCTGTCATGGTAAAGGAAAGCATCCCTTTGCTTTCAGCGCCCAAACGTTTCAAAACGGCTAAAAATGAAGGGTGGCGGCTATTGGTAAGTGTTTCCAGTATGGCTTTGATGCCCTCGAAACTGGTTTTGTCTGGAATGACGCATTGGTACTGTAGAAACCCCTGTTTACCATACATGCGATTCCAGTTGTTTAGCCCGTCCAGAGGATAAAAATAGGGATCATAATCTGTCAGATATGGACTTGTTTTTTTGCCTTCATGGCTGTAATAAAATGCATTGAATTTTCTGATGCTAAAAGAATTCAGCGTAAAGGCAGGGAAATTAAACGGGATAGAAATTGCGTGTCTTTTTTTGATGTTGTAGCGGTTTTCAATCCTGAAGGGCAGTTCGTCATCATTGGCATGGTGTCCGCACATGACTACACCACGGCCCAGTTCACGCCCCGATACAAGGCTATCAATCCAGGCTACTGTATAGCTGTCGTCTGCCGTGGGGTTTTCCAGAAGCTTGAAAATTTGCTCAAGGTTAGGCGTTTTATAATGGCGAACCATCATTTGCGAACTGTGAATGTGGATAAGTTTTATCGTTACTTCACCAATAATGCCAGTCAGGCCCATGCCGCCAACTGTCGCCCAGAAAATATCAGAATGATTCTCTGGAGAACATTCGATACGGCTGCCATCGGCCTTGATCAGTTCGATGCTGAGAACGTGATTTCCAAAACTGCCATCATGGTGGTGGTTTTTACCATGAACGTCCGCAGCGACACATCCTCCAAGTGATACGTGTTTTGTTCCCGGAGTAACCGGTAGAAACCATCCTTTAGGCACAATAGCATTCAGAACTTCATCTAACGTGACACCCGATTCAGCACGTAATATGCCATTTTCTACATCAAGTAAAAGCAGGCGATTAACGCGTTCTGTCAGAATAACATGCCCATTTTCATTAAGTGCAGCGTCTCCATAGCTGCGACCTTGGCCTCGCGCAATCAGGGTGGGTGAGGAAGGCTTGAGATCGGCGTAACGTTCCGGACGCTCTATTTCGCATGATTGTACTGGGTAACGTCCCCATCCGGACACTGGTTTGATGAGAGTAGCCATCAGGGTTTGGCTCCTTCATTGAAATATTTTTCGCAAAAATAACAGGGTGTGTGTGGCAGATAATCAGGGATTTTATAATATTTATCTTTAATTGGTGTCAGCACTTTTATTTTATATTGTTCATAATTGAAGTTATAGCCTAGCACATAAAAAAAGGTTGCACCGCGAAGGGTAAATTGTTTGAACTCCACCCGCTGAAAGTAGGGGGCGTATTGGGAAATGTCAGGTGCTGATTTTTTCACAATCAGGATATTGCGCCCACTAAACTGACGGAAATCGGTAACAATGTCATCCTGTCTTGCATGGTAAGAACCTTCACCAAATACAAAAAAATCTTTGCCATAACTATAAGAGATGATTGCTGCGGGCGTATAACCATCGGCAGCGAGTAAAAACTGTTTTTCGTACGGCCGGATATGGTCTGCAATTTCATTGGTTTTGAACATGAAAACAATACCATCGTACCACTTGGTTTTAATCCAGGTTTCCATGGGCATGACTGAGATAACAGTGATGATAGCCAGATGGGTAATACTGAACCATGCCATGAACTTAGTTGTTTTGATTAACTCTGCACGTGATAAATAGTGGAAAAGTAAAATATATAAAAAAGGGTAAAACGCCAAAACCCAATGCAGGCCAATCAGTTTTTTTAAAGCAAGTGCTGCAAAAGCAGCCATGGGAATGAAAAAGGCAAAAAAGAACAACTTCAAGTTGTCATTATTGAGACTTCGCACAAAATTGGCTCGGTGTTTGAATAAATAGTAAACAACCGGGGGTGTCATTAAATATATCTGGGTGCCAAAATAGGTAGCGATTTTGCCTAAAGAAAATTGTTCACCCTCATTTCGGGTGTAAAGATTGAATAGAATGTTGTCCCAGCAGTGAGTGTAGTTCCAGTAAATATTAATCAATGCGAAAGGCAAGGCAGCCAGATAGAGCAGGGCAAAACCACGAGATTTATGCCAGTTTTTGGTGGAAAAAAGAAAATAGGTTAAATAAGCTAGGCCCAGTAAAACTGCGAAGTATTTTGATAAAAATGCCATGCCGAAAAAAATACCGGATAGCCCATACCAGACCAGTTGATCTTTTTCTAACGCTTTGTACAGCGAAGCTGCTGATAAAAATGCGAACAAAATAAGTGGTGTATCGGTTGTAATCAGTACATTAATGATGTTTAGTGGTGAAATAAGAAAAAGAATGGCTATCAGCGCAGCCTTGGTTTCATCACGGGTTTTAAGAAACTGATATATGCCAATACCAATCAAAGAGGAGAGCAGTATGGCCGGCAGTCGCAGAATAACTTCCGAGTCGCCCAGAAAACGCATACCATAAAGAAACCAGCCAGCCATGGGCGGATGGTCGTAATAACCAAAGTCCAGATTTTTTGCCCAAATGATGAAATAGGCCTCGTCACCTGACATAGGAATAACATATGCCAAGAGCAGCTTGATCAGAAAGGTTGCAAGCAGAGTGGCTTTAAAAACGTTGCTAAAATTCATGAAATTATTATCAGTTGTTTTGGTTTTTAAGCAGAACTATAACAGCGCCACCACCGCCATCCGCTGGCTTTGCATGGCAATATGCCAAAACCTCACCCCTTTGCATCAGCCAGTTTCGTGTTTTTATTTTAAGAATCGGCTCCTGGTTTTTTGAACTCAAACCTTTTCCGTGGATAATACGCACACAGCGAGCACGCATTTGCTGGCACTCGGTCAGAAATGTGACCAAAGCAAGTCGTGCTTCATCACTCGTCATGCCGTGTAAGTCCAGTTCAGCTTGAATACCCCAATGGTTTTTTCTTAATTTTCTTAATATATCTTTTGCCAATCCATGACGCAGGAATGGTGTATCAGAATCTGTTTCTTGATCTGATTGCCAGAGAATATGGTCACTCAACAAATCAGCCTGGGGGGGATTTACCAAAATTTTTCTGGATTTTGGAATAGGGCCAAGTTTGCGTGGGGGATGAAAGACTTTGCCTGTAGTGAGCAAAGGTTCGGCTTCTCGCACAGCATCGCGAAAAGCCGATATATCTTCAGTCGACAAGGATGGCGCGGTAACAACATCCTTATCTTTGCCTGTTTTCATGCTTTGCCGAGATCATCCAAATAACGCTCGGCATCCAGCGCAGCCATACAACCAGTACCAGCGCTGGTTACGGCTTGACGGTAGATGTGATCTTGCACATCGCCCGCAGCAAAAATACCTGGAATACTGGTAAGCGTAGCGTTTCCAGCACTGCCACCTTGAGTAGTCAGGTAGCCGTTTTTCATTTCCAATTGTCCTTCGAAAATACCGGTATTGGGTGAATGGCCAATTGCAATAAAGACACCTTGCAGCGCAATATCTTTGGTGCTGCCATCTTTGGTGTTTTTGATGCGAATGCCGGTAACGCCGGTCTTGTCACCCAGGACTTCATCCAGTTCATTGAAATATTCAAGAGTGATGTTGCCGGTTTTTGATTTTTCTACCAGTTTGTCCACCATGATTTTTTCTGCTTTGAATGTATCGCGGCGATGAACCAATGTAACGTGTTTAGCAATATTGGACAGGTATAAAGCTTCTTCTATGGCTGAATTGCCACCACCGATTACTGCAACATCCTGGTTCTTGTAGAAAAAACCATCACAGGTTGCGCAACCTGATACGCCTCGGCCCATAAATGCTTGTTCGGACGGCAAACCAAGGTACTTGGCAGAGGCGCCTGTCGCAATGATCAGTGCATCGCACGTATAGGTGCCCGCATCACCGATCAGGGTATAGGGTTTTTCTGTCAATTTGGCTGTGTGGATCTGATCAAAAATGATCTCGGTGTTAAAACGCTCAGCGTGCTTTTGAAAACGCTCCATCAACGCTGGTCCCTGAACGCCATCCACATCTGCTGGCCAGTTATCCACTTCGGTTGTAGTGGTCAGTTGGCCACCTTGTTGCATGCCAGTAATCATTACTGGTGCAAGATTTGCGCGGGCAGCGTAAACGGCTGCAGTGTAACCAGCGGGGCCAGAACCCAAAATCAGTAGACGGGAATGCTTAACGGACATGAAAATCTCTCCTAATAAAGTTTACAGGCAGTCTGACTGCTATGAAAAAAACTACTGCAAAGGAATTGAAAGGGCTATATTTTGCTGATTCTTTGGGGGAAATAATTTTATTTTCCATAAAAATCAATAAAATACATCCCGATTTGGTCACTTTCCATTTGGTTCTTCAAGTCTCGCAGACGACCAACGTGTTGCAAAAAATAGGCCATTTTATCAGGAAGCGCGAATAGTTGTTATAATCGGCCGATTATTGGTTGATAAATTTAATGGCCCAGAATAGAAAATCAACATTAGTTACGCCTAATGATAAGGCGCTCCCTCCTAAAATTGCTAAACTTGTGCGTGAAGCATGGTGGATTGGCCTGGTCGGTATTGCAGTCTTTTTGTCGCTGATTTTGTTCAGCTACAATCGGGCTGATCCCGGTTGGTCTCACAGTGCAACCCAGCCAGATTTGTATAATGCCGGGGGGGAAATCGGCGCCTGGATTGCGGATTTATTATTATATCTATTCGGCTTGTCAGCCTATTGGTGGCTCGTGTTTCTGATTTATGCCGTGTGGTGGGGTTACCGGCGTATAGATCGTGTTGATTCACCTGACCGTCGATCACTTATTATTGCGGGTATTGGCTTCATGTTATTGCTGCTTGCTAGCAGCGGTATTGAAGCTTTGCGGCTTTATTCTTTAAAAATGGCATTGCCATTGGCTCCGGGTGGCATGATGGGGACGGTGGTGAGCAGCATGCTTTCCAAATCCCTTGGCTTTACCGGCTCAACGCTTTTCTTGCTAATTGTTGCAGCTATTGGTATCAGCCTTTTTACCGGAACATCCTGGGTTCAATTGATTGAACGGTTTGGCGGCGCAATTGAAGACGGTTATTTTTTTGTGATCAATAGCTGGCGTAACTTGCAGGACAGAAAAGCAGGCGTTGCGGCAAAGAGCAAAAGAGAAGAATATGTTGCAGTAGAAAAAAAGCGTGTTGATGAACAGCCCCCTATTCATATCGAACCGGCTTTCACTGAAATTCCTAAATCTGAACGCATCATCAAGGAAAAACAGGCACCACTGTTTGATGAATTACCCGATTCTCCTCTACCTCCCCTACGTTTGCTTGATGAAGCAGAACAAGATGTAGAAACGATCAGCCCGGATACGCTGGAATTTACTTCACGGCTGATTGAACGAAAATTAATGGAATTTGGTGTTCAGGTTCAGGTTATTGCAGCTTACCCCGGACCAGTCATTACCCGTTATGAAATAGAACCTGCAACAGGTGTAAAGGGAAGTCAGATCACCAACCTGGTCAGGGACCTGGCTCGTGCGCTTTCAGTTGTCAGTATTCGGGTGGTGGAAACCATCCCTGGTAAGGCTTGCATGGGACTGGAAATTCCGAATCCCAAACGGCAGATTGTGCGTCTTTCCGAGATAATCAGCTCCCAGGTTTATAACGACATGGCTTCGCCCCTTACGATAGTCATGGGTAAAGATATTGCAGGCAAAGCAGTCGTGGCAGATTTGGCCAAGATGCCCCATGTACTCGTAGCAGGAACGACCGGCTCAGGTAAGTCAGTTGCGATTAACGCACTTATTCTCAGTCTGCTCTATAAAGCGACGCCTTCTGAGGTACGCTTACTGCTGGTTGACCCAAAAATGCTGGAGCTATCTGTTTATGAAGGGATTCCACATTTGCTGGCACCGGTTGTCACTGATATGAGTCAGGCAGCTAATGGATTGAATTGGTGTGTAGGCGAAATGGAGCGGCGCTACAAACTGATGTCTGCTTTGGGAGTGAGGAATATCGCTGGTTTTAATCAGAAATTACAGGAAGCGCACAAAGCGGGCACTCCGATAACCCACCCATTCAGCCTCACTCCTGACGCTCCTGAACCGCTGGATGAAGTGCCAATGATTGTAGTCGTGATCGATGAATTGGCTGATTTGATGATGGTTGTAGGGAAAAAAGTTGAAGTGTTGATTGCCCGTCTTGCACAAAAGGCGCGTGCGTCTGGTATCCATCTGGTACTGGCAACCCAGCGCCCTTCAGTCGATGTCATTACCGGCTTGATTAAAGCGAATATTCCCACTCGTGTTGCGTTTCAGGTATCCAGCAAAATTGACTCGCGTACCATACTTGATCAAATGGGTGCTGAAGCCTTGTTAGGGCAGGGCGACATGCTTTATTTACCGCCAGGTACAGGTTATCCGCAGCGGGTTCATGGTGCTTATGTCGCTGATGGCGAAGTACATAAGGTGGTCGAATATTTGAAAGCGCATGGAGAACCGCACTATATTGAAGGTATGCTTCAGGGGGGTGAAGTAGAATCTGACGCTGATGGTGAAACTTCCAGTGGGGGAAGTGAGTCTGACCCATTATATGATGAAGCGGTAGCGATTGTTTTGAAATCTCGCCGTGCATCGATTTCTTCCGTTCAACGTCAGTTGCGTATAGGTTATAACCGTGCAGCCAGACTAATTGAGCAAATGGAAGCTGCGGGACTGGTTTCACAAATGCAAAGTAATGGAAATCGTGAAGTATTAGTGCCTAACCGCGAATAATTGGCATTTCAAGGCGCTTTTGAGCGACTATTTTATCTGGAGTATTATGAAAATTCGCTTTCAATTAATATTGGTATTATTGTTTTCGTTCTTCCTCTCATTTTCAGCGAGTGCGTCCAGTCTCGATAAACTGAAAAACTTTATCCAGCAAACCCATTCAGCAAAAGCGCATTTCACTCAATCGGTATTCAGTAAAAGTGCTCGCCCTGGCCAGGAATCGAGCGGCACGATGCAATTTATGCGGCCTGGAAAATTTCGCTGGACCTATGAAAAGCCCTATGAACAATTGATTGTTGGTGATGGAGTTAAGCTTTGGGTGTATGACGCAGAACTTAATCAGGTAACAGTGCGAAAACTGGATCAGGCAATTGGAAGTTCACCTGCGGCATTACTTGCGGGGAATAATGAAATTGAAAAATTCTTTACTTTGAAAGATGTGGGCTTGAAAGAAGGGTTAGAATGGCTCGAAGCAACACCAAAGGGAAACGAAAGCACCTTTGAAAGTGTGCGCATGGGTTTTGGACCAGCGGGTCTGCAGGTTATGGAATTACATGATAATTTTGGCCAGATTACGCTGATTCGTTTTTCTGCAATTGAGCGCAATCCTAAAGCTGTGGCCGATCTGTTTAAGTTTGTGCCGCCTAAAGGCGCGGATGTGATTGGTGAGTGATCTATTTACTCAGCCATCCGTACAACCCCCTTTTGCGGAGCAGTTACGCCCCAAAATACTGGATGATGTAATCGGCCAGTCGCACTTGTTGGGTAAAGGCAAGCCACTTCGTTTGGCTTTTGATTCGCGCAAATTGCACTCCATGATTCTTTGGGGACCCCCCGGTGTTGGAAAAACCACGCTTGCTCGGCTCACGGCAAATGCTTTTGACGCTGATTTTATTGCGCTTTCTGCTGTGTTGTCCGGTGTAAAAGATATTCGAGAAGCGATAGACAAAGCAAAGTTGAATTTGGAACAATATGGCAAGCATACCATTCTGTTTGTTGATGAAGTGCATCGCTTCAATAAATCCCAGCAAGATGCTTTTTTGCCTTTTGTAGAATCCGGGCTGGTTACGTTCATTGGCGCAACAACTGAGAATCCCTCTTTTGAAGTGAATAGTGCTTTGTTATCTCGTGCACAGGTATATGTGCTTCAAGCACTGAATGAAGCGGAACTGACTCAACTTTTTGATCGTGCTCACCAACAGTTTATGCCTGACCTGGCGATTTCTGACGATGCAAAGGCGTTGCTGGTAGGCTATGCAGATGGCGATGCACGGCGACTACTTAATCTGCTTGAGCAGATTAATACAGCCGCAATGACTTCCGAAGTATCGCAAGTTGATGAGCCGTTTGTGCGTGAAGCATTGGCTAAGAGCGGGCGGAGGTTTGACAAGGGCGGGGAGGAATTCTACGATCAGATTTCCGCCTTGCACAAATCGGTGCGTGGATCGAATCCTGACGCAGCTTTATACTGGTTGTGTCGTATGCTGGATGGAGGTGCAGATGCACTTTATCTCGGCAGACGTATCATACGCATGGCATCGGAAGATATTGGCTTGGCTGACCCTAGAGCGCTCCGGTTAACGCTGGATGCAGTTGAAACATATGAACGGTTGGGAAGCCCAGAGGGTGAGTTGGCCTTGGCCCAAGCTATTATTTATCTTGCAGCAGCACCTAAAAGCAATGCGGTTTATGTAGCGTATAATAATGCCCGCGCATTTATCAAAAATGACAAGACGCGGCCTGTTCCGCTTTATTTACGTAATGCGCCAACAAAACTCATGAAAGAACTGGGTTACGGGCATGCTTATCGCTACGCGCACGATGAACCTGATGCGTACGCAGCGGGTGAAAATTATTTGCCAGAAGGTATGGCAGACATGAATTTTTATGAACCAACCCCGCGCGGATTGGAAGCAAAAATTGGCGAACGGCTTGCTTATTTGCGGTCGCTGGATGAACAAGTTAGAAAAAGAAAATAAAATCTGGAGTTTTCATGTTAGATATTCAACTATTGCGCAATGATCTGGAAGGTGTGGCGCAGCGCCTCTTAACTCGTGGATTTGAACTGGATGTTCACCAGTTTCAGACGCTGGAACAGGATCGCAAGACGATTCAAACACGCACACAAGAATTGCAGGCCAAACGTAACCAAACTTCTAAGTTGATCGGCCAGGCTAAAGCAAAAGGCGAAGATGTATCAGCCATTATGGCTGAGGTGGCAAACTTGGGTGACGAATTAAAAGAAGCGGAATCTCAATTGGATGCATTGCAGGCAAAGCTGAATGATATCCTTCAACAAATTCCTAATTTACCCCATGAAAGTGTACCTACAGGTAAATCTGAAGAAGATAATGTCGAGATTCGTCGTTTTGGGACGCCAAAAGCTTTTGATTTTCCGGTAAAAGATCATGTAGATGTAGGTGAAGGGTTAAAATGGCTGGATTTTGCAACGGCGACTAAGATCAGTGCTGCGCGCTTTACCTTACTGAAAGGTTCGCTTGCAAAATTGCATCGTGCTCTCGCACAGTTTATGCTGGATGTACACACAGAAGAACATGGTTATTGCGAGGTGTACGTTCCTTATCTGGTCAATGCTGAAAGCATGTATGGCACCGGGCAATTGCCTAAATTTGAAGCGGATTTGTTTGCCGTACAAAAGGGCGAAACTGAAAAACTGTATCTTATTCCTACTGCAGAAGTGCCGGTGACGAATATCGTACGTGACGAAATTGTGCCGATGGAAGATCTGCCTTTGAAATTTGTAGCCCACACTCCATGCTTCCGGTCTGAGGCAGGTTCATATGGTAAAGACACACGGGGTATGATACGTCAGCATCAATTTGAAAAGGTGGAGATGGTGCAAATTGTTCACCCCTCCAAATCCTATGAAGTGCTGGAAGAACTGACAGGCCACGCCGAAGCTATTTTGCAGAAACTGGAGCTACCTTATCGAGTTGTTTCCCTGTGTACTGGGGATATTGGTTTTTCTTCTGCAAAAACCTATGATCTTGAAGTGTGGTTACCTGCCCAGGATACATATCGTGAAATTTCATCCTGTAGCAATTTTGAAGCGTTTCAGGCGCGTCGTATGCAAGCTCGTTTTCGCAACGAGAAAGGCAAACCGGAACTGGCACATACCATCAATGGCTCAGGTCTTGCAGTAGGGCGTACATTGGTGGCTGTTCTGGAAAATTATCAGAATGCAGACGGGAGCGTGACAATTCCAAACGTGTTGAGACCCTACATGAATGGTATGGAAAAAATCACCACTAAATGAGAGTTTAGCGTTCCTTGTTAGCAAGTAGTTGGCTATTAAACTTAGGCAACATTGGTTTGTAGGGCTTTTCAAATTTGACGAGAATATCGTAGTAAGTATGGATATTCTTTACAAAAAGGACAGGCTCCCCCCCACGTGCATAACCATGTTTAACTGTGCTATGGTAGTCAGTTATACTCAAAAGCGGCAGGGTCGTTTTTAAATCAGACCAGGAATCCGGATTTAATTTTTGTCTCTGTGCCAGGATACGTGCATCCTCTAAATGGCCATATCCAACGTTGTAGGATGCTAATGCAAGCAATGTGCGATCTGGTTCACTAATTCTGCCAGGAATCATTTCACGCATATCCAGCAGATACTCTGCACCCGCTGCAATACTTTCCTTCGGATCAAGTCGATCTTTTACACCCATGCGGTCTGCAGTATCACCCGTCAACATCATCAATCCACGCACCCCGGTAGGTGAGGTGGCAAGGGGATCCCAGTGGGACTCCTGATAACCTAAAGCTGCAATTAACCGCCAGTCGATACCTGTGCTTTCTTGCGCTTGTTGAAACATACGCCGATAGCGTGGCAGTACCTTATTCATCTTGTCGAGAAATCCTACTATGTCTGGACGTTCAAGACGATCGACGTGGCCATAATAACGGTCAATAAGCCTTTTTAAAGTGCCATCTTTTTTAATACGTTTAAAGAACAGTTTTGATTTTTCATATAAATAAGGATCTGCATCTTTAGAAAATGCCCAGGCAAGATATTCAGGTTTGCCAAAATTGAACGCAACTGCAATGTTCGGATTAAAGTTTTCTGCCACATCTACGATGTTGGAATCTGCAATAACAATTTCTACTTTGTTCGCACCCAATCTATCCAGTAACTCTTCACTTTCCATTACTTGAGTTTCTTTCCAGCTTAGAGCTGGGAATAGCTTTTTGGCTTCGCTCAGTCTTTCTACATAGCTACTGCCTGCAACCACCTCAATATTCTTTCCTATAAGATCCTTCATTGCTTTTGGTTTTGGAAAATCAGTGTTATAGACAACTTGCTGCTGAACGAGTTGATATGGACCGCTGAAACGAACTTTCTTTTCTCGGGCAGGGGTAATGCTCAGCCCTGCCGCTGCAAAGTGAACTTGCTGTGCTTGTACAGTTGGAATGATGTCATCAAACTTCTTGGCTACGACAAACCTGATCTTTAAGCCGACTTCCTTGGCAAATAACACAGCCAGGTCGTGTTCTAGCCCTACAAAATTGCCATCTGCATTTTCATAGTATGCAGTGGCGCTATTTCGGGTCATAACCACAATTTCACCACTCTTTTGCGCTGCGGGTATAGGCTTGGGAGGGGGGGGAGGGGTATCAGTCTGGTTGCAACCTGCAAAAGCCAGAGTAAACAAAACGATAAAATAGAACAGGTTGCCCTTATGATTATGTTTAAAAATTTGTTGCCATTTTGATCGGCAAAATAAATTTTCTATAATAGTGGCCCTGATGTGGCTGATCCCAATTCTCATTTCTGAAAGTGTGCCCAATTTTGCTATGTTTGTCTATCCACTAACATATTGCAAAAAAGCAGGTATAATCTATGCCCTCGGAGAGGTGCCAGAGTGGCCGAATGGGGCAGACTCGAAATCTGTTGAACAGTTACGCTGTTCCGAGGGTTCGAATCCCTCTCTCTCCTCCATGATAAACAAAAATCAGCCGTATTTACCCGGCCGTATTTGTTCAGATTGCAAACATTCCTGACACCCCAGTGCATTTTTTACCGCTGTAAAAAACCTGATCAGCGGGATATATTCTAATAATCAAGTACTTGATTTTCTTAAAACTTCTAATTCGGCCAGGCTTAAGTAGATAAATGCCAAGCCTATATATACTGGCGTAAAAAACTGGAGTATAGGAACAAATTGCAGCAGGGCAAGCGCTGCTCCCATCACATAAAATTTAGTGCTGCTGCGCTCCATGATTGTTTCAAATTCAGGAGCACTCGCATGATCCGCAAGCGCATCGTAACGGAACAGTCGTTGATTTAAATAAGCCGTCAAAACAATAGGTATGAGTACAGCGAATGGTGTAAATAGCCATAAAGGAATGGTAACTACCCACAAAATAACGTAAATCAAGATAGCGATCAATCCATTCCAGATGCTACCCGCCACGGTTCCACCATGTTTTAGTTCAAGATTTGGAAAGTCCCTGGAAGCAATATGATTTACCATCAGGGGCATGGCGAAAATAGAAGTAATAAGTAAAGCTGTCGTATAGATAACCGGTAAAAGCAGCATGAATAGTATAAAAGAGATGAAGTATCCTGCTATCCAGTTAAGCTCATGCCGCTGTAAATAGTCAGTAGCATTAAATTGCCCGGCAAAATTTGTTAGTATATTTATCCAGTCATGCCAAAAATAATAAGCTGTTCCCCCCCAAAATATCGTGGCTAAAAGCATCGGCCATAAAATCAGTGACAACATTTTTGGATGAAAAAGGCATTTAAGTGCCTTAAATAAAGCATTGAAGGTGTCTTGCACTTTCCTCTCCTTGTGATATTCACTTATATCACGATTTGTCAGGGGTATAAACTTGGAAAGTCTTGCATAAAAGCGTTATGATTTAATAAAAGTTTTCAACATTGAACAGGAAGATTGATATGAAACGCATTGTCTGTTTGTTTATTGGTCTGGTCGTAAGTTCTCAAATATTTGCTGCACAATCTCTGCCAGAACCGAAAGTCAGCAAGATCAATGAAAGGGTCTATGCATTACTTGGGCCTGTTGCATTGCCAAACAAAGAAAATCAGGGTTATCAGGTTAATAGCACTGCAATTATCGGTGATAAAGGCGTGATAATCGTTGATACAGGATTTACTGATGAAATCGGCGCGCATTTATTAAAAGCCATTGCAAAGATTACATCAAAGCCCGTTACACATATCATTAACACGCATCATCATGGTGATCATACCTTGGGGAATATCGCCTTTAAAAATGCAGAAGTGATTAGCGCGGAGCAGTGCAAGGCACAGTTGCTGAAAACCGGTCCTGAATGGATTGGAATGGTAGAGGGATTTGCCGGGCGTAAATTTCCAAATACAAAGCTTGTTCCAGCAACAGTCACTTTCCCGGAAAACACTAAAACAGAAAAAATGATCGATGGTGTAAAATTGGTGCTGTGGGTTCCAACTGGTTCTCACACGGCAGGGGATATGATTGTTTTCTTGCCGGATGATAATGTTTTAATCGGTGGAGATATTCTGGTCAATCATGTTATGCCGAATTTCAGAGATGGGCACGTTAAAAGTTGGATTGGCACCCTGGATCAAATTCAGAAAATGAACGTAAAAACGATTGTACCCGGCCATGGCCCTCTAATGACCAATAAGGAGGTGGCAGGTTTGCACGATCGTATGGCATCACTGTATTCAGCAGTAGAAGCGGGTTATAAAAAAGGGCTCAATGACAGCGAAATTCGTAAGTCGATGGATTTGAGTGATTGGAAAAAGCTGAAAGAATTTGATGTGGTGATGGGCGGTAATATCAATCGTGCATATCTTGAGGTTGAAGCCGCCAATTTTTAAATCAATTTATAACGTTAACCAATCTATGCTGTTTTAGATTTGTTAACGTAGTAGCGTTAAAAAGTAGGAACATATACCTTAAAACCATGACTTTGAAGCAAGTTAACCGTTGGGTTAACGCACTGGGCAACAAACTCTTTTCGAATGGGATTGTTGCGTGCCAATGTTTGCCATTCAATCCCTGGAGTAAGCCCGGCAAGTTCATATATTTCTGGTTTTGGAAGGTAAAATGTTCGGACAAATTGCTTGATCAGTAGATTGGCTACTGGTGTAAGCAATCGTTTTTTTATGAAGTTAGTGGTGCTCAAGTTGGCTTCAAGCGCGCTTCTTGCATGGGCGATATGCCGTGCTTCATCAATAATATGCAAAGTGCACATTTGCTTGATAAGTGGATTAAGAGAATTGTCACCATAGACACGTACATGACGGTTAAGCTTATCCGGGATTTCCTCACCAATCACTACAGCCAACCAGAATAAGGTTGTGTTAACAGGTGCGTGACGTCCCATAAAATCTGCAAAACGTGGACGTTGTTGCCATATACCTGGTAAATGCAACCCACTTTTCTCCATCAGTTTCAAAAACATCAAACTATGCCCGGCTTCTTCTCGAATTTCATGCAAATAATAAGCATGCTCAGCCAATGCATGGGTTTTTTTCAGATTTTTACCCAAACGTTCAACAAAAATCGCTTCAAGCCACAGACCCGCTTGAATAAATCCAGTAAATTCGTACTGAGATAAACGTTTTTTTGTTTGCTCAGGCAAGGCTTCAAATTCCGCAACACCATGTAATGAAATTGCAGACTGTGGCAACCAGTAGTCAGACGTGTTCAGACTTGACCAGTCCAAGTGGGACAAAGGGTCATGATAAGGACTGCTATTTGTGCTGAGTTGTTCTAAAAGAGAGAGTTCTGCATGCGCCATATGTCAGATTTACGCTAAGCCTTAATCTGGTGCAATTGATTAATTAAGGAAATCAATCAAAAGCTAAATTAGAGAACTATAATAATATCACAACCACGCTATAGTTCGGAGTATAGATAATGTCTGGCTTGGCGTTGAAAATTGTTTATCATTGATAATTCTGATTATTTCATAATAGCGAATAGAAAAAGTTGCTTCAAACAGACATCTGGTTTATTCTTCACATCCTTTGATTTTGTGGTATTTTAACAATCACAAAGTTATCAGTTTCCGGAGAGGTGGATGAGCGGTTTAAGTCGCACGCCTGGAAAGCGTGTTTAGGGTAATACCCTAACGCGGGTTCGAATCCCGCCCTCTCCGCCATAATGATTTAGTTTTTAATACATTTAAGCTCGACGAGTGATTATTGGTAAAATAATCTGATTTCTCTAATACCCATTCGGTTTTCATCCGCATTACTAAGCCCATTCTTGCAAGTTTCCTAAAACAATTCATCAAAATCTAGTATGTTGCGCGCAGTCGCAATTCGGATTCTATACGTATGATTTAGGGTGTTAAAATCTAAAACCAATATGCGGCTTTGAAAAGCCTACAGCTAATTTGAGAAACTGAATGTTTTGTTCTCAGCGAAGCGAAAAGTGGTACAGCAACCAGGAATGTATTAATTATGAAAATTCACCCAATAGCAGAAATATTTCCAAGAATTTTTGGTGCGGATTTTGTCGCTCTCAAAGAAGATATTCGCAAAAATGGACTACTCGAAGCGATCTGGACATACCAGGGGGAGATCATTGAAGGGCGTAACAGGTATTACGCCTGCGGTGAAACCGGAGTTGAGCCGCAATTCCGCGAATACACGGGCGATGACCCTTTGGGCTTTACTATATCGCTAAACTTGACTCGGCGACATTTGACAGATGGCCAGCGGCAAATGGTAGGGGCTGCAATTGCTAAAATTGAGCAAGAGCAGAAGCAGGATGAAACGACTATTGGTGCTTCTCAGGAGAAGGTATCTAATTTGTTGAATACCAGTGTGCATGGTATTCAACGGGCAAAAGGTATCTTGCATGAAGGCACGCCAGAACTGATTGAGGCAGTAAAGTCAGGAAAAGTTTCGGTCAGTGCAGCTTCTGTTGTTGCCACGCTACCAAAAGAAGAGCAGCAGCAAATTGTGGCAGCGGGAGAAGTAGCTAAAGCCGCGAAAAAAGTGAGGGGGGAGAAATCTCGTAAAATAAAAGCAATTGAAATTACGCCGGGATTTGCTGGTGATGAAAAATTCGTTGAATTGTCTGATGTACTGATTGAGCTGGCCTCATCACGTAAGGAAATAGATGCCATTCATCTTCTGGTTACTGGTTTAACTGAAACAAATCTGGTGACAGAGATCGAGCCGTTGCAAAATAAAGTTGCTCAATTTTCCGCTAAGCTGGATATGCAAATTGCACAACTAAATGTTGTGGTAAAACATACCTTACTTAATGCAAATCTGCTTGGTCAAATCCGTAATAAATTAGGGGTAAATACTAATAACGAGATTTTGGACGCGATAAAATAGCAACCAGAGTTATGGATCATCACAATAGCTACAATTCAACAAATGGCTTGATATTCCTTGATGGTGCATATGTATGTAATTGAAAGATATGTTGAAGGCTTTAATGGATGCACGTTAGTGAAGGAAGGTAAAGCTGTAAATTCAACGATACTTGAAATATCAAATCGATCTTCAGGTGTTATATCTGGAATGAATTTTTAACCTTTTTCCTCAATTGGTTATAATTTCTTCATTATCTGGCTAGAGAATTTGTAAGTGCTGGGCAAGTGTTCGGCACGAGTAGGCTTGCTGCGAATTCCCTTTTAAAATTATAAATTTAGATGTAAAATTTGTTTGTCATGTTCACGCAAATTCAGAATATATGACAATTCAACTATATCTTAAAGGGAATGACATGAATAAACGTATGGGAATGATATTGTCAGTTGTGGTAATGGCATCCAGCATAAGCCACCAGGTAAACGCTGAATGTTTTGATCTTAAAGGTAAAGTGCTGTCGAGCAACATTAATGCAACAACACAACTTGGCACAATCGAGTTAATCGGGGCAGGGGGGGAGTTGGAAGGAGGAATTCTGGGTCAGATTACGAATAGTAATACTTCTTCATTACCAATAGTTACTTATCTTGATCATACTGTAGTTTTTCCTGGCAAGGGAGGGTTTGTCACGCGTAACGATGTTGCTCAACTTGAGCCTGTTCCTAACGATGCATGTACATTTAAGGCGAAGGAACAGTTAAATATAGTGATGGGTACAGGGAAGTTTAGCGGTGCGAGTGGAACTGGAACGGCAATTGGCACTGTTAATTTTTGTACCGGCACTAACAAGTTTTATCTTTCTGCCTCTGTTTGTACTAATCCCTAGAACATTATCGGCTCGTGGAGATTTTGATTGAAGCGAGCGCAGATAATTGTATGTTGGCAATATATAATCGATACAATATTCAGATTGTTGCCAATTATTGCTCTTAAGTTATGACTGATTCCATCCGCCTTGCCAAACGTATTGCAGAGATGCTCCCTTGTTCTCGTCGAGAAGCCGAACAATACATTGAAGGGGGATGGGTTAGCGTAGATGGCGTTGTGATTGAAGAGCAGGGGTTCAGAGTGTTGCCTCAGCAGCAGATTGCTCTATTGCCTCAAGCAACCCTTGCTCCAATCGAGCCTGTAACCATCCTTTTTAATAAACAGCCGGGTTATCCTTCCGCTCCCACAACTTCCATTGATGCGCTTATTACCCCAGAAAATCGTGCTTCTGATGATCGTTCTGGCAAACAGTTTCTGAAACGACATCTTACAGGTTTGAATCTAGTTCTGCCTCTGGATACACAGGCTGGTGGACTGCTGGTTTTTACTCAAGAGTGGCAGATTGCTAGAAAACTAACGGATGATTCAGCTAAAGTAGAACAGGAATGCATTGTAGAAGTCGCTGGAGAATTGATGCCTGATGGACTTAAATTGCTTAATCATGGACTTAGCATGAATGGAAAACCGCTCCCTGCTATGAAAGTGAGTTGGCAAAATGAGACCAGATTGCGTTTTGCATTTAAGGCATTGCAAAGCAATCAAATAGTACGTATCTGTGAAATGGTTGGATTGAAAGTAGTAGCCATTAAGCGTATTCGTATTGGGCGAGTGCCCATGTCTGGTTTACAGGTTGGACGATGGCGATATTTACTACCGTATGAGCAATTTTGAGTTCTTAGAACTCAAGGTGATATTCGTTATATAGTCTGGAAATGTGTTGCGAAAAATGAGAGGCACGCCAATCAGCTTCAGATATAGGGTGCCTCGTTCAATCTCAGTATAAATTACTTAGCCCGTCAAGATTTATTGCAGGCTGCGTTCAGCTTCTTCGTCAATTAATCCCAACTCTGAAAAATCTGCATTTAACAGTACATTGTCGTCAGAAAACTGATCGGGTGCGACTATGGCAAGTATGCGCGCCATTCTGTTATTGCAGGGAAATACCCTCTGTTTGTCAACGTAAATTACGGCATCGTCAAAGTCATCATTCAAAAAAGGCATGCCATCAGCCAGTTTTACTAAAATCTTGCCTTGATGCTCATTTAAATGGAAAAGCGTGACCAGATCGATTTTCTGTGTTTGTAGTTGGTTTATCATCGCTTTGTTCTCCCGTCAAAATTGCTTGGATTAACTAAATTTATTTACATTTTCTAGGTTGGGATTGAATAGCGAAATTCAAGTGCTACGTCTTCACTATACAGTTAGTTGGTGGAAAATAATATTGGGGCAATGAGTATGGTTATTTTCATTAATATTTTCAGGGTAGATGTTCAAGGCGGCAGGTAAAGCAACAACAAGCGTTTTATTAAAAACATCCAGTAGTCTGTTTGCGAGCTGAAGGTGAGACTCGTACGAGTGAATATTGATTCATCTTGATTGAATACGTGTTGTATTACACCCGGAAAAAGCTTGTCATCCCCCATATTTAAAGGGATTTTGTAATTTTTTTTGTTTTTTTTTAAAATGTTTGTTATTTTAATTTATGATTTAGAATCAATTGGATATGTTTGATTTTGTAGTGAGTGACGCAGTTTTTATAGGATTTCTGTACGGTGGGGTAGTTGCATTTGCCCGATAGCACAGTATTATTAAGGGCAGCGCTTATGGATATAGGCGTTTATCCCACTTACAAGAAGGAGATTTGAATGAATAAATCCGAGCTTATCGACGCTATTGCAGCGAAGGTTCCAGATGTTTCTAAACGTGCAATTGGTGATGTAGTTGGTGCATTTACTGAAAGCGTGTCAGATGCTCTTAAGAAAGGTGATAGCGTAACTTTGGTTGGTTTTGGCGCTTTCAAAACTGGCAAACGTGAAGCTCGCACTGGTCGTAACCCACGTACTGGCGCTGAGATTAAAATCCCAGCAGCAGTTGTGCCAAAGTTCTCACCAGGTCAAGGCCTGAAAGACGCTGTAAATAAAACCAAGAAAAAATAAGCTTTTTGTGAGGTAAGGTTGGTTCTTCACTGAATCGCCTTCCTTCTAGTATCAGATTCCTGGCTTTTCATCCACCGGATAGGTGGATGAAAAGCCAATTTTTTTGTCTGTCATTTATTATTGATTTGAGACTGTCGCTAGAAATTTTACGATGTTGGTAACAGCAGAGAACTGCAGTAAAACGGGAAATTGATCGTGGATTGTTTTAAATTAAATGGATTGGGTTTTTTAATTCTATAGTCCAATCAGTTCAGCATGCACGCCTTTTTTCTGCACTCTATCTATAATGTCTTTAGCCTGGAGGGCGTTGGTGTTATATCCTACAAACATGAGATGAGACTTTTCCAAAGAAAATCCTACTGATACGACCCCTTCCAAGTGGCGAATATACTCCACTAAATCTGCTTTACTTCCTTCGTTTAATGATTCATCTATGTGAACTTCAATGTCTACGATATGGTTGCTCATGTCAGGTCTCCTTCTATGTTTTGAACTGGCGGTTTAGCCAGAACATATTCATGGATTTCTCTTATGTATAAACTAAGAATAGGATATGCATGACACAAAGCAAAGGATCCATTATTAAGTTATGAAAAATTTGCTGAGTAAACGAATGCAGCATTAAATTAATTTTTGGCTTGAAAGCTCGTCTTTCAGGTATGCGTAATAAATAGGCGCAGCTATGACACCACTTAAGCCAAATACGGATTCCATAGCCAACATGGCTAACAATAATTCCCATGCATGGGCTTTTATTTGGGTACCCACTATTTTTGCGTTAAGAAAGTATTCTAGTTTGTGAATGACTACTAAAAAAACCAGTGAAACTGTTGCAGCTTTGAGTGAAAAACTCAGGCTGACGATGATTATTATGGCATTTGAAATCAGATTTCCTACAACCGGTAGCAAACCCAGTAAAAAAGTAAGTGCCACCATGGTTTTTACCAGAGGGAGATGAATATCAACGAGAGGCAATGCAACGGCTAGATAAAGCCAAGTTAAAAAAGCATTGATCGCAGCAATTCTTACCTGAGCAAATACAACCCGACGAAAAGCATTGGCAAATTTGATGGAACGTTCTGTCAACGCTGCGGACAATGGACGCAAGACCGTTCCGTTTCGTACCTCGTAAAGTGAAATGAGCATACCTAGTATCAAGCCGACCAATATATGAGCCCCGGCTATGATGGCATCCTTTCCAATGGTTTTTGCTTCAGTAGCATGTTCGCGCAACCACGTTACAATGATAAGTTGCAAACCTTCCGCATTGGCTGGTATGTACCCAACAACCCATGCAGGTAAAGTCGTTTTTGATCCTTCCAGTATTTCCGCCATTTTCTGTAGCAACACGGATAGATTACCCATGTCTGAGTGAAAAAATGTAGCTATACCTACAATTGCGGCAATGATGGTAGACACAATGATTGTGGCGAGCAATGCAATTGCTATTAGTTTAGGCTTGGTACCTTGCAGTTGTTTGATGTGAATGCGAGCTGCAACGATATGTACAAGTTCATGTACTAACAAACCGGCCAGTAACGCTGGCAGCAAATGCGTTGCCAGGACAAATATCAGTGCAAGTCCGGAGATTACCCAGGCAGTGACATTTAATCGAAAAGCAAAGGTTTCTGTAGATGGCAAAATAAGGCTCCAGGTGATTTCATTGAAGTGATTTAATATTTGTTGTGCAATTCATGTCTGTGCTTTGGCAGTGAGTTATTATTCTTATTTCAGAGCAACAGAGCATGGTTTAGTAGATCAAGAGCATATCTTATTTACTGCTAAAGCCAAATAGTTTGAAGGTTTAAATTTTAAGCTATTTGTAGCCAGATAACCTTTAACCATTCAATTTAAGGTTTCAGAACAGTCAGCATTATTCATATGATAAAAATTGCAAATCGACATTTTCTTGTCTTCATCTCCATCGTAGGCGGATTGGCAATACTCAGCTCGACCATGTCGAAAACACCTGTGCTGCCACTGTTTTCTCATTATTTGGGAGCAACGCCAGCTGAAATTGGCTGGATTGTGATGGCATCGACTATCCCCGGAATTTTGATCAGCTTCCCAGCAGGCGTTTTATCAGATTTATTGGGAAAGAGAGTTGTTATTCTCGCGTCACTCTTTATTTTTGCGACGGCACCATTTGCTTATCTGCTAGTGACTGAAGTGTGGGAATTAATTGCAGTACGCTTCTATCACGGATTTGCTACTGCAATTTTCGGTACGGTAGCGAGCGCGGCTATTGCAGAAAGATACGTTAAAGATCGTGCGCAAAAAATGTCGGCCTTTTCTTCTGCGACGATTGTTGGCCGATCAGTTGCCCCTTTTTTGGGGGGGGTACTCATATCCCTGGCCAGTTTTGAGATGGTTTTCTGGGCATGTGGCATTAGTGCATTGTTGGCTCTGATACTCGGTATGATGCTTCCGGGAGAACATAAAGCAACCTTGACAACGCAAGCGCGCCCCTCTGTTATTGACGGTCTTAAAGCTGTGTTAAAAGATCGTTATATTATGGCAACCAGTATGGTGGAGGCATCTCAGTATCTTGTTTTTGGAGCAATTGAAGCATTTTTGGCCTTGTTTGAAGCTTCTTTGGGTTTTCCTGCTTGGGAGATTGGCATTATTCTCGGTGTGCAGTTAGTCAGTATTATTTTTGTAAAACCGTTAATGGGGTCAGTATCTGACAAGGTAGGGCGAGAATATGTGATTATTCCTGGCTTATTGCTAGCAGGCTTGAGTGTTTTGAGTTTGCCTTACTTTTCCAGTTTGGCGGGTTTGACAATAGTCAGCGCAATATTTGGTATTGGTTTTGCTTCGGTGACTTCCTCTACTTCCGCTTTGGTGGCAGATTTGACTAAAAACCAAACGTATGGCTCATCAATGGGGGTATTGAGGACGGTGATGGATATAGGTCAGTCTGTTGGACCTGTTTTAACAGGATGGATGGTTGGTCGATATGGCTACGTAACAGCCTTTGCAATTTTAGCTGGAATACTTACAACAGCGGCTGTGTTATTTGGTTACGCATCAGTCAAATATAGAAGACTGGAATAGGGCCGTATGTTTGCGCTCTAATTCAGCGTGTGAACTTTATTAAAAGGTTAGCGTTTGTTTGCAATAAATTACATTAATTATTTTTAATAACATATTGTTATTAATGTACATTTTATACAAATTGGCCGGCAGCATGGCCAGAAGCCCATGCCCATTGAAAGTTAAAACCACCAAGGTGGCCTGTCACATCGACTACTTCGCCAATGAAATAAAGTCCCGGTACATTTTTTGCTTCCATGGTTTTTGAGGATAGTTCATTGGTATCTACGCCACCTAATGTGACTTCCGCTTTTTTATAACCAACAGTGCCGCTGGGGGTAATTTGCCAATCATGTAACTGATTGGCAATGAAATGTAATTCTTTTTCACTGTACTGATTCATGGGCTTGATTGGTGTAATGGTTTCACACCATTTCTGAATAAAGCGTTTGGGTAAATATTGAGCGAGCAAGTTGGTTAAAACGATCAGGCTGTTTTTCTGCTCTTGTAGCCATTGTTGCGCATCCAGGTCAGGTAACAAATTTATATGAAGTATGTCACCGTGTTTCCAATATGAGGATACTTGCAGAATAGCAGGTCCACTTAGACCGCGATGAGTTAGAAGCAAGTTTTCTCTGAATGTCGCACCGTTGCAGCTTACGGCTGCATCTATTGTAATACCTGAAAGATCTGCAAAAAGGGTAAGATCTTGCGGGTGAAAAGTCAGCGGAACCAAGGCTGCCCGAAGGGAGGTGACTTTAATGCCAAATTGTTCGGCAATACGATAGCCAAATGCTGTAGCGCCAATTTGGGGGATGGATAGCCCCCCAGTTGCAACTACCAGTGAGTCAGCACTGAAGGTTCCCTGGTCAGTATCAACCGTAAAATATTCGTTTTTGTATATTTTTTTAACGTTACATGCCATTCGCCATTCAACGCCAACCGAAGTGCATTCCTGCCTGAGCATGTCGATAATTTGCTGTGCGCTATCATCGCAAAAGAGCTGCCCGTGGTTACGCTCATGATAGGCAATCCGGTGCTTATCCATAAGGCTAATGAAATCCTGTGGGGAAAATCTGGCTAAAGCAGAGCGACAGTAATGTGGGTTTTGTGAAAGATAATTGTCCGGTTTGACCTGACGGTTGGTAAAGTTGCAACGGCCGCCTCCTGAGATACGAATTTTCTCGGCAAGTTTATTGGCGTGGTCCAACAGCAGAACGCTTCGACCGCGACTGCCTGCTTCAATTGCACACATCATCCCGGCTGCGCCTGCCCCAATGATGATCACATCTTTTTTCATGAATCGCTTTAATATGGTAAAAGGTAGCTATTGTACACCGGCAACAATAAGACGCTTGTGCTAGCATTTTCAGAAATATATTAAGAAACAATCTCACTACGGGTTACACATATGGATATTTTGCAGTTAAAAGGTAATGGTCTGGAATATTTGCCTTCTTTCCTGACGACGCTTGCTATCGGTTTGCTGATAGGGATGGAACGTGAACGTAATCCTACTGCAAGGGCAGGGTTAAGAACGTTTGCGTTGGTTGCGCTACTAGGTACAACGACAGCAATGTTGTCGGCACAAATGAATTCCCCTTGGTTATTGGCCGTTGGATTTATGGTGGTGGGTATCTTTATCATTGTCTCTTATTTTGGTGTATCTTCTCCAGATGGTGACCCGGGAACCACGACAGAAGCTGCATTGTTGATGTGCTTTAGTCTGGGCGCAATGGTGTGGTTTGGTTTTTCAACCTTGGCGGTCATGTTAAGCATAGCGACAACTGCTTTACTCTATTTCAAGCCTGAATTGCATGGTATAGCTCAACGCCTGGAAAGGCGCGATTTACTCTCTATTTTACAATTTTCAATCCTGACCTTTGTTATATTGCCCATTTTACCTAATAAGGGCTTTGGGCCTTATGAAGCATTAAATCCCAATCATATCTGGCTAATGGTGGTGTTGATATCGGGAGTGAGCCTTGCGGGTTATGTGGCACTGCGTCTGGTCGGTCAGCGCTATGGTGCGCCCCTTCTGGGCTTGATGGGTGGATTGGTTTCCAGCACTGTCACCACGATGATTTATTCACGTCATGGAAAGCGTTATGAATCGATGGGGCAATTGGCAGTTGTGGTTATTTTGCTCGCGAATCTGGTAGTTCCCGTGCGACTTGCCATTTTAGGAGGGGTAGTAGCGCCGGGTATATTGCCTCGTTTATTACCCGTGCTTGGCATGGGTTTGGTACTGGGTATGCTGGTTTCATTTATTACATGGCTGAGATTTCGCAAGACGGGTGATCTACCCATTCCTGAAATACAAAATCCAACTGAAATTAGAGCTGCATTGATATTTGGTGTTATTTTTGCATTAGTATTATTCTTGTCTGCCTGGTTATCAGATCGGATTGGCAGCGTGGGATTATATGGGGTTGCAATGGTTTCAGGTCTGACAGATGTGGATGCGATTACACTTTCCAGTTTGACGCTTTTTTCTTTAGAGAAGCTAAATGCAGATCAGGTAGTAACCGCGATCGTTATTGCGCTAAATGCCAATCTGCTTTTTAAATTTGGTCTGATACTGTTTGTTGGTGGTACAACTATGGCCAAACGAAGCATATTGGGACTGCTTGCAGTTGGTGTTGGATCGAGTGCAGCGCTATATTTGATGTAGTAAATATTGTGTATAGCTTATTTGTTGCGCATCAGGCGCTGTTTTTCCCTTTCCCATTCGCGTTCTTTTTCAGATTCTCGTTTGTCGTGCTGTTTTTTACCATGAGCCAAACCAATTTGCAGTTTGATTCTGCCTTTGGAATAGTGCAAATCCAGTGGAACAAGAGTGTAACCGGCGCGCTCAACTTTAACGACCAGTTTGTTGATTTCTTCGGCATGTAGTAGCAACTTACGCGTGCGCAGAGGCTCAGGAACGATATGAGTAGAGGCAGTAGGGAGGGCGCTAATGTGACAACCAATTAAATAAAGCTCGTCTTTACGAATGATCACATAGGCTTCTTTGAGCTGCACGCGACCATCCCGTATGGACTTGACTTCCCAGCCTTCTAAAACCAGGCCAGCTTCATATTTTTCTTCGATAAAATAATCGTGAAAAGCTTTCTTGTTTTGAACAATGCTCATTAGCGGGTAATTTTATTGGTAAATCAAATAACAGAAATTAATTGCATAAATTGAGTCGTAAACTGGTTTACTCACAGCCCACTTTATTAATGTTGCATTTTACCTGTTTTAACAGTGTTACGCGTCTGAATTTTCCGTGCACTATTTCAAGGGTGGTTATAGTTAAAGCGGTTTTTTTGTTTGATATGATGGGCAAGTCGCCAATGTAAATTACGATAGTGTAAACTGGCATTCTTGAAAAATAAGTTTTGTGATCGCTTTGGTTAGATACGATCTGAATTCTATGTTATTGTTTTAATGATATATAGTGTGTTTTATTGTTTATTCTGAAGTTGCTTTGAGAGAAGTTGGCTTCTTATCGGGTTTAAGATGGCGCAGGTAAAAAAATCGGTTTTAGTCGGACATTCTGCATCTAGAATGTTCATGCTTGTTGATCAGGTAGAACAATATCCTGAATTTTTGCCCTGGTGTGGTGGTACAGAAGTTAAATGGCGTGATGAACTTACGACGTTAGCAACGATAAAAATTGATTATCTTGGTGTTAAACAGTCATTTACGACTAATAATACTAAGGATATGCCGCATTTGATTAACTTGAAGTTACAGGATGGTCCTTTCAGTCATTTGGAAGGAAGCTGGCGCTTTGTTGAATTAAATGGTGAAGCTTGCAAGGTGGAATTTGAGTTGCATTATGAGTTTTCCAATAAAATTCTTGAAAAACTGGTTGGCCCAGTGTTTTCGCATATTGCTAACAGTTTTGTAGAAGCGTTTGTTCAACGTGCAGATAAGGTTTACGGTTCCCTATGAATAATGATATTCAGGTTGAAGTGGCATACGGTATAAGAGATAAACAAATTATTTTACCCGTGCGGGTTCCTGCAGGTAGTACTGTTGCTCAAGCAATTGAATTGTCAGCTATTCAATCTCAATTTCCTGAAATAGATTTGGGAAAGAATAAGGTAGGCATTTTTGGGAAGCTGGTAAAACTGGAAAATGAACTGCGGGAAAAGGATCGGGTTGAAATTTATCGTCCGTTAATTGCAGACCCCAAAGAAGTAAGGCGTAAACGTGCAGAAGAGGGGAAAGTAATGAAAAAAGGCGGTGGGGATATAGAGCCCACCGCCGATTAAATTAGGGCATGGTGTGAATGTAAAATTTATTTACACCAGTCTTCGACTGCTTTTTTAGCGTTTTCAAGGCTTTTTTGTCGTGCAGCATCATCTAGATAAACGCGCTCGCCTTTATCATCAAACTTTACTACCCGGCCACCTTCCTGCAGGCTGCGGACATTGCCACGGGCATTGTTACAATTTTCCTGCTTCTGTTTGGATTCTATAGCTGCCTGATCCTGTTTTTTCTGAGCCTCAGCAGCCTCGACACGGCGTTTACGGAAATCAACTTCCTTGTCGTTCATTGTCTTTGCTGGCGATGCTTTGGTATCAGCGGCGGATGAAGCACTAGGAGCGGGTGTGTCTATATTCAGTTTTTGGGTTTTATTGCTTGGGGGTGGTTGGTCACCATAGTGAACCTCACCTTTAGAGTCTACCCACTTATATACGCCACCATAAGCAGATCCGACCATTAGCGAGAGCAACAGCGGTAGCAGTAATTTTTTCATGATCGATTGATGCGTTATGTAGTTAATCGGGAACCCTGTTAAAAGATTCCCGATATCTGTTGAGTTACTTGGTTACAGGGTATTGAAGTTGTGCAATACCGAGTTTAGATTGTTCACTAGCTGTCTTTGAATTTTTGATTACAGCTTCGCTATCACCCTTTTCGGCTGCCTTTTTGGCATCTTTCAATGCGGCGTCAGCTGTAAGCCAAAGTGCTTTTTGTGCTTGTGCTGATTTAACATCTGCTTCAGCTTGTGAGAGAGTCTTGCTTGCTTCCGGGCTGATTGAAGGTTTAGCCGCCTGAGTCGGTGCTTCACTCTTTACCGCTGCTCCCCCTTGGCATCCTGCCAAGCTTACAATTCCAGCAGCTGCAAGTGCGATTAAGATTTTATGCATTATACCTTCTCCTTTAGTTATATATTTCTATTCAATCCTGAATTATCTTAACCTGTAAATGGTTAATTTGTTATCCAAGTAAGTTAAATTTAACGATTTAACTTTAATTCGTCAATCAATGATGCTTTGAAATGGCTATTAATTATTTGTTCGCCAGTGACAGAATTCATAGTTTAACGCAATTCTGGCAACGTGTATAAGTTGAATTTACTGATCTATAAATTCTATTCTATTGGTTTTAAATATCGCGGTTATTACATTTAAACTCCTTAATACTGTGGTGAGGCAGGCCGTATTTTGCTATGATTTGCTACTATGCCTTTGATTAATCCACTACATGCTCAATATTGATTTGCATTGCCATTCCAAAGTGTCCGACGGCACGCTTTCCCCAACAGATCTGGTTAAGCGCGCTGCAGCGCATGGTGTGAATATTCTGGCACTTACGGACCATGATGATACTGGTGGACTTGAGGAAGCGCGAAAAGCTGCTCAGGCTGAGGGAATCACCTTAATTAATGGCGTTGAAATTTCTGTTACCTGGAACAAGCATACTATCCACATTGTTGGCTTGAATGTTGACCCTGATCACCCTGTTATCCAAGAAGGACTGGCTTCGATTCGTGTTGGCCGTACAGAACGGGCTAGGCGCATAGCAGATGCACTGGAAGCAAGGGGAATACCTGATAGCCTCGAAGGGGCTTATGCTTTTGCAGATAATAAACGTATTATAGGTCGCGCGCATTTTGCCCGTTTTCTGGTTGAAAAGGGCTATGTTAAAAACGTAAAAACTGTTTTCAAGAAATATTTAGTCAAAGGCAAACCTGGGTATGTTTCTCATCAGTGGACCTCTTTGGAAAACGCTGTTTCCTGGATCAATGCTAGCGGTGGCATGGCTGTTATGGCACATCCTGGTCGATACCATGTCGGAGAAGCGGTAATGCAGACATTATTGGCAGATTTTAAGGATGTTGGCGGCGCTGGTATTGAAGTGGTAACTGGTAGCCACACTCCAGATCAGTATCCTCGTTTCGCCAGTTATGCGGAACATTACGGTTTTTTGGCTTCAAGAGGGTCAGATTTTCATGGACCTGAAGAAAGTTATATTGAGCTGGGCCGTTTGCCTGAGCTTCCATCTAACTGTACACCAGTCTGGCACGACTGGCCGGAGGCACAGGCGAATTTATAATGCTAAGTAATGAATGTGAAATTTTCTTTGTAGTATAGTGCGCTACAATCGCTTCCCCATTCAAAACATAAAATTGCCTTGGAATTATGTCCCAATTTTTTACAATCCATACAGAAAATCCACAAATACGGTTAATCCGGCAAGTGGTATCGGTCATAAATGCAGGTGGCGTAATTGTGTATCCCACGGACTCATGCTATGCCTTGGGATGCCAGATCGGAAATAAAGATGCTATGCAACGCATACGGGCGATCCGCGAAGTGGATGACCGCCACCATTTCACGCTTGTTTGCCGGGATTTGGCGGAGATTTCGCGTTATGCCAAAGTGGATAATACTCAATACAGATTATTGAAAGCCAATACCCCAGGTAGCTATACATTCATATTGCAGGCAACAAAAGAAGTACCAAAACGATTGCAGCATCCAAAGCGCAATACGATCGGGTTGCGCGTGCCAGATCATTCTGTTGTACAGGCATTACTAACGGAATTGGATGAACCCTTGTTAAGTTCGACACTGATGTTGCCTGGCGATGAGTTTCCTCATACCGATCCTGAAGAAATTCGAGATCGAATCGGTAATCGCGTTGATATGATACTGGATGCCGGGTCGTGTGGTATTGATATGACTACAGTAATAGACTTGACTGATGAAGTGCCTGCTCTGATCAGAGCAGGTAAAGGCCCGATTGAACCCTTTGGATTAAGTGATTAATGGATTTAAATATCGTACAAAAAATCACGGTGTACGCACTTCCTGTGATTTTTGCAATTACATTGCATGAAGCCGCCCATGGTTACGCGGCTAAACATTTCGGTGATACCACGGCGTTCATGATGGGGCGCATCAGTATCAATCCGCTGCGCCATATTGACCCGATAGGTACAATTTTAGTGCCACTCCTATCGCTCATGTTGGGTGGAATATTGTTTGGCTGGGCAAAACCGGTTCCAGTTAACTTCAGCCAACTGCGAAATCCGAAAAAGGACATGTTCTGGGTTGCTGCCGCCGGCCCATTGGCGAATCTGGCAATGGCCATTTTCTGGGCATTCATGATCAAAATTGCAACCTTGATGCCCGGTAGTAGCTTTGCCTTACCGCTGGCGCTAATGGGGCAGGCGGGGGTTTTGATAAATGCGGTTTTAATGATTTTAAATCTGTTGCCATTGCCGCCCCTGGATGGTGGTCGGATTGCTGTCAGTCTATTACCGCAACATCTTGCGTACCGATATGCCATGGTTGAGCCTTATGGCATGTTTATTTTGGTTGGGCTATTGTTTACAGGAATTTTAGGTTCTATTTTGTGGCCGTTTGTTACTTTATTTATTAAAGTGCTTTCGGCGTTTTTTGGTATTTCTTTGGGATAACAATAACATGTATGCTGATCGGATTTTATCCGGAATGCGCCCGACTGGGAGTCTGCACCTTGGTCATTATCACGGCGTTTTAAAAAACTGGATTAAATTGCAGCACGAATATGAGTGCCTGTTTTTTGTGGCTGATTGGCATGCGCTGACCACCCACTATGATTCACCTCAGATCATCGAAGCCAGTGTGTGGGATATGGTGATTGACTGGCTGGCTGCTGGGGTTGATCCTGCCCATGCAACACTATTTATTCAATCGAAAGTACCAGAACATGCGGAATTGCATTTGTTGCTTTCCATGATCACCCCACTTGGATGGCTGGAAAGGGTACCAACGTATAAAGATCAGCAGGAAAAACTGACTGAAAAAGATTTGAGTACCTATGGCTTTTTGGGTTATCCCCTATTGCAAAGCGCTGATATCCTGATTTATCGTGCCAACCGCGTACCCGTGGGTGAAGACCAAGTACCCCATATTGAGTTTACTCGTGAAATGGCGCGTCGTTTTAACCATCTTTATGGACGCGAACTGGGTTTTGAAGAAAAAGCTGAGGCGGCAGTAAAAAAGCTGGGTAGTAAAAAAGGGCGTTTGTATGAAGAACTACGCACCCGCTATCAGGAACAGGGCGATGATGAAGCGTTAGAGTCAGCTCATGCTTTACTCAATGAATTACAGAATTTGACTATCGTGGATAGAGAACGTTTGTTCGGTTATCTGGAAGGGGGCGGAAAAATGATTCTGGTAGAACCTCAGTCTATGTTAACACCCGCGTCCAGGATGCCCGGTCTTGATGGGCAAAAGATGTCAAAATCGTATAACAATATCATTGGTCTTCGGGAAGATCCTGAAACTGTCATGAAAAAAATTCGTACTATGCCGACTGACCCGGCACGAGTACGCCGGACAGACCCAGGGGATCCAGGTAAATGCCCGGTATGGCAGTTACACAACGTGTATTCCAATGATGCTACTCGTGAATGGGTTCAGAAGGGTTGTAAAAGCGCAGGTATTGGCTGTCTTGAATGTAAACAGCCGATAGTTGATGCCGTTCTGGAGGAGCAAAAGCCGATGCAAGAGCGGGCGCAGGTTTATCTGGATGACCCGACTCTGGTGCGAAATATTATTGCTGATGGTTGTGAAAAGGCGCGTAAGCTCGCCAGTGAAACGATGCGAGATGTTCGCGAAGCCATGGGACTCAGTTATTTGTAAGCTATTTGACTAGCTATGGTGAGCAGGCGTTTAATGTTTAAAATGTGTGATAGATAACGCTGATGAATGAAGTTCACTTTAGCGAACCGTTTGCCCGGGTGAATGGCGAGCCGTTTCTGGAGCTACCGCAGGACTTGTACATCCCGCCAGATGCGCTGGAAGTCATTTTAGATGCTTTTGAAGGTCCATTGGACCTGCTGCTTTATCTGATCCGGCGGCATAACCTGGACGTGCTGGATATTCCAATGGCGCAACTGACGCAGCAGTATATGGGATATGTAGAGCTCATGCAGGCTCACCAACTGGAACTGGCATCTGAGTATTTGTTAATGGCTGCCGTGATGATCGAGATCAAGTCGCGCATGCTTTTACCGCGGCCAACGGAAATTTCTGGCGATGAAGCAGATCCTCGTGCCGAACTGGTGCGACGCTTGCTGGAATATGAACAAATGAAATTGGCAGCGCATGGATTAACGACATTACCCCAGGCACAGCGGGATTTTTCTCTAGTTCAAGTCTGGCTGGAACAGGTTGCGGTGAAACGGTTGCCTGAAGTCCATCTGGAAGACCTGCGAAATGCATGGCTAGGTATGATTGCTAAGGCAAACGTCAACAGGCATCATAAGATTTCACGAGAGGAGCTTTCAGTCCGGGAACACATGAGCCGGATTTTACGTTCTTTGCAAAATAGGGAGTTCGTTGAGTTTTCAGAACTTTTCAATCAACAAGCAGGTATCCCAGAACTGGTGGTGACCTTTTTGGCCATGCTGGAATTAGGTAAGGAATTGATGGTGGTAATTAGTCAACAAGCCCCTTTTTCACCCATTTATGTGAAATTAAGTTTGGCATCGGCTCATGCATAATATTGATGAAGTGAAATTGATTCTGGAAACAGTCTTATTGGCTAGTCAGGAACCGCTTTCGCAAAGTGAACTCAAAAAGCTGTTTGATGAAGAGCTCAGCAATGAGACAATGCGCAAGCTTTTGGAAGAGTTGCGCCATGAATGGACCGGACGGGGTGTTGAACTGGTTAATGTGGCAAGTGGATGGCGTTTCCAGACTCGACCAAAGTATCAAAAGTATCTGGACCGTTTGAATCCGGAGAAACCACCTAAATATTCTCGTGCCGTCATGGAAACATTAGCCATTATTGCCTACAAGCAGCCAGTGACGCGTGGTGATATAGAAGAAATTCGAGGTGTAGTTGTTTCTACTCAGGTGATAAAGTCGCTGGAAGAACGGGGATGGATAGATGTCGTTGGTCACAGAGACGTGATAGGCCGGCCAGCACTGTATGCGACAACCCAATCTTTTTTGGATGATATGAATTTACGCTCACTTCAGGAGCTGCCAGTGATTGAGGAAGTAGGTGGGATTAACGAACAAACAGAGCTCGGATTACAATTAACAGCAGGGCAGGCATAATTTAATTAAACTGATTGCCCGGTTTTCTGCCATGCATGATGCATTGGACTTGGATATAAATGAATAGTAACGGAAACAAATCACGGGGTGGTTCCTCGCAAAAGCGGAATAAACCTGCGGACAGTTCTCGGAAACCTAAACCAAGAGGGAGTACCCGAGGGAGCATTAGCGGCCGCACGCTTAATCCAACGAAACAGTCATCAAGCGTGGATGACAAGGTAGTTAGACATGCTCCAAAAGCTGCGGTAGTAGCTGATGACTCCCACAAACTTCAAAAGATGCTGGCTCAGGCTGGCATGGGCTCTCGTCGAGAGATGGAGGAAGTGATTAAAGCAGGTCGTGTCACTATCAACGGTAAAGTGGCTGAAACTGGTGATCGTGTGGGCCCTGAAGATGTCGTCAGGGTGGATAAGCGTCCTGTAAAATTACAATTTGCAGGGGAAAACACTCGTATTCTGCTTTATCACAAACAAGAAGGTGAAATTGTTAGTCGTGATGACCCGGAAGGGCGCACAGACGTGTTTGAAAAGTTGCCAAGAATTCGTGGCGGAAAATGGATTTCAGTGGGGCGGCTGGATTTTAATACCAGTGGTTTACTGGTATTTACTACATCCGGAGAATTGGCTAACCGGCTGATGCACCCCAGGTTTGAGGTACAACGCCAATATGCAGTGCGTATTCTTGGTGAGCTGACAGATGAACAGATGAAACTTCTTAGAACGGGTATAGAACTGGAAGATGGTCTGGCAAAGTTCGACGAGTTGGCAGATCAGGGTGGCGAGGGGTCTAATCACTGGTATCACGTTGTACTCAGGGAAGGCCGAAACCGTGAGGTTCGTCGTATGTTTGAGTCCATTGGATTAACTGTTAGCCGCCTGATGCGAGTTCGATTTGGTATCATCAATATGCCGCCTCGCTTGAAGCGTGGGCAATGGTTAGAGTTGGAACCAAAGCAGGTTGCACAGGTCATGAAATGGGCTGATACTTTGATACCACATCACGATATAGATTCAGCTGTAGATTAAAGTATTTCCTGCTTAATCGTTTCTACTCACTTCTCGAGAATAGAAGGGAGTAGAAATAAGAATATTGGGACTCATCTGCCAAATATTGAGCTAAGCTTTACTTTTTTGAGTTCTTTGTCATTTTTTGAATCACACCTGCAGCCCAATCTCTCCCTCCCAGACCAAATGCTAGTGCCAAAGCCAGAGCAACTGCCCCAAATCCGATTTGAAAAGCAGCAGTTAATAGTTGGGTGCCGATCTGTAATTGTTCTAACGCTACAAATACCACAAAAATCTGTACTGAATATTCTGCAATAGTGCTGATAGTGAGTGCATTATCAACACCAATATTATTCAGGTAGGCGAAAATCATCCGATTTATGAAACGTGACAAAAGGGTACCAAAAACCAAAACCAATATGGCAACCAGAATATTGGGGATATAAAGCACTATTTTGTTAAACAGGTCTGCGACCATGTGTAAGCCAAGGCTGTTTGTAACTGTCACAACCACGATCATGAAGATAAGCCAGTAAACAATTTCACCCATAATGTGACTGAGTGATATATGTATATTGCCTTGTTTTAGAAAGGCTTCAATACCTGATTTCTCAGACAAAGCATCGAAATGCGCTAATTTAAGAACATGAGCAATAGCTGTTCGAGCCAGTTTTGCAACGATCCAGCCAACAAAAAGTAGAATGAGCGCTGCACCAAGTTTAGGGATGAAACTGGCTAGTTCTGTGGTGAGTGAAGTTAACGAAGCCACAAAAATATCAAGCTGCTGCATGGCCTATCTCCTTATTTAGTTTTTCTGATTGCTTTAGATATCATGTAGATGAATCTTGGTTGATGAATTTTTTATCAGCTGGATTTGCCAGTATAGTTGATTATGCATAATTAGCTTCACTCTGGCAGACGCTTGGACACTATATTGCATTTGATAGAAGCCATTTCGTGGATTTATTAGTTACTTTATCTTGGGATTTTCAATATGGGCGCAAGTTTCACTGCGTCCATATATATTTACAAGCTTCAGATCAATTGCTCGCGTGCCAGCATAAATACATATTCATCACCCGCACTGACATTTAACCAGGTAAAGTCAATCTCAGGGAAAGCGGCTTCTACCGTATCCCGATTGTGTCCAATTTCAACAACCAGAATTCCACCTTCATTTAGATGTTTAGGTGCATCACGTAAAATAATGCGCGTTGCATCCAACCCATCTTCTCCACTGCCCAGAGCGAGCTTTGGCTCATGTAGATATTCACTGGGGAGGGCTTTGACGGCTTCGGCATTTACATAGGGCGGGTTGCTGATAATAATGTCGTAGTGTTTGCCTTGCAATGACTCAAATAAGTCAGATTTAATTAAGTGAACGCGATCTTCCAGGCCGTAATCTGACACGTTACGATATGCAACTTCCAACGCATCCTCAGATATATCTACTGCGTCAATCATGCTATTGGGGAAGGCATAAGACATGAGAATCCCCAGGCAACCCGAACCAGTACATAAATCCAGGCAGGTTGTGACTGCATCTGGATTTTCTACCCAAGGGGTTAGCTGTTCCCGCAGCAGTTCGGCAATGAATGAGCGAGGTACGATTACTCGTTCATCTACATAAAACCGAAAATCACCTAGCCATGCTTCATGGGTGAGATAGGCGGCAGGCGTGCGTTCTTTGACGCGTTTTTCCAGTATTTTTAATACGGTCTCTAGTTCTGAAGGCAGGAGCTTGGCATCCAGAAAGGGATCCAAAGTATCAAGTGGCAGATGTAATGTATGCAAAATCAAATAAGCAGCTTCGTCGTAGGCATTTTGTGTACCGTGACCGAATGCGAGCTCCGCTTCATTAAAGCGGCTCACGGCAAAGCGAAGTAAGTCGCGGACGGTAGTCAGTTGTGTTTTGGCTTCTATGAACATGCTTTTATCCAGGCTGGGCCAACAGGTTAACCAGCGTCTGCCGGTATATTTCTCTTAGCGGTTCAATGTCAGCAACGGCAACGCATTCGTTCAATTTATGAATGGTTTCGTTGAGTGGTCCCAGTTCAACAACTTGCGGACAGATGTCTGCTATAAATCGGCCATCTGATGTGCCACCAGTTGTTGAAAGCTCTGTCTCAATACCCGTGACAGTTTTGATTGCCTGGCTTACTGCGGTAACCAGGCTGCCTTTAGGAGTCAGGAAGGGTTTTCCGGATTGTTCCCATTTCAGGTCATATTCCAGACCGTGTTTATCCAGGATGCTGTGTACTTGTTCTTTTAATCCTTCAACGGTGCTTGCGGTGGAAAAGCGAAAATTGAAGAGCATATTCATTTCCCCCGGGATTACATTGGTCGCACCTGTTCCGCCTTGAATATTAGATATCTGCCAACTGGTAGGGGGGAAATATTCGTTACCTTCATCCCAGCGAGTTGCTGCCAGCTCTGCAATGGCTGGTGCAGCGATATGGATGGGGTTTATGGCTAGATGAGGATAAGCAATATGCCCTTGTATGCCTTTGACGGTGAGATTGCCGGAAAGTGAACCACGGCGGCCATTCTTGAGCATGTCGCCCAATTTGGTCACGCAAGTTGGTTCACCTACAATGCAGCAATCAATCAGTTCGTTGCGTGCTTTCAATGTTTCAACAACTTTAACTGTTCCATCCACAGCCACGCCTTCTTCGTCAGAAGTAATCAGCAACGCAATGGAACCGTTGTGATTAGGGTTGTCAGCAAGAAAGCCTTCAATGGCCGTAATAAATGCCGCGAGTGATGTTTTCATATCTGCAGCGCCACGACCGTATAGCATACCATCACGTATTGTAGGAGTAAAAGGCTCACTATCCCATTTCTCGATAGGGCCGGTAGGCACCACGTCAGTATGGCCAGCAAAACAAATGATGGGGGCAGTTGTGCCACGCCGTGCCCAGAAGTTATCGACATTACCGAAGCGCATTTTTTCGATTTTGAAGCCAAGTTTTTCCAGGTGGTCGATCAGGATTTCCTGACATCCCGCATCGTCCGGAGTGAGAGAGCGTCGGGAGATGAGTTCTTTTGCCAGCTCTAAGGTGTTAGTTTGCATTGAGTCCGCTTTCCAATGATTTAATAACGTCGTTTTCTAATTCTTTCGCGATTTTTTCAGCTGCGCTACCTTTAGCTACAACGCTCGGTTTAATAAACAGAATCGTAGTTTGCCCTGATTTATGTGTTAGTGTGATATGGAGCGGGCAAAGGGCGAGCAAGGATGGATCACTATTACTGATCTGGTTAGCATACCAGGCACTGCAGAAAACCATGCTGCGTATGGATTCCAGTTTGTTCTGATTGTATTCCTTACCCCATTTTGCTGAAAATTTTTCCAGATTTTTGCCAATATTGGGTTCAAATATGACGTAAAACCCATTATCTTCCAGCGCCTTATAGACATTTTGATAAGTTGCTTCCATATCTTTGGAGACAGACTTCTCATACACATTGGAAGTAGCTGAAAAGGCTGTATGGCTAAATATCAGCAGTGCAAGTGCGAATACTACTTTCATTAAAAGCCTCTTATCAATTAATTCGGTTGCGAAAGCATTTCTTGATAGATGGTTTCGTCGAACCCTACTGCGATCTTGCCGTTATTTTCCAATACAGGCCGTTTAATAACAGAGGATTTTTCCATCATTAGCTGGATGGCGGCCGCTTCATTGTCGATGCTGTTTTTGATTCCATCTGGCAGTTGGCGCCAGGTAGTGCCTTTGCGGTTTACCAGCTTTTCCCACCCTGCGAGTTTGACCCAGTTTTTCAACAGCGCCTCTGAGACACCTTGCTTTTTGAAATCATGGAATTCAACTGTTTGGCCTTGTTCAGATAGCCAGACACGCGCTTTTTTCACGGTGTTGCAATTAGGAATGCCGTAAAGCTTCATGAGAAATTTTCTTCTGAAAAGGGCTATTTTAAACACTTACTGCTAGTTTGTGTAAACGTTGGATAGGATTGTAATTCCATCGCGATTAGCTATAGTTGATAAAAGGTTATTAATTGGAGAAGTGGTTATGCTGGATTCATTAAGAAAAGTGGGGAAAGAAATAGGTCGTGAACTGAACCGTACTTGGGAGAATTTATCGGATGGATGGCGTGAATTGTTAAGCAGAAGCAGCAATGCGTTAACGCATTTTACGAAAAAACACGAAGATAATCAGGGTGGTGAAATATCTTTATCCCAGTTTCCAAGTTGGAGCTTACTGGCGGGGGAAGTGGTTGAAACGGATGAATCAATCATTGTGCGGCTGGAAGTGCCTGGAATGGAGAAAGAAGACTGCAATATTACAATTGAAGGCAATACTTTATATTTAACTGGGGAAAAGCGCATTTCCCGAGAATCTGAAGAAGGGCAGTATCACATCATGGAGCGTGCTTATGGCAGTTTTCAGCGAGCAATCCCGCTAGCGCATAATGTGGATAGTGAAAAAGCTGAAGCCAGTTACAAAAATGGTGTGTTGTCGGTACGATTACCCAAGACCGGGAGTGCCACAAGCAAAAGTATCGTGATTAACTAAATGATCAGATTGAAATCGGCGGTTGATTTAAAATCAACCGCCGTATCTATGTAAAATCAGAGTTCTTATATGCCGCGTAACAGTTCGTTGATACCCACTTTGGAACGGGTTTTAGCATCTACCTGTTTCACAATTACCGCACAGTAAAGGCTGTATTTGCCATCAGCAGAAGGCAGGTTGCCAGCTACTACGACTGAACCTGCAGGAACGCGGCCGTAGCTTACTTCACCGGTTTCACGGTTGTAAATTTTTGTGCTTTGGCCGATGTAAACTCCCATGGAGATAACACAACCGTCTTCAACGATCACGCCTTCTACCACTTCAGAACGTGCGCCGATGAAACAGTCGTCGCCAATGATGGTTGGATTGGCTTGTACTGGTTCCAGTACGCCACCGATACCTACACCACCGGATAAATGCACATTTTTACCAATCTGCGCGCAAGAACCAACGGTAGCCCAGGTGTCTACCATGGCGCCATCATCCACATAAGCGCCAATATTTATGTAAGAAGGCATCAATACAACGTTTTTGCCGATGTAAGAACCTTTACGCGCTGCAGCGGGTGGAACCACGCGGAAGCCACCTTCACGGAAATCTTTTGAATTGTAATCAGAAAATTTGGAAGGCACTTTGTCGTAGTAGTTGGTGAATCCACCTTTGATAAAAAAGTTATCTTCCATACGGAAAGAAAGCAAAACCGCTTTTTTCAACCACTGATGGGTCACCCAGTCACCATTGATTTTTTCGGCAACGCGTAGAGTACCTTTATCCAGTTCGTCCAGAACATGAACTACAGCATCTTTCAGCTTGGAATCAACATTGCGAGGTGTGATGTCCGCACGGCGTTCGAATGCTTCGTCAATGATGGATTGGAGTTCATGCATAATAATCATTTCCTAAATAAGTTTGATGTAAATTTTATATATGTTAAATATCAATAAACTAAAATTAAAAATTAATGTAGATTATTGATTATTCCGTCTACGCTTCAATATTTTCTACGCATTGTTTGATGCGCTCAGCGGCATCTACGCATTCTTCAAGTGATGCCACTAATGCGATGCGTATGAAATTCTGGCCCGGGTTGATTCCGTGGGCGTCTCGGGCAAGATAGCTGCCAGGTAAAACCGTAACATTATAATCCCGATAAAGTCTTTGCGCGAATTCTGTGTCCGATATAGGCGTTTTTGCCCATAAATAAAAAGCGGCATCCGGTATTTCTACTTGCAGAAAACCTTGCAGCATAGGGGTGACGCTGGCAAATTTTTCGCTGTACATACGTCGATTTTCTTCTACGTGCGATTCATCGCTCCATGCTGCTGCACTCGCCGCTTGAACGGCCGGGTTCATGGCGCAACCATGATAGGTGCGGTACAACAAAAATTGCTCAAGAATTGAAGCGTTACCTGCGACAAAGCCTGAGCGCATGCCTGGTACATTGGAGCGTTTGGAAAGGCTGCTGAAAACAACAAGTTTGGGGAAATCAACTCTACCCAGTTGATGGGCAGCCTGCAATGCACCTAACGGTGGGTGGGAACCGTCAAAGTAAATTTCCGAGTAACATTCGTCGGAAGCAATGGTGAAACCATATTCGTCTGAGAGTTTAAACAGATTTTCCCACTCGCCCAATGACATGACTTTCCCAGTGGGATTGCCGGGCGAGCAAACGTAAACCAGTTGCGTTCGAGCCAAAGTTTCCTTGGGAACGGACGCAAAATCCATGACGTAATTACTATCGGGTGTGGTGTTGATGAAATAAGGCGTAGCACCTGCTAAAATCGCGGCACCTTCATATATTTGGTAAAAGGGGTTGGGCGAAATAATAACCGGATTGGGTTTGGTGGGGTCAATAACAGCCTGAGCGAAAGCAAAGAGCGCTTCCCGGCTCCCTGTCACTGGTAGCACTTGATTTTGAACATTAATTTCAGGCAGACCATAACGATTTTTTAGCCAAGTGCCAATTGCATTGCGCAACGCCTCTGTGCCCTGTGTTAAGGGGTAGTTCGACAATCCATCCAGATTTTTTATGAGGGATTCACGAATAAATTCCGGGGTTGCATGTTTCGGCTCACCGATGGAAAGGTTAATATGCGGCAGTGTGCTGTTTGGGGTAATCCCCTGAAACAGCGTACGCAGTTTCTGAAATGGGTAGGGATGCAGTTGCTGTAAGTTAGGATTCATTTTTTATTCTGGACTCGAGATTCTCGAAACATCAAATTATAAAGGTTTAAAGAGTGCCTTCAAAACAAAAAGTTTTAGCTGTTTCAGGATTGTTGAGCGGTGCCGTGACTTGGGGGCTTGTTTGGTACCCGCTTCGATTGCTTGAGAAGGAAGGTGTATCTGGCGAACTGACCACTTTTTTGATGTTTGGTATCGCGTTGCTGTTAGGGATATTTTTCTTTCACAAAACGCTGCGGCAGCTTCCTCCTTCAAAAACGATACTTATTCTGATTGCTATTACTGCCGGCTGGACAAACCTTGCCTATGCAATTGCGGTGATTCATGGCGAAGTGATGCGTGTCCTGCTTTTGTTCTATCTTTCCCCGCTTTGGACGGTATTGCTTTCACGCATGATCTTGGGGGAGCGTTTAAATCGTCATGGTTATACAGTTTTAGCATTGTCTTTCAGTGGTGCCATGGTGATGTTATGGTCGTCTGTAAATGGGTTACCACTTCCTCAGAACAGTGCTGAATGGTTTGGGTTATCTGCCGGAATGATGTTTGCGCTCTCGAACGTGTTAACGCGTAAAGCGCATTATCATGATATATATCTTAAATCTTTAAGTGTGTTTGCAGGTGTCAGCATTATCGCAATCATGCCCCCACTATTTCAACCTGATATGCTTTCACCACTGCTGATCTTGTCAGCATCGTCGTGGGGAATTTTGTTGGGGTTAGGTTTGCTTGCATTCTTAGCGACTGTTACGGTGCAATTTGGATTGACCCATACGCCTTCCAATCAGGCAATTGTGATATTTTTGTTTGAATTGGTTGTTGCCGCAATTTCTGCCTACTATTTGGCGGGCGAAAAGATGATGTTGAGGGAATGGGTTGGGGGGGCAATGATTATTACTGCCAGCCTTTTTTCAGGCAAACTGGAACAGAAAGATGTCTAATATAGCTAAATTTTTGCACAGCTCGTTACTTGTCTCTGATTTGAATAAAGCCAAAGGGTTTTACGAAGATGTATTAGGACTTGTACCAAGCCAGTTGCGTCCGGAAATGCGTTTTGATGGTGTTTGGTACGAAATTGGCGCTCAGCAAATTCATTTATTGGTACTGCCAAATCCGGATAAAGATGCGGTCCGACCTGAACATGGAGGCAATGATCGACACATTGCGCTTGGCGTAATGGATATTGCGGTACTGCAAAAGATGTTGGAAGAAGCCAGCATTCCTTTTACCCTCAGCAAATCAGGACGAAGCGCTTTGTTTTGTCGTGATCCGGATGGGAATGCGCTGGAATTTGTCGAGGTTTAGTGCTTTCAGGGAGTTTTTCCGCTATGCCGTAATTGTATTTCGCGCCGGTGATACCTGAAAAGCGTACGCTCAAGCCAGTCCTGCATTTCTTCGCTTAAATTGATAAATTCAGCACGGGTATGAAGCCCACCTTCCATTCTTTTTGAATGTGTCACTTTAGCGGGGAAAATAATGGCCTGCGGTATTTTTTTGCTGAGATAGAGAGATAGGGTTATTTCCGTGTTGGGACTCGGTCCCTCTTCAGCGATCCATTCCATTGCGTTTGCAGACAAGTTGACTGAAACAGGGTTTGGAAAACTACCCTTTTGCTCCAAAAGCGTCGCTAAAAGTGTAAGGGCAAGATCTACTTTAGTTTCCAGTCGTTCAAAGGCGATCGCCGCAACAGTGCCCATTTCGTTGTCTTTCTCTGCAGGCAGCGTTTCCATGGTCGTTAAAGCGCGCAACAGATATATGTTGGTATCCATCCAGTCTGATAATGTGGATGATGAAATAGCCGTGATAACAGGCGACCAGCTTAATGGCAACATTGCCTTGTAAGAAATACCATCTGAATCAGTAAATTGGGTTGAAGTTGTCATTGATAGGAAGCTATCAGATTTTGCTCATTAACAGCAAGCAAGGCAGAGCCATAGGCGGCTTCTGTGTGCTCGGAAATTCGTACATCAATATCTAAAAGACGTTCTCTTATCGCAGTCCATGTTGGATTGTGGGCACCGCCGCCAGCAGTCAGCACAAGGCTTGGTTTGGATGCGCCTAACTGTTCAAGTAATTGGTAACCTTGTGCTTCAATTTTGGCGATGCTTTCCAATAAGCCATGTAAAAATGCTGTGTCATCATCAGGGCGCGGCAAAAGACGCGGTTGCAAAAGCGGGTCGTTTACAGGAAAGCGCTCTCCAGGTTTCAGTAGCGGATAGTAATCAAGATTGGTTGCTACAGCTGGATTGATGTTTGTACTTAATGTTTGTAATTGATCGTCACTGAAAAAACTGCGGATCACTGCGCCTCCGGTGTTAGAAGCGCCACCTGTAAGCCATAAGTCACCAAGCCGATGACTGTAAATACCATATTGTGCTGCTTCAACTCGTGTGCGGCTGAGTAGTTTCAACACTAAAGTAGATCCAAGCGATGTAACCGCATGGCCGGGTTGGTTCGTTTCACTAGCTAAAAATGCAGCGATGCTGTCTGTAGTCCCTGCAATGATTCGACAATCAGAAGGGAGGGATAGCTGTTCGGCAGTTTTTTCCTGAATGCGGCCGAGAAAAGTGCCAGGCTGGACGACTTTAGGCAAAATGTGCACAACAGGTAATGCCAATACCCAATAGGGGTAGCGCAATTCTGCAGGATCGAATCCTAGTTTCAAACTATTGTGATAGTCGCTGATCCCCGGTTTGCCATGCAATAGTGATGCCAGCCAGTCTGCCTGATGCATAAAATACCGAGCTTTTTTAAATTCCGGCTGTTTACTGAACCAGAGCAATTTTGCAAGGCTTGAACTAGCGCTTAGGACCACATGGTCGGGTGGTGCAATCGATTGCAGTTCTATTGCTTTCGATTGCGCGCGCGCATCGTTGTATAAAAGTGGGGGCAGTACTGGCTGATTGAGTGCATTGCAGATCAGCGAGGTAGCCGAAGTGCCATTAATTGCAATTGCACGAATCTTGGTGCGAGGCGCAAATGGAATCTGAGTGATTAAATCAAAAAGTGCAGTTTGCCAAACTGTTGCAAGATTTTGGTCATCAGAGTGCTGATCAAAATCAATCCGTGTTTCGTACACTATTGTCTGATTTGCATCGATCAGTACGGCACGAGCACCACTGGTGCCGAAATCAATGCCTAAATATGTATCAGCCACGTGTATTTGACTGTGAATCGAAGCGAGTCAAATCTACTAAAGGTTTAGGTTCCCAGCCTTTTTTACGGTATTCGGCTACGACGTTGGTGAAAATTCCACCCCGCACAAAAAATTTAGCTGTTAAACGCATAAATCTGGGCTTGGTCACTTTGGCCAGATCATCTAGAATGCGGTTAGTGACAGCCTCATGAAAAGCGCCTTCATTGCGGTATCCCCATATATAAAGCTTAAGACTTTTTAATTCTACGCAATGTTTATCCGGGATATAGTCAAGATAAAGCGTTGCAAAATCAGGCTGGCCGGTTTTGGGGCACAAGCAGGTAAACTCTGGAATTTCCATGTGAATATGGAAATCACGTTCAGGATTTGGGTTGTCGAATGTCTCCAAAGATTGACTTGGTTGGCTTGGCATTCTCTTGTCTCGCTTAAATCGGTTAAAATTGCATTTTAACCTGTTTTGGGCTGCGGCGTGTCTGTACTCAACTTACTATTATTCATTTAAATTGCGCCTGACCCATATAAAATTAGCTGGCTTTAAGTCCTTCGTTGATCCAACCGTCATTCCAGTCCCCGGGCAATTGGTCGGTGTGGTCGGCCCGAATGGCTGTGGCAAATCAAATGTGATTGATGCTGTACGCTGGGTACTGGGTGAATCCTCGGCAAAACAATTGCGTGGTGAATCCATGCAGGATGTGATTTTTAGCGGCTCCAGTGGTCGCAAACCGGTTTCACGCGCTAGTGTTGAACTGATTTTTGATAACAGTTTGGGTAAAGCGGCAGGGCAGTGGTCGCAATATGCCGAAATTGCTGTCAAGCGCATATTGCAACGTGCTGGCGATTCTTCCTACTATATTAATAATATCCATGTTCGTCGACGAGACGTAACAGACATCTTCATGGGGACGGGGCTTGGAGCTCGCGCCTACGCAATTATCGAACAAGGCATGATATCGCGCATTATTGAAGCGCGCCCTGAAGAATTGCGTGTATTTCTGGAAGAAGCGGCGGGAATCTCCAAATACAAGGAGCGACGCAAAGAAACCGAATCCAGACTTTCGGATACCAGAGAAAACCTGCTGCGGGTGGACGACATCCGGCAAGAACTGGATAAACAGATTGAGAAACTGGCAGTTCAGGCAAGAGTAGCGGCGCAATATCAGGATTTACAATTGCAGTTAAAAACCACGCAAAGTTGGTTGTGGTTGTTGAGAAAATACGAAAGCGAAAATCTGCGGGAACGTTGCGAGAAGGATATCCTGCGTTTAACCAATGAGTTGGAGGCGGAAACTGCTACCCTGAGGGAGTCAGAAAAAAGGTTGGAAGAGGTGCGGGCGAATCATTATTCAGCAGGAGATGCGTTGCATGATGCGCAAGGTGATTTGTATGCCAGTAACGCTGAAGTTGCCAAGCTGGAACAAAAAGTACAGTACCAGCATGAAAACCGTGAACGTCTGGTGCATCAGATTGCGACGCACAAAGGTCAATATGAACAGCATATTAAAAACCTGGAAGAGTCTAAATCCAATCTCGCGCAAATACGGATTGAACTTGCAGACGTGCAGGAACATGTTGTTCAGTGCCGTGAGCAGGTGCAGGAAACAAAGTTAAACCTGCCACTTGCAGAGGAGGCTTTTCGGACCTGCCAAAACCGTATGACAGAAATTCAGCGTAATTTGTCTCAATCGGAGCAAGGGTACCAGCTGGAAGAAGCGCATCGTGCCTATGCAGTAAAAACCTTACAGCAGCTGCAAGCGCGGCTTGAAAGATTAAAACACGAACAAATGAACCTGCCACAAGCTGATCTGGATAAGCTAAGTAATGCGCGGGAAGACTTAGCCATGACTGAAGAACAACTGCACCAATTTCAGTCGGAACTTTCAGAGTTGCAAGCGTTATTACCTGTTGCAGAGCAGACTAAACGCGAAGCAGATCACGCCTTGCAAAATGAAATGCAACAAATCACTCGCCTTGAAGCGCAGTTGCATGCGCTGAAACAAGTGCAAAACAGACTGGATCAAAACAAAAAATTGCAAGATTGGCTAATCAAGCATCAGCTGGAAAATTTACCGCGCTTATGGCAAAACATCCAGATTGAGCCAGGTTGGGAAAACGCTATGGAAAGCGTGCTGCGCGAACGCTTGAATGCCATCATGCTGAATGATTTCAGCGAATCGCAAGCGTGGTTGAACGATGCACCCCCAGCGCAAGTGGTGATAGCCAATATTCAACAGACTTCTGCATTGGAAATTTCGCAGCATAAAATTGATCTAGTGCCATTTCACCAAAAAACCTCTTGGAAGGGAAGTTATACTCCTGCCCTTTTTGATGCATGGTTGAGTCCAGTGTTTACGGTTGAGCATTGTGCTGAGGCTTGGTTGATTCAGCCCGATTTACCGGAAGGCGTCATGGTTGTATGTAAGGAAGGGCATTTATTTACTCGACATAGCGTTTCCTTCCATGCGCAGCAATCTGAAATGCATGGTGTACTGGCAAGGCAACGCGAAATAGAACAGTTGCAAAGCGATCTGGATCATAAACGTGCGATGTTGTCGCAATTTACAGAAGCGCATGTGGCTGCAGATGAGATGCTGGAGAAACAAAAATCTGAAAGCATGCATATGCGTTCCCGGGTTTCCGAGGCACAACAACACCATCATAAGCTCCAATTGGAAGTGTTGAAACTTTCCCAGTTGGAAAATCAGGTTGTGCAACGAAAAGAACAATTAGCCCAGGAAATTGAAGAAATTTCAGCTGAAATGCTCGCTGAAAGCGAGCAACGAGAGAGCAGTGCATTGAACCAAAGTGAATATCGGGCGCAAGTAGAAGTTTTGCGCGAACAGATGGACGATATCGCACAGGAGCGTTCAGATGCCGAAAACGTGTTGAATAGTCAGCGTGAAGCAGTTAATCAAGCTGAACGAGAAATACAAAGCGCTGAGTATGCTGAGCGGACGTGTATCAGTAAAATCAGTGTAATAGAGAACTCTATTAAAGTAACAAGTGAAAATTTAACCATCTTGCAGGAACGTCTGGAAGAGCTGCAGTTAGAGCAGGCTGAATTAGGTGAAGCGCCTATTCAACTAGACTTACAGCAAGCGTTGGCAATTCGTGAAGAAAAAGAAAAAGCATTGGCTATGGCACGTGATTATCTTGCAGAACTTACCAATTCTCTTGGTGTTATAGAAAAAGAGCGGCTGATTTCAGAGCAAAAGCTGAATCCTTTGCGGGATAAAATTGGTGAAATGCGCCTTAAAGAGCAGGCTGCACAATTAAGTGTCGCTCAATTTGCGGAACAGCTGCATGCAATTGATGCTAATGAGGCAGAGCTAGCCGCTACCTTAAAAGCAGGTACAAAGCCCGGCGTGTTGCAGGCTAAAATCGTACAGATCAATGAAGCTATTACTGAACTTGGCGCAGTAAACCTTGCTGCGTTGGAAGAATTGAATACTGCACAAGAAAGGCAGTCCTATCTGGATACACAAGCAACTGATTTGAATGAGGCTATTGCTACACTTGAGAATGCGATACGGCGAATCGACAAGGAAACCAGGGAGCGCTTGCAGAATACGTTTGATGTGGTAAATCGGCATATGGGCGAAATGTTCCCTACTTTGTTTGGTGGCGGACATGCACGACTGGTGTTAACAGGAGATGAGATTCTGGACTCCGGTATTCAAGTGATTGCTCAGCCCCCAGGAAAGAAAAACAGCTCGATTCACCTACTTTCTGGAGGAGAAAAAGCACTCACGGCCTTATCTCTGGTATTCTCTTTGTTTCAGCTTAACCCTGCACCTTTCTGCCTTTTAGACGAAGTGGATGCACCGCTGGATGATTCGAACACAGTACGGTTTTGCGAATTGGTTAAAAAAATGTCGCAAAATACACAGTTTTTATTTATCAGCCATAATAAAATAGCAATGGAAATGGCTCAGCAGTTAATCGGTGTTACCATGCAGGAATCCGGCGTTTCGCGGGTGGTTGCTGTAGATATGGAAAATGCCATGCGGCTGAGTGAAGAAGCTACCGTTTAGGAGAATGTAGTAACGTGATGAGTGATCTTCAAATTAGTTTACTTGGAATAGGCGCTATTGTTATCGCCGGAGTATTTGTCTTCAACCGGTTTCAGGAAAGAAAGTTTCGTCGGATAGCCGATGCACATTTCAAATCAAAACATGATGATGTGTTGCTTGATAGCACAGCTAATCCAGAAAAGAGCAGTTTGCATATTGATGAAATTGTTCCAAAAGAAGAATGGCGTATCGAGCCAAAATTTGAACCGGAAGAACCAACATTCAAACAACCCCATACTGAACCAAAATGGTCGCAGGAGCCGATTGTAGAGGTAAAGCATGAAGAAGAACCAATTATTCAAGTAACTGAAGAGCCCAAGTTTAAACCCCAACATCAGCAGCATAATGAACCTGCCAAAGCACAGCAAGTGGATGACAGCATTGCGTATGTTGCAACTTTACAGGCCGGGGAAACAATCATTACTGAAGATATTGCCTTGTTATTACAACAGTTTGCTGCACTTGGCAAACCTGTTCACTGGTCCGGGCAACATATGCAAACGGGCGCATGGGAAGAAATAAGCCCTGCCCATCCAGGTGAATATGAAAAAATCAGGGTAAGCCTGCAGTTGGCTGATCGCAAAGGGCATTTATCTGAAGTGCAGTTAGATATGTTTTGCGATGGCATTCAAAATATTGCAGCTGATTTGCAAGCTTTAATGGATTGCCCTGAGAAACAGCCAGCATTGCAACGCGCAATAGAACTGGATGATTTTTGTGCTGAAGTGGATGTCCTTATAGGGTTGAACGTGCTTAGCCATAATGGTGAAACCTTGCCCGCAACTAAAATTCGCGCTCAAGCAGAAGCGGCAGGCATGAAATTGCAGGCGGATGGTACCTTCCATTTACTGAATGATGATGGAGTCTCACTTTATTCTTTGTCAAATCATGATGAAATTCCGTTCTCAGCAGATAATATCAAACACATGGTTACCCATGGTGTGACATTCCTGTTTGACGTGCCGCGCGCACCGGGCGGGATACACACATTTAACAGTATGGTTACGCTTGCAAAACAGGTTGCACATACGTTAAACGGTGATTTGGTAGACGATAACCGGAATAAACTGGATGAAAAGAGCATTGCTACTATTAGACAGCAGCTTTCAAACATCTATACAAAAATGGATGCCCGTCATATTAGTGCAGGCAGCCAGCGCGCCTTAAATTTATTTTCTTAAATGCGGTTTACACCACAAATCGTCGAACGCGTTCGACATCTGCGTGAAGAAATTGAGCGGCACAATTATCAATATTATGTGCTGGATGCGCCTGTTATTCCTGATGTTGAGTTTGATAAACTGTTTCGGGAATTGCAGGAGCTGGAAGCAAATTTTCCTGAACTGGCTAGTTCGGACTCTCCCACGCAACGAATAGGGGGAGCACCTTTAAAAGAATTCTCGCAAGTCACCCACCGTACTCCCATGCTTTCTCTCAACAATGCATTTGCAGAGGAAGAGGTAATCGCATTTGATCACCGGGTTCGCGAAGGTCTGGGAATCGATAATGTCGAATATGCCGTTGAACCTAAATTTGATGGCCTGGCTATTACATTATCTTATGAAAATGGCCAGCTGGTAAAAGGTGCAACCCGTGGCGATGGTAATACGGGTGAAGATGTTACAGCTAATTTACGAACCATTAACTCAATTCCCCTGAGGTTGCATGCAAATCCTCCTCCAGCATTGCTGGAAGTTCGGGGTGAAGTGCTCATGCTGAAAGCCGATTTTGCCAAACTTAATCAGATGCAGATAGCAAAAGGGGAAAAAGAGTTTGCTAATCCCCGTAACGCGGCGGCAGGTTCTTTACGACAACTGGACCCTCGCATATCAGCAACGCGAAAACTGACTTTCTTCTCTTATGGATTGGGTGTAACGGAAGGCATCACTTTGCCTGAAACACATAGTGCGGCGATGGACTATCTGGAATCCCTGCATTTACCTGTGTGCGCAGAGCGCAGTGTGGTTCGCGGATCTCATGGTTTGATGGGGTATTATCAAACAATAGGCAGTAAGCGTGCCAATTTACCCTACGATATAGATGGCGTAGTTTACAAAGTAAATGATTTGAATCAGCAGGATAAATTAGGATTTGTTTCCCGTGCCCCTCGCTTTGCCATCGCGCACAAGTTCCCTGCTCAGGAAGCGTTGACTGAAGTGCTGGATATTGATGTGCAAGTTGGCAGAACCGGGACAATTACTCCTGTGGCGCGCCTCAAGCCTGTATTTGTCGGCGGTGTAACTGTGACTAATGCTACATTACATAATGAAGATGAAGTTCGTCGCAAGGATGTGCGAATCGGTGATACCGTAGTGGTGCGACGTGCAGGTGACGTGATTCCTGAAGTGGTGAGTGTGGTTTTGGATAAACGCCCATCTGCAGTGCGGGAATTTGAAATGCCTGAACTTTGTCCTGTGTGTGGTTCGCATGTGATTCGTTTGCCAGATGAGGCGGCTGCCCGGTGTACCGGAGGTTTATATTGTCCGGCACAACGCAAGCAAGCAATTCTGCATTTTGCCAGTCGTCGCGCGCTTGACATTGAAGGACTGGGAGAAAAGCTGGTTGATCAGCTGGTGGATACGCATGTCATCAAAACGCCATCAGATTTGTTTAAACTCGGCATGCTATCTTTGGCCAATCTTGAACGCATGGCTGAAAAATCTGCCAGTAATATATTACAGGCAATTGAACACAGCAAAAACACCACGCTAGCGCGTTTTATATACGCACTGGGAATTCGTAATGTGGGGGAAACAACGGCTAAAGATCTGGCGCGACATTTCGGCAGTCTGGATAAGCTGATGGAAGCGGATGAAGCCATGTTGCAGCAGATGCCAGATGTCGGACCCGTAGTTGCGCAAAGTATTGTTCAGTTTTTCAGAGAAACGCATAACAGGGAAGTTGTCGAGCAAATGCGTGCCGCAGGTGTAAAATGGGAGGAAGGGCAGGGTTGGGTAGCGCCACCAGAGAACGCTATAAGCGGTAAATCATTCGTGCTGACTGGTACGTTGCCAAATCTCTCGCGGGAAGGTGCAAAGGAAAAGATTGAAGCCGCTGGTGGAAAAGTTGTCGGCAGTGTATCAAAGAAAACGGACTATGTTGTTGTGGGGTCAGATCCTGGCAGCAAATACGTAAAAGCGCAAGAATTAGGTATACCTATACTGGATGAAGAGTCGCTTATAAAATTGTTAAGCGAATAATATAAATATTAAAGGGAATGAGGGGTTATTGATGTTACAAGTGACTAAGGCTGTTTTTCCAGTGGCGGGTATGGGAACCCGTTTTTTGCCAGCTACTAAGGCCAGCCCGAAAGAGATGTTGCCCATCGTAGACAAGCCTTTGATTCAATATGCAGTTGAAGAAGCAGTGGCTGCAGGCATTACTGATCTTATTTTTATCACGGGTCGCACCAAGCGTTCCATTGAAGATCATTTCGACAAAGCATATGAAATGGAAACAGAACTGGAAGCGCGTGGTAAAACACGCATGCTTGAAATGGTCAGGGATATTATCCCAAGCCATGTTTCCTGTATATTTATCCGTCAGGTAGAGGCACTTGGTTTAGGTCATGCCGTGTTGTGCGCAAAACCTGTTATTGGAGATGAACCTTTCGCTGTTATGCTGGCAGATGATTTGATAGATGGTGAGCCACCTGTGTTGAAGCAAATGGTTGATCTTTTTACCTATTATCAAAGCTCTGTTATCGGGGTGCAAAATGTTGCACGTGAGGAAACTTCTCAATATGGCATTGTTGCTGCCCAGCCTATCTCTGAAAAAATTCACAAAATCACCAACATTGTGGAAAAACCAAAACCTGAAGATGCTCCTTCTACATTAGGTGTAGTAGGACGGTATATTTTGACTCCTCGCATCTTTGATCATCTGAAAAAGGTGCAAAAAGGGGCTGGTAATGAAATTCAATTGACCGATGCCATAGCTGCGTTGTTACAAGAACAACAAGTAATGGCCTATGAATTTACCGGAACTCGATATGACTGTGGTAGTAAGCTTGGTTATCTTAAAGCAACTGTTGAATTTGCCATGAAACACTCTGAAGTAAGCGAAGAGTTTACTGACTACCTCGGCACTGTCTGCGCTAAGTTGGCATTAAATAAATAAGGGTCTTAGGAAGTTAAAGCGGGTTTAACCTCAATAATTTGAGTAGTCCAAGGTAAAGATTATCACGACGATGATTAAAGCGATATTCAGTTTCTTTCAAATGCAAATAGAACGTATGTTTAGGTACGCCATTAAACTTGGCCAGCCTGCGTTTTGCATAACTCCAGAAAGACTCAATGCCGTTTATATGCCTTTCACCATTCGCGAATTCATTCTCGCCATGATTCACTCGAAAGTGTTTATCGAATCCAATATCAACCAGGCCGTCATAACCGCGCCAGCCATCCGAATGAATAACAGTAGCGGGTTCTACATGGCCTCTGATAATGCCTTGCAGCCTAGCTTTAGAGCAATCTGGCACAATCTCGGCATACACTTTACCTTGCCGTTTCAACAGTCCAAATACAATTGTTTTACCATAAGCACCACGCCCTCGTTTGCCTCTGACGCGACGTGCCCCAAAATAAGATTCATCAACTTCAACAGCGTCTTTAAGGGGAGTTGCCACTTCGCAAGCTTCAGCCATACGAAGACGAATCTTCAGGTAAATACTATTCACAGATCGCACCGAAATGCCGATCAATTCAGCCGTACTCGAAGCCGTAAAATCGAGAGCAAAACATCTTACAAGCTGACTGAATTTAGCCTCGCTGATTCGAGAACGGCAATAATATCTATTTTTATTAATCATCTTAGTAAGTTAGCGCACTTTAAAACGCGCTTAACTTCCTAAGACCCATAAATAATTATCAGTTTGTGCCAACAAATTGTTATTGTTCAACTATAATTAATTTTCGCCGTTTATTAACTATCAATTGTATCGCATTGTTTTAACTATAGTTTTAAAATGGGAATATTTTGATGAGAAATATTCCCATTTAGGTTATAATACTGCAATTGCTTTTTTAGATTAGAAGCATATTCTTAAATTCTTGTGTTGGAGAGTGAACATGGCAGATAAATTGATGATTATTATGGTTAACACCGATCCATCCAACGGTTCTGAACTAGGCGCCCCCTTTTTTCAAGCAACTGTTGCCGCTGCAATGGACTTTGAAGTAGAGGTTATTCTTACCGGTCGTTCTGGTGAGTTGGCTATAAAAGGTGTAGCTGATAAGCTGTTTGTAAAAGAAGGATCACCAAAGAGTGTTTACGAATTCATGAAAGATGCACATGAAGCTGGTGTAAAATTCAAGGTTTGTACTCCAACACTGGAGCTATGGGGTGAAGATCTGATCCCTGAAATTGAAGAAACCATTGGTGGTGCTTATGTCATTGAGCAAGCTATGGATGAAGATGTTGTTACACTGACTTACTAAAAGCATTTACAGGTTACGTTCTTCTAAATAGAAAAAACCATAAAAAGAGCAAAGGCGGAACATTAGTTCGCCTTTGCTCTTTTTTTTGCCTTGAAGTACACAGTTAGCTTGCCAAACATATACCTATCTCGGCACAATACCCATATTACCAAATATCAATCCGAAAGCCATGCTCGACGCAAACAAAGCACTTGATGTCCTTAACAATGCAGAGCTTATCGCTTCAAGTGAGAAAGTATCAGAAACTCTCGCGCAAATAGCCAGCGAAATAACAGTCGCGTTATCCGACAAGCACCCCTTGGTCTTAAGTGTGATGGGTGGAGCAGTGGTATTTACAGGACAATTGTTGCCAAAACTTAGTTTTCCCCTGGATTTCGATTATATTCATGTCACTCGATATGGCAATAATACTCAGGGTGGATTACTGGACTGGAAAGTTATGCCACGCGAAAATGTGGCAGGACGCGTAGTGCTGGTATTGGACGATATACTGGACGAAGGTCATACGTTAGCTGCGATACGAGAGAAAGTGCTGTCACTGGGAGCCAGCGCTTTTTATAGTGCAGTATTTACAGATAAACAAATTGGCAAACAAAAACCGATTCAAGCAGACTTTGTTGGTATGCAATTACCCAATAAATATGTATTTGGATTCGGGATGGATGTTCAGGGAGCTTGGCGTAATCTGCCGGCTATCTACGCCATGAAAGAATAAGGAAAAACAATGTTAGCAATTATCGGCGGTACAGGGTTAACCAAATTGGCCAATCTTGAAATTACGCATCGGCAAGTGATACGTACTCCCTATGGGGAACCTTCAGGCGCGCTTACATTCGGCAATATTTGTGGTCATAGCGTCATTTTTTTGGCACGCCATGGTTATGGGCACACAATTCCACCTCACGAAGTGAATTACCGGGCGAATATCTGGGCACTCCACTCTCAAAAGGTAAAAAATGTGATATCTGTAGCCGCTGTGGGGGGTATACATGCTGATTTGGTTCCAGGCGTCATTGTAGTGCCAGATCAAATAATTGATTACACCTATGGTCGCAAAAATACGTATTTTGAAGGAAATGGGAAGCCTGTCACCCATATGGATTTTACAGAACCCTATTGTGATTACATGCGCAGTAGATGCAAAGATGGAATATTGGCAGCAGGCGAGAAATTTGTTGATGGCGGTGTGTATGCTTCTGTTCAAGGTCCCAGGTTGGAAACCAAGGCTGAAATAGATCGCTTGGAGCGCGATGGAGCCACTATGGTGGGTATGACTGGCATGCCAGAGGCTGCTTTAGCGAAAGAAATTGGATTGAGCTACGCAACGATAGGTGTTGTCGCCAACTATGCCGCTGGTCGGGGTTCTAGCGCTCATCGCATCAGCTATGAAGAAATTGACACTGTTTTAAAGGCATCAATGGGCCGCGTCAGGAACATCCTTGAACACCTTGTGGATCTGGATAATGGCGATTAAGCCTGTCTTGAGAATGGGTGACCCCCGCTTGCTGGAGATTTCTAGTCGCGTCGAACTATTTAATACGCCTGAATTGCATGAGTTGATACAGGATATGCATGACACCATGGAATCGCTTGATGGTGCCGGATTAGCCGCTCCGCAAATTGGCGTCAGTTTGCAAGTAGTGATTTTTGGTGTTGGTCACAATCCCCGGTACCCTGATGCAGAGCAAGTCCCATACACCGTTCTCATTAATCCTGAGCTTTCTACTATCAATGAAGAGATGGAGGAGGGCTGGGAAGGGTGTTTGTCAGTACCGGGAATGCGTGGCAAGGTGCCGCGTTATAAGCAATTGCGTTATAAAGGTTTTGATCCTAAAGGCGAAAAGATAGACAGAGTGGTTGAAGGGTTTCATGCACGGGTAGTGCAACACGAGGTGGATCATTTGAATGGTATTCTTTATCCGATGCGAATAGAAGATATGCGGTTTTTTGGTTTTACTGAAGTGCTTTTTCCTGGACAGGAACTTGTTGATGAGTGAAAACTTAAAATTACTAAGCGGATTCCAAGCGTTTTAATGCCTTTTTGTGTATGATTTTTACCATACATCAAATGATTCTGCTGGCAGTCTGTCACTGCATCTGTGCCACATAACATGCAACGCTCGTTTCAAAACAGTTGCAATCAGTTCAGGTTGGCCTAGAGCAGATTGTTGAAAACGCTCCCTCAACTCAGCCAGAAGATCGGCGAGTGTTTCAAGTTCACAGGCCAAATTAACCCCCTTTTGTACAAAATTTTCCTCGTCATGTGCAATAAAACCTTCTAACCCCACTTAGTTAATAATAGTTGTCCCCACTATTCCTGGCAATTGAATATAAGAAACACCTTTTGCTCTGTGCCGGTAAGTTTAGACAGAGTGTTTATCACTCATTACAGAATTAAAAAAGTCAATCAAGTCATCGACTGGTTGCAGATTTTCATAAAGGACAGAATTGTTTTTTAGTATATTTTTGCTGATCTTATCTCGTAATTGTTGATCGCTTGCGATTTGCACTGCTTTTTTAGCATAATTCTCGGTGTCTTTCGTGACACAATCAGACAAGTCAAGCATCTCACAATAATATGCTCCAACCCTGCCACGCATAAACTCTCCTACTTTCGTTACAAGCGGTGTCCCAGTTATAGAAGTCATGGCGGCCGTCGAACCTATACCAAAATGGAATGGGTCCAAAATTACATCGGCAGCAGAAATGGCACTCATAAAATCTATAGGATTGCTTAACCAAGGAAGGAAGATAATTCTTACCCTAAGATGTTCGGGGATGGTATTCTGGAATCGTTTAATAACATCGTGCTTCCAGTATGGTCTCAAATCATCTTCAAACAGTATAATTACACCATTTTCATCGAGTTGCAGAATTCTGGTTATTGCTTCATCAAAATCAGGGTGAAGTTTTTGTAATTTCATCGGGCACATATAAATATGCTGATCATTTGGTAAATCTAATTCCAAGCGAGTTTTAAGTATTGCTGGTAATGATGGTCGTGAAAAGTAAACTATTGGAGATGGAAAACGAACCAATTTTTCACTGTAATGTTCTTCTGCGTTATTTGGTTCCATACGGTCAGTAGACAGAAAATAGTCGATATTTGCAATGCCCGTCGTTACTGGATGACCTGTTAAAACACATTGCACTCTCGCCAAACGGGAAAAAGCCATGAAATAGCTGAGTGGTTCCATGCCTATATCTAGATATACCATTATGTCGAGCTCCAAATCGGCAATAATTTTCCGAGCCCCAGGTAAATTATAAGGAATACGGACACGATTTCCTGCAAAATTCGCGTAAATGTTATCATCGATAGAACTGTTCGAAATCAAGGTTACTTCTAATTGCGGTTTCAAAGATAATGATTCAATTATTTTGCTAAAACAGAGTGATACGGAATGGCTATATAAAAATTTGGAAAAAAAACCAACTCTAATTTTTTTCGATGCAACTAATTTAGATTTTGAGCAATGAGGGGCAATAAATAGTAGTGAAGGGCTGACTTTCTCATAGTATTTAGCTATCTTGACTTGTAAATCCCGGTCATTTAAGCCGTGATAGGCTAAATAGAAATTAGTTTCTCCGATGATTTTTAAAGGTTCATTAATCGGTACATTTTCCTCTATTAGTTTATCAAGGTTTTGTTCAAACTTAGCTCTGCTTCTGAATAATTCTGGTTTTGTTCCCATAATTGACGGAAGTAATAATGCTTTCCTTATACGAGCACCATATAATCCCTTTTGGTGTGCCATTTGATAGCATATCTCGGCTTTCTGCAGTTCTCCCTGGCTCTTCAGGGTGTTACCCAAGTTGTAATGCGCATCAGCTAGTTCTGGGTTAATGTCTAGGGCCCGTTGGTAGCAACTCTGCGCTTCATCCAACCGCTCCAAGTTAAAAAGAGTTGCACCTAAATTGCAATTTGCCTCAGCGTAATCGGGCTTGATTTCTAGCGCACGTCTGTAACTGGCTTCAGCTTCATTTAGCCGGCCCAATTCATGAAGAATGACACCTAAATTGCTGTGCGCTTCAGCATAAACGGGTTTGATTCTGAGAGCTACAATGCAGCTGGTTTCGGCCTCGTCTAACCTGCCTAATTCGTGAAGAATGACTGCCAGATTACTATGTGCTTCAGCAAAATCAGGCTTGATATTTAGCGCTCGACGGTAGCTTGCTTCGGCTTCATCCAGTCGGCCTTGTGCTTTGAGGGCATTACCAAGATTATTATATGCTTCAGCATATTCTGGATTGATTTCTAGCGCTTTACGGCAGCACATTTCGGCTTCGTCAAATCTATTCAACTCATGCAATGTAAAGGATAGGGTAATGTGTGCTGCGACTAATTCTGGGTTTATCTCAAGTGCCCTTCGGCAGCTTGCTTCGGCCTCGTCAAGTCGGTTCAGCTCATGAAGTGTGATACCAAGGTTGCTATGCGCATCTGCGTCATAGGGCAAAAGCATTGCTGCTTTTTGCATTGGTGCTAGTGCATTTGTATTTTGTCCCAACAGATTAAATGCTGCACCTAAGGCTTTCCAGCCAAATCCATGCAAAGGGTAGCGTACGGTCATTGCTTGAGCAACACTTGCTGCTTTTGTAAAATGTCCCTCCGTGAATAGAGATACTAGTGAATTTACATCTTGAGGAGCAGGTGCCTTTTTATTGTGAGTGGCAGATTTTTTGGTTGATTTACCTGATTTTAAAGGTTTATTTTTAATTTTGTTTGAGGCTGATAAAGACGTGGGCTGAGGTTCCTTATAGGCATGCTTATATTCAATTGTTGATGGCGTTATGGTAGTTGCACTATCACTTAATTTAATAGCTAATGCATTTATTTCCCCCCCCCCTATTCCCTGTTGTCGCGCAAGTGCCAGTACTTCACGTGCAGCGTCTAACTGGCCAGTTTTAATCAGGGCGTCGATATAACTTAACCAATATGGTCCATGGGTTGGGTTTGCTTCCAATGCTGCCATAAAGTGCGGCAATACTGCATCAGGTTTTTTCATCTGCATCGCTAAAACACCCATATTGTGGTGTGCTTCAGAGTGATTAGGTTGTACTAGCAAAATTTTTGAATAAAGCTGCTCGGCAGCTTGCAGTTGCCCTGCTTGGTGGAGAGCAACGGCCTGCTGGAGAGTCCTGTCGATGGTCGTTGTTATATGCTGAGTTGACTCGGCAGTATTGGAGTGTGGTTTCATCTTTTTATATTACGTGAGCTAATCAAGAAAAATCAAACTTATGGTAAGGCATATTTGGTGTGCATGGCAAAGGGTGATGATGTGCATGCTCTAAAGCATGTCTGGGAAAACCATCGAATTTTACTTCGATAGCCATATACGCAAAAAACAAGTGGCTGGCCTGAATTATCATTTGTTAATAAAAACTTGACTGCAATCATCGCTTGACGATAAAACACATGATGAGTTTAACTTGAATAAATGGGTTGAATAACCGGCAATGGTAATGTAGAAGTAATTCTGAAGGTTGCCAATGGTATTGATTAATCTGTTCCCCTTGTTTATAAATATTTTTGGTTATTATTCAAAATTTGATGTGATGGTGATTGTATGAACAACACATTTTAATAGAAAGGAATGCATGAAAAAGCCAATCTATGTTACTCAACCCTATCTTCCTCCATTGGAGGAGTTCATGCCCTTTCTTGAACAGATTTGGGAAAGCAAAATCCTGACTAATGGCGGTCCATTCCATTTTCAGTTGGAAAAAGCACTATGTGAATATCTTGGTGTAGATCATATCGCCTTATTTACAAATGGAACAATTGCATTGGTTACTGCTTTGCAAGCATTGCGTATTACTGGGGAGGTGATTACCACACCGTATTCTTTTGTTGCTACTTCACATTCACTATTATGGAACGGTATCAAACCAGTATTTGTTGATATTGATCCCTGCACACTGAACCTGGATCCGACAAAGATAGAAGCCGCCATCACGCCACAAACTACAGCTATCATGCCAGTTCATTGCTATGGACATCCTTGTGATGTGGAATCAATTCAGAAAATAGCAGACAACTACAACCTTAAGGTAATTTATGATGCCGCTCATGCTTTTGGTGTAAAAAATGCTCAGGGCAGCATACTCCAGTATGGTGATTTGTCCGTGCTAAGTTTTCATGCTACTAAAGTTTTTAATACTTTTGAGGGTGGCGCTATCGTATGTCCTGATCTTAAAACCAAGGTGCGTATTGATCAGTTTAAAAATTTCGGTCATGTCGGCGAAGTTACTGTTGTAGCTCCCGGCATCAATGGAAAAATGAGTGAATTTAACGCGGCACTAGGATTGTTGCAGCTAAAGCATTTAGAAAATGCACTTGTGAGCCGCAAAAAAATTGATGAGGCTTATCGAGAGAAGCTTAAAGATGTGAAAGGCATTCACTGTTTGACTGGTACGGGTGAAAGCGTCGCCAATTATGCTTATTTCCCGATTCTTGTGAAAGCTGACTATCCACTTAGTCGAGATGAACTTTACCTGACACTCAAGGAAAATGACATTCATCCACGCCGATATTTTTACCCCTTGATATCTGAATTCCCAATGTATCGAGGTTTGCCTTCTGCAAATAGAGAGAACCTTTCTGTGGCAACAGCATCATCGTTAGAAGTTCTCTGCCTACCGATTTACCCTGGTCTGGATATGGATATTATTGACGAAATATCAAATTTAATTGCTGCTAAATAATCGTGATTAGTAAAATCATAGAACGTTTGAAGGGAGATAAAGTGAAGTTGGCCATAATGCAACCATATTTCTTTCCATACATCGGCTATTTTCAGCTAATTGCGGCAGTTGATTTATTTATTGTTTACAACAATATTCAATATACCAAGAAAGGATGGGTTAATCGTAACCGATTGTTGCAGAATGGTAAAGATGTGATTTTTTCTCTTCCATTGAAAAATGATTCTCATTGTTTGGATGTGCGCGAACGGGAGTTGGCGGGAGGATTTAATCGGGAAAGATTGCTAAATCAATTGAAGGGGGCGTATCAATGTGCACCATATTTTGCTGAGACCTTTCCGCTTCTTGAGCAGATTATTCAGTACGATGATGTTAATTTATTTCATTTTCTACACCACTCCATCTTAAAAACTTGTGAATACTTGTGCATTACAACTGAAATTGTGGTTTCTTCTGATATTGCTATTGACCATAGTCTGAAAAATCAAGAAAAAGTGCTGGCCATGTGTGCCGAGGTTGGTGCGAGTACATATGTGAATGCTATCGGCGGCAAGGAGATGTATTCAAGGGAAGCATTTTCGAAGAAAGGTGTTGATTTGAAATTTATACAATCAAAATCGATAGAGTATGAGCAGTTTGGGGAAGCATTTATACCTTGGCTGTCGATTCTCGATGTGTTGATGTTTAATCCTCGCGATGTGATTCTCAACAGGATGTTGACTAATTACGAGTTGATTTGAAATATGTTCAAATGGAAAAAGTTAGGCAAAGTGTTCACGCCACAGGATGTTAAAGGTCGATGTTGGCTTAAGGAGTTCGCACAGGCTCCAGCTACCTTGGTGTTCGAAGATTTTGTGCGTGTTTACTTTTCCTGCCGCCCTCAGGTGGATTTGAATGGTCAATATGTAAGCTATTCTGCCTATGTCGATTTAGATCGTGCTGATTTGTTTAAGGTGCGGTATGTTGCGGAACATCCAATTCTTAACCTGGGTGGGTTGGGCGAGTTTGATGAGTTTGGCACCTATCCTGTATCAGTTGTTCGTAATGGCGACCAAGTTCGTGTTTATTACGCCGGTTGGACTAGGTGTGAATCTGTGCCTTTCAATGTGGCTATTGGTATGGCGGATAGCTTCGATGGAGGAAAAACTTTCACCAAGCTCGGTAATGGACCAATTTTGTCGTATTCTCCTGACGAGCCTTTTATTTTGAGCGGTCCAAAGATTCGGATCTTCGATAATACTTGGTACCTATGGTACATAGCTGGACGAAAATGGAAAATGGTGAGTTCGCGAGCTGAACCAGTGTATAAAATTCGCATGGCATCATCTAAAGACGGCATTCATTGGAATAAGATCAACAAAGACTTAATAGTGAGTCGTATTGAAGAAGATGAGGCGCAAGCCAGCCCGGATGTGATCTATGCCAACGGAAAGTACCACATGTTTTTCTGTTACCGTTACAGCAGTAATTATAGGGGAAATGAGAACGGTTATAGAATCGGATATGCTTCTAGCAACAATCTGATTGACTGGGTACGCGATGATTCGAAAGCTGGAATTGACGTATCTAAAAATGGTTGGGATGCCGAGATGATTAGCTATCCGCATGTATTTGAATTGGATGGGCTTATTTATTTAGCCTATCTGGGAAACCAGGTTGGCAAGTATGGATTTGGTCTGGCAGTGCTGGAAGGAATATTGGAGTAGGGAGCATGAGATGAAGTGGAAAAAGCTCGGCAAGATTTTCGACCCTACGCAGTACACGCTGCCAAACGACTGTGAGCAATTCGCACAGTCGCCACAAGCACTGGTGTTTGATGATTTTGTGCGTATCTACTTTTCAACTCGCGCAGTTGATAAAAGTAATGGCAAATACCTCAGCCATATTGCATTTGTTGATATGCAAAAGAACCTGCATGATGTCATCAAGGTATCTGATAAAACTGTTATACCGCTAGGCAATCTGGGTTGTTTTGACGAACATGGGATTTTTCCAATGAATGTTATGCGTCATAGCGAAGCTGTGTATGGTTATACATGTGGTTGGAATAGACGTGCATCGGTTTCTGTAGATACGGCAATTGGTCTCGCGATAAGTAATGATAATGGGCTTACTTTTCAGCGTGTTGGCAATGGACCGATTTTGACGGCATCGTTGCATGAACCCTGTTTGGTTGGTGACGCTTTCGTGAAGGTAGTCGGGAACGTATTTCATATGTGGTATATGTTCGGAACTGGGTGGAAGCGGTTTTCGGAGGATGCTTCACCGGATCGTACCTACAAAATAGGTCACGCAGTTTCAACTGACGGCGTTAATTGGGTTAAAGAAGAAGCTCGACAGCTTATCAGTAACCGTCTGGGAGAAGATGAAAGTCAGGCGCTGCCTACGGTGATTGAAATTGGAAGTCGGTATCACATGTTCTTTTGTTATCGTTTTTCTACTGATTTCAGGACTAACATGAGTCGCAGTTATCGAATCGGTCACGCTTACTCGGATGATTTGTCAAACTGGATTCGGGACGACGAGTCCCCATCATTAGATGTCACTCCGGGCGACTGGGACTCTGATATGTTGTGTTACCCGCATGTGTTTGAATGCTTCGGCAAGGTGTACTTGCTCTATAACGGCAATGAATTTGGACGCTATGGTTTTGGATTGGCGGTATTGGAAAGATGAATGAGTTGATTAGATTTCAGGCGAACACAGCTTCTGCGGCACAAATAGCTGAACACTTGTTGTGTTGCGATAATGATTTTGTTCCGCCCTTAAGTACTCATGTCAATATAAGCGCCTATTCTAAAAAAATCGCAACTAAGGCGGCATGTTTAGAAGCTTGGTCGGGAAATTTGCTAGTGGGGTTGTTGGCGGTATATTGCAACGATCATGATAGCGGTAATGCCTACATTACTAACCTTAGCTTGTTGTCAGAATGGAAGAGTAAGGGTATTGCAACCCAATTACTGGATCAGTGTTTAGAACATGTAATGCACTCTGGTTTGAGGGGGATTAATCTTGAAGTTGAAACGGGGAATTTACCAGCTATCAAACTGTATGAGAAAAAAGGTTTCGTAATGAGCAAGGCGGATACGCAATTTGTTAATATGAATCTATGCATTAAAGCGGGGGAGAGTATGAATAATGACCGCGATTATAACGCCGAAATGGGAGAAGCAAATGGCAGCAAGTACGTTTATAGCTTTGATTTCGACGTTATGCATCCATATATGATCAAATCATTCAAACAATTTTTTTTAACAGGCTCTTTGCTTGAATTGGGGAGCTTTAAGGGCGACTTCACCAAAAGGCTACTTTCTTACTTCGACGACATTACTTGTGTCGAAGCTTCAGATGTTGCTATCGAAGAAGCTAGAAATAAACTCGGTGACAAAGTGCAATTTGTTCATTCCCTTTTTGAAAATGCAGTGTTGCCGAAGCGTTATGATAACATCGTGCTTACTCACGTTTTAGAACATTTGGATGACCCCGTGCAACTATTGAAGAGAATTAATGACAAATGGTTGGCAGACAATGGCAGGTTCTTTCTAGTTTGTCCTAATGCCAATGCGCCATCTCGCCAAATTGCAGTCAAGATGGGATTGATTTCACATAATTCGGCGGTGACGGCAAGTGAAAAGGATCATGGTCACCGCTATACCTATACATTAGATACCTTAGAACGCGATGCTGTTGCTGCAGGGTTAAATGTGGTTTTTCGTTCTGGAGTATTCTTTAAAGCTTTGGCTAACTTTCAATGGGATAAGCTATTGAATACGGACATAATATCCAAAGAGTATCTGGAGGGGTGCTACAAACTGGGGCAGCAGTATCCGGATCTGTGTTCAAGTATTTTTTTGTTGTGTGAAAAAGGGAATTGATTTGAAATTTGATTAAACTTGTAAATTTTAAGTTTAAAATGACATCCCGCGATTTATGTATTGCTTCACTTGCTTAATATTTTGGAACAAATTTTCGTTCAGAAAAATGAAAGCAATTGTTAAACCCCGTATTTATCTTGCAATTTCTGGCCTTGGCGAATGCTTTGATTAATACTTTGCGTAATGGTTTGTAATTCAATCATCCAAGTTTGCGTGTGATTGCGTATGTCGGAGTCGTCTGACAATATTTTGCTAATCAATTTAGTTTTATGTTGTCTGGCATCGTTATCAAGTACTTCCTCAATATCAGTTTGCTTCATTTTGACGACCAGGTCACTGCACTTTTGTTCTAGGGTGATAAGTTGCTCCCATTTACCATTAATTGCAGCTTCGCGCATCTGCTCCATTAGGGTAGATAATAATTCATAGTTTTGAATGGGCTTGGAAGTGCTCATTTAATCATGCTCTGCCATATACTTTTTGAGCGTTATTATTTTGTACTCGCGGAGCTTCAGGTTGCATTTGATTGGGTCGAATTGTATCCCATGCTCCTTTTAAATCAGTCAGAAGGAGAGCAACCTCATCTAAAGCTGCAATGTCATTATTTAAATTCGCTGCAATAAGTCGAGATATCATATAGTCATATAATGAAGACAGATTCTGCGCCAACTCTCCCCCAACTTTTTTATCTAAGCTAGCATTCAGCCCTTCACCAATGATGGCGATAGTTTTGGTAATAGATGCACCCTTGGATTGTATTTCTTTGCGTGAAATTCCGTTTTTTGCATTGGCAATTTCAAGCAATGCTCCACGATACAACAATGAAATTAGTTTGTGCGGGTCTGCTCCAATTATCTCGGATTCGACGCTGACCGTGTTATAGGCTTTGATAGCGGAAGATGTATACATGACATACCTCTAAATTATTTTACAGTTGCAAGTTGTTGTGTCAGATAAGCGCTAGTCTGACTCATGCTGCTCAACATGACATCAAGAGCGCTATATTGACGGCGATATAGCTTTTCAAGCGTAACCATACGCACTTCTAACGCATCCCGCTGAGTACCAATATTTTTTATTGATTGATTAAATCCATCTGTACGATTGGCAATCGTTCCTTGAACGCCTAGCGTGGCAGATGTCCATTGGGCAAACATTGTGCCGTAGCCAGTCCCGGAGTTAAACAGGTTTGCCACATCATTGAAATTATTTGCTATGGCACTGGTTAACTTTGTAGTATCCAGTTGCATCGTGCCAGAGACTTGAATAGTCAGACCTACTTCATACAAGTGGGACATGGTGCCGCCACTTACCGCTTGTGCTGCGATGTCCCGCATTTGGGTTTGCAACGTACGTAAAGTAGGATCACCTTCTAACGCAGAGCCGGATTTATATGCGGAAGAATTTTTAAGAGCGCTATATAAATCATTATAAGCTTTAACAAAACCTGACACTGCATCAGTTGCAGCGCTTGCATCTCTGGCGACTGTCAAGGCGACGGGTGTGGTTGTTTTATTGTTCAAAGTCAATGTGACACCTTGAATAGCATCAGTCACTGTATTGGAAGTTTTGCTGATTGGAATACCGTTAACGCTAAACTGTGAATTTTGGGCGGCAACTGTCTGGGTAAGATGTTGCGCAGCGGGCAAACCTGCAGGATCATTTGCCAATAAAGTATTAATTGTTCCATCACCACCAGAGGTGGTTATTTTGATGCTATTGCTCACACCACTGTTATCTGAAGATAATACGAGGCGGTATGGAGTGCCGCTGCCATCATTAACGATGCTCGCAGTTACACCTATTCTGGCTGAGTTGACGGCATCACGAATACCTTCCAATGTATTGTTTGTCCCATCTATTGTGATGCTTTTGCTACCATTTCCATTCGGGGTAAATGTGGCGCCACTATACGTGCCTGATGACAAAGTGCCACCATTAATGGTTCCAAAATCGAAAGTGATTGTAGTCGCTACGCCATCACTAATAGCTGTATTACTACTAGATTTCCCAGAAGCAACCAGATTTTGTGATTGTGCCAGGCTGGTTACTTCAAGCGTGTAATTTCCTGCAGCTGCTGTGCTGCTAGCAGAAGCATTAAAAATGGTTGAATCTGAAGAGGTGGCCTTAAATGCAAGTAGGCTGCTGGAACTTGTGCTGCTCAAGCTCTTCAAAGCAGTTTGAAAGCTGTCTACTTTACTTGTAATAAGGCCCATAGCTGTCAGCTTTGCCTGGTAGCTCGACTCTTTAGTATTGAGCTTTGTAATAGGCTGACGCTCTATAGACATTAATCCTGTTACTATGGCATTAACGTCTAAGGATGATGTAGCACTAACTGCCATGATTTTTTACCTCCAGAACTAGGCCTTCTGTTTTAGCAGCAGGCCTTGTTGAAACCGGTCAATTTCTCGTGATATTGCCAAGGTTTCTTCAGAAGGAAATTGCCGTATCAACTCTCCTGTTTCTGTGTCAACCATTTTTACTACTGTCCTGTTAGTGTCAGTATCGACACTGAATTGAAGGTTGTTGTTAGAATGCTTCATTACCAGATTGATAACATCTACAGCATTCTTCAATTGTTCGGGAGAAGGCTGCTGCAAAGAGCTAGTTTGATTGGTTGAGATTTGCGCAACGCCCGGCGTAGATCCAACATCTGAAACAATGTTTGGTAAACTATCATTGAATGGCCTGACAGATTGCGCTGGCTGATTTAGGTTTGTGTTTTGGATGATCATTGCTTATCTCCTTCATGGCACTACCTAACCGGAAGTCCGGCTAGGTAGATTTTAAATTACCATGTTTAACGTAGCAAACTTAGTACGGTGTTGGGTGTTTGGTTTGCTTGAGCCAGCATTGCCGTTCCTGCTTGTTGCAGAATGTTGTTACGGGTCATGTTCTGGGTTTCCATGGCATAGTCGGTGTCCATGATTCGGCTATATGAAGCTGATAAGTTCACAGACTGAACCTGAAGGTTGGCAACAGCAGATGAAAAAGTCGCCATGTCTGCACCGTAGGTAGCCCGGGCTGTGGTTACTGCTGTGATGTCTGCATCAATGCCTGCAACAGTAAGGGTTCCAGCAACTGTTGCTTTGGTACCTACGCCAGTAACCGTTCCACCATTTGAGTTCACAACAACTGTACCGGTGTTTGCAGCCAAACCCAAAATCCGGGTGTTTTCTGCAGCCAGTGCTGTAGTTTCAGCTCCGGCTGCTGTACCGCCCAACTGAACTGCAATTTCACGCAGTCTTTGTAGGTTCTCAAGAACCTGGGCATGGTAGCCGTCATTAGTTTGTGCGGTTGAAATTCCGTCATTAGCGTTGCGAATGGCCTGGTTTGCACCACGAATCTGGCTATCATAACCGGTAGCTGTAACCAAGCCAGTTGCATCGTCTTTAGCGCTGTTTATACGCAGACCTGAAGAAAGGCGCTGCTGTGCAGTTTGCAACGCAAGATTTGATTTGTTCAGGGCCGCTCCAGCGAACAGGGAAGCAACGTTTGTGTTAATGACTTGAGCCATGGTAATTCTCCTTTAATACTTGGTACATTCGATTATGGCTGCTTGCCATAAACTTCGGTTCACTTTAGAAGTTTTTAACCGCTTATATTTATATTATCGGTAAGACGGTTAAAAACTTTAGAGTGAATCCCTAATTTTCTGATCATGTTTGTTGCTGGAATAAAGTTACTTATCTCAACAAGGACAATACGGTGTTAGGTGTTTGGTTTGCTTGAGCCAGCATTGCCGTTCCAGCTTGTTGTAGAATGTTGTTACGGGTCATGTTCTGGGTTTCCATGGCATAGTCGGTGTCCATGATTCGGCTATATGAAGCTGATAAGTTCACAGACTGAACCTGAAGGTTGGCAACAGCAGAAGAAAAAGTCGCCATGTCTGCACCGTAGGTAGCCCGGGCTGTGGTTACTGCTGTGATAGCTGTATCGAGAGCACCCACGGTAAGGCCGGCAACAATAGTAGCCTTAGTGCCTGTTCCTGCAACCGTGCCACCATTCGAATTTACAACAACACTACCGGTGTTTGCGGCCAGACCTAAAATCCGGGTGTTTTCTGCAACTAACGCGTTGGATTCTGCACCGGATGCAGTACCGCCCAACTGAACTGCAATTTCACGCAATCTTTGAAGGTTCTCAAGAACTTGGGCATGGTAGCCATCATTGGTTTGCGCGGTTGAAATTCCGTCATTAGCGTTGCGAATGGCCTGGTTTGCACCACGAATCTGGCTATCATAACCGGTAGCCGTAACCAAACCAGTTGCATCGTCTTTAGCGCTGTTTATACGCAGACCTGAAGAAAGACGCTGCTGAGCAGTTTGCAACGCAAGATTTGATTTGTTCAGGGCCGCTCCAGCAAAGAGGGAAGCAACGTTTGTGTTAATGACTTGAGCCATGGTAATTCTCCTTTAATACTTGGTGCGATAATTTATGGCATATTTGCCATGAACTTCGGTGCGCCTTTAAGGCATCCCAACCTCAGTTATTTTTATTATCGGTTGATTATTAATTAACTTTAGGGTCAATCTCAAGTTTCTGATCTTACATGTTGCTTGAGACCAGATGCTTGCAGATACTTTATCGATTGAAATTGATAAAACTTTAGTCAAAATTTAACAGGATTAGTTTTTATTATAAAAATCAATTGGTTGAATTTTGATAATACCGGGTTATATATTACACATACTCGCAAATATATTTTGATAACTAAGCGCTTACCTATTTGTGTTGTTGTTACTGTCCGGTATAAACATATTTTTAGAAGTTTTTTGTATCTTAATGTTTCTGCGGCACCATTTCATTGATACACTTTCTAATACAGCGTATTGTATTATTGTCACGAAAACGGATTAAACGGATTGATACAATTTCGTTTTTTTGGCTGATATGAAAATCTATTGCGAACCCATTTGGGTAGGGACTGATCTTGGAATCGTTTGTTGTAACTTGGCGTGAGCTATTGATTGTCATTGTGCTGGTTTTGGCGGTTTATATTGCCGAAATGCTGCTGCTCACCCGATCCAGCAAAAGTCGTGGGTTGAGGCTTTGGCAAAAAGGATTTGAAGCTAATAAGGAAGCGCATGCCTTGGATGGTATTGAAAGTGAAATTGCATTGTTGCGTGACAAAGTTTCCAAACTTGAAAGTGATGTAGATGAACTGAAGCAGGATAAACCCGCTGCCACTCCTTACAGTCAGGCAATCCAGATGGCGCAGCAAGGTGTAGATCCAAGTGAGTTGGCAGCAAATTGTGGGATTTCACGAGGAGAAGCAGAGTTAATTGTTGCTTTGTATAGATCCCATTCTTCTTGAAATTGCCTGCTTAGGATAGCAAGTGATTTATAACGACATTCAAAACCAGCTTCAGCTACTCATCAAGGTTTCGGCCCCGCCGCTGATAGAGGTCTCTGAAACTCAGTTGAAGCTGCCAGAACTTGTCCCAGGGCAGCGTTTATCGGCTATCGTATTAGGTAATTTGCCAAACGGTCGTTTCCAGGTTTTGATTGGAGATAGCGTCCTTGATCTGAATCTTCCAAAAAATACCCAGGCTGGGGATAAACTCGACCTGACATTTGTTTCCAATCAACCGCGCCTTACTTTCGCTTTGTCTCGTGACCTTCCAGCCGCAGGATTCAATACGGCAGGGCAGCCTCAAGTTTCTATCAGTGATTCTGCAAAATTTTTGGGTGCGCTATTGCAAAAGGTTGCTGAACAGGCGCAATCGCAAACTTCGCCCTTAACCAAATTTGCACCTTTAATGACAGGCGCTCCGGAAAATACCAAAGTGCTGGCCGATACCCTGCATAACACCATTTCTAAAAGTGGCATGTTTTATGAGTCGCATCAGGCCCAATGGGTGACTGGTCAGCGTCCTCTAACCGACTTAACAATGGAACCCCAGGGAAAGTTATCAGGGTTGGGCCAGAATGCACAATCGTTAAGCGGGACTGCAGCAGGTGCATTAGCGCAGACCCAAAATGCGGTACACCCTCAGACAGCACCCATAGTGCAGCAACAACTGGATATTCTGGATTCTCGTCAAATTATATGGCAAGGCCAGGTGTGGCCTGGCCAGGCTATGGACTGGCGTATAGAGGAAGACACACATAAGGAGCAAGGGCAGGACGAAGCACCAGCCTGGCAAACACGCCTGTACCTTAAAATGCCAGTACTGGGCGAAGTAGAAGCTACCTTGGCCTTGAATCGGGAGGGCATTCGACTGAGTATTAATGTGTCAGATGCTGAAACAGCAAATAAGCTAAAAGCTAATCAACCGACGTTGCAGAGTGCATTGCAAACCGCGGGTATTAATTTGCTCGGTTTGAAAGTTGACCGAAATGAAGAAGCCTGATTCGCAACAAATTGCGGTGGCAATGGCATATGGTGCTGGCGATGCAGCGCCTAAGGTGGTTGCTAAAGGCAGGGGGATTTTGGCAGAAACGATTATTGCCCGCGCTAAAGAAGCGGGGGTGTATGTACATGAATCGCCGGAGCTGGTTTCCTTGCTGATGCAAGTGGATCTGGATCAGCATATACCCCCCCAACTTTACCTGGCAGTGGCTGAGCTACTGGCATGGTTGTATCACCTGGAGAAAGGGGATGCGAATGCAGAACAACCCGACTTTAAGTTACCGGGTTTAGTGCCTTAACCAGATCGGTTTCAAGCTGTAGTGTGCTTTTGGTATGTTGCAGACTGTCTCCGGTAATCAGGAATATATCTTCTGCGCGCCCACCTAATGTGTTGATTTTTGCAGTATGCAAGTGGATTTCGTGTTTGACGAAAATCTGTGCAATTCGCGATAACAAACCGGATTGGTCTCCCGCTGTAATGGAAAGTACGTGGTAAGCGCCTTTGTCATCGGCTTGTATGCGCACCTGTGGTGCAATGGGAAAGTGCTTGAGATGTCTGCTTAAGCGTCCGCGCAGGGGTTCTTCTACGGGGTTACTTGATGTCAGGCGTTCAGTCAGTTCAAATTCTACGTAGCTTATAAGATCACGGTAATGAGGCGAGCGATTGGCTTCATCCAGTACCAAAAAACTATCTAATGCATATCCATGGGTTGTGGTGTGTATCTTGGCTTCAACAATGTTGTAATCGGTGCGTTCGAAGAACCCGCAAATTCTCGCAAACAAATCATCATGATCGCGTGAATAAATCAATACCTGTAGCCCTTCTCCCACTGGACTGATACGCGATCGGACGATAGGAGTGTCAGTATTGGTATGGGCAAGCAATAAACGGGTGTGCCAGGCAATTTCCTGTGCATCATGTCTTAAAAAATATCCGACATCCAGCTTCGACCACAATTCTTCATGTGCTTTATCACCAATAGCATAAAGCCTGAGAATGCGCTGTGCTTCGGTTTGTCTTGCCTCCAGATAACTATCTGTAGTGGCGGTTCCTTCGCTTAAATGTCTTTTGGTAGCATAGAACAAATCTTCCAGCAGTTTGCCTTTCCATGCATTCCATACTTTTGGACTGGTGCCTCTTATATCTGCAACTGTTAACAGATAGAGTGCAGCCAAGTGTCGCTGATCCTTTATTTTTTCAGCGAAACTGGCAATGACATCCGGGTCACTAATATCCTGTTTCTGAGCAGTGGCTGACATGGTCAGGTGCTTTTCTACCAGCCAGCAAACCAGGTCGGTATCTTCAGGGGCAATATTATGTGCAGTGCAGAAACGTCGCGCATCTACTTTGCCAAGTGCGGAGTGATCACCGCCGCGCCCTTTTGCGATATCGTGGAAGAGTGCTGCAAGAATGAGCACTTCCTGTCTTTCAAAGCTGTTGATCAGACGGCTGCACAAAGGAAATTCATGGGCGAACTCTGCAACTGTAAAACGCCGCAGGTTGCGCAGTACCATCAGGGTATGCTCGTCAACCGTGTACTGATGGTAAAGGTCATGCTGCATTTGACCGACAATACGTCCAAAAGCAGGGATATAACGCCCCAGAATACCGTACTGGTTCATCCTGCGTAATTCGTGAGTAACGCCTCTGGGTTGCCGCAGAATCTCCATGAATAAATCGCGGTTATGCCGTTCACGTCGAAATAGCGGGTTAATTAAGCGTTTTGCCCGCCATAACGCGCGTAATGTGCTCGCAGTCATACCCTTTAATTCTGAGTGCTGTTGTAATAACAAAAAGCATTCAAGTATCGCACTGGGTTCTTCTTCAAATATCTGGTCATTCGCTGCAGCGAGCAGATTGCCTTGCTTTCTGAAACGGGCATTTAATTCAACTGGTGCTGTATGACTGGATGGAAATATCTTAGCCCGTAAATTTTGCAGCAGTATTTCATTGAGCAGGCTGATAGCTTTGGCTGTACGATAATAGCGCTGCATAAGCTGTTCGCTAGCGCGACGTTGTTTTTTATCAGTAAAACCAAATTGTTGAGCCAGAGTGGCTTGAAAATCAAATAACAGCCTGTCTTCCCTACGTTTAGCTTGGTAATGTAATCGAATGCGGATGTTTTCGAGCAAGGTTTCGTGCCGGCGAATCTGGCGTGCTTCATTTGAGGTAATAATGGATTGATGGGCTAATTCCATCCAGGACTGCCCAAGACCGCACCCGTCACTTATCCATATGATATTTTGTAAATCTCTCAGGCCGCCAGGACTTTCTTTAACGTTTGGCTCAAGGTTGTAGGCTGTGTCATGGAAGCGAGCGTGCCGCTGTTGTTGTTCAAGGTACTTGGCCTCAAAAAAAGCGCGTTGATCCAGTTCTCGGTGAAAAGTTTGATCAAACTGCTGGAAAAGGGATTTATTACCCGCGATGAGGCGCGCTTCCAGTAAATTGGTCTGAACAGTAATATCCTTTGCGGCTTCCTCTCTGCATTCTTCAAGCGTTCGTACGCTGTGGCCAACATCCAGGCCTGTATCCCATAAAAGAGCAACTAGCTGTTCCAACTGCAGATTCAAATTTTCATCAGGGGCACCAGGTAATAGAATCAATATATCAACATCTGAATAAGGGAACAGTTGGTCACGACCATAACCCCCAACGGCAAGCAGAGAAATAGATTCAGGTAATTGCGTTTTTTGCCATATTTCCTGTAACAGCTGATCTACTAGCCGACTATGATTGCGTAACAGCGAAGTAGAAGACAAATTGGTTAAATAGGTGTCGCGAAGGACTTGCCTTCCTTCGACCAGAAAAGCTCTCCAGTCAGCAGTTTTTTTCTGGGAAATGGGTAAAGACAAAAGCAACGAGTCCTGAATGTTAGCCGATAATTGTGGGTATGGGCGGGGATCCTGCAGACACGGTCAGAACCTCGTAACCTGATTCTGTCACCAAAATGGTGTGCTCCCATTGTGCAGATAAACTGTGATCCTTGGTGACAATAGTCCAGCCATCACCCAATTGACGGATATCACGTTTACCCGCATTAATCATGGGTTCGATTGTAAATGTCATCCCAGGTTCAAGCTTTACGCCTGTACCTGCTTTACCATAATGCAAAACTTGTGGGTCTTCATGGAAATTCAGGCCGATACCATGTCCGCAAAATTCACGTACTACGCTACAACCCTTACTTTCAGCATATTTTTGAATGACTTGACCAACATCTCCCAAAAATCCACCTGGTTTCACAGCAGCGATGCCAAGCCACATGCACTCATAGGTTATCTCAGCGAGTCGTTTAGCGTGAGGAGCTACTTCGCCTACAAAAAACATCCTGCTGGTATCCCCGTGATAACCATCTTTAATGACAGTAATATCAAGGTTGACAATGTCACCAGATTTCAATTTTTTGTCACCGGGTACACCATGGCAAACCTGATGGTTCACAGAAGTGCAGATAGAGCGAGGATAGGGTTTATGTCCTGGTGGGGCATAATTTAGCGGTGCAGGGATGGTTTTTTGTACATCAACCATATAGTCATGGCAAATTTTATCCAGTTCGCCGGTAGTGATGCCTGGAGTAACGAATGGCTGAACATGGTCGAGCACTTCGGATGCAAGCCGCCCCGCAATCCGCATTTTTTCGATTTCTTCAGAAGATTTGATACTGATGGACGACATAATGCGAAACCTTGTGATAGGAGTTAAGCGAAGAGGATAGTGGATTATAATGAAATTATCAATTCACTTGATATGCCGTGAATTGGCAGACGTTGAGGTTTGACGTTTGATTATGCCTTGTAAGTTAAAACCATGCTGAGCTTGATGTGGTAATGTATTTTATGGTACTATTTCGAGTTAGTTTTTCAACTGTACCTTATATCGGATTGGTAAAGGGGTTGAAAGATGAAATCGCACATCTGCCTAAAGTACAGGGTGCCCGTTAAATTACGGGTTATGTTCAGGCAGATGGAGGCTTAACCCTTACAAGGAATGTTTAAATGTCAGTTACTATGCGTCAAATGTTGGAAGCGGGTGTTCATTTCGGGCATCAAACCCGTTACTGGAATCCAAAGATGGCTCCGTTTATTTTCGGTCATCGCAATAAGATTCACATTGTAAACCTTGAAAAAACCCTTCCTATGTATCAGGAAGCGCTGAAATTTGTACGTCGCCTTGCTTCAAACAAAGGAACTGTTTTGTTTGTTGGTACCAAGCGCCAGGCGCAGGAAATTATCAACGAAGAAGCAACCCGTTGTAACATGCCTTATGTTGATCATCGCTGGTTGGGCGGCATGCTGACCAACTTCAAAACAGTTAAACAATCCATCAAGCGCCTGCATGAAATGCAAGTCATGATGCAAGACGGTTCTCTGGATAAAATTTCCAAGAAAGAAGGTCTGGGTCTTCAGCGTGAGCTTGAGAAACTGGAACGCAGTCTTGGTGGTATCAAGGACATGGGTGGCATTCCTGATGCGATTTTTGTGATCGACGTTGGTTATCAGAAAGGGACCATTACCGAAGCCAATAAACTGGGTATTCCCGTAATTGGCGTGGTGGATACCAATAACTCACCAGATGGTGTTGATTATGTTATCCCGGGTAATGACGATTCAAGTCGCGCTATTCGTCTGTATGTTCGTGGCGTTGCTGATGCAGTGCTGGAAGGGCGTAGTCAGGTTGTACAGGAAATAGTAGGCGGTGATGAATTCGTAGAAGTTGATGAGTCGGGAACCCCGGCTGCTCAATAAGATTTAAGAGAAAAAAGGGGCTAGCGCCCCTTTTTTTAAATAAGTAACAATTGTAAGAAATGCTCTAAATGATTTGAGCATTTGTCAAAATATCTGGTATTACGTATTACTGAATTCTAAGGAGCACATTATGGCGGAAATTACCGCGAGCATGGTTAAAGAACTGCGCGAGATGACAGGTCTCGGCATGATGGAATGCAAAAAGGCATTAACTGAAACGTCTGGTGATCTGAAAGCGGCTGAAGACTTGATGCGTATCAAGAGTGGCGCGAAAGCGAGCAAGGCTGCTGGTCGCGTGGCAGCTGAAGGCGTTGTTAGTGCCTGTATTTCGGCTGATGCCAAAACTGGCGCTTTGGTTGAAATTAACTGTGAAACCGACTTTGTGGCAAAAAATGATGATTTCATCGCTTTTGGCAATGAAATTGCCAAATTGGTAGCAGATAACAACCCAGCTGATGTTGATACAATTTCCCAAACCAAATTGGCCTCTGGTGAATCTGTTGAAGATAGTCGTAAAGCATTGGTGATGAAGCTGGGTGAGAATATCTCAATTCGCCGCTTCCAGCGCTTCAATACGGCTGGCCGATTGACTACTTACCTTCACGGCACGAAAATCGGTGTAATGGTAGATGCCACGGGTGGTGATGAAGCTATGGGCAAGGATATTGCAATGCATATTGCTGCAAGTAAGCCAATTTGTGTCTCTAAAGAACAAGTGCCAGCTGAACTGTTGTCCAAAGAGCGTGAAATTTATGCAGCTCAGGCAGCAGAAAGCGGCAAGCCTGCAAATATCATCGAGAAAATGGTCGAAGGCCGGATTGTCAAGTATCTTGCCGAAGTAACCTTGCTGGATCAGCCTTTTGTTAAAAATCCGGATGAGACAGTTGAAAAGTTGCTGGCTGCCAAGAAAGCAACAGTTAATGGATTCCAGATGTTTGTAGTTGGTGAAGGTATTGAGAAGAAAGTAACTGATTTTGCAGCTGAAGTTGCTGCTGCTTCACAGGTGTAATGCATGACAGCCCCCGCCTATAAAAGAATTCTGCTCAAATTAAGCGGAGAAGCCCTGATGGGTGAAGATAGCTATGGTATTAACCGTGCCACAATCGATCGCATGGTATCTGAAGTTGCCGAAGTTGTAAGATTAGGCGTTCAGGTTGCTGTTGTTATAGGCGGGGGTAATATTTTTCGTGGTGTGGCACCAGCCGCAGCCGGGATGGACCGCGCCACTGCAGATTACATGGGTATGCTTGCCACCGTGATGAATGCACTGGCTTTACAAGATGCCATGCGCAGACAAGGGCTGGTGAGTCGTGTACAGTCTGCATTGAATATAGAGCAAGTAGCAGAACCCTATATTCGCGGTAAGGCAATGCGCTATCTGGAAGAAGGTAAAGTAGTTATTTTTGGTGCCGGAACAGGTAACCCTTTCTTCACTACCGACACTGCGGCTGCGTTGCGCGGTATGGAAATGAATGTAGATGTCGTTCTGAAAGCTACCAAAGTGGATGGGGTCTATACTGATGATCCTAAAACCAATCCAGAAGCCATGCGCTACCAACGCCTCACTTTTGATGAGGCAATTGTCAAGAATCTGAAAGTGATGGATGCTACCGCTTTAACTTTATGCCGCGATCAGAAAATGCCCTTGTGTGTTTTCAGTATTTTTAAAGAAGGTGCATTAAAGCGCGTAGTGATGGGTGAGGATGAAGGTACGTTGGTTCAGTGCTGATAGACCGAGCGTTAACCGTTTTGCACAGTAGTTAGTTTTACGCTAAGTTAACCATGGAAGGATTAAATCATGATTGCAGACATTAAGAAATCTGCCGAGCAAAAAATGCAAAAAAGCCTGGAGTCCTTGAAAGTTGATCTGGGTAAGGTCAGAACTGGCCGTGCAAATCCAGGCATTCTTGACCATGTGATGGTTGATTACTATGGAACGCCTACAGCAATTAATCAAGTAGCTAATGTATCGCTTTTAGATGCTCGCACAGTGACAGTTACGCCTTGGGAAAAGAAACTGGTAGGTGCCATAGAAAAAGCTATTCGCGATTCTGATCTGGGATTAAACCCATCATCTGTGGGCGATTTGATTCGTGTGCCGATGCCAGCATTAACCGAAGAACGAAGAAAAGATTTGATCAAAGTTGTCAAATCCGAAGCAGAAAATGCACGTGTCGCTATGCGCAATATCCGACGTGACGCCAATGGTACGCTTAAAGATTTACTGAAAGAAAAAGAAATCAGTGAAGATGATGAGCGTCGTGCGCAGGAAGATATTCAGAAGCTGACTGATCGCTTCATCGCGGAAATTGAAAAAGTTCTTCAGGCCAAGGAAGTTGACCTGATGGCTGTCTAAGGTAAAACATCTGTGGTCTTTTTCTCAAGCTCAACACGTCAGTTACCTGAAACTGGCAATATTCCTCGCCACATTGCCATCATTATGGATGGTAATGGCCGGTGGGCAAAAAAACGATTTATGCCACGTATTGCTGGCCATAAACGTGGTGTAGAAACAGTTAGAGATACGATTAAGGCTTGTATTGATAAGGGTGTAGAGTATCTGACCTTGTTTGCGTTCAGTAGTGAAAACTGGCGGCGTCCCGCTGAAGAAGTGTCGTTGCTGATGCAACTTTTCGTTTTTGCTTTGGAAAAAGAAGTAACCAGGCTACACGAAAATAATATTCGCCTCATCGTTGTAGGTGATTTAAGTCATTTTGAACCGAAGCTTCAGGATTTGATTCGTCAAGGTGAAGAACTGACTCGGAATAATACGCGCTTAACCTTATCAGTTGCAGCAAATTATGGTGGGCGATGGGATATCTTGCAGGCAACCCATCGTTTACTAAAAGAAAAGCCCGCTTTAGCAACTAGCTTTACCGAAGAAGAGTTAGTTCCTTATCTTTCAATGAGCTACGCACCTGAGCCGGATTTATTTATTCGTACAGGTGGCGAACAGAGAATCAGTAATTTTTTGCTGTGGCAACTGGCCTATAGCGAACTCTATTTCACCCACACGCTTTGGCCGGATTTTGATTCAGATTCCTTGAATTTAGCGATCCAATCCTATCAGCAGCGTGAACGTCGTTTCGGAAGAACGAGTGAACAGTTGATTTCGACGAGCAATACGGACAATTCCTGAGATGCTGAAGGCCCGTATCCTGACTGTATTGGTCTTGCTGCCACTACTGCTAGCCGCATTGTTTTTCCTTCCTAATGTTTACTGGGCTGTACTCATGCTTTTTGTGCTGCTTATTGGCGCATCTGAATGGGCCCGGATGGCTTCCTATTCTGTAGTGAGTTCTTCAATCTTCCTGTTTCTTACTGGTGTGTTTGGGTTGGCGTTGCTGTTTATTTTTAAAATTGATACGGCTACCGGTACGTGGTTAAACTTAAGTCTGTATGGATTATCTTTGTTTTTTTGGACTCTGGTTGCGCCAGTCTGGTTATCTAAGGGATTGAAGATATCCAATGGATTTGTGCTGGGACTAGTGGGTTGGATAATATTGATCCCAACCTGGCTCGCGTTGGTACAGTTAAAATCAATCAGCCCTGTTTTGCTGCTTGCCCTGATGGCAGTCATCTGGGCAGCTGATACGGCAGCATATTTTGCCGGGAAAAGATTTGGAAATAATAAACTGGCACCAACTATCAGCCCTGGAAAAACTTGGGAAGGCGTAATTGGCGCCCTGGTAGGCGTTTCTATTTATGCTCTTATCTGGTTAAATTCAAGTAATACGTTACATGAGGCAACGGCTCGCGTTGGGGGCATTCCTGTAATTACTGTTATTATCGCAGTTTGGTTAATGACTTATTTTAGTGTCTTGGGCGATCTATTTGAATCCTGGATGAAGCGACAGGCAGGTTTGAAAGATAGCGGAAATATATTGCCTGGTCATGGTGGCATTCTTGATCGAATTGATGCTTTGACCTCAACACTTCCATTAGCAGCACTTGTTGTGTTTTATTTAAACTCTACATTGTCTATTCAATGAAATCAGTTCAAAACGTTACGATTTTAGGTTCAACTGGGACTATCGGCGTTAATACTCTCAATGTTATTGCACAGCACCCAGATAAATTTCGCGTAGTGGCGCTCACGGGTAATGCGCAAATAGATCGATTATTTGAGCAATGTCAACAGTTTGAACCCGAGTTTGCTGTGGTTCTAGATTCAGCAGGGGCGGAAAAGCTTCATGCCAGGATCAGGCAAGCCGGTCTTCAAACTGAAGTGCTGTTTGGTATTGATGCAATGGAACGAGTGTCATCATTGCCGCAAGTTGACAGTGTGATGGCGGCTATTGTCGGCGCTGCTGGTTTACGTCCAGCTTTGGTGGCTGCTAAAGCTGGTAAGCGCATTATGCTTGCCAATAAAGAAACGCTAGTGATGTCCGGCAATATTTTCATGGAGGCTGTACGACATAGTGGGGCTACCTTATTGCCGATTGATAGTGAGCACAATGCCATCTTTCAGGCGATGCCAGGTAATTATGCCGGTGATCTGGCACATTCCGGCATTAAACGCATTTTATTGACAGCTTCTGGAGGGCCGTTCAGGAAAATACCCCTGACTGAGTTGGAAAACGTGACACCAGAGCAAGCTTGTGCACATCCTAATTGGGTCATGGGAAGAAAAATTTCAGTCGATTCTGCTACCATGATGAACAAAGGGCTGGAAGTAATTGAAGCGCATTGGTTATTCAATGCGCCAGCTGATCTGATTCAAGTCGTTATTCATCCACAAAGTGTGATTCACTCGATGGTTGAGTATGTGGACGGCTCAGTGATTGCGCAGTTAGGCAATCCGGACATGCGAACACCTATTGCCTATGCATTAGGGTTTCCTGAACGTATTGATGCCGGTGTAAGCCCTCTAGACCTGTTTAAAATAGGTCGCCTGGATTTTGAAGAACCAGACTTTGTGCGATTCCCTTGTCTTCGATTGGCATTTCAAGCGTTGCGCACTGGTGGTACTTCGCCTGCAGTCTTGAATGCCGCTAATGAAATTGCCGTGGCTGCTTTTCTGGATGGAAACTTGCCATTCAAGTCAATTCCTGTGCTGATTGAGTTTGTGTTAGAACAAATTACTTCGCAATCTGTCACAGTACTGGAAGATGTGCTACGCGCTGATGCGCAAGCTCGTGAACGTGCTTCAGAATGGATAAGCATGCACACTGCTGTCCGTGTTTAAACGTATAAAATCCAAAAACTGATTTATCCTATGAATATTATTTTTACTCTCATTGCCTTTGCACTTGCACTGGGTATCCTGATCGTTATTCACGAATTGGGGCATTACTGGGTTGCTCGTCTTTCCGGAGTGAAAGTGTTACGGTTTTCGATCGGGTTCGGTAAGCCTTTGCTGGTTAAAAAATATGGTGCTGATCAGACTGAGTGGGCAATCGCTGCTTTTCCGTTAGGCGGATATGTAAAGATGCTTGATGAGCGTGAGGGTAAGGTTAGCCCACACGAAGCCCATCGTGCATTTAATCGTCAGACTGTATCAAGGCGCATTGCTATTGTTGCTGCTGGTCCAATAGCCAATCTGCTGCTGGCGATACTGCTCTATTGGGTGTTGTTTATGCATGGTGTTCCCGGCATAAAACCTGTTCTGGGGGATGTGCCGAAACAAACCGCTGCTTCAGTGAGTGATTTGAAGAAGGGCGATTTAATTCTCAATATTAACACCCAACCTGTTGCTACTTGGCAAGATGTCCGTTGGTATCTGCTCCAAGATGCAGTACAAAAATCCATTGTCAAAATTGAGGTGCAAAATACCAAGGGCGAACTGAGTTTTCACACGCTTGATTTGAGTGGTCTCACAGCTGAAGATCTTGATGGGGATCTTCTTGAAAAATTGGGATTGTCTATTTTCAGACCCGAACTCACAACCCGGATTGGTCAAATTTTACCTGATGGTGCTTCAGCGCAAGCAGGATTGCATGAAGACGACGTAGTTGTCTCGATTAATCAATCACAGGTACAACGTTGGGAAGAGCTAGTCGAGTGGGTGCGAAAATCGCCTGGACTACCTTTACTATTTTCACTGGATCGGCAAGGGAAGGTTGTTCAACTTACTGTGGTACCTGACGGTGTGGTAGAAAATGGCACGAAAGTGGGTAAAATTGGTGCTGGCCCCTGGGTAGATCCCTCTCAAAAGAAAATGCTGTTAACGCAAGTAAAGTATTCTCCGTTGCGAGCATTACAGGAATCGGTCAGAAAGACTTTGGATACGGCTATTTTCAGTTTGAAGATGCTCTTCAAAATGGCTATTGGCGAAGTTTCTCTCAAAAACATCAGTGGCCCGATCACGATTGCCGATATAGCGGGTCAAACGGCAAGTTTGGGGTTTGTCCCTTATGTCAGCTTCCTGGCTTTAATCAGTATTAGTCTGGGTGTATTGAATTTATTGCCCATCCCCTTATTGGATGGTGGTCATTTGTTGTATTATATGGTGGAAATTATCAAAGGAAGCCCTGTCTCTGAAAGAGTCATGGAAATTGGTCAACAGGTTGGCATGGCATTCTTGTTGACCTTAATGGCTTTTGCTTTCTACAACGATATCAATCGATTGCTAATAGGCTCATAAAAATATGAAACCAAAACTTCTTGCTTCCCTGATTATGGGTTTGTTTTCCGCATCCACTTGGGCAATTCAACCTTTTGTGGTTAAGGATATCCGGGTTGAGGGTATTCAACGTACAGAAGCTGGCACTGTATTCAGTTATTTGCCTGTTAAAGTGGGCGAAACCATGGATGATGAAAAGGCATCCGCAGCAATTAAAGCCTTATTCTCAACTGGCTTTTTTAAAGACGTGCGTCTGGAATATGATAAAGATGTATTGATTGTTATGGTGCAGGAACGGCCCGCTATTTCCAAAATTGAAATTACAGGTACCAAGGAATTTCCTAAGGAACAACTTAAGGATGGCCTTAAACAGGTAGGACTGGCCGAATCCCGTATTTTTGATAAAGCTTTGCTAGATAAAGCCGAGCAGGAATTAAAGCGGCAGTATTACAGTCGTGGCAAATATGCAGCTACTGTAACAACGACTGTGACACCGCTTGAACGTAATCGGGTAGCGATTGATTTTACGGTTAATGAAGGTGAAATTGCTAAAATTCATCAGATCAACATTGTAGGTAATCAGGCCTTTAAAGAAAAAGAACTGTTGGATTTGTTTGTACTGACAACGCCTGGCTGGTTGACTTGGTACAGTAAGAATGACCAGTACTCGAAACAAAAACTCTCGGCTGATCTGGAGACGCTGCGGTCCTTTTATCTGAATCAAGGCTATCTTGAGTTTAATATTGATTCTACTCAGGTTTCAATTAGTCCTGATAAAAAAGATATTTATCTGACTGTAAATATCACAGAGGGTGAAAAATATACCGTTTCAGATGTAAAGTTGGCTGGTGATTTGCTGGTGCCCGAAGAAGAACTGAAGAAATTAATCAAACTAAAGGCAGGTGATGTTTTCTCCCGTGAGAAACTGACTGAATCCAGCAAACTCATCGGGGACCGTTTGGGTAATGACGGCTACGCATTTGCAAACGTCAATGCTGTTCCTGAATTGGATAAAGTAAACCATAAAGTAGCTTTTACTTTTTTTCTGGACCCTGGTCGGCGTGTTTATGTACATGAGTTGAATATCACCGGTAACACTAAAACAAGCGACGAAGTGATTCGACGTGAAATGCGGCAATTAGAAGGCGGATGGTATTCTGCCGAAAAAATCAACAGGTCTCGTGAACGTTTGAATCGCCTGGGTTATTTTTCTGATGTCAACGTTGAAACGCCTGCAGTAACGGGTACAACGGATCAAGTAGATGTGAATTTTAATGTTACTGAAAAACCAACTGGCAGCATTATGGCGGGTCTTGGATTTTCAAGCACTGATGGGGTGGTTTTAAGCGGTTCAGTATCTCAGAGCAATGTTTTTGGGTCCGGTAATTATCTTGCTGTTCAGGTTAATAGCAGCAAAATAAATAAAGTTTATTCTTTATCATTTACTAACCCGTACTACACTCCGGATGGGGTTAGCCTTGGTTATGATGTATATCAGCGAAACGTAGATGCGACTACCAGCTCTGTTTCACCTTATACCAGTAAAACATTGGGTGGGGGAATGCGACTTGGTATCCCATTAAATGAACTCGATACAGTTAATTTTGGTTTGAGCTACGAACGCACCAAACTAGGTGTATTGGATACCAGTCCGATCCAGTACATTAATTTCGTGAACGAATTTGGTTCGACAAACACTACTTTGCGCGGAGATGTAGGTTGGGCTCGTGATACACGTGATAGTCTGATTTATCCAACTCAAGGTACGTTGCAACGGGTTTATGGCGAACTTGGCTTGCCTGGGGGAACCCTGAAGTACTATAAACTTAACTACCAGCATCAATGGTTTTACCCATTGTCCAGAGACTATACGCTTATGCTGAATGGTGAGGCTGGAATGGGTAATGGCTATGGTGGAAAGACATTGCCATTTTTCAAGAATTTCTATGCTGGTGGCAACACGTCAGTACGCGGATATGATTCCGGTACTTTGGGTCCAAAGGATATTAACGGCAATTCTTTGGGCGGAAATCGTCGTATAGTGGGTAATGCAGAGGTTTTTTTTCCATTCCCTGGTTTAAACAAGGATAAGTCTGTAAGACTCAGCGCTTTCATGGATGCTGGTGCAGCGTATGGGCAGGATGAGAAATTGAGTTTTGGAAATATGCGATATTCAGCAGGCGTTGGATTAAGTTGGCAATCACCCATAGGTCCGCTTAAATTTAGTTTGGCCAAAGCTTTCAAAGCGCAAGAAAATGATAAAATACAAAAATTCCAGTTTGTTTTGGGTACAGCATTTTAAAATAATTATTAAGGTAGGAGAGTAAGTTGAAAAAGTTCTTATTATCAGTATGTGCTACAGCTTTGTTGCTGCAGGTTGCGCCCACAGTTTTAGCAGCAGAATATAAAATTGGTTTTGTAAATACTGAACGTGTGTTCCGCGAAGCTGCTCCGGCAGTCAGAGCACAAAAGAAACTGGAAAAGGAATTCGCTGCGCGTGATCTTGAACTCCAGAAAATGACCAAGCAGGCACGTGATATCCAGACTTACCTGGAAAAAGAAGGTGTCACAATTAGCGACACAGATCGTCGAAATAAAGAAAGGGATCTGGCTAATCTGAATCGCGATATTCAGCGTTCGCAAAGAGAGTTTCGTGAAGATCTGAATTTGAGACGTAATGAAGAGCTTTCAGCTGTGCAGGAAAGAGCGAATAAAGCCATCCAGGCAATTGCAGAAAGCGAAAAGTTTGATTTGATCCTTCAGGAAGCCGTTTTTGCAAGCTCCCGAATTGATGTGACAGAAAGAGTTCTGAAAGCTCTGTCTGACAAGTAACAGACATTGACTGATGCGCTCTGGAAATCAAAAATCCTTTACTCTAGGAGATTTTGTAGAGCAGTTTGGTGGTGAACTAATAGGCGCTGCCAATACTGAAATTAACCAGGTCTCCTCACTGGAAAGCGCTAAAAGCGATCAGGTCAGTTTTTTTTCCGGTGCGCGATACCTCAACCAATTACAACACACTGCAGCAGGTGCGATTATCCTTGGTCTGAAAGACCGCGATGCATCAACTTTGCCACGTATTGTATGCAGTAATCCTTATGCTTATTTTGCCAAAGTTTCTACGCTGCTTAATCCTGTTGTGAAATGTGAACCCGGTGTGCATTCGTTGGCTGAGGTTGATGCTTCGGCGCAAATAGCCCTCTCTGCCAATATTGGGCCTTTTGTTTATATAGGAAAAAATGCACGTATTGGTGAAAATGCAGTCATATCCCCGGGGTGCTACATTGGTGACAATGTTGTAATTGGATCAGATTCAAAGCTTTATCCTCGTGTCGTTATTTACCATGATTGCCAGATAGGTAGCAGAGTTATTTTGCATTCTGGTGTTGTGATTGGCGCAGATGGATTTGGATTGGCTAATGAAGAAGGTCGCTGGTTGAAGATTCCACAGATTGGCCGTGCCATTATTGGAAATGATGTGGAAATTGGTGCCAATACAACAGTTGATCGGGGGGCGTTGGAAGATACCGTTATTGAAGAAGGTGTCAAACTGGATAACCTGATTATGGTTGCTCATAACGTCAAAATTGGTGCGCATTCTGCAATGGCTGGATGCGTGGGGATTGCCGGCAGTGCTACAATCGGCAGCCATTGCACTGTTGGTGGCGCCGGTATGGTATTGGGTCATCTAGCATTAGCTGATGGCGTTAATGTGTCTGCAGGTACGCTGATTACGAAGTCGATCACAAAGCCAGGTACTTATACTTCGGCCATGCCATTTTCCAGCCACAAGGATTGGTTAAAAAATGCTGCGCAATTACGTCATCTGGACAACATGGCAGACAAAATCCGCATGTTGGAACAAAAGATCAACGAACTTGAAAGGAAATCATCTTGAGCAGTATGGACATCCATGAAATTCTGACCTATCTTCCGCACCGTTACCCTTTTTTATTAGTGGATCGAGTGCTTTCTTGCGAACCGGGTAAAACGATTACCGCGATCAAGAACGTTACTATTAATGAGCCTTTTTTTGAGGGGCATTTCCCGCATTTTCCTGTTATGCCCGGTGTCCTCATCATTGAAGCCATGGCGCAAGCAGCTGCTATTTTGTCATTTAAAACCATGGGTACACGCCCAGATGACAAATCAGTCTATTACTTTGCCGGTATAGATAATGCCAGATTCAAAAAGCCTGTTTTTGCAGGCGATCAATTGGTATTGCAAGTTGAAATTACTCGCACCATGAAAGGTGTCTGGAAGTATAAGGCCCAAGCAAAGGTGGATGATGTGCTTGCAGCTGAGGCTGACTTGATGTGTACATTGCGAGCGATTTAAATGATTCATGCTACAGCCATTGTTGGTGAGGGGGCCAAGCTTGCAGCAGATGTTGAAGTTGGTCCTTATTCTATTATTGGCGATCACGTAGAAATTGGCTCTGGCACGAAAATTGGCCCGCATGTGGTGATTACAGGTCACACGCGTATAGGTAAAGATAATCAGATTTTTCAGTTTGCTTCTTTGGGGGAAGTACCCCAGGATAAAAAATTTGCTGGAGAGCCTACCCGTCTGGAAATTGGTGATCGTAACGTCATTCGTGAGTCTTGTACGTTGAATGTCGGGACTATACAAGATGTTGGCGTAACCAAAATTGGCAATGATAACTGGATTATGGCCTATGTACATATTGCCCATGACTGCCAGATTGGAAATAACACGATTTTTGCCAACAATGCCTCACTTGCTGGTCATGTGCATATTGATGATTTCGTTATTCTGGGTGGGTTTACGCTTGTTCATCAATTTTGCCATGTTGGAGCCCATGTATTTACGGGTATGGGCAGTTCTATTGTTCAAGATGTACCACCATATGTAACAGTGGCTGGCAACCCTTCAAAACCTCATGGCATTAACTCTGAGGGCTTGAAACGTCGTGGATACTCAAGCGAAGCAATTATGCAAATTAAACGCGCATACAAAACCCTTTATCGTGCCGGGTTGACTCTGGAAGAGGCTAAACGTGCTTTGTCGGAACAGGTTATAGATTGCCCTGAACTCGGAATTTTTCTTGAATTTCTAGCGGCTTCCTCCCGCGGTATTGTTCGATAAGTCGGAGAGGCTGTTTAATGGTGCAAGATGACGTTAAGGGGAAAGTTACCCGCGACAGGCTACGTGTTGGTATTGTTGCAGGTGAAGCGTCCGGTGATTTGCTGGGAGCGCATCTGATTCGAGCGCTCAAGGAAAAGCTGCCTGACATCGAATTTGTTGGTATAGCGGGTCCAAAAATGATTTCTGCTGGCGCTATTTCTTTATTTCATATGGAAAAACTGGCAGTCAACGGATTTACCGAAGTGATCCGTCATTATCGAGAAATTTTGGGAATCCGCCGTAAACTGACTGAAATTTTTCTGAGTGACCCACCCAATGTATTTATTGGTATTGATGCCCCTGATTTCAATCTGGAACTGGAATCACAGCTAAAAGCCAAGGGGATTCCTGCGATTCATTATGTAAGTCCTTCTATCTGGGCTTGGCGTGGTGAGCGGATTCGTAAAATTGCACAGGCAGTTTCCCGTATTTTGGTGTTATTTCCCTTTGAAAAGCCTATTTACGAAAAAGCAGGTATTCCTGTTACTTATGTAGGCCATCCATTGGGAGATATGTTACCAATGGAACCTAATAGACAATTGGCACGTGAACAGTTAAAACTGTCACAATCCGAAGTCATTATTGCCATGCTGCCCGGGAGCAGGCAAAGAGAACTGCATTCTCTTGCGGAACTTTATGTGAAAACGGCAAGGGAGGTTATCCAATCTTGTCCCGCCGCCCGTTTTCTTGTTCCTTTAGTTAGCAGAGAAACCCGCAAGATATTTGAGAAAGCCATATACAGCGCGGGTGGCGAAGATTTGCCGATAACAATTTTGTTTGGCCATGCCTATGACGCAATTACTGCCGCTAACGTTGTCCTGGTGGCTTCTGGTACAGCAACCCTGGAAACTGCATTGCTTAAACGCCCTATGGTGATAACCTACAGGGTATCCAAATTAACCTGGAAACTTGCAAAGCGAAGAGCTTATCTTCCTTATGTTGGGTTGCCTAATGTTCTTGCAGGGCGTTTTATTGTGCCAGAGCTGCTACAAGAAAATGCGACGCCTGAAAATCTGTCCCAAGCCTTACTGAATATTTTGAATGATCAAACGCTGGAAAAAGAATTGATCAATCGTTTTACAGATATGCATGTTGCTCTGCGCCAGAATACTGGAGAGAAGGTTGCCGCTGCGTTATTACCCTATTTGACCCGATGAAACAGATTGTAAAGATTCACAATAACATCCTCATCTGTGGCGTGGATGAAGCGGGCAGGGGTCCATTGGCAGGGCCCGTTTATGCGGCAGCTGTTATTCTGAATCCAGAACGGCCTATAATCGGGTTGGCAGATTCGAAAAAACTGAGCGAAAAAAAACGGGATAAATTGGCGCTTGAAATAAGGGAGTTTTCATTGGCGTGGGCTGTAGCGCGTGCTGAAGTTGAAGAGATCGATCGTATTAACATCTTGCAAGCCAGTTTGCTTGCCATGCAGCGTGCGGTAAATCAGCTTAAACTAATACCAACAGAAGTGTTGGTGGATGGAAATCAATGTCCCAAGTTAACTATGTCCACGAAGGCAATTGTTAAAGGGGACAGTTCAGTACCAGAAATTTCCGCTGCGTCCATTTTGGCTAAAACAGCCAGAGATGCAGAAATGCTGTCGTTACATTTACTATATCCGCAATATGGGTTTGATCGACATAAAGGTTATCCTACTGCGGATCATGTACGAGCACTGAAAGAATTTGGCGTGACGTCAATACACCGGATGAGTTTTTCACCAGTAAAAAATATTATTAGAGAAAAAGAAACGAAAATTAGTTAGAATAATTTACAGTTCTAATCGAATCAACTATTTCGCAATACCAATAAAGGAAAATCTCTACCGTGAAATTTGCTATTCTGCTGCATATTCTTGGCATAGTCGTTTGGGTGGGAGGCATGTTTTTTGCCTATATGGCACTTCGTCCTGCAGCTGCTCAGCTACTTGAACCTCCTCAGCGTTTAACACTTTGGGTTGGAACTTTCGGTCGTTTTTTCCCTTGGGTATGGGCATCCGTTCTTTTAATTCTGGGGAGTGGTCTTGACCTGATTTTTACTAAATTTGGTGGTTTTGCTACCACGCCTGTTTTTGTTCATAGCATGTTTGGTATTGGTCTGCTGATGATGTTGATTTTTGCCCATGTATTTTTTGCGCCCTATGGTCGTTTAAAACGCTTTGTAGCCGTTCAGGAGTGGAAGTCCGCAGGCGCTGCCCTTGCACAAATTCGCGTATTGATTGGTATTAACTTAAGTCTTGGGTTGATTAATATAGCCATTGCAGTCATTGGCGAGAGACTGGGTTAAGTTTCCTGAACGGTAACTATTCGATTCAAGCTTCGTCAGAAGCTGAATCGTCCTGATTAATACGCTGCCTTTTCTGAAATGAAAAGTGACGCCATGAGGAGCAGCTTGTAATGTTTGTAATTATTGGTTGGGTTATTGTTATAGGCTCAGTATTTGGCGGTTTTGCGATGGCCGGGGGGCACCTGGCTGTTTTATTTCAGCCACTGGAGCTTTTAATGATTGGCGGTGCTGCCGCTGGTGCTTTTTTGGTGGGTAATACCCTTACTGTTGTAAAAAGCACTATCAAGACGCTTCCTACCGTATTCAAGGCAGGAAAGTTCAATAAAGTCATGTATATGGACTTACTGGCCCTCCTGTTTGAAATTCTGGCAAAAGTCCGCAAAGAAGGTTTGATGTCCATTGAGAGGGACGTTGAAAGTCCCCATGAGAGTCCTGTTTTTTCCAAATACCCTAATATTAGCTCAGACCATCACCTTATTGAATTCATTACGGATTATTTGCGATTGATGGTGGGGGGAAACCTGAATGCCTTTGAAATTGAAAATTTGATGGATCAGGAAATGGAAACTCACCACAAGGAAGCAGAAGCGGCTATCGGCGCAGTTGCCAAGTTGGGTGATGGTTTGCCGGCATTTGGTATTGTGGCAGCGGTTATGGGAGTGGTTCATACAATGGAGTCGGTGGGAATTCCGCCAGCAGAATTAGGTATTTTGATTGCACATGCTCTCGTAGGTACCTTTCTGGGTATTTTGCTCGCTTATGGCTTTGTTGGCCCACTTGCTTCAACACTTGAACAAAAAATGCATGAATCGTCCAAGCCTTTTGAATGTATCAAAGTAACCTTGCTGGCCAGCTTGAATGGTTATGCTCCACAGGTTGCGATTGAATTCGGGCGTAAAGTTTTGTACTCCACAGACAGGCCTACCTTCAGTGAGTTGGAAGAAGACGTGAAATCGCGTAAAGGTAAATAACTACTATGTTTGTTATGAAATATAGCAGCCTAAATACTCAGGATATCCAGGATGAGTGATACATCCCAGCGGCCAATTATTGTAAAAAAAATCAAGAAGAGCGCTCATGGCCACCACGGTGGTGCCTGGAAAATCGCTTATGCTGATTTTGTGACGGCGATGATGGCTTTCTTTTTGCTTATGTGGTTATTGGGCTCGACAGCAAAAGGTGACTTGAGTGGTATCGCTGAGTATTTTAAAACGCCTTTGAAAGTTGCACTTGCTGGAGGTTCTGGTAGCGGTGATAGCTCAAGCGTTATAAAAGGTGGTGGGCAGGATCTGACACGCAGGGCTGGCCAGGTTAAAAAAGGCGAAGTACCCCAGCAAAAAAGATTGATCAACCTGGAAGCTGCGAAGCATGAGTTTGAGCGGATGGAAGCGGCTAAACTGGAAGGCTTGAAAAGTAAGCTGAAAGCAGCGATTGCAGCAAACCCTGGTTTGAGTAAATATAAGGACCAACTGCTGATTGATATTACCAGCGAAGGTTTGCGTATCCAGATTGTTGACGAAAAAAATCGGCCGATGTTTGATAGTGGGCATGCAGCCCTGAAGCCATATACACGTGATATTTTGCATGAAATTGGAAAAATTCTGAATGAAGTGCCTAATCGAGTCAGTCTTTCTGGGCATACTGATGCTACGGTTTATGCAGGAGGGGAAGCGGGCTATAGCAACTGGGAGCTTTCTACCGAAAGGGCCAATGCTTCCCGAAGGGAGTTGATTGTTGGCGGTATGAATGAAAATAAAATGTTGCGTGTGGTGGGGCTGGCATCAGCAGTATTATTTGATAAAGAAAACCCGGAAAATCCTATTAACAGGCGAATAAGTATCATCGTCTTGAACAAGAAAACAGAAGAAGAATTTGCTAAAGAAAGCGGTCCCGTCCAAGAGGTGAAGCCGGCAGAAGAGTCAAGTGAGGGAAGCGATCCTGTGCAGGAGATCAAAACCAAACCAGTTACTGAAGGGGCGCTGAGTGGAAGTCAGCCCAAGCACTAGCAAATTTGAATCTAACGTTACTATGCTTTTAATAGCGCGCATTCGTAAATTGCCACCTGCAATTCTTGCATTATTTATACAACTAATTGCTTTCTGTAGTTTGTTTCTGGTTATACCTGTTTTCCATCAAGTTGTTGCAGTAGATTTCTCACCCATGCAACTGGCAGTCATTCAAGGGGTGCTAGCCGTTGCATTCAGTCTGGCTATTCGATTTGCAACCTGGTGGTACGTTATTCAATTCCTGTTTGCTCCAACATTAATTAGTGCACAGTATCTGCATATTCCTTCTGGCTGGTTCCTGCTGGCATTTTTGTCGCTGGCAATGATTTACTGGAACACTTTCAGAACTCAAGTGCCACTTTATCTTTCCAGTCGCAAAGCATGGGTGGCGATCAGCGAATTGTTGCCGGCAGAACCCGGTTTCTCTTTTATAGATCTGGGCTCGGGACTAGGCGGGTTACTGGCGTACCTGAGTAAGGTAAGGCCTGGTGGAAAATATCATGGTATTGAGTCTGCTCCTTTGCCATTTATCTTTAGCTGGTTGAAAGCGAATTATAAGGGAAGCGCCTTCCAAGTTGCCTGGGGTGATTTCTGGAAGCTTGATTTTGCTAATTATGATGTGGTTTATGCCTATCTATCACCTGTCCCTATGGTGGAATTGTGGCAAAAGGCACGCTCTGAAATGCGCCCAGGTTCACTTTTTATCAGTAATACTTTTGTTGTTCCGGGGGTTAATCCAACTCAAGTTGTGCCATTGAATGATTTAAATGACTCAACGCTTTATATTTGGAAAATGTGAAAATCTCCATGGAAAAGAGCATCGATAACTGGGTTGATGAGTTCAGGAACAAAGAGATTCCGGTGTTAAGGAAAACTGCAAAGGAATTTCAACGCATGTCTTCCAACACCAGAGATTTAACCCCCTCACGTATTGCAGCTGTGGTGTATCGAGACCCGTTAATGACACTCAGGATTTTAAGGTTTATTAACGGGATGCACCGTGGCCGGCTGGCAGGGGAAGTGACAACGATTGAGCATGCCATCATGATGCTTGGTATAGACCCATTTTTTAAGCAGTTCAGTCAGTTGACTTTTATTGATGACCATCTTGGGTACAGTCGTTATGCTTTTGTTGGGTTGATGCGTGTTATTAGCCGTGCTCACCATGCGGCTTATCAGGCATGGGACTGGGCGGTTTTGCGTAACGATGTGAAGGCTGAAGAAGTTTATACCGGAACATTGGTTCAGTCTCTTGGTGAGCAAATGTTCTGGTGTTTTGCACCTGAAGTGCATCTGGATATTGTAAAGTCCATGCGACAAGATAAATTGCCGTTTATAGAAACGCAAAAAGCGCTGCTGGGTTTTGAATTTTCACAATTTCAGATGGCTCTCGCTAGAGCGTGGAATTTGCCGGAGTTATATATCGATTTCATGGACCCGGAGAATAGTGAACGACCACGAGTGATTGATATTCGACTCGCCGATTCCATTGCCAGACGTTCAGACAGAGGGTGGTATCAGGAGGCCTTGTGGCAAGACATGAAGGATGTTGCCCTCTTGTTGCGAATGGAAGAAGAACCCATTATTGCCAGAATTCATCAGAATGCCATTATTGCTGCAAGACAATGGGAGTTGTATGGTGTAACGCCTGCCGCTGCCTGGTTACCTTTGCTGCCAGGAACATGGCCGGAAGATGAAATTCCGGATGAGATCGTGCCTACTGCTATTGAATCTGATGAGGAAGCGCTATGCTTTATGCCGCAGCCTGCAGTGATGAAGCATGTCATGCAGGAAATTGGTTCGCATCTCGATGGAACCTTTAATTTGCAGCAACTCATGGCATTGGTTTTGAAGGGTATGCATGATGGCATTGGATTAAATCGGGTTGTTTTTGCGCTGATGACTCCGGATCGAAAAAGTGTTAAGGCTAAATTTGTGTTGGGTGCAGAAGCCAATTCTCCTTTACGTCAGTTTGAATATTCGTTAAGTACGCCCCATTTATTTACTCGTTTGATGAGCAAACAGCAAGGCCTATGGTTTAATGCTTCAAACAAGGAAAAGTTTGCCCCGCTATTACCAGCAGAAATAATAAAAATAATAGGAGAGGGAGAATTTTTTGCAATGGCTGTGCATATTCATGATAAGCCAGTAGGGATGTTTTATGCTGACAGAAAACATGGTGATTGCGAATTAGATGCGCATAGTTATGAAGAATTTAAGGCACTTTGTTTGCGTGCCTCTGAAGGTTTAGCTCACCTCGCTAAGAAATAGGCTCACTGATCCGTTTAACCAGATTTAGTAATTCGATTTTTTCTTTTTCTGGTTGAACATAGTGCTTGCGTTGAGCGCATTGGGTTTTTAAGAGGGAATAAAAAAGCGGGTCTGATTCTGCACGCCAAAGCAATTCGGCTAGCGCTTTTTCATTTCCACATGGAAAATACCCTGCATAATCCTCGCCTAGCATGCCGATATTACCCGATACCGCAGACGAAATAATCGGAATATCGCCCATCAGTGCTTCACAAATGACGTTTGCCCCTCCTTCCATTTTAGATGTGATCACCATCAAGTGTGAATGCGCGAGTTTACGGCGCACCTCACTATGAGGTATTTCACCTATCCAGGTATAACGGGAGCTGTATTTCATAAGGTTTCTTGCTTCATCTGCCATGGTTTCTTCCATAGCTCGCCCAATATGCGTGATATGAATTTTGGATTGGGGAGGAAGCAGCAGTGTTGCCAAGGCACTACGAAAAGGATCTTTTTCATCTCGTAGATGACCTATAAGAGAAACTTCAAATCGTCTTTTCGGCGGTGTTTTCTTGATGAGTGGCATCGCTGACTGGTACAGAACGTCGGTCTTGATACGGTAGATTTCTGTTAATTCCTGTCGCCCCATATCCTGTAACACCAGTAATCGTGTAGCGAGATTCATGGATTCCTGTGAGTTTGGATCCGTTTTTATGTCGCGGTATAAATCTGTACCGGTCAGTACGACAATGAGAGGTGAGTTTGGATATAGTGTTGAAAATTGCTTGATGGAATCATAACTTCGTCGCGCATGCAAAGCGATCATCATATCCGCTTTGTTTCTGTCCCAATGTTGCTGTATTTTTACTTGGTGACCACCTTCTCGAAGATATCTGGCCCAGCGTTGTGCAGTGTTGTGGTTACCATTTTTAAAACGCGATGAGGTGGGTGTAATTATAATAATTTTCATATTCAGCTAATCGCGATAGACTTCTTGAAACGATGCTAAGAAAAACTGGTTAAAATGATAAGCAAAGTGTGTCTGTGTTTGCTTTACAGTAATGCAGCAAAACTGTTTGAGCGGATCATAAACAATTAAAGTTTGTGTCGAAGTTAGTTCATTTTACCAATAAATATGCTTTGAATAATGCTTTCCATAAGTTTTAACCTGATTTGAGATAAATATCGTCATGTTTGCATCAGAAATTAATAGATAGGTTAACCTTTTGAGTATCCAGAAATTTTGGTTTATCAAACAAGGTGAGGCGATTAACGGGCCTTTCCCTGCGGGTGTCATTACTCAATATTTATTGTTGGGAAGAGTCACACCTACGTATATGGTGAGTCTGGATAAAATTACATGGTCACCTATTAGTGATTTTGACGAATTTCTGCCAGAAACATTGCCCGAGCAGTCTCCTGGAAATATTGTATTTCAGAAACCGCCTCATTGGCAGATTGAGCGGATAAGTGCTTCTCGCCGTTGGATTGACGAGCGAACACGGGATCGGCGTTTAGAGGAGCTTCCAACATCCGAGGCCCCAAAAAGACGCAAGCGGATTGATCGCAGAATGATTGAAAGTAATGAGATACGGGCACTGCGTAAACATTTCCTGTATCAATCCTTCAATCGCCCATTAAAATTATCCGATTTGCCACTTTTATCAATCTCACTCGGATTGATCGTATTTGCAATGTTGTTGTACTTCTATCCGGTTAATCCGGTAAAAGTAGATCTCGGACCTATTCAGGCTGATTGTCATCAAGCTGCGAAACCTCAGGTTAACTGGAAAGGGTGTGATATGCGAGGAATCTGGTTGCGAGGTGTGAATTTGTCCAGCTCCAATTTAAACCATACTAACTTGAATAGCGTAGAGCTTAGTAATAGTAATTTATCTTACGTTAATTTAGCCAATGCAGATATTTCATATGGACGTTTGAACAATGCAGTACTGCTGGGGGCGAATTTAAAACAGGCTAATTTAAGCTATGCAGAGCTTCGTGGTGCAGATTTAAGCCAGGCGGATTTGAGGGGAGCAAAACTTGATGGTGTAGCCATTGTGGGTGCAAAACTAGATAATGCTGTCTGGCCAGATGGCTCGATATGTGCACCGGGTTCTATTGGGCACTGTATACCAAAAAATTAACGTGATATGAAATTAATTACTTCTCGCGAAAACCCTTTATTTAAATCGCTTAAAAAACTTGAATCGTCTGCAAAAGACAGGAAAGTTGAAGCAAAAACGTTGCTCGATGGTGAACACCTTATTGAAGCGTATCTTTCCAGTGGCGGCATTCCAGAGCTGTTTATTCTAAACGAAGCTGCCGCTAATGGAAGGGCATCAGTTGATTTATTGAAACGGTTGGAACCTGAACGTCTGATTGTCATGCCAGATGCGTTGTTAAGAGAACTTTCGCCGGTTAAAACGCCAACGGGCATGATTGCACTTATCGCTATTCCAGGTGCTAATGCTGAAACGTCTCAAGCAGATTTTTGCGTGATGCTTGAAGATATTCAGGATCCCGGCAATCTCGGCACAATCCTGCGTTCGGCCGCTGGTGCAGGTGCACAACAGGTATATCTTTCCAGCAAATGCGCTGATGCCTGGTCACCCAAGGTTTTACGCGCGGGGATGGGGGCGCACTTTTGTCTGGTAATCAAGGAAAATGCTGAACTGATAAAAATCGCGGATAAATTAATCGGTTCTATTATTGCTACCAGTCTGAATGCAAATAAAAGCCTTTTTGATTTGGATTTAACCGGTCCGGTCACTTTCTTAGTGGGTAATGAAGGTGCGGGTTTATCCGCTCAGTTGGAAGATGTCGCAACAGAAAAAGTGTCTATTCCCATGCCCGGAAAAATAGAGTCATTAAATGCTGCTTCTGCTGCTTCAATTTGCTTTTTTGAACGAGTCAGGCAAATTTCTACACGCTCTTAATGTGCCTACGATGCTGGATGAGCTTGGTGTAAATGTGCTGCGTGTAGAATCGTTATGGAAATTTCCTCTACGGATTTGGTAGAGGTATCAAGGTAGGGAATAGCTTCAGAATGGAAAATGCTTTCTGCTTTGCGTATTTCAGCACGGCAGTTATCCAGAGAAGCATACTGGCTGTCCGGTTTTCTTTCGCTGCGTATTTTGTGTAGCCTGTCAGGTGTTATGGAAAGACCGTACAATTTTTTCCGGAAGGGCTGTAATAATTTGGGTAAATGCCCATCGCTAAAGTCATCAGGGGTTAACGGGTAGTTTGCTGCACGAATCCCGTATTGCATCGCCAGATACAAACACGTAGGGGTTTTACCTGAACGTGAGACGCCAATCAGAATTATATCCGCCAATTCAAAGTTAGCTGTTGTAATACCATCATCATGATTTAAAGTGAAGTTGATTGCGTCAATCCGGTCGTTATAGGCATCATGATCACTGATGCCATGGGATAAGCCCAAAACATGAGAAGATTCTTCACCCAGCTCTTTTTCAAGTGGCCGTATAAACATTTCAAACAAATCCAGTACCAGCCCATTACATGCTGTAATGACATTTCGAGTATTGGGGTTAATTAAGGTGCTAAAAACCAGTGGTCTGACACCTTGGTCTGAAAACGCCTGGTTGATTTCTATGCAAGCAGTTCGCGCCTTTTCAACAGTATCGATAAAGGGTAAAGTGGTTTTATTAAATGCCGCCCCTTGAAACTGGCTAAGAAGCGTGCGGCCCAGCAGTTCAGCAGTAATGCCGGTACGGTCAGAAACATAAAAGACATTTCTTTTGATTGTCATTCAAAGTACCTATAGTGATATCAATATGAGTATGCTGGATGGCAAAACATGTTGCAAATTAGTTATGGAGTGTTCTGTGGAAAAAGATTATATAGCTTGGTTTGAAACATTATCGATGAATGATGTTGGCACTGTTGGGGGTAAAAATGCCTCCCTGGGCGAAATGATTAATCAGCTTTCGCATGCTCAAGTTCGTGTTCCCGGTGGTTTCGCAACTACTGCCAAAGCGTTTCGTGACTTTCTCACACATAATGGATTGACACAGCGAATTAATGCATCGCTTGAAACATTAGATATCAGCGATATAAAAAAGTTGGCAGAAACGGGGGCAAAAATTCGCCAGTGGATTGTAGAGGCGCCATTGCAACCAGATCTGGAAGCTTCAATAAAGGAAGCTTTTAATAAAATGCAGGCTGAGAGTAAAGGTGGGTTATCAGTTGCGGTACGTTCTTCAGCCACTGCAGAAGATTTGCCCGATGCCTCATTTGCTGGCCAGCAGGAAACCTACCTCAATATAAACGGTATAGAAAACGTGCTGTTAGCGGTCAGAAAGGTATTCGCCTCTTTGTATAACGATAGAGCGATTTCGTACCGCGTGCATAAAGGCTTTATTCATTCTGAAGTGGCGCTTTCTGCGGGCGTTCAGCGCATGGTGCGCAGTGATATTGGCGCCAGTGGCGTAATGTTTACTTTAGACACCGAATCCGGGTTTCAGGATGTTGTTTTGATCACTGCTTCTTTCGGTTTGGGTGAAATGGTTGTTCAGGGTGCGGTAAATCCGGATGAATTTTACGTGCATAAGCCTATGCTGGAAGCGGGTAAACAGGCAGTCATTCAACGTACGCTTGGTTCAAAAGCCATCAAAATGATTTACTCTAATGACGCTTCAATTGAAGACCCTGTGAAGGTGGTCGATGTCTCCGAAGCAGAACGGAACCATTTCTGTCTGACAGATATAGATTTACTGGATCTAGCCCAACAGGCCGTTATTATTGAAAAACATTACGGTCGCCCTATGGATATTGAATGGGCAAAAGATGGTATAGATGGAGGGCTTTATATTGTGCAAGCCCGCCCCGAAACAGTTACTACACAAGCCAACACCAAAACATTAACACGATATCACCTCAAACAGCGTTCCACAGTGCTGATTGAGGGGCGAAGTATTGGGCAGAAAATTGGAAGCGGTAATGTGCGTATTGTGATGGGTACTGGCGAGATGGAGCGTGTGCAACCAGGTGATGTACTGGTAACGGATATGACAGATCCCGATTGGGAACCAGTCATGAAGCGGGCATCCGCTATTGTTACTAATCGAGGTGGGCGAACCTGTCATGCAGCCATTATTGCAAGAGAGCTTGGTATACCTGCAGTTGTTGGCTGCGGAAATGCTACGTCAGAGCTAAAAGATGGCGCTGAAGTGACTGTATCTTGTGCTGAAGGAGATACAGGGTACGTTTACGAAGGCATTCTGGAAAGTGAGATTATTAATTTATCTCTAGATTCTATGCCTAAGTCGCCAGTTAAAATCATGATGAATGTAGGTAATCCTGAACGCGCTTTTGATTTTCAAGCACTGCCAAATGAAGGCATCGGGTTGGCCCGCCTGGAGTTTATCATTGCGAGAACAATTGGTATTCACCCCAAAGCGTTACTTCAATATCCGGATCTTTCAGAAGAATTACGTGAAACAGTGGAAAAACGAAGTGCTGGTTACACTAATCCAGTTAGTTTTTACGTTGATAAAATAGCCGAAGGGGTGGCCACTTTAGCTGCTGCTTTTTGGCCCAAGCCGGTCATTGTGAGGTTGTCAGATTTTAAGTCCAACGAGTATTCCAATCTCATTGGCGGTAATCTCTATGAACCCAAGGAAGAAAATCCCATGTTGGGGTTTCGAGGTGCTTCTCGCTACATATCAGATGATTTCCGCGGATGTTTTGAACTGGAATGCCGTGCTATGCTTCAGGTAAGGGAGGAAATGGGACTAACCAATTTACAGATTATGGTGCCATTTGTACGTACTATCGACGAAATTAAACAAGTGATTGGATTACTCGAAGAATATGGATTGAAGCGTGGTGAGAACGGCCTGAAAGTGATTATGATGTGCGAAATACCTTCTAATGTGATTTTGGCAGATGAATTTTTAAAGCATGTTGATGGATTTTCGATAGGTTCTAACGACCTTACACAGCTAACATTGGGAATAGACAGGGATTCCGGGCTGGTTGCAGGGGGCTTTGATGAGCGCAATCCGGCAGTAAAAGCACTATTGCACCAGGCCATTCAAGCTTGTACCAAGGCAGGTAAATATATTGGTATTTGCGGTCAAGGGCCTTCTGATCACCCGGATTTAGCGCAATGGCTTGTCGAGGAAGGGATCGAAAGTATTTCTCTCAACCCTGATACGGTAGTGGAAACCTGGATGCTGCTTGCAGGTAAAAAAGTCTGAATAGGGTTTTGTTAGCCAATTTTTTTACCAAATTGGTTAACTTTTCAGGTTAATAACCTAACGCTCTGGCACCCTGATAAAAAGCAAAGCTCAATATCCATGCTAAGCATAAAGGCCACACCACAGAAAACACGGTGAATCCCAAGCTTTTTGATTCGCTACGTATGGTGGCGATGGTTGAAAGGCAAGGTGTGTAAATCAGGGTAAACAACATGAAACTATAAGCTTGAACCCAATCCAGTTGATGTGCCATCTGCCCCATCAGTGCTGTGCCATCCAATCCGTAGATTACTGCCAGTGAACCAATGACGATTTCCTTGGCAACAAAACCGAAAATCAGCGCGATGGCAAGTTGCTGATTAATGCCCAGCGGATCCAGAATAGGTGACATCCAGTGCCCAATCATACCGGCCCAGGTTTGTGCGCTGGCAGGTGCCACATCAGAAGGAAAATGGGTGAGTAACCAAACCAGTACGACACCGGCAATAATAAATTTACTGGCGCGATTCAGAAAATGACGAACCTCATGCCATCCGCGTAGCACCATCTGGCGTATAGTAGGGAAGCGATAGGGCGGCAATTCTAGAATAAAAGGTTCGGTATTCTTAAATCGCCCTTTGAAAATCAGTGCAGTAAGTAATGCTGTGCCAAAGCTGAATAAATAGAGACTGAATAATACCAAAGGTGCTGCTTTTGGCGCAAATAGCGCTGTGGTGATAAAAATAAATACCTGCAAACGAGCAGAGCATAACGAAAATGGAATCACCAGCATGGACAGCAAGCGTAGAGGGCGAGAGCGCATCACACGGGTACCCATCAATGCAGGCACATTGCAGCCAAATCCCATTAATATCATAACAAAGCTGCGGCCATCCAGCCCCAGTTTTGACATCAAGGCATCCATCAGGAAAGCAGCTCGGGATAAATAGCCGGTATCTTCCACAATAGCCATAAACAGGAAGAACAAAATAATAATAGGCACAAAGGCAGCTACAGTACTTACACCATTGTAAATACCATCAAGCAGCAGGCCATTAATCGGGCCGGGTAAACCACTAAAAAGCGGATCTAATGCATATTCCCTGAAACTGCCTAAAATCCAGGCAACACCTTCCTGGAATGGCGTGCCTAAAAAGAAGATTCCCTGGAAGAGCAAAAACATCACCAGGAAGAAGATAGGTAAACCCAGCCAAGGATGTAACAAAGCATTATCGAGGCGCGCAGTCAGATTGTCTGACATTTGCACAGGAACCTGGACGGCACTTTTGAGCACGGATTCCATTGTGGATTCAATTTTAGCGTCCTGCGAAAGCATTTCGCGGATTTTGTCCAGTTTGACTGGTTTGCTGCTGCTGACAATTTTGGTAATGGCTTGATAGGCTTCTTTATAACCTAAGCCATATTTTGCGCTAAGCAATGCTACAGGCATCTCCAGCATTTCAGACAGTTTTTTAGTGTCAACGGTAATGCCAAATTTTTTGGCTTCGTCAGACATGTTTAACAACAGAATTGAGGGGAGATTTAACTGCTTTATTTGCAATACAAGGGAAAGTTGCCGCTCTATTTGAGACGTGTTCAGAATGATCAATACCTGATCGACGACATTATTTTCCAGGAAGTGCCTGACAACCTGCTCATCATCTGAAAATCCATGCAAGTCGTAAATACCTGGTAGATCTACCAGTTCAACCATTTCTCCACCAAGCAGCACTTTTGCGCCTAGCAGATCAACAGTGATTCCGGGCCAGTTGCCAACTCTGGCAGATGCACCCGTGATACGGTTAAAGAAAGTGGATTTGCCTGTATTAGGCATACCCAAAAGGGCAATTCTTTTCATAGGGGATATTTATTAAGGCAGAGGCTGAATATCAATTTTATTGGCTTCAACTCTCCGTAGCATGACATCGGTAGTGCCTATGCGCACGTGCAAGGGACCAGAGAATCGGGCACCGCGAATGATGTCGATTTTCTTTCCGATACGGAAACCTAGTGCTGAAAGACGATGGTAAAGATCTTCTTCAGTATTCAAAGCGGCAATGATGCCGGTTTCACCAGGTTTAAGCGCAGACAATTTTTGGGTGGTCATTCAGCAGCACCTTCATGTTCATAGTAATGAGAATTATTCTTATTATGGCAATATTTATTTCTGTTTGCAAGCTTATTGTAGACATAAAGGTATTAAATAAACTACGGAATATTCCTTCATGGTTACATTGGGTACTCCTATAGGGTTACTTGTTTTAGTGAGTTGATGTAAAAATGAACCAGCTAAGGCTAAAATTCCCAACAAGACTTCTGCTTTCATCCTTCACTGAATCATCAAATTAAGCTAGAATATGCAATTCTTATGATCGCGATAAGTTCATGACCAAATATGTATTCGTAACTGGTGGTGTTGTTTCTTCTCTGGGGAAAGGCATCGCATCTGCTTCACTCGCCGCTATCCTTGAATCTCGTGGCATTAAAGTCACTATGCTCAAACTTGATCCCTATATTAATGTGGATCCAGGAACGATGAGCCCTTTTCAGCATGGTGAAGTGTTTGTCACTGAGGATGGTGCGGAAACTGATCTGGATTTAGGTCATTATGAGCGTTTTATTAGCGCCAAAATGAGCAAGCGCAATAATTTCACGACGGGTCAGATTTATGAAAGTGTGATTAAAAAAGAGCGCCGTGGTGATTATCTGGGCGGGACGGTTCAAGTTATTCCACATATCACTGATGAAATCAAAAATTTTATCAAGGCTGGCGCTGGTGATGCTGAAGTCGCGCTGGTGGAAATTGGTGGTACGGTTGGTGACATTGAATCATTGCCGTTTCTTGAAGCGATTCGCCAGATGGGTGTGCAGCTCGGTCGTCACAACACCTGTTATATACACCTTACATTGGTGCCATATCTGGCGTTTGCTGGTGAAATTAAAACCAAGCCAACACAACATTCTGTAAAAGAGCTTCGTGAAATTGGTATTCAGCCAGATGTGTTGCTGTGCCGAGCAGACCGTCCGCTACCGGATGACGAGCGCCGTAAAATCGCATTATTTACCAATGTCGAACCAGAAGCAGTGATTTCTGCCTATGACGTAGATAACATATACAAAATTCCCGGTGTTTTGCACATGCAGCATCTGGATGACATTGTGTGCAAGAAGCTGGAATTGAATCCGCCACCAGCAAATTTAAGCACCTGGGAAGCTTTGATTTATTCCTTGGAACATCCTGAGCAGCAAGTCAACATCGCATTGGTCGGGAAATATGTGGATTTAACTGAATCTTATAAATCTCTTTCAGAAGCGTTGATTCATGCCGGTATTCACACTCGCAGTAAAATCAATATTAATTACATTGATTCGGAAAATATCGAAAAAGAGGGTACAGATTGTCTCAATGGAATGGATGCCATTCTGGTACCCGGTGGTTTTGGTAAGCGTGGTGTAGAAGGAAAAATTCAGGCGATCCAGTTTGCTCGTGAGAACAAAATTCCCTATCTTGGTATTTGCTTAGGGATGCAATTAGCCGTGATTGAGTATGCGCGACATAAGGCGGGCATGTTGAAAGCGCATAGTACTGAGTTTGACCCCGAAACACCTTACCCAGTAGTGGCGCTTATCAGTGAGTGGCAAGATAAGGATGGTAAGCTTGAAACAAGAGATGCAAAGTCTGATCTTGGTGGTACGATGCGTTTAGGTGGGCAGAAAGCCATGCTGAAATCAGGATCTTTGGCCAGCAAGGTTTATGGTGCTGATCATGTTGTTGAGCGTCATCGCCATCGATACGAAGTTAACAATGCACTGCTACCACAACTGGAAGCGGCTGGCTTGATCGTTAGTGGTAGGTCTGCTTCTGAAGATTTGTGTGAAATGATCGAGCTAGCCGATCACCCATGGTTTATCGCGTGTCAATTTCATCCGGAATTTACTTCTACCCCTCGTGATGGACATCCCTTATTCAAGGCTTTTGTTGAAGCTGCTCTTAAAGGGATCAAATCAGACTCGCAGGTAAATAAATCAGGGGATGCGGTATGAAACTTTGTGGATTTGAAGTCGGACTGGATCATCCGTTTTTCCTGATTGCGGGACCGTGTGTTATTGAATCTCAGCAACTGGCTTTGGATACGGCCGGTGAACTCAAAGAAATATGTTTGAGCCTGGGTATTCCCTTTATTTTCAAATCTTCGTACGATAAGGCCAACAGAAGTTCTGGTAAGTCGTTTCGTGGTTTGGGAATGGACGGAGGTTTGAAGATTCTGGATGAGGTGAAACGGCAGATCGGTGTGCCGGTTCTGACCGATGTACATTCTGAAAGCGAAATTGAGCAGGTAGCTTCAGTGGTCGATGTTTTGCAGACGCCCGCTTTTCTTTGCCGACAAACCGATTTTATTCATGCCGTTGCCAGTGCTGGCAAACCAGTGAATATCAAAAAGGGACAGTTTCTTGCGCCCTGGGACATGAAAAATGTTGTAGATAAAGCCCTTGAAGCCAGTAGCCAGAATAATATTATGGTCTGCGAACGTGGTGCATCTTTTGGCTATAATAATCTGGTGTCAGATATGCGCTCCCTGGCTGTAATGCGTGAAACTGGTTGTCCGGTCGTGTTTGATGCTACGCATTCAGTTCAATTGCCTGGTGGGCAAGGCACCAAGAGCGGTGGTCAGCGTGAGTTTGTCCCCGTTCTGGCAAGAGCTGCCATTGCCAGTGGGGTTTCTGGTGTTTTTATGGAAACCCACCCTAATCCGGAAGTCGCGTTATCCGATGGCCCGAATGCCTGGCCGTTGAATAATATGCGCAGTCTTTTGCAAACACTGAAAATGCTTGATGAACTGGTTAAGCAACAAGGTTTTGCAGAATCCGAATTTATTAATAAATAATTCATATCATTATGTTGTTGTGTAAGATTTAAAGGAAAAATAAGAAATGAGTGCAATTGTTGATGTAATCGCCCGTGAAATTCTCGATTCCCGTGGAAACCCTACTGTTGAAGCAGATGTATTGCTTGAATCAGGTGTAATTGGCCGCGCGGCTGTCCCGTCTGGTGCTTCTACCGGTAGTAAAGAGGCCATGGAACTGCGTGATGGAGATAAAGACCGTTATAACGGTAAAGGTGTATTGCAAGCTGTTGAATATGTGAATACTGAAATTTGCGAAGCGATTATTGGCCTGGATGCAGAAGAGCAGAGCTTTATTGATCGTACTTTGTTGGACCTGGATGGTACCGAGAACAAGTCCCGTTTGGGAGCCAATGCAATACTCGCGGTATCCATGGCAGTTGCAAAAGCGGCAGCTGAAGAATCCAGTTTACCTTTATACCGCTATCTGGGGGGTGCAGGCCCTATGCAGCTTCCAGTGCCCATGATGAACATCATCAATGGCGGAGCCCATGCCAATAACAATATTGACATGCAGGAATTCATGATCATTCCAGTCGGTGCGGCAAGCTTCCGTGAAGCCCTGCGTTGTGGTGCTGAAGTGTTCCATGCATTGAAAAAAATACTTGAAAAACGTGATATGACCACTACGGTAGGTGATGAAGGTGGTTTTGCTCCTAACTTGCCTTCTAATGAATCCGCTTTGCAACTGGTTGTTGAAGCTATCGAAGCAGCAGGCTATTTGCCTGGTTCTGATGTGGCGATCGGTATTGATTGTGCCAGCACAGAATTTTATAAAGATGGTAAATACCATTTGGAATCAGAAAACCTTGCGTTGACCTCCGCGCAATTTTCAGATTATCTGGCTGCCTGGGCAGATAAATATCCTATCATCAGTATTGAAGATGGCATGGCTGAAGATGATTGGGATGGCTGGAAAATCCTGACCGACAAATTGGGCAAGTCAATCCAGTTAGTTGGCGATGATCTGTTTGTAACCAATTCAAAAATTCTGCGTGAAGGTATCAAATTAGGCGTTGCCAATTCCATTCTGATCAAAGTGAACCAGATTGGTACATTAACCGAAACTTTTGAAGCGATTGAGATGGCTAAGCGTTCAGGCTATACATCGGTAATTTCCCATCGCTCTGGTGAAACGGAAGATACAACTATTGCTGATTTGGCTGTGGCAACCAATGCTATGCAAATCAAGACGGGTTCATTAAGTCGTTCTGATCGTATGGCAAAATACAATCAGTTGTTGCGCATTGAAGAAGAACTCGGTGATTCCGCCAGCTATGCTGGCCGTGGGGCGTTTTACCAAATAAGCTGATATGCGGTTATTGACGCTCATACTTGTTGCCTTGATTGCCTTGCTTCAATATTCTTTGTGGTTAGGTAAAGGCAGTTGGCTTCGGGTATGGGAAGTCGATCAGCAATTAAAGGCTCAAAAAGCGACGAATCAGAAGTTGCAGGCGCGCAATTCTTCCATGGATGCGGAAGTGCGCGACCTTAAACAGGGATATGATGCCATTGAAGAACGTGCGCGTTCTGAATTAGGTATGGTCAAGCAGGACGAGGTTTTTTTTCAGGTTCTGGATTCATCAAAGCAAACCGGGCTTTCTGACAAAACGCCTTCTGAAAAACCGCTACCCCAACCACAGTTAGCTGTTCCAGCCCAACCCAAAACTAGTCGCTAAAGCACTCCATTTTTCTGCTGGTCCCAGGCACAAGAAAGATTTCTATTTCAAACTTGTCCACTTCACGCATTAAGGCTTTCTCAAAGTGGTCCGGGTTTTCTACATTTTCGTATATTTCCATCCAAAGCAGTGGATCATCACGTTTTTTCAGTGTGCGACCCATAACGCCAGTCTGGCATTTAAGCCTTGCCTGCATACTGGATACCAAAGTTTCAAGTGTTGGCGTGTTGTCTGGGTCTACACGATAATAAACGTAATAATGCAACATTAACTTTAAGGAAGGGCGTAAGGTAGCTGTTGAAGCTCAAGTGCCGGGCCATCAAGGGTCTTCCAGTGAATGGTTTCACTTGCAGCGCTACTGATTTGAATGACGGCAAGAAGGTCATATCCACCTTTTGGTGAAGGAAATACGTTAACAACCATTCCGGATGCTTGTCCTTCCATCTCAGGACTAAACAGGTCGTCACCCGCAGCAGGTGCTCCTGTATTGAGATGAGCTAAATACATGCGGCGCTTTAATTTTCCTAAATATTGTGTTCTCGCAACAATTTCTTGCCCTGGGTAGCAGCCTTTCTGAAAATTAACCCCGCCTATGACTTCATAGTTGACCATTTGTGGCACAAATTGCTCTTGCGTTGCAGTGGTAATGCGAGGGATTCCAGCCTGAATTTCATACCACTCCCAAGCAGCACTCCCAACAGGAGTGCATATTTTACTTAATGCATCCCATAAATTGGCTGCATTTTCCGGGATAGTAATAATTTCAAAACGATTACCCGGCAGGTTAATAATAGTGTCATCTCCGATGCGTATCACTTCCTGGGGAGTTTCAGGTACGTTCCCATAATGATTTTGCAATATCTCCTTGGCGTTGCTGCCTGCAATGCCCAATCGAATAGACAAACCGCTGATATCAGTTACTTTTACTTTGGAACGCATAACGAACATACTGAGTCGTTTTTGTATGCTTTCCTGAAGTTCAACAGGCAATTGCATGATGTAGCCATGCTCATCATTCTGCCAGATCAGGAAATTAGCTAACATGCGGCCTTTTGGCGTACAGTAACTGCTATATTGGCTTTTACCTGAATTGACTTGACGAATATCATTGGTTAACTGTCCCTGGAGAAATATTTGCGAGTCTTCTCCAGAAAAACTGATCAGTCCGAAGTCTGATAAGTCAATCAGTACGGCTCCCGATTGCAGGGATGCCATTTCTTTTATAGGATTGCCAAAGTTAACAACACAGTTAGCTTCTATTGAGGCACCGCAGTTCAATAAATGTTGTTGCCAAATTGAGTTCATAATTAATTAATTGAGTTAGATGGGTTGCACGAATACATGACCGGGATGAACGCGATATAATGTCTTAGCATGCTAAGCTAACAGACGTTTTAATTCACTGCAAGCTTGCGAATTTACTAACGTATTTCTCTTTGCCTAATTTTATAATAATTTGCATGATAAAACAGCGACCAAAAAACCTGAATCTTTTAAAAATCAGATTGCCTGTTACTGGATTGGTCTCTATTTTACATCGGCTTAGTGGCGTCTTATTGTTTCTTTTAGTGCCTGGTATTTTATGGGCCTTTGAACTTTCTCTTGCATCTGAATACCAATTTCAGGCACTTTTCAGCGTTTCTGATTACACCCCTATATTAAAACTGATTTTATTATTTTTACTATGGGGATTTTTTCACCATCTTTTTGCTGGTGTGCGTCATCTGTTTTTGGATATTCACTGGGGAATTTCTTTGACCCATTCTCGTTTAACTGCGAAATTTATCATGATATTTAGTTTGTTTATAACATTTCTACTAGGGTTTTTTCTGTGGTGAGCCGTGTAGTCAGTGGTGCGCGATATGGGTTGAGAGATTGGCTTATGCAACGTATAGCTGCTGTTATTTTATTGATATACAGTCTATTCGTTTTGGGTTTCATTATTCTGAATATGCCCATAAGTTTCACCAGCTGGCATGCGTTTTTTACACATGTCTGGATGCGGTTTTTCACGTTACTTTCTTTTATAGCGTTGTATTTGCACGCTTGGGTGGGCATTCGCAATGTTTTGATGGATTATGTTCATTCGACTGCAATCCGTTTGATCCTGCATGGAAGCGTTATTGTCGCGCTTGTTATTTATTTTATCTGGACGGTACAAATTTTATGGGGAAAATAATTCCATGAATATCCCCAAGAGAACATTTGACGCATTGGTGATTGGTGCAGGCGGGGGAGGGTTGCGCGCCGCTTTGCAGTTGTCCGATGCTGATTATCAGGTAGCTGTAGTGTCCAAGGTTTTTCCTACACGATCTCATACGGTTGCTGCTCAGGGTGGCATCAATGCCGCGTTGGGAAATGTCACGCCAGATAACTGGCACTGGCATATGTATGACACCATAAAAGGCTCGGATTACCTGGGTGATCAGGATGCGATTGAATACATGTGCCGGGCAGCGGCTCAGTTGGTATATGAACTGGAACATTATGGCGTGCCATTTTCCCGCCTGGATAACGGCAAAATCTATCAACGCCCTTTTGGTGGTCAATCCATTGAATTCGGCAAGTCACAGGCAACGCGAACTTGTGCCGCAGCGGACCGAACTGGCCATGCAATGCTGCATGCCCTATACCAACAAAACATGCGCGCCAGAACCCATTTTTTTGATGAATTCTATGCAATCGACCTGATAAAAGATAAAGACGGTTATGTGTTAGGTGTGCTAGCAATTGAGATAGAGACCGGTGAACCCTTATTGATTGAAGCCCGTACTACTTTACTGGCAACCGGTGGCGCAGCCAGAATTTTCCGCACTTCAACCAACGCTTTAATTAATACAGGCGATGGTTTGGGAATGGCGTTGCGTGCTGGTGTCCCTTTGCAGGATATGGAGTTCTTTCAGTTCCATCCCACCGGGATTGCAGAAGTGGGTAGCCTGATGTCCGAAGCTGCACGAGGAGAGGGCGGCTATCTGTTGAACAGCGAAGGCGAGCGTTTTATGGAGCGCTATGCCCCCAATGCCAAAGATCTTGCCAGCAGGGATGTGGTGAGCAGGGCTATTGCCACTGAAATCAGAGAGGGGCGTGGTTGTGGTAAGAATAAAGACCACATCTTATTGAAAATGGACCATCTTGGTGCAGAACTGATTATGCAGCGTTTGCCAGGTATACGCGATCTGGCTATGCGCTTTGCCCATGTTGATCCTATTGAAAACCTTGTGCCTGTTTTCCCTACTGCCCATTACATGATGGGAGGAATTCCGACGAACCGCTTTGCTCAAGTAGTTACACCTGCACAGTTTGGCCCTGAAGAACCCGTTCCTGGGCTTTATGCCGTAGGCGAGTGCGCATGCGTTTCTGTACATGGTGCAAACCGGCTTGGTGGCAATTCGTTGCTGGATATTCTGGTCTTTGGTCGTGCTGCAGGTAATCATATGCTGGAATACCTGCAAGAAAATCCCTATCCAAGAGAAATGCCTGTTGATGCCATGGAACCGGCTTTGCAACGGTTACTGCGTTGGGAAAAAACCGGTGATGGAGAGAGTGTTCATACCATCCGTGAAGCAATGCAAAAGGTAATGGAAGATTACTGTGGTGTTTTTCGCACTAGTGAAGTGTTAAAAGAAGGTATTACCAAAATAAAAGCCTTACATGAAAGACTTCAGCATGCTGTGTTGCATGATCAAAGTAAAGTTTTCAATACGGCTCGTATCGAAGCTCTGGAACTGGAAAATATGATGGAAATCGCGTTGGCGACGATTATTTCTGCAGAAGCACGCCAGGAGAGCAGGGGGGCGCATTCGCGAATTGATTTCCCTGAACGCGATGATGATAAATGGTTGAAGCATTCTTTGTATTTCAAAGAGGGTCGACGCATGGACTATAAACCGGTGCGACTGAAGCCATTAACGGTGGAAACATTTATTCCAAAACCTCGGGTTTATTAGGAGATCGCATGCGTTTCTCAATTTACCGCTACAACCCGGAATCTGATCAAGAGCCCTACATGCAGGACTATGATCTGGACATCGACCCAGAGGGGAAGATGTTGCTGGATGCCATTCTGCTGATTAAAACCATAGATGAAACATTGAGCATGCGCGCTTCTTGCAAAGAGGGAGTCTGCGGTTCAGATGCGCTCAATATTAATGGTCGAAATGGTCTGGCCTGCATTACGCCACTCGGAAGCTTGCAGGAGCCTGTTGTGTTGCGTCCGCTGCCAGGCGTCCCAATCATTCGTGATTTAGTAGTAGATCTCAGTCAGTTTTATAAACAGTATCGAGCAATCAAGCCCTATCTGATCAACCAGGATCCTCAGCCGGAAATTGAGCGTCTACAAAGCCCGGAAGATAGAAAAGAGCTGGATGGTCTTTACGAGTGTATTTTGTGCGCATGTTGCACGACTTCATGTCCTTCATTCTGGTGGAATCCAGATAAGTTTCTGGGGCCGGCTGCGCTACTCCAGTCTTACCGTTTTATTGCCGATACTCGCGATCATGCAGCAAATGAACGTCTGGATTACTTGGAAGATCCATATCGACTGTTTCGTTGCCATACTATTATGAATTGTGTTGATGTATGTCCCAAAGGACTGAACCCTACCTTGGCAATTGGTAAAATTAAATCACTGCTGGTCAAACGCAGCGTATGACGATTGAACTAAACCGGTTGCGTTGGCGTTGTCGACGTGGCTTGCTGGAGCTCGATATTGTGCTTGAGCGGTTTATTGAGCATCATTATTCCAGCCTCTCGGAATTGGAAAAAGCTTCCTTTATTGAATTGCTAACTGAAGCTGATAATGACTTATGGGAGTTGATTTCTGGCGTAAATGCTGTTAGTGCAAGTTACAACGGGCGCGTATTGTCTTTGCTGCGACAATGCTGAACATCAATTTAAAACAGTCCAGAATACTTGCCCTGATGCTGCTGTTTATGCATAGCTTTTGTATTTTACTGGTTTGGCTTATGCCCTTACCGTTTTGGGTTAAGCTGACAGGTAGTTTGATATTGATAGTTAGCGCAGCTTTTTATCTCCAGCGGGATGCTCTACTTACGTTTCCTCAATCAATTGTCGCGTTACAAGTGGATTCTGATTGCCGCAGCGAAATTCAAAGCAAGCAAGGTGATCGGATTACGGCAGAATTAATGGGGACAAGTTTTGTAGCTCCCTATCTGACTGTTCTCAATTTCAAAACAGCTGAAAAAAGGTTCGCACAGCATGTTGTAATTTTTCCAGATGCTATCAATAGGGAAGATTTTCGTCAGTTGCGGGTACTGCTCAGGTGGAAATGCAATCAATTTCCACCTGAAAAAGGCTCTTAAATCTGAGGCTGCAACACCGTATTTTCTGCGTGTGGCAACATAGCTGGATAATCCCGGCTAAAATGCAGACCACGGCTTTCATGGCGTGCCATAGCGCAACGAACAATCAGGTCGGCTGTTAATACCAGGTTACGTAACTCGATTAAATCGTTACTTACGCGAAAGTTTTGGTAATATTCATCAATCTCTTCAGTCAGTAATTTAATACGGTGCTGAGCGCGTTGCAGCCGCTTGTTAGTTCGCACAATACCAACATAATCCCACATGAAACGGCGCAACTCGCCCCAGTTGTGCGCAATAACAATTTCTTCGTCTGCGTCTGTTACACGGCTTTCATCCCACTCTGGCAGGAATTGTTCAGAAACTTTATCCTGATTTAAAATATCCTGAGCGGCAGCCTTTGCGAAAACAATACATTCCAGCAAGGAATTACTCGCCAATCGGTTGGCGCCGTGAAGACCTGTTTGTGCCACTTCGCCTACAGCGTAAAGATTGGTAATATCCGTTCGGGCCTGTAAGTCCGTCATTATGCCGCCACAACTGTAGTGAGCCGCCGGAACCACTGGAATGGGTTCGCGGGTAATATCAATTCCCAGCTCCAGGCAGCGCGCATAAATATTGGGGAAATGGCTGATCAGAAAATCAGCGGGTTTATGGGATATATCCAGATAAACACAATCCAGACCACGTTTTTTCATTTCAAAGTCTATGGCACGCGCAACAACATCCCGGGGGGCCAATTCAGCACGTTCATCATGGTCTGGCATAAAACGGTTACCATCCGGTAACTTTAACAATCCACCTTCACCGCGAACGGCTTCAGTAATCAGAAAGGATTTGGCGTGAGGATGGTATAAGCAAGTAGGATGAAATTGAACGAATTCCATATTGGCGACACGGCACCCCGCACGCCAGCCCATGGCAACGCCATCGCCAGCTGCTACATCAGGGTTCGTGGTGTAGAGATAGACTTTACCCGCACCACCAGTAGCCAAAATTGTGTTTTGAGCTGAAAATGTTTTGACGGTACCTGTGCTTGTATCCAGTACATAAACACCATAACAGCGATTGTCGTCTAACCCTAGTTTTTTGCCGGTGATGAGATCGATCGCAATATGTTGTTCAAATACGGTGATATTTGAGTGAGCTAATATTTTTTCGGAAAGGGTTTCCTGAATGGCTCGGCCAGTTGCGTCAGCTGCGTGAATAATGCGGCGTTGACTGTGCCCTCCTTCACGAGTCAGGTGGTAACCGGTCGGGTTGGTTTCATCTTTGGTAAAGGGAACTTCCTGGCTGATTAGCCAGTTTACGGCTTCTTTGCCATGCTCCGCAACATAGCGCGTGACGTTTTCATCGCATAATCCTGCACCTGAAATAATTGTATCGTGAATGTGTTCATCAATAGAGTCTCCGTTCCCAAGAACAGCTGCAATGCCGCCCTGCGCCCAGCTACTGGCTCCATCCAGCAAGTTTTTTTTGGTAATCAGAGCAACACGCTGGTGATCAGCCAGATGCAACGCCAATGTAAAACCTGCCAGTCCGCTACCAATGATGATGACGTCAAAACGAAACACAAAATACTCCCATAAGTCATGTGGCATCAATCATATCAGACACAAGGATGCTCGGGCATGTACTGGTTAAATTATTTATCCTCCTTGAAATGCATTTTTATAAATTTCATTTCAAAGAAGTGAACTATCAATTATTACCGCTGTCTTTAGCTTAGTAAGAAGGATGCGTTCCCTGATCAGCGCCTTGCAGCTATACTATTCGTAAGTTGCATATATATGTAGCTTGGGTGCTTATTAATTCATACAAACAAAATTCAGGGAAAAACCCCGCATGGGTGATCGGGAAATCGATCAAGTATTGGTCGAGCGAGTACAACAAGGCGACAAGCATGCGTTTGAATTGCTTGTCGTAAAATACCAGCGCAAGCTGGGGAGATTGCTATCGCGTTTTGTTCGCGATCCAGCAGAAGTTGAAGACGTGACACAAGAGACGTTTATCAAGGCTTACCGCGCATTGCCATCCTTCCGGGGTGAGAGTGCGTTTTATACCTGGCTGTATCGGATTGGTATTAATACAGCCAAAAACTATCTTGTCGCTTTAGGCAGGCGTGCCCCAACTTCTACAGAAATTATCAGTGAAGATGCTGAAAATTATGAAGAGGGTGAACTGTTAAGAGACAACAACACGCCTGAAACTGAGTTGATGACCAAGCAGCTTGCCATAACAGTAAACAACGCTATGAGCAGCCTGCCAGAAGAACTCCGTACAGCGATCACGTTGCGTGAAATTGAAGGTCTGAGTTATGAAGATATTGCCAGCGTCATGAACTGTCCAATAGGGACAGTGCGTTCCAGAATCTTCCGGGCACGTGAAACAATTGCGGAACAATTACGCCCTTTACTGGGCACTAATAAAGAAAAAAGGTGGTGAGTTATGAATGACCAAATCTCAGCATTAATGGATAATGAATTAGAAGAAAATGAAGCCAAAGCATTACTGGCAAAGTTCAAAGATAATCATCAATTGAGTGAAAGTTGGGCTGTTTATCATCAAATTGGAGATTGTCTGCGTCAGACTCAGATGCTTTCGACTGATTTAACAGAAAAGATTTCTGCGCGGCTGGAAAACGAACCGACTGTTCTGGCACCACACAAACTAACTCCCCCTCGACGTGAAATGATTGCCTGGTCGGCAGCTGCTTCGTTTGCTGCCGTAGCCGTAGTTGCATTTGCCATGTTGAAATTTTCAAGTATTAATAATCAAGAGGTAAGTAACTTGGCTTCTGCATCCAGTCAACCTGCCAAAGCCCTCGTTGCTTCTACATCAAATAGTAATATGAATGATTATTTATACGCGCATCAAGAGTATTCCCCTGCAACCCCCATTCAGTCTGCCTCGGGATTTGCATTGGTAACATATAGTAATGAGCAGGGTAGTGCCCGATGAGATATTTGGTTGGTGCGTTTGTATTCCTATCGGTTATTGCTGGAAGTGTGCAAGCAGATAATTCTCAACCTGATGCCTTCGCTGTACTGAAAAAAATAGAAGCTGCCGCAAGGGAACTTAACTATTCAGGCACATTTGTATATCAATATGGCAATCAGGTTGAAACCTCAAAAATCACACATCATGTGGATGCAACAGGTGAGCATGAGAAACTGGAAGCATTAAATGGTCCGGCAAGAGAAACCATTAGAAACAACGATGAAGTCATTTGCTATCTACCGGAAAGTAATTCAGTTCGTGTTGATAAACGCCATACCAGAAAATTCTTTCCCGCATTGCTGCCAAAAGATATCAGTAAACTTTCAGCGAACTATACGATTAAATTGGGTGGGATAGAAAGAATTGCTGGCTTCGATTGCCAATCGCTTATTCTTGAGCCGAAAGATAACCTTCGCTATTCGCATAAATACTGGGCTGATATTGCAACTGGTTTGTTATTAAAAGCAACACTTTTAAATACCAATGGGGAAGCAATAGATCAGTTTACATTTACTCAATTAACCATAGGTGGGCCAATAGATAAGTCTCAGTTCAAACCAAAACCTGCCTGGAAAAAACTGACGTGGAAAACGGATGAATCAACCATAGTGGATGCAAATGCTCACGATACTGGCTGGGAAATTAAACAACCGCTCCCTGGCTTCAACAAAATTGTCGAATTGAAAAGGTCTATGCCAGGGAAAAAAATGCCTGTATCTCATTTGGTTTATTCTGATGGGTTGTCCACCGTATCCGTATTTATTGAGCCACTTTCAGGAATCGCGCATCCCATGCAAGGTTTGGCTAGCCAGGGTGTGCTTAATGTCTATGCCACTTCATTGGCGGATTTCCAGATAACCGTTATTGGTGAAGTGCCTGCTGTGACGGTTAAGCAAATAGCAACTTCGATGTCTAACAAGCATAAACAATGATTAACAGGGCTTGGCAATGCTTGAAACAGAAGCAGTAATTGTAGAAATAAAGAATTCAGTCGCCTATGTGGAAACGCAACGGTTGTCAGGGTGCGGACACTGCGATCCACAAAAAGGGTGTGCTACATCTACATTGACTAAATTTTTTGGCGGAAAGAAAACTTTTTTTAAAGCTTTGAATCCAATTGAAGCACAAGTTGGTGATGCGGTTGTAATCGGGGTAGAAGATGGCGCAGTACTGAAAGGTTCACTTGCTGTTTATTTGCTGCCGATACTCTTCGTGCTGTTAGGTGCTGGAATGGGTAATGCTCTTGCTTCAACAGCACCGCAACGCGATTTGCTTGCCATCATTGGTGCTGTTGTGGGACTGGGAATTAGTTATGCATGGATACGCGCTTATACCGCTTTTGTAAGCAAAAATAGTCATTTCCAGCCTGTAATATTACGCAAAATTTCTACTGATAAAATTGTTAACTTTATTAAGGAAATCTAAAAAATGAAAAATTGGTTGTATGTATTTGTTTTTCTGCTTTCTTTTACAACTCCGTTACACGCAAAAGATTTGCCGGATTTCACTGAGTTGGTCGAGAAGCAAGGTCCCGCCGTTGTGAATATCAGTATTACGCAAGTTGTGCATGGAAATAACATGTTCCCACAAATCCCAAATTTGTCGGAAGATGATCCTTTTTTTGATTTTTTCCGCCGCTTTATGCCACCACAGGGCGGGAATGGCGGGCCATCCCAGGACTTTGAGAGCAAATCACTCGGTTCGGGATTTATTATCAGTCCTGACGGTTACATTTTAACCAATGCCCATGTGGTGGATGATGCCAGTGAAGTGGTTGTCAAATTGACCGATAAAAGAGAGTTCAAGGCTAAAGTTATTGGCAGTGATAAACGTACTGATGTTGCTCTGATCAAAATAAATGCAACCAACCTGCCAAGAGTGACGTTTGGCGATCCGGCGCAACTTAAGGTGGGAGAGTGGGTGGCAGCAATTGGTTCCCCTTTTGGTTTCGAAAATAGCGTGACGGCTGGTATCGTGAGTGCCAAAGGGAGATCGTTACCCCAAGAGAACTATGTACCGTTCATTCAGACAGACGTGGCAATTAACCCTGGTAATTCAGGTGGCCCCTTGTTTAATTTAAGAGGGGAAGTAGTCGGTATCAACTCGCAAATTTATAGCCGGACAGGCGGTTTCATGGGGCTGTCTTTCGCCATACCTATCAATGTAGCTATGGATATCAGCAACCAGCTTAAAATAAGTGGCAAAGTAAGTCGTGGTTGGCTGGGTGTGGTCATACAGGAAGTTAACAAGGAATTGGCTGACACATTTGGTTTGAGTAAACCTATGGGGGCCTTGATCGCTAATGTAGAAAAAGGAAGCCCTGCAGATAAAGCCGGTTTACAGGCAAGTGACATTATCCTTAAATTTGATGGGAAAGCGGTTCAGAGCTCCAGTGAATTACCCCGACTAGTTGGCGCTGTCAAACCAGGCGCGAAAGTGAATGTTCAAATTTGGCGTAAAGGTGCTTTAAAGGATTTGTCACTGGTATTAAGTGAATTACCTGCTGAAAAAATGGCTAAGCGTACTGAAAAATCTGGGAAATCACCTGGTAAATTAGGACTTTTTATCAGTGAACTGACGCCTGAGCAAAAGCAGCAATTGCAAATTTCCAGTGGATTGCTGGTGGAGGATGCGCAAGGACCTGCAGCTCGAGCAGGGATTCGCAGGGGCGATATCATTCTGGCTGTCAACAATACCGATGTGAAAAGTATTGCACAGTTTTCTCAAATTGTTTCTCAGTTTGAATCGCGTGGTAGTGTTGCGCTGCTGGTTCGTCGTGGAGATACATCCCTCTATGTGCCTTTAAAACTGGATGGTAAATAATCCTATGCCGGTTTTGACCTTGTTTGGACGCGAAGATTGCCATTTGTGTCATGAAATGATTGCTGAATTGGAAGAAATTCAACCGGACTTTTTGTTTGACATAGAAGTTGTTGATATCGATCGTGATGCAAATCTGAAAGAAAAATACGGGCATCTGGTGCCAGTGCTAACCTCGAACGACGAGGAAATATGTCATTATTTCCTCGATCGCACAGCACTTGATGCTTATTTTGCCAAAATCCGCTAAAATCCTCCTTTTCTTAAGTATTTAAGGGCGCTTAATGTGCCCTTTTTTGATGCGAAGTATGAAACATATCCGTAATTTTTCCATTATTGCCCATATTGACCACGGTAAATCCACCCTGGCAGACCGAATTATCCATCTGTGTGGAGGCTTGAGCGACCGCGAAATGGAGTCTCAAGTACTTGATTCTATGGATTTGGAACGAGAACGTGGCATTACCATTAAAGCGCAAACTGCGGCTTTGGAATACAAAGCTCGAGATGGGCAGGTCTATCAGCTGAATTTGATCGACACACCCGGACACGTTGATTTTACCTATGAGGTGTCGCGCTCACTGGCGGCATGTGAGGGAGCATTGCTGGTTGTGGATGCCTCACAAGGCGTGGAAGCTCAGACCGTGGCTAACTGTTACACAGCCATTGAGCAGGGCGTTGAAGTCGTAGCTGTTCTGAATAAAATTGACTTGCCTTCTGCCGAACCTGAACGCGTTATAGCTGAGATTGAAGATATTATCGGTATTGATGCGCAGGATGCTGTTCGTGCCAGTGCAAAAAGCGGTTTGGGCGTTGAAGACATTCTTGACGCGGTTATTAGCCGTATTCCACCGCCTAAGGGGAATATAGATGCCCCTCTTAAAGCACTAATTATTGATTCCTGGTTTGATAATTATGTTGGCGTGGTGATGTTGGTACGGGTAGTAGACGGCGTGTTGAAACCTAAAGATAAAATTCTGCTAATGGCATCACAAACCACTCATTTGTGCGAACAAGTAGGTGTGTTTACCCCAAAAACAAAGGCTCGTGCTCAGCTTTCAGCTGGTGATGTAGGTTTTATTATTGCGGGTATCAAAGAATTAAACTCTGCAAAAGTTGGTGATACGGTAACTTTGGCAAATAATCCCGCTGCAGAACCTTTACCTGGCTTTAAAGAAATTCAGCCGCAGGTGTTCGCTGGCTTGTACCCAGTCGAATCGCATGATTATGATGCATTGCGTGATGCGTTGGAAAAACTGAAATTAAATGATGCATCCCTGCAGTACGAACCTGAAACTTCTCAGGCGCTGGGATTCGGTTTTCGCTGTGGATTCCTGGGATTGTTGCACCTGGATATTGTGCAGGAACGACTTGAACGCGAATACGACATGGATCTCATCACTACTGCGCCGACGGTGATTTATCAGATATTGATGAAAGATGGCGAAGTAATCGAAATTGAAAATCCTTCCCGACTGCCTGACTTATCTAAAATTGAAGAAATTCGAGAACCTATTATCAATGCTACTATTTTGGTACCGCAGGATTATGTCGGTGCAGTAATCACACTGTGTACTGAAAAGCGTGGTATGCAGCGTAATATGCAATACATGGGCAGGCAAGTTATGCTGAGCTACGAAATGCCAATGAACGAAGTGGTGATGGATTTCTTTGATAAATTGAAATCAGTCAGCCGAGGTTATGCTTCCCTGGATTATGAATTTAAAGAATTTCGAGCATCAGATCTCGTTAAACTTGATATTCTCGTAAATAGTGAGAAAGTAGACGCATTGTCATTAATTGTTCACCGCAATACATCCCAGCGTCGCGGGCGTGAATTAGCCGCCAAAATGCGCGAATTAATTCCTCGCCAAATGTATGATGTGGCTGTACAGGCAGCAATCGGTGCAAACATCCTAGCCAGAGAAAACGTGAAAGCTTTGCGTAAAAACGTTTTGGCAAAATGTTATGGTGGCGATATCTCTCGCAAACGCAAGTTACTGGAAAAACAAAAAGCTGGTAAGAAACGCATGAAACAAGTGGGTAATGTAGAAATCCCGCAAGAAGCATTCCTGGCTATTTTAAAGATAGATTAACAGTAAAACGGAGAAAGAATGAATTTTGCACTTTTCATGTTTATCGCGCTGCTCTTGACGGGAAGCGTGTGGCTTCTGGATCATTTCGTAACGGGGAAGGGCAGACCTGAAGGAGTTAAAGAACCTTGGTGGGTAGAGTACTCAAAGAGCTTTTTTCCGGTTATATTGATTGTCTTTTGTCTGCGTTCATTCCTTGTGGAGCCATTCAAGATTCCATCTGGTTCGATGATTCCAACTTTGCTGGTTGGCGACTTCATTCTCGTGAACAAATTTGATTATGGTATCCGTATTCCAATTATCAATAAGAAAATTGTTGAAATAGGAAACCCTGAAAAAGGCGATGTGATGGTATTTCGATATCCAAAAGATCCAGGGGTTGACTACATCAAGCGCGTTGTCGGTGTTCCTGGTGATAAAATCACTTATCAGGATAAGCAGCTTACGATCAACGGTGAAAAGATTAAAACTATCAGCACCGGTGAATACAGTTACATTGAGAGCGGCTTGAACTATGCGACAACCGCCCGTTACAACGAGTCTTTAGGCAAGCATAATCATGAGATAATTGTACAGCCGGAACAAAATACATATTATCCATCACAAGTGGAAGATTTTCCCGGCAGAGAAAATTGCGTATATAAACAGAATGAATTTACCTGCACAATTCCTCAGGGCCATTATTTCATGATGGGAGACAACCGGGACAGAAGTAACGATAGTCGCTACTGGGGTTTTGTACCGGACAAAAATATTGTGGGAAAAGCATTTTTGGTATGGTGGAATTTTGATCACTTCAAACGTATTGGTACAAAAATCAATTAACAGAGGAATGAGTTCATGATGAAAAAACAAAAAGGGATCACTTTTGTGGGCATGTTGCTGGTAGCAGGCATGTTATTTTTTGTTGCTTTGATTGGTATGAAAATTGTTCCTGCTTATATTGAATTCTTTTCAGTCAAAAAAGTCATTACCGCGATGAGTAATGATTCTGAAGTACAGAATATGTCAGTGAAAGAGGTTCGCAACTCTTTTGACAGGCGTGCAGTCATTGACAATATTACAGCTGTAAAAGGCGATGACCTGGAAATTTCTAAAGATGGGGGAGAAACAGTGGTTATAGCGCAATACTCAGTCAAAACTCCCCTCTTTGGCAACTTGAGTGCGTATATGGATTTTACCGCAACAACCAGTAAATCACGTTCTAAATCACTGAAGGGAGCAGATATCTGATCCATCTGCACAATTGCAAATGAGCAACGCCAGACTATTGCATCACCTTGGTTATGATTTTAAATCACCTGCGTTATTAAAGCAGGCATTGACACATCGCAGTTATGGAACACCCAATAATGAGCGATTAGAATTTTTGGGTGACAGTATTTTAAATTGCGCCATTGCAAATCGACTGTATCAGGAATTTCCTCGCTTGTCAGAAGGCGATTTGAGTCGTATGCGTGCTCACTTGGTGAATCAGCAGACGCTCTTTGAAATAGCCGAGTCTTTCAAGCTTGGGGAGCATATATTGCTTGGTGAAGGGGAGTTGAAAAGTGGTGGCTTTCGTCGCCCATCTATCCTGGCCGATGCGCTTGAAGCTATTTTTGGTGCAGTGTTTCTGGATAGTGATTTTGATTCAGCAACGCAAGTAATTGGAAAGCTTTACACGCCTTTGCTGAAAAATCTGGATCTGACACGTATGGGTAAAGATCCTAAAACGCTACTGCAAGAATACTTGCAAGGGCGCAAAATTGCATTGCCTCAATATGTTGTCGCTGCCATCCGTGGTGAAGCGCATGACCAGTATTTTGAAGTGGAATGTGTTATTCCTGAATTAAATATTCGCTCTCAAGGCGAAGGGACGAGCAGGCGTAGTGCAGAACAACTCGCAGCTAAACAGGCTTTTGAACTGCTTAGCCTTGCCAATCAAGCATAACAGCTTGTTTTTGAAACTTTACTTGCCAATATAATTCCTATGGATACTCCAGAATTTCGCACCGGTTACATTGCCATCGTTGGTCGACCAAACGTTGGCAAATCTACGCTCCTGAATCACCTGATTGGCCAGAAAATCAGTATTACTTCTCGCAAGGCGCAGACAACCAGACACCGCATTACCGGAATACACACTACCCCTGAATCGCAGTTTATTTTTGTTGACACGCCTGGATTCCAGTTGCAGCATCAAAACGCATTGAATCGCTCCATGAATCGCACTGTGACGCAAGTATTGAATGATGTGGATGTGGTTCTGTTTGTGATCGAAGCTTTGCGCTTTAGTGATAAGGACAAGCAGGTTATTAAATTACTGCCTCAAAATCGACCAGTTTTACTTATTATCAATAAAGTAGATACGATTGAAGAAAAAAACATGCTGTTGCCATTTATTGAGAAAATGGCAGAATTGTTTCCGTTTACAGCCATTATTCCCGTCAGTGCCCAGCAAAGTACGGGCCTGCCTGATCTGTTGAAAGAAATATCGAGTCATTTGCCTGTTGCGCAACCGCTCTTCGGTGAAGATGAAATAACAGATCGAAGTGAGCGGTTTCTGGTTGCTGAAATCATTCGGGAGAAGCTCTTTCGCTCCTTGGGTGAAGAAATTCCTTATTCAACAACGGTTGAAATTGAAAAGTTTGAGATGGATGGCAAGCTTCGCCGTATTCATGCTGCCATTATCGTTGATAAAGCAGGACAAAAGGCCATTGTTATTGGTAAGGGTGGTGAAAAGCTAAAGGGAATTGCTACTCAGGCACGTTTGGATATGGAAAAGCTGTTTGATGGTAAAGTTTACCTGGAAATATGGGTAAAAGTAAAAGGTGGGTGGGCTGATGATGAACGTGCGCTCAAAAGCCTGGGTTATGAGTAAGCAGTCATTGTCTTTAGAATGAATTTGGCAATTTTTTTTGCTAGATTGTATTGTTAATACTATGATTTTTTTACTGATCTTCATAAAATGGCTTAGAGTCCTTTATTCCGGTTTGGCGCTATATACGTATGCCTGCTTCACCTGCTTTAATCGGGTAATTTTTCCCTTTTATTGGCAGAATCACTCCCCAGCACCCTTCAGCTTAAACAAGCTGCAGCTACGACCGATTAAATCCCGGAAATCGAGTTAAATGGGTAATACACAAAAATCCCAGCAAGAAGCCCAGCCAGCTTATGTTTTGCATAGTTATCCTTTTAGAGAAACCAGCCTGATTGTTGAAGTTTTCAGCCGTAATTTTGGGCGGTTAGCAATTGTTGCGCGTGGTGCTCGCCGTCCAAAATCTGCTGTGAGGGGATTGCTGATGGCTTTTCAGCCATTGCAGTTAAACTGGTTTGGAAAGGCCGAACTTAAAACCTTGCACAGTGCTGAATGGCAAGGAGGGCAGCCGCAATTGCAAGGGATGGCATTGCTCTGCGGGTTTTACTTGAATGAACTGATGCTGAAGTTACTCCATCGCGATGATCCCCACGAAAATTTATTTATGTATTATCAGGAAACATTGCAATCTCTTGCCAGTCAACGGGATTATGCCGCAGTATTAAGGCGTTTTGAAATAAGGCTATTGCAAGAATTGGGTTATGCACTCACCTTTGTTAATGACGTATCATCGGGTGAGTCTATCGTTCCCGACAGAGAGTATCACTATCAAATTGAATATGGCCCGGTTGTTGCTGAAGGCAGGAATAGCCACCAAATCGGTGTACAATTATCGGGTAAAACACTGCTGGATATGGCTGCGGACAATTATCGGGATCCTCTCACTTTGCAGCAAAGCAAGACGCTTATGCGTACGCTTATTAATCATTACTTGGGTGACCAGACCCTGCACACACGGCAACTATTGAAGGACATGCAACAATCATGATTCAACTTGGCGTTAACATTGACCATATAGCAACTTTAAGGCAAGCACGTGGTACTCGCTATCCTAGTCCCGTCCAAGCGGCGTTAGCTGCTGAATCAGCTGGTGCGGACGCCATTACGCTGCATTTGCGAGAAGATCGTCGGCACATACAGGATCGTGACGTGGATATTTTGCGGGAATTACTGCAAACCCGAATGAATCTGGAAATGGCCGTAACCGATGAAATGTTGAAGATTGCATTGCGTGTTAACCCTCAAGACGTTTGTCTGGTGCCTGAACGCCGCCAGGAACTCACCACAGAAGGTGGTCTTGATGTAGTGAATCATTTTGATAAAGTGAGGCATGCCTGTAGTGTGCTGGGCGATGCAGGGATCAGAGTTTCACTGTTTATTAATGCGGATAAGGCGCAGATGGATGCCTCTAAAGAGGCGGGAGCGCCTGTCGTTGAAATTCACACTGGTCATTATGCGGATACAACCAGCGCAGAAGCGGAACAAATAGAATATGACAAAATTAAAGACTCGGTGATTTACGGCACAGCTTTAGGATTGTGCGTAAATGCTGGCCATGGCCTGCATTATCATAATGTACAAAAGATTGCCGCTATAGCGGATGTACGGGAACTGAATATTGGTCACGCTATTGTTGCGCATGCGCTTTTTGTTGGCTGGGACAGTGCCGTAAAAGAAATGAAGTCACTTATGCTGGCAGCGCGTACTTAATAATGATTTACGGAATCGGGTCAGATATTGTAGCCGTTGAGCGCATGCGTACGCTCCTGCAAAAATATGGGGACAGCTTTGCTCGCCGTATTCTGGCTCCGAATGAGTGGTTGGCTTACGAAAGCAGTAAAAATCGTGCCAATCTTTTGGCTAAGCGCTTTGCCGCAAAGGAAGCGTTCGCAAAGGCAATGGGTACAGGTTTACGTCACCCGGTGTCATTGCAAAATATCAGCGTGATTCATAATCATCTGGGAAAGCCAGACTTTCATTTAGACCCGTTAGTGACAAACCTGCTTGAAACCCATGGCATCCAGAAACACCATCTGTCCCTGAGTGATGAAAAGGAAATGGCCTGCGCCTTTGTGATATTGGAGGGAGTATGTCTCTAGGGCCAGTTATGCTGGATGTTCTCGGTACAGAATTAACCGAAGAAGATCGCAAAAGACTTTTGCATCCATTGACAGGCGGCGTTATCCTTTTCAGTCGAAATTATGAATCTCCCGCACAGTTGACGAAAATAACGCAAGAAATACATTCAGTTAGAAATCCACCGTTATTAATCGGTGTTGATCAGGAAGGTGGCAGGGTACAGCGTTGCAAGGCGGGTTTTACCCGAATACCTCCCATGCGCGAATTTGGGCGAATATGGGATGAACATCCTCATAAAGCACGCCAGTTGGCACAGCAAACTGGTTATGTCCTTGCCGCAGAACTTCGCGCTTGTGGAGTGGACTTTAGCTTTACACCTGTACTGGATATGGATTACGGCCAAAGCGGGGTAATTGGTGATCGTGCATTCCACCTTAATAAACAGGCTATTGCAGAATTGGCACACAGTCTTGTTTTGGGGCTCAAGGAAGCAGGCATGGCAAGCGTAGGTAAACATTTTCCAGGGCATGGCTACATCAAGGCAGATTCGCACCTTGAAATACCAATCGATGATCGGGAATTTGCCGATATCGAATTGAATGACCTGGTACCTTTCAAGCAGATGATCAATTTTGGGTTAACAGGGATTATGCCTGCTCATGTTATTTATCCCAAAGTGGACAAACGTCCTGCAGGATTTTCAAAATTTTGGCTGAAAGATATTCTGCGTAATGAATTACGCTTTGACGGTACGGTTTTTAGTGATGATTTGAGCATGGAAGGGGCCAGTGTGGCGGGCGGTATCGTCGATCGAGCAAAAGCCGCATTAGAAGCAGGGTGCGATATGGTCCTGGTATGTAACAGGCCCGATTCGGCAGATGAATTGCTGGCAAATCTGCACTGGAATGTGCCTCCAGTCAGCCTTACTCGCCTGGTACGTATGCACGGTAAGCCCCACCCCGATTCGTTAGTGAAATTGCATGAACAAGAGCATTATGTAAATGCTGTACATGCTATTGCCGGTATTGGCTTTCGCAGTGGTGACCTGCCACTGAAACAACGGGAGCCAGATTCCTGTGGCGATCTCTAATCCTCACCATGATCCTCTTGATGAGGATCATGGCACTCATAATCATAGTAGTGAGCATGGCCACCACCATCACCATGGAGATGGCGGGGCACACCTGCGTTGGGCGTTAATCATAACGTTTGGCTTCGCCATAGTTGAAGCGTTGGGCGGTGTATGGTCTGGATCCCTGGCGTTGATCAGTGATGCTGGGCACATGTTTTCTGATTCCTTTGCCCTTGGATTGGCAGCATTTGCTGCCTGGATCGCAAAACGGCCTCCATCACTGCGTCATTCCTATGGATTTGTCAGGGCGGAAGTAATTGCAGCTCTGGTAAATAGCGCGCTCATGCTAGCGGTCATAATCGGTATTGTCGTAGAAGCTGTTATTAGATTGAATGTTCCACACCCTGTAGCGGGTGGTGCGGTGATGATTATCGCAGCAATAGGTTTGGGTGTGAATGTGGTGGTGGCATTTGTACTCAGCAGCAGCCAGCATTCAATCAATTCTCGCGCAGCATTGCTGCATGTGCTGGGGGATTTACTTGGATCTGTAGCCGCGTTGATAGCTGGTGCAGTTATTTTCTTCACCGGCTGGATGCCAATAGATGCCATATTATCTCTCGTAGTGGCTGGTTTGATACTGTTTTCAACATTGAATCTGCTGCGGGAGGCCCTGCATGTTTTAATGGAAGGTGTCCCTCTGAACCTTCGACTGGAAGAGGTGGGTAATGAAATGGCGAAAATGACCGGGGTAGTATCCGTGCATGACCTGCATATTTGGAATCTTTCATCCGGTCAGATAGCTCTCTCAGCCCACCTTGAACTTGCAGAACTTGATTCTTGGCAAAACATACTAATCGATATGCGAAAACTACTGCATGATCAATTCGATATTGATCATGTTACTTTGCAGCCAGAAATTGCCGTGCAAATTAATCAGCCTTTTATAGCTACTATCGCGATACACCCTATCAATTAATACAGGGCAATGCTAAATGGAAGTAACATTCTCAGGTGCCTGTCGACAATGCCCACGCCTGGCCACATTCCTGGATGAGGTAAAGCTGGCCAATCCGGATTATTTTGCCAAACCTGTTCCGTCTTTCGGGGACAAAAATCCCACATTACTGGTCGTTGGTCTGGCACCCGGGTTGAATGGTGCCAACCGCACCGGAAGACCGTTTACGGGCGACCATGCAGGTATTTTATTATACGAAACACTCCATAAGTTTGGATATGCCACTCGCCCCACATCTATAGATGTCAATGATGGATTGAAACTAAAAGAGTGCCGTATTACCAATGCTGTCAAATGTCTGCCCCCACAAAACAAACCAGAAACACTGGAAATAAAGCAATGCAACCAATATTTGACCAGTGAAATCAATTCACTATCTAAGGGTACGGTTTTGCTCGCTTTAGGGGCGATAGCTCATAAAGCGATTTTGATGGCGCTGGGTTTAAAGGTTAAGGATTTTGCATTCGCCCACGGTGCAAAACATGTATTACCACATGGATTAACCTTATATGATAGTTACCATTGTAGCCGTTACAATACGCAAACCAGGCGTTTAACCCCTGAGATGTTTCAGTCTGTTTTTGAAAGTATTTCCGATCACCTAAAGAGGGATACCTGATGCCTTACGTGAATATACGCATAGCGGGTAGCTTGACCCGTGAACAAAAAAAGAAGATTGCTGAAGAAATTACAGATACGCTTGAACGGATTGCTAAAAAGCCTAAATCATATACTTACATTGCGTTTGATGAATTGCCTGACGAAAATTGGGCCATTGGTGGCAAACTGCTGGATGATGAATAATCTGCAGATTGCCTGTATAAAATAATAGTATTTACATTAAGTTAAAATTGCAACAATTTGATATAAAAAATTATTTAGATAATATCCCCAACCTTCCTGGCGTTTATCGCATGTTAAATGAAACAGGGGAGGTTTTGTATGTGGGTAAAGCCAAAGATTTAAAAAAACGTGTTACTTCATACTTTCAGAAAAGCGATCTTTCTCCACGCATTTCTCTGATGGTGAAGAAAATAGCCCAGATTGAAACCACTGTTACCCGTTCTGAGTCTGAAGCGCTGGTTCTTGAAAATAACCTCATTAAAGCTTTAGCTCCACGTTATAACATACTGTTTCGTGACGATAAATCATATCCTTATGTGATGTTAACCGGTCATGTTTTTCCCCGGTTAGGTTTTCATCGCGGCGCATTAGACAAAAAAAATCATTATTTCGGCCCATTCCCCAATGCATGGGCGGTGCGTCAAAGCATGCAATTACTGCAAAAGGTATTTCGAATTCGCACTTGTGAAGATAGTGTATTCAGCAATCGATCCAGACCCTGCCTGCTTCACCAGATCAAGCGGTGTACAGCGCCCTGTGTAGGTTTGATCGACGCTACTGCTTATCAAAATGACATAAAAAATGCTCAGTTATTCCTTGAAGGCAAGGAGTCAGAGGTAATCAGCACCTTAAATAGCAAGATGCAAACCGCAGCTGAGCATATGCAGTATGAAGAAGCAGCTATGTACCGTGACCAAATCCAGGCCCTGGGTACAATTCAGGAAAAGCAATTTGTCAGCAGTGAGAAGCAGTCAGATGCCGACATAGTTGCTTGCATTGTTCAGAGCGGCTTGATTTGCGTCAACCTCGTGATGATCCGGGGTGGACGACATCTTGGCGATAAAAGTTTTTTTCCAATTAATGCAGAAGATTACGATGCGGCAGCTGCGCTCGAGGCATTTTTAAGCCAGCACTACCTGAACAGACCGGTGCCTTCACTTATCCTCGTTAATGAAAACATTGATAAAATGGCGATCGAATCACTATTGAGTGAGCAGGCAAATCGTAAAATTCAAATAAAATCCAACTTAACTGGCGAAAGACGGGTCTGGTTGACCATGGCTACTGAAAATGCGCGTATTGCGTTGGAGCAAAGAGTTAACCAGAAAGTGACGCAAGAAGCTCGGCTGGAGGCATTGCAAAATGCTTTAGCTTTTCCCTCTACGGTGCAACGCATCGAGTGTTTCGATATCAGCCATACCATGGGTGAGGCCACGATAGCTTCCTGCGTAGTTTATGACCGTTTTGCGATGCAAAATGGAGAGTATCGGCGCTATAACATAACGGGAATCACGCCTGGCGACGATTACGCAGCTATGCGTGATGTGTTGAATAGGCGTTACAAGAAAATTGCAGCTGGTGACGGCAAAATGCCTGACCTCATTTTAATTGATGGTGGCAAGGGGCAAATCAGTATCGCCAAGAGCGTACTGGAAGAGGTTGGATTGAGTGATATTTATCTTATTGGTGTAGCAAAAGGCGAAGCGCGTAAACCTGGATTGGAGCAACTCATTTTCCCGGACGGTGAAAAAACGCTACAATTGCCTAAGGATCACATTGGTTTGCACTTAATACAGCAGATTCGCGATGAAGCCCATCGATTTGCAATCAGCGGTCATCGTGCTAAGCGCGGTAAAGCCCGTACTAATTCTTCCCTTGAGCAAATAGGAGGAGTAGGAGCAAAACGCAGACAAAAGCTATTGGCCCGGTTTGGTGGTTTAAGTGGTGTTAAAACTGCGAGCGTAGATGATCTCGCTCAGGTAGAAGGTATCAGCCACCAATTGGCTGAAAAGATTTACCAGGAATTTCATTAAAATAACCCAGTGCGGAAAAAGCAACTGCAATATAAAATTTATGCCACTTAATATACCCAATATCTTAACCTGGTTAAGAATCCTGCTGATTCCCCTTTTTGTTGCCATCTATTATCTTCCGCAGCACTGGATGACACCGCATGATGCCAATTTAATCGCAGCGGGAATATTTGCCATAGCCGCAGTGACTGACTGGCTGGACGGCTATCTTGCACGTACCCTGAATCAAACGTCCGCATTTGGTGCATTTCTAGATCCTGTCGCCGACAAGCTCATGGTGGCGGCTGCTTTGCTTGTATTGGTTAAACTTAATCGCGTAGATGCCATGATCGCTCTGATTATCATTGGTCGAGAAATTACCATATCTGCTTTAAGAGAATGGATGGCCCAGATTGGTGCAAGTAAGAGTGTTGCAGTTTCATTTATCGGCAAAATAAAAACTGCGGTTCAGATGATCGCAATTTTCCTGTTGCTCTATCACGACAGCTTTTTTCAACAAATTAACGCACAAATGCTAGGAACATGGTTAATTTACATCGCCGCAATATTAACTTTATGGTCAATGGGTTATTACCTGAAAATGGCTCTCCCACAAGTGCGTAATAGAATTTAAATCAAAATGTGGGTTGACAATATCCGTAGAATATTTAAAATAGCGATCTTTCATCAAGCGGGAATAGCTCAGTGGTAGAGCACAACCTTGCCAAGGTTGGGGTCGCGAGTTCGAGCCTCGTTTCCCGCTCCAGATTATAGGGGAAAGCAGTAGCTTTCCCCTTTTAGTTTAAAAAATATCAACTCGGTTTGCATCGAGCTGATACAGTAGTAAGCCGTAAAGCTGTAATGAACACAGTATTAACAATGTGTATTAGAGTTACGGCGGGGTGGCAGAGTGGTTATGCAGCGGCCTGCAAAGCCGTGGACGCCGGTTCGATTCCGACCCCCGCCTCCATCCATCCGCCCGGATGGTGAAATTGGTAGACACAAGGGACTTAAAATCCCTCGCCCTAATCCGGCGTGCCGGTTCGATTCCGGCTCCGGGCACCACATACAAATAATTAAATTGACTGATTCACCTCATGATCATTTACAAACTTATTTGCGAAAATGACCATCAGTTTGAAGGGTGGTTTACCTCAAACGAAGAGTTCGAGAAGCAACATACTCAAGATAAACTTTCTTGTCCTGTATGCGGTGATGAGGGCGTGACGGTATTGCATTCAGATTCACTTATCGATTCAGACATGCATCAAGAATCTGATCTAGAAAATGCCTCGCAGAATAATCGTTTGTCCAGTCATCAGGTTTTTCAGCATTTGATTGGCTATGTGACCCAGGACGCAGAAGATTTTGGTAACGCTATCATCAAGAAGATTCGTGACTTCCATTCTCAGCAAACCCGAGCGCGTAGCAAGGTTGGCAATGCAACGCTAAAAGGCGTTAAAGATTCAACTGAAGAAAGTATAGAGATTTTTGTGAATTCATCCAAAATGCGGGAAAAACTTCACTGAGCTTGATGAGCATTCAAGTGATTAAACAAGAAAATCGTGTTTTGATCTTAGGCTTCACGTTTTGCAACTGTAACTCCGAGCTTTACTTCTCAGTTAAGCTAGTTTCTCTGCAACAATCGTAATAAATTCCTTCTTTGTATTATCGGGTGCTGGAAAAGTGTGTTCAGCCCTAAATCTAATTTTCCATCCATTAAAATGCTTTTCAAGTTCTTCACGAGTAAACAGGTAATAATGACCCGGATGAAACATAGCCGTGTAATCAGTTCCAGCAGTAAGTACGTTGATAACTGCTACTCCTCCTGGCAGAACGTTACTTTGAATATCCGATAGCATTTCGAGTGCACGTGTTTTTGGAAAAAACATCAGCAGGCCAATAGCCACTATGGAGTCGAATTTTTGCGGGATATGGAATGTAGCTAAATCAGCTTTTATCGTTTCAATTGGGAGATGTTTTTCGGTGGCTATTTTAGCTATGTGTTCAATGGCTGATTGGCTAGCATCGACAGCAACCACAGAATGCCCACGCAGTGCCATTTCTACGCTTAAATTACCTAGGCCACACCCTAAGTCCAGAACATCACCAGTAATGAATTCAAGTGCTGTTTGCTCGAATTGATTCAGCGCGAATTCCTGTTGTTGTATTTGCCTTTGAAACTGGGTATCGAAGAAGTTGACTGATGTATTGTCTATCATTTGGCTTGTCGTTTTAAAAATTAGTTTGCTGTGATTTTATCTAAATAAACAATATCCAGCTTTCCCGAGCCGATTTGTTTGCTTAGTGCTTTATAAACATCAATATCAAATGATGCTTTGCAGTGTTTAATAGACTGCATGTCTAATTCATTTATATTAGCAATCGTCCCTAAATAGCACCAATTTTCAATCAGGTGAATATCAATTCGGGCACCCAATGGCGCAATTTCTTTTACACCAATTAGCCCGTTGAAAGGCCATGCTTGAACCTGTGACTTGAATAAAGCAGCTTTGAGTCTGGCATTATGACTGGCAATGGGTTCAACACCAATGCATGCACCTAAACAGTTTTTTGAATGAAAGGCTTTGCAGGGTTTGCCCATGGGTTGTGTTTCTAGTCCGAGCAAATTATGGCAAAGCAGATGTGCGTCAGCGAGGCTGCGCAGTGCTTTTGTAGCAACTTTGCCATTGGGGAAAAGACCATAGAGGTTTTTTATTCCACCAAAGTCTAGATCTCGTGAGTATTTAAGTTTGGGAATAAGTGTGCCGTTATCGCTTTCTTCCATTTGCCAGGTACAAAGGTCATTGCGCTTTGCGGTTCGAGTTGTATGCAGGTGTTGGTGTTCTTTCATCAGGCGGGTTTCGGTTAAGAGTGCACCTAATTCACTGACTGTTTCAATATGCGCTATTTGCTGCAATTGTTGTGCTAATGCGGCTTCGTTGCTGTGCCTAATGCCTTTGGAAAAGAAGGAGTAAATACTTTTACGTATGTTGCTGCTCTTGTTGATGTATAGCAACTGGTCGTTTGTTCCATAAAACATATAAACACCACAGGATTCAGGCAGATCATCCAAGACGGCAGGGTCAAGATGCGCGGGCAAGGCAGGGCGCTGGATTATTGAATTAATTGCTTCTGTAACTGATTCTAGGGGTAGGGAATCGTTTAAATGACGCATAAAAAACATCAGCGCTTTTACATCAGCCAGAGCACGATGACGGCTATCTATTGGCAAGTTGTGCCGTTGAATTACAGCATCAAGATTGTGTTTGTGGTGCTGGGGGAAGAGCTTGCGAGATAATTTAACCGTACACAATGCTGTTGCGCTGAATTTGATACCAAGACGCTTGAATTCATTTCGGAGAAACCCATAATCAAAGCGAGCATTATGTGCTACGAATAGCCTGCCTGTTAGCCTTTTCAGCGTTTCCTGTGCTACCGCTTCAAATGACGGTGCATTGGCGACCATCTCGTCACTTATACCCGTCAGGTTTTGGATAAACTTGGGGATTGTTACCCCTGGATTGACCAATGTACTCCACTCATGAATAGTATCGCCATCAATCTCAACAATACCAATTTCTGTGATACGGTCACTTTCAGCGTTGGCGCCGGTTGTTTCCAGATCAACAAAAACCATTGGTCGTTCGAATAACATCTTTCTCTCTATTTTATGGCTAAAGTCAATATATCTGCCAGATGGCGTGTTTATCAGTGCTAGGTGATCAATAAAATGTAACTTTAAATCCTATGTAAAAAAAAACCCCGGCTAGCCGGGGTTTTTTGAGCTGTTTAAAGCTTAAGCAGGATGAATGTTTGCAGCCTGTTTACCTTTAGGACCAGCTGTCACATCAAAGGTGACTTTCTGGTTTTCTTGCAATGATTTAAAACCAGAACCCTGGATTTCTGAGAAATGCGCAAATAAGTCTTCACTACCATCTTCCGGTGTGATGAATCCAAAACCTTTAGCATCGTTAAACCACTTTACTGTACCTGCTGCCATTGTAATTTTTCCTTAATAACAATTTAATTAACGGGCGATATGCCCAATCCATCAATCCAAGGGGAAAAAAAAGAGGCCAACTGAAGGTACCGCAATTTGAAGCTTGAATTCCACAGACTTAACTAAGAGTACCTGAAAACCCAATAAGTTCAAAATATTAATGCATTTAATTACATGAAATTTTACTATTTTTTTCTACTCAAAGCTGCAATCGCTTTACCAGAAACAGCTTCAGGTGGTAACACGATTATTATTGGTGAGCTCTGTGGCCAAGCCATCCCATAGCGTAATACGGGAATTTATGGCTTTTTCTGCGGCATCTGCCAATTGTTGAATCGCAGTGAGATTGTCACTGGTTAGTTCATTTATGATTTTCAGAGCTGCAGGCCCATGGGTATCTCCATCAAGTTCTATATGACGCTTGAGGTAATAGACAAACATTGGCGCCTCGGTAGCGTCAATCTGCCAACTTGCCAATAAAGTATTAAACATTTGTGGGATTACATTTTCACGACCGTAGAAAAAGCTGCCTAATACTTCGTAAACATTCCCATTTTTAACTGTTTCCATGGTGCTCGTAACAAATGCTTGAATGCATTTTGGTGCGGAAACGATTTCCAGCGCATTTGTATAGGGAGTGCCGGCTCGGATTAGAGAGACAAACTCTTCAATCTGATTTGTTTGTGCACCAACTTCTTTCATTGCCAGCAAGTAAATTTCATAATGGCTTAGAAAACCACCACCGGGCACCTCATCACTTTCTTCTCCTAGAACAATTTCGTTAATCAAGCGTGCTGCAAGTGGGTGAGGGGAAGGAACCCAAGGTAAATCAACAGAAGTCAGATTGAGCTGGAGGCGCTTGATAAGAGACATGAAATCCCATACTGCAAATACATGCCATGTCATGAACAACTGTAAGTCTTCCATATTTTGTATGGATTTAAATACTTCGTGCTGCTCAAGTACTCGTTGTCTGGGTTCAATTTTGCTAAGATGAGTCTTGCTTTCAACGGCTTCCATTGTGGTATGTATCCAGTGTATTTTGGGGTATAACATTTTGATAGATTGCGGAATATAATAATCAACTTATATATAATGGGCAAAGAATAATTTTACTGGAATACTGCTTAGCGAATTCCTGAATAATATATTGAGGTTGCAAAAAATGAAGAAACACCATTACACCAGTGCACTTATTATCACTATGTTGTTATTGACACCAGTAAAGGCAGAAGAAAACGAGACGCGACAAACTGTAAATCTTCCTGAAATGATGCGTCAGCATATGCTTGGGAATATGCGGGATCATTTACTTTCTGTTCACCAGATTCAGGAGGCTTTGGCGAGAGGGGATCTGGAAAAAGCAGGAGATATCGCAGAATCCCGACTCGGTATGAGTTCCCTAGCTTCGCATAATGCAGAGCATATGGCGCCTTTCATGCCTGCCAGCATGCAGCAAATTGGAACAGAAATGCACCATGCTGCTAGCCGATTTGCTATAACAGCCAGGGAAGGGGACTTAAAAGCCTCTTTAAGCGGTCTTGCCAAAGTAACTCAGCAATGCATAGCTTGTCATAGCAGCTTCAAAATTAATTAACAAATCAGAACTTTTGTAAATATTGTAGCTGCTACATACCTTTCAGCCAGCTTTCCATCTGTGTAAGGCGCTGCCAGGCCTGTGGCAAATTTTGTCCCTTGGACTCAACGTTTTTAAGGAGCTGTTTTCCTTCATCAATCATTACCTCAAGACGCTCAGGAGGAAATAATACCAAGGCAGCTTGCAGTCCATTTTCTGACTCGCTTAATAGCGTAGGGACAAGCTCATCGCTTCCAATGTTTTGGTCAGGATTCAGAATGTCTGAAACAATAGCGTAGGTACAAAGTTGCAGGTGCAAGGCGGTATACTCATCATCCTCACGTAACGTTTCAATTGCATGGGGTTCATCGTCCTTTACTGAATGCAAGGTTTTACTTACTGCGCTAATCAGCTTTTTTAATGCTTCAAGAAAAGGTGTCTGGTCGCCAGGTAACCCTGTACAAACGCCATAAAGTTGTTCTGACTGAGCTTTAATTTTCAAAATTACATCGCGTTCTTCGTTTTTATCCAGCTTTACAGCACGTTGTACCAGATCGCGGAATTGTTCCGTAAATTGCTGTAATGCCTTCTTATCCTGTTCCAACGCATTTTGTAGATCTTGTTGTGTGATTGCATCCCCGGAAGTAAACAGGGGGTTGTTGTACTTGCGCTGTAAATGCCGCTCACGTGGGCCAGGTTGTTTTGAAAAAGTTAGAGACATGACTAGATGGTATCCAGATGATTTGCTAAAGAGTCGGGTAGTTGCCAGTAAATAATGATCATACAGATTGGGCTGTATTTTATAGCTAAGGCAAAGTTACTGATAGAGGTAATACTGAATTGCATGCAATTTAACATAATATACATTATGCGAAGTAATGGTGGTTTTATAGGTGTTGCTTAATTTAATCAGATTTACTTCTCCCAACTATTCTCCTTAGCATATATATCAATAAATTCAAGGCAGATTGATGTCGGATAAATTTACAAAAATACAATGACATGCTACTTTGATATTCATATATCATTGATATTACAGGCAAACAAATTTGTGGCGTAAATCTTGCTTGGGTGAAGTCAACAATTATATTACTGTTTGCGCACGAAATAATTGACTAGATCAACCGCGTCATCTCGACCGATTACAACAACATATACGTTCAATAATCGTAGCGCCTAATTTATAAAATCAGGGCCAGAAGCACTAATGAAAAATAATTTTGGGAATGGCGCTGCACACTCTGCAGATGTGTGTGTTGATGCTCTAGCATCGATCAACGAATGCCATTGGAAATCTCGCAAAGAAATTACTTTTACCTGGATTGGCATCCTGTTTACCTTGGTCGCCACGATACTGATTACGTTTGAGCAAGGTCCAGTTCTGATAGATCAGTTTCATCAGAATCAGTGGCAATCCTTTGCCAATCACTTCATCTTTCTGTTCATTGCTGCCCTATTGATCTACGGTGGATTGGTCTATCTTTTCAGCCGCCTTGGTTATATACATCGGCTGCGTGTACACATGCCTGCCAGTAGCGAGGATCTCGATATCTTGCTATGTAATGAGCAGGCTCCTGAACTAACGGTACTTGTACCTTCTTACAAAGAAGATCGTAGCGTTATTTACCAGACGTTGATGTCGGCCGCTTTGCAAGAGTACCCTTGTCGACGAGTGGTTTTATTGATTGATGATATTCCAAATCCCACCTCCATTGCTGACATGACGCAATTGGCCTCCGCACGCGAGCTGCCACAACATATAGATAGCTTTTTGGCACCCATTGCGAAACATATGGCCAATGCTCGCAACGGATTTTTGCAGCTAGTCCAACATAATGCCGTGGATGCATTCCAGGCTACTAAAGAGCTTATAGAATTATGGCACCACGCTGCTTACTGGTTTTGTAGCAGGGCAACTGAACATGGCACAGGTGACCATGCGGAGCGCTTGTTTGTTGAACAAGTGTTGCGTGTTCGTGAAGCAAATTGCATGAATCGCGCTCAGCAATTGGCAGAGTGGCTTGAAGTCAGAAAGGTACTTTCAATACAGTTGTTGGAAAATGATTTTCGGAAACTTGGGTCAATGTTTGACTGCCAATTGACTAGTTTTGAGCGTAAGCGTTACGTTAATCTTTCTCACGAACCCAATAAGGCTATGAACCTCAATAGCTATATTCACCTGACAGGTAAGCATTTTAATGAGCAGCTTACTGCAGATGGTTGGCGGTTAGATGAGGTAGAACCTGAAAATGCAACGTTTTCTGTGCCCTTGGCCCGTTATTTTGTCACACTTGATGCCGATAGTATCCTGCTGCCTGAATATGCGTTGCGATTGATCCATATTATGCAGCTTCCAGGTAATGAACGTTTGGCCGTGGCACAAACACCTTATAGTGCTTTTCCTGGTGCAACTTCAACGCTTGAGCGAATCGCAGGGGCAACTACCGACCTGCAGTACATTATTCACCAAGGTTTCACACGTCATAATGCTACCTATTGGGTTGGTGCCAATGCCTTGCTGAGACGCGAAGCGTTGAATGCAATTGCAGAAGATGATTTGGAACGTGGTTACAAAATTACCCGCTACATTCAAGACCGTACCGTTATTGAAGACACTGAATCCAGTGTTGACCTTGCCGCACGTGGCTGGACATTATATAACTACCCCCAGCGTCTGGCCTATAGTGCTACGCCTGCTGATTTTGGTTCCCTGCTTATCCAGCGCAGGCGCTGGGCCAACGGCGGGCTGATTATTCTGCCAAAGCTACTCGGATATCTGATCCGTCAGCCTCATCGTAAAATTGCCGAAGGCTTATTGCGGTTACATTATCTGGTATCTATTGCGGCAGTGAATGTTGGGCTTTTATTGATGATGTCCCTGCCCTTTTCCGATAGTATCACGACTGTATGGCTACCCCTGACTGCCCTTCCCTATTATCTTCTCTATGGCCGTGATTTGATGCTATGTGGCTACCGTGCCAGCGATCTCTTGCGAGTGTATGCACTCAATTTATTATTGATCCCGGTCAATCTGGGTGGGGTGCTCAAATCGCTGCAACAAGCAGTAACTGGCCAGCAGATCCCTTTTGGAAGAACCCCCAAGATTAAAGGGCGGACAGCAACCGCCCCGCTATATATTATTGCCATCTTTGCGATTTTGGCACAATGGCTATACAGCGCTCATGGAAAATATGACATTGGCCATTATAATCAAGGGGTTTTTGCATTACTTAACGCGGCCATTCTGTTTTATGCTATTTTTATCTTCATCGGATTGCGTGATAGCTGGGGTGATCTTGCCATCTCTTTCCGCAAATCAGATCCTTTGCCTGAATTGATCGCAGACGACCTGATTTCGGAAACAGATAACGTCGCCGTTTTAAATATGAAAATAAATCAACGACTTAATGAAAATGACGCTCTCAGTGAAAAACAAGAACGCCGCATAAATTAATACATTGCGATGAATGAAATCAACCTATTGTTTTTCAATCTAAAAGGCTGAAACTTTGTTTAAGTTCAGCCTGAAGTACTTCCTATCCCCTTTTATCAAGTATTTTCTTATTGTCATTACCGCCGCACTGGCATTGCCGGGAGCTGCTGCTGCAGATATCAATCCGGGTAGAGTGTTTTTAACCTTTGATGATGGCCCTATTAACATTACGCTTGATTTGCTTGATGTCCTAAAGGCGCAAGGTATTAAAGCCACCTTCTTCATCAATGCAATCCATCTGGAAGGTCGTGGTGGAGAAATGGAAGACCAATCCCGGCTCGCACTGCGGCGCATTATTGCGGAGGGTCATGTTTTAGGTAACCATAGTCACGACCATATGGGGCATAATCGGCCAGACGTCGTCTATTCGATCACAGCCTCTCAGGCATACAGCGATATTGAATCAGATATCAATTACTTCGTTCCGGGTAATATCATCTCTGTTAATAAAGCATTAGGTCCACTAGCGACGCGTGTGAACAACCAGATTAACTTAATGGCCCGTCTGCCTTATGCCAATGTCTGGGTTCATCCACTTCTAGGTGATATTTGCCACTGGTGCGGAGTCCGCAAAGGGCCTTTTTGGCATCCGGATGCTCGTGCGAATGCTGGACAGGAAGTCAGTTTTGCCGGTGGCCAACTGGCTACGTTGTTGTATGATCGTTATCAGATTATCAGCTACGGTTGGGATATTCAGTGGATGCCAAGTGACTGGGGTTTGCCAACCACCAACGAAACAATGCCTTCTGCTGAGGTGATCGAAGAAAAAATTATCACTCTTTTCAATGAGGATAAAAACTGTAAGGATATGGCACCTTGCAAACGACCGGTAAGAAGACATAATGTGGTTGTTTTAACTCATGATTTTTTGTTTGAAAATGGTTTTCGAGGACGCGGTAATGATGTCAACATGCCTCAATTAATCAAACTGATTGAATCTCTCAAGGCTAAAGGATATATCTTTGAAACACTTGACCACTATCTTGATTGAACATCAATGCATGAAAATGGAACATGCTGAAACCGGCTGTTACCGGACGCAAAATCCATGCAAATAAGCTGTTATTGATTCAAATCTGCGCGCAATGTTATTCAACTCATACAGTTTTATATTTATCTTCCTTCCAGTGTCTTTACTGCTATTTCATGGATTGCGACACAATGGCTTTAATCGTGCGGCAGTCTTCACATTAGTTGTTATGTCTCTTATCTTTTATGGCTGGTGGAGCGCAAAATATTTATTACTGCTCATCCCGCTGATGCTGATCAATTTCAGCGTTGCCAATTTAATTGCATCACTGCGTAACGATACTCGACGTCATAAGGCAAAAGTCTTTTTAATACTTGGTCTAGGTATTAATCTGGGTGCCCTTGGTTATTATAAATACGCAAACTTCTTTGTTGATAATCTTAATGCCCTATTAGGGCTGGATTTGTTTTTGGCGTCAATTATTCTTCCACTGGGTATTTCTTTTTTTACCTTTCAAAAGATTGCCCTGCTTGTCGACGTATATAACGGAAATACAAATCGGCTTAACCTTCTTGATTTCTCACTGTTTGTCGCATTTTTTCCGCAACTTATCGCAGGGCCTATCGTGCACCACAGCGAAGTAATGCCACAATTCAAACAGCTTGGAAAAATGCAGGCTAATCTGTTCATATTGGGGATAACACTATTTGCGATGGGGCTGGCGAAAAAGGTATTGCTGGCAGATACTGCAGCCATCTACGCTACGCCTCAGTTTGATGCTGTAGCCAATGGGGTTCAGCTTGGCATGGTGGCTGCCTGGAGCGGAGCTTTAGCCTATTCAGCGCAACTTTACTTCGATTTTTCCGCCTATTCCGACATGGCAATCGGCATTGGATTGATGTTTGGAATTCGCCTGCCCCTGAATTTTGCCTCGCCTTACAAGGCCACCAATATCATCGATTTCTGGCGCCGGTGGCACATGACTTTGTCACGTTTTTTGCGTGATTACATTTACATACCGCTTGGTGGTAATCGTAAGGGAAAGGTACGCAGGTTTGTCAATCTGTTTGCTACTATGCTGCTGGGCGGTATATGGCATGGTGCTGGCTGGAGTTTCCTGGTGTGGGGGGCGCTTCATGGTGGTTATTTAATGATCAATCACGGTTGGCGAGAACTGCGCACTCGCCTGGGACTGAGTTCAGAAGCCAGCAGCGCTGCAGGAATATGGCTCGCAAGGGGAATCACGTTCATGTCAGTGGTGGTTGCATGGGTGTTTTTTCGGGCTTCTGATACAGAGGCCGCATTATCGATGCTGAGTGCTATGACAGGCATGCATGGATTTGCAACCCCCGGCTTATTTGGGCTGGTTGTCCCTGACAAATTACCATCGGGTCAATCAGTTGATAGCTGGTCGGGTTTGATTATCGCATGCTTGCTTTTACTAATGGCATGGTTTGCACCCAACACCCAGCAGATCACTGGCTATGTTGGACCGGAAGGCGCTTATGGTTCAGGCGTGACGGAACCTGGCCCGGTAGCACTAAGATGGAGGGGTTCATGGAAATGGGCAGTATTTATAGGGATACTGTTTGCCACGAGTTTGATGCTGATGTCTCGCGTATCAGAATTTATTTACTTTCAATTCTGAGGCCAATTGATGATCAGCCTCCCTGCACCGCAAGTTAAAACCTATACACAACTTGTCTTTTTAACGGCGCTTTTGGTTATTGCTTGTACAATTGCGTTCAATGTGGTTGTAGATCCCTATGGCATGTATCACTTAAGAGATGCATCTGGCTTCAATCAGCATAAATCAGCAATCTATCATCGTGTCCGCCTGTCTAAAGCTTACGATGTGCGCCGTATAAAACCGGGTACGATCATACTGGGTACTTCTCGCACCCATCTAGGTATCCGTCCGTCTCATCCTGCGTGGCCGGAAAATGGCTTACCGGTATATAACCTTGCTTTCGATGGCGCGACAACCAAAGAAATGTATTATTACTTACGACATGCACAGGCTGTAAAGCCCCTTAAACGGGTACTTCTCGGTCTGGATACTTACCACCTTACGGATGCCCCTGGCGCAACACGTCCAGATTTTGATGCACATTATTTGTTGCAGGATAATTCCTGGTGGTCTCAAATAAAGCTAGTTCTGGCCGATCTTAAAATTTTAGTTAGTTATGATGCTTTTAAGGACAGCATTGCGACGATACAATCTCAAAATCCAGCTCAACCGGAATGGTTTGCCAAGGATGGTCAGCGTTTAGGGAAAATATTTTTCCGTCAACCCTGGGAAAATTACCAAATTTTGGGACCGCGGGGGTATTTCGATGAAATTGATAAACAGGAGGTGCGCTATAAGCTTGAGTGGCGCATTCCACTTAGTAAATCACCCAGCGGCAAGCTAAGTCCGGAAATTCAGCCGGATCAAATAACTTCACTAGCTTACATTAAAGACATTATCGAATTTTGCCGAGCCCATAATATCGGACTTACACTCTATATCACACCATCGCACGCACATCAGCTTGAGATAGCGGCTGCTACAGGCGAGTGGCCAATCATTGAAAATGGCAAACGTGCTCTGGTGCAACTGCTAGCAGCTGATGCCAGTAAGCATCAAGCCAAACAAGCATTTCCTCTATATGATTTTAGCCAATATTCCACTGTCACCAGTGAGGCGTTGCCACAATTGGGCAGTCGCGATGAAATGCATTATTACTGGGAGTCATCCCACTTTAAAGAAAACGTAGGTGATATGGTTCTCAATCGAATTTTTAACGCAGGTGAAGTACCTGAGGATTTTGGCGTACTACTGGACAGTGAAACAGTTGAGAAGACCTTGCGAAACACCCGCTTACAGCAGAAAAATTACCAAATATCGCATCCCGATGATATCGCCCGCATACAACATGAAATTACAGAATACAAAAAGATACACCAGATTCAGGATTAGATTGTATCCAATGATTGCTCAGCTAAAACGACCTGTCATATGATGTTCAATAAGGTTATGCAGGCAGGTTCATCGAGCTAAAACAGCCTTTCCCAGCCCGCTTTGATTTGTATAGGGCAAGGTCAGCGTACTTGAGCAAATCTTTCTGGCTTGTACCATGATCCGGGTAAAATGCGATGCCGATGCTCGCGCTCAGTTTGACCGATTTTCCCTGTAGCAGGATTTTGTCAGAAAGTTTTTGTAAAATTCTTTTTGCTACGCTAAAGACGGTGTCTTTATTGTCTAGTTCATCAAAGACGATTACAAATTCATCCCCTCCAGGCCTTGCCAAAGTGTCTGAATCACGAATTGAATCTCTTATTCGGTCAGCAGCTATTAATAGTGCCTCATCACCCGCCATATGACCAAAGGTGTCGTTCACATCTTTGAATCCATCCAGATCAATACTCATTACGGCAATTAAACAATCAAGGGAAGCTGCTTTTTTACAGGCATCGTTAAGTGCGGTATAAAGATGGTACCGACTTGCCGCCCCTGTTAATGTGTCAAACAGAGCGACCTGCTCAAGTTTTCTTTCAGCGGCTTTTCTTGCGCTGATATCCAAAATTGCCCCAGCCATGTAGTCTTTGTTCAAAAAAGGAAAAACCGCTTTGTGAAACATGACATCGTGGATTGAACCATCAGCATATTTAACCCTGGCCTCGTACTGTTCTTCTCCGCCAGAATCAAAAAGTCTTTTATCAGCTTCGTGGTAAATTTTTGCTAGTTCGGGTTCCCATAAATCATGCACACTATAACCTACGAGCTCGCTGGCTTTTTTTCCCACGTAATTTTCAAAAGGAATATTGCAATACACATATATCCCTTTCGAATCCTTAACGAAAATAGGCACTGGAAGCGCGTTGATAATTGCCTGAATCATGGCTGATGTGTCAGCAGGCGGCTGATGTTCCATACTTAAGTCTGTTTCCTGAGTTTTTAACAAAATACCTACTTAGGCATGAGTTGAAATTTGTGGCTTCATGGGTTTAACGTAAAACCATTTGCTAAGCTTGATTCAATTTATAACATGTATTTATGTGTTTGTTAATTCTACTTAATTGATTTTAAAGTTTGAAGCGCTAATTAAGGTTAGTGCTCATGGGTATGCCCATCATGGCTATCATGCACTTTTTTAGGTGGTTTTTCAGTTGGTTGGGGCTGGATTGCTTTTGTTTCAAGTGAAACTTCCGGTATGGTTTTTGTGGTTTGTTCTGCTGTTTGCTCCGCTGATTTTTTGATGTCAGATACTGCGCCGTGTGCATGTCCATGCTCATGCCCGTGAGTTTCATCGCCACCCTCTTCTTCCGCTTGCGGCAAAGACATCACACCGAGACCGAAACGGTACACTACTTCACCACCATGCCATGCAGTGCTGGCAAGAAGCGCACCACCAGTAAACATCAGGACTGCAAATAGCACTCCAGCTTTACGCTGTTTACGCGTATTCCACAACGACCAGGCAGTTAATATTATAAATACTGAAAGTGTCGCCAGTGCCCAGTTCCGGTGTTCAGTCATTGCAACATGTGATGGCGCATCGTGAGCTACAGTATTGTAAGCATCCCATCCCGCTATCGCTGTGAGAATGCTGATAGCTGTACCTAACCAGAGATTCCAGCGCGCCATAACCTGCCATTGTACTTTGAGGTTACCTGGACGCAGGAGCATTGTGGTAAGTGAAAAGAATACTGCAAGGCTTAGTAGTGCAACAGTAAAGTGCACAAAAACAGGGTGCCAGTTTGGTATAATTTGTATCACTTAATTTTCTCTATAATGATTAATTGTTTTGTATTGCTGTTTATACGAGCACTAAGATTGTGTCGCAGATTATTTTTTTGCAATATTTGAATTTGTTACTCGACATGTTCAAGCAAGTTCAACAGTTTCAGCTATTTTACATGATATGTTTTGGTCCAATTTACATACTATTGTTAAGTAATATTTTACGGGTGATGCGCTATCGCTATGATGACAGCGAGATTACAATTCTGTAAGCGCACTGTTTACTAACGGATAGTTGGCATTAAGTTCGGTTTGCGTTAATTAAATAAGAGAATTTCAGGTTCGAACCTTAGCCTCTTAAGTACTAAGCTATTTTTTAAATACCCCTTGATTTTTTATTTGCGTGTTTTCTTCTGCTGACGCTGGACCTGCAGCGCGGTCAGACCATCATGCCGCCCATTTTCGTTATATAAAACATCTATAACAACCCCTCTTTTATCGAATTCAAGTGTATATGTATGCAAGCCAAACCCTTCACCCACTTCATATGTCCAACCTTCCAAGCCATTAGGTAAAGTAGCTACATGTACGGGCTTGCCATGATGTGAGAATGCAGCTTGCTTGGTAATCACTCCCAAAGGGTAATCTTTCAAAACAATTTCTCGTTCTATTTTGGTGGAAAAAACAGGTGGCATTGGCAGAAGCCCTGTCTGCTGACCAAAACTAAAAGAAGATGATAGCATCAGGCCAACTATCATAAAATTTGCAATTATCGCTTTCATGATTTGTTACCTCCTCGAAAAATGGCACACAACTTAAGTTTTAATGATATTTTGCATTCAAGGTTTAGTGGTGTCCTTGGCGCGGAGTGGCTTGCAGGTTACCTACTTCGCATTCCTCAAAATAATGAACAAAACCACGTTGCAAGCGTTCCGTCCACCCTTCACCAAGGCGCAAGCCAATTTGACCAATGCGTTCTTCTATCTGTTCAGCGGTTGCCTCCAGAAGATCGTAAGTGATGGATACAATATTCGAAGCAACTTCAATGTGTTTGATGCCCATCATAGCGCCAAGCTCTTCCGAAAGAATGGTAGCTTCTGAATCGTTCATCGGTTGTTCCAGACTAAAGCGCCTCTGCTTGATAATTTCCAACCCTTTTTGTTTTGGCGCTTTTTCGCCCGGTACTCCTATATATAGATAGGGGTTAGCCTTGAAGCGATCCTGGCATTGCTGGGAACAGAAGGCGTACTGTATGCCCAAGTGCTCCATTGCAAAGGAATCCAGACTGACTTGCATACCGCATACGCGATCTCTTGTACTGTCATTCATCATTTTTTTCCTTCAATTTGCTTTGTCCCTGCTATGCACTATGAAACTGTTTGAAATCCAATTGTGAGCTTATTCATAGACTGACGCGTCGTAACCGCAAGGCATTGGTAATTACAGACACTGAGCTGAAACTCATGGCCGCAGCAGCGATCATGGGGGAAAGCAATAACCCGAAGATGGGATACAATACCCCAGCAGCTATGGGCACGCCGGCAGCATTATAGATAAAGGCAAAAAAGAGATTCTGACGAATGTTGCTCATGGTAGCTCGCGAGATTTTTCTGGCCCGCACAATGCCACGCAAATCACCTTTAACCAAGGTTACCCCCGCACTTTCCATAGCCACATCAGTACCGGTACCCATAGCGATACCTACCTGGGCCTGGGCCAGAGCCGGAGCATCGTTGATGCCGTCGCCAGCCATTGCAACAATTCGACCTTCTGCCTGAAGCTGTTTGATCACAGCAGCTTTCTGGTCAGGCAACACTTCAGCCTGAATTTCGTCGATGCCCAACTTTGCCGCTACCGCCTCGGCTGTCTTGCGGTTGTCTCCTGTTAGCATAACAATTTTGATTCCTTCTTCGTGCAGTAAACGAATCGCTTCCGGTGTGGTTGATTTAATCGGATCAGCTACGCCGATCAAACCGGCGGCCCGCCCATCAACGCCAAGGAACATGACCGTTTGCCCCTCTACGCGCAACGCATCAGCCTGTGTTGGCAAGTTTCCCACATCAATGCCAAGATCCTGCAACAATTTGATATTGCCCAAGGCAATCTTGCGCCCCTCCACCACGCCCGTTACGCCCTTGCCGGTGACTGATTGAAAATCCTCTGCTGAAACCAGTTTCATGTTACGTTTCTCTGCACCGCGTACGATGGCAGCTGCTAGAGGGTGCTCGCTGGCGCGCTCAACACTGGCAGCCAGACGGACAATTTCTGCTTCATCAATACCAGCCGCAGGGGTGATGCTCACCAATTCAGGATGGCCTTCCGTTAGCGTGCCAGTCTTGTCTACTACCAGAGTATCTACCTTGCGCATCACCTCCAGCGCCTCGGCATTCTTGAACAGTACACCCATCATGGCACCTCGCCCTGTTCCCACCATAATGGAAACAGGGGTGGCTAACCCCAGCGCGCAAGGACAAGCGATAATCAACACAGCTACTGCATTAATTAATGCATGAGCCAAACGCGGCTCAGGCCCCCATACCCACCACACCCCAAATGTAATTACAGCGGCGATTATCACGGTTGGTACAAAATAACCGGATACCACGTCTGCCAGCTTCTGGATAGGCGCACGAGAACGTTGTGCTTCGGCCACCATATGTACGATTTGCGCTAACAGAGTATCGCTACCAACCTTTTCTGCTGTCATTAACAGGCTTCCGGTTCCGTTTACCGTAGCGCCGATTACTTTTTCACCTGTGTGTTTTTCAACAGGAACAGGTTCGCCGGTGACCATGGATTCATCCACATGGCTTGTACCGTCTACTACCGTGCCATCTACCGGAACCTTTTCGCCGGGGCGAATGCGCAAACGATCTCCAGTCTGGACATGTTCTAGCGGAATATCCTCTTCACGCCCGTCATCACGAACAATACGCGCGGTTTTTGGTGCCATGCCCAAAAGCAGTTTGATGGCTGCATTAGTCTGACTTCGGGCACGAAGCTCCAGTACTTGCCCAAGTAATACAAGAGCTGTGATAACAGCGGCAGCTTCAAAATAAACTGGCACAACGCCCATGGCATTGAACACTGAACGTGGGAATATTTCTGGCACCAAGGCCGCAACCATACTATAGCCCCATGCCACCGACACCCCGAGGCCAATCAGTGTGAACATATTGAGATTTCGCGTTACCAGCGATTGCCATCCACGCACGAAAAAAGGCCACCCACCCCAAAGCACTACTGGCGTGGCTAATAGCAGTTCTAGCCACTGACGGGTATGCGGCTGGATGAACCGGGCAAAAACATCTGGCCAGAACTCCGCACCCATCGCACTGAAAAGTACCGGAATGGCAAGCACTGTACTAACCCAGAACCGCAAAGTCATATCGCGCAGTTCTGAATCATCTTCTTCTGAGGCCACAGTGCGTGGTTCCAAGTTCATGCCACATTTAGGGCAGTTGCCGGGGTGATCCTGGACTACCTCAGGGTGCATGGGGCAAGTATATTCAGTTTTCGATGTGGTTACAGGCATACCCATCGGTTCAAGGGCCATGCCGCATTTTGGACAAGCGCCTGGCTCCTGTTGACGCACCTCTGGATGCATGGCGCAGGTATAAGTAGTGGTACAGGTACCGCTTATACTACAAACAGGATCGTTAGACATGCGGTTAATTCTCCTAATTATTAGTAAAAAAACGACTGTTTTGTTACTTTGCGCTAGTTTTTTACCACGGGTGGTACATCAACACATTTGAGTTCTACCATTATTCGTAATGTTGCCTCTTCCATTAGAAATGTTTCTACCGCCAAAGGGTCAAATTGAGAACCGGCCATACGCTGTATTTCAGCTTTGGCTGCTTCGAAAGGCAGTCCTTTACGATAGGGACGGTCAGAGGTCATTGCATCCAGCGTATCAATTACTGCAAATAGCCGTGCCCAAAGCTGAATATTTTCTCCTGATAGCCCACGTGGGTAGCCAGACCCATCAAATTTCTCCTCATGACAGAGCACAATTTCTGCCGCTATTGCAAGATGCGGCACGCCTTTTAAAATTTGCTGCCCGATTTCAGGGTGCTGTTGCATGGTCTCCCATTCCTCTGGTGTTAGCGGTCCATCTTTAAGCAGGATGGCGTCAGGAATACCAATTTTGCCTATATCATGCAGGAGCGCTCCCCAATAAATCTGGCGCAGCGTCGCAGCATCGTGGCTAAAGTGTTTGGCAAGCACCATGGTATGGCAGGCAACACGTTTGGAATGCAGCCCTGTTTCATGTTCGCGGGCATCCAGTGCAGATGCGAGTGCTTCCGCCAAAGAGACGTAAGGCAATTCAGTTTCTGCCCATGCAGGTTCGTGGCCTGACATACCAAGAAAGCAACTTTCACACACTACGCCATCATCTTTTCTTACATACAGGTCTTTGGCAATAGGCTTGCCACAACTTTTACAGGTACATGAGTACGAAGCACTGGCATCTAGCATAAAAGCTTACCTAGTGCGCTTTTCCAGCATCACTGCTTCCATCGTGTGCAGCAGGAGGACGATTGCAGCATGCACCGCCTCCAGAAACGGCATTGGATTTGGCGTTTTCATCCAGAAAGCGATACCACGATAATTTTATTCGCGACCAGAAACCTGATGCGCGATATACGCTCATCTCATCTAGCAATGGTTCAATATCGCGCATACCAACGCAAGAGGCGTCATATGAAATTCTTAACCGGCCATTCTGATCTATGTTGGCATCAATAATAGGTTCGATGGTTTTAAGGCGCGTGACCGCTTCATGCCACCTCTCAGGAGCTGTTGGTGCCAACAGGATTTTTCGCGTGACATCGAATGGTCCTTTACCTGGTTTCATTTTCTTTGGTGTCTTATTCATATTATTTGGTTACGCCTTGATCAGAAAATTTCTCATCATGCCCATATCTTCATGTTCCAGATTATGGCAGTGATAGACAAACATGCCAGGGTAGTTATCGAATCGCATTAATAGTCGGACACGCTCGCCAGGCATGAGCAGCACTGTATCTTTCCACCCTTCATCTACATATCCTTCGTTCAAGCTATGCCATGCTGAAATTGCAGCAGGTTGAACTCGCCGACCTATAATACGGAACTGGACGCCATGTATATGTATTGGATGCGGCATGCCGCCACCCATCATGCCCATACTGGCTTCGTTGATAAATTCCCATATTTCAGTTGAGCCAAGACGTACTACTTCATCTTTTGCCACGCCATCCATCTCGAATACACGACCGTTCAAGCCCCATCGCATGCCAACCATGGTTGTGCGAAAAGTTCTGGGGTTAGCAAAATTACTGGCTTGTTCTGGACGCAACGGCGCAATGCTGGTCAACATTCCCGGCAGTTTTTCTGAAATTGCCGCACCCTTCCCTATTCGCACTTTGAGTACAGGAAACTCAGCGCCATTTGGTAGACTGCCACTACCGCCCATCATCCCTCCCATCATGGAGCCACCAGTCGAGGCGGCAAAAGGCTGGCTTTGCAGGGTAAGTTCCTCTCCTGCAACGCGCGTTGAAAAATCAACCCATAGCTCGATCCGTTCAGCCGGTGCAAGGGTGATATAAGTTCTGCGTACAGGTGCATAAAGTAAGCCGCCATCCGAACCAATTACGGTCATAGGTGAACTATCGTTCCAGGCTAATTTGTAAATGCGTGAATTAGATCCGTTCAGCAGGCGCAAACGGTAGGGTCTGCGTTCAACTGCGAGCGAGAAGTCAGGACGGCCATTTACCAGTATCTGGTCACCGATAAAACCGTTCATACGCGACATCATGCCAGCCATGCCGGGGCCATTTCCAACATAGCGCAATTGATTATCACTGGTGAAGCTGCGGTCTTGAATCACGAGCGCTACATCTCGCTCTCCATCGGGTAATTTAAGCGCGCGCTCTTCGTCATCGGTAACAATAAATAGTCCGGCCAAGCCCGCATTTACTTGCGTACCGGTTAGCTGATCGGGATGGGGATGAAACCAGTAGGTTCCGGCGCGGTTGCGTACTTCAAACTCGTAGGTATAGCGGCCACCTGGTGGCACAACATAGCGGGGATGACCATCCATAGCTTCAGGAATAATCAAACCATGCCAGTGCACCACACTGGGTTGAGGCAGTTCGTTGATAAAATTCACTCGTACACGAGTGCCCCGGCGAACATTGATTATGGGGCCAAGATAACTGCCTGGAATTGTTGTTACCGCATTCGCAGGACCTTTCAGTACTTTTGCTCGATAGCGCCAGACACCAGTAGATTGTCCCGGCAAGATAGCTATCTGATCAGGTGCGGCACGCAATTCCAATTCCAGATCAGGTGTAAAACCGTCAGGTGTTTCGGTGACGTTCTTCCTGGTTTGTGCCATACCGGGTAAAGCACCAAGCAGAGCTGTACCACCCAGAACACCAAGAAAACGTCTTCTGCCAGATTGATTCAGCGCCATGTTATTGCACTCCCTGTTGCGTATAGCCACGCGTGACAATTGACATTTTCTGGCGCTGGCTATCTGTTAACAGACTATCAATTTTCTGTTGCGCATCGATTGTTGCATCTAATTGTTTGCGTTGCAGATCATGCACCGCATTAGACGCAGCGCGAATAGCATTCCAGTCGCGTTTGGTGGTTGCATATAGCTTATTCAGCTGCGACTGTGCTTCCCAGAGTTGCTTCATGTCACTGCTATTTCGTTCATCCGATTCACTTTGTATCTGAGCAAGTTTCGACTCTTGCTCAGATGTGAGGTCAGGGAGTCCAAATGGCATCATGGCAAAACCCGAGTCGGTCATCCCATAACCCATTCCAGCGCCAAACACCGGGAAACCGGAACCATATTGACCCATCATTCCGTTGGAGTTCCTCATACCCCAGCCATAACCACTGCCACTCATCATGCCAGGGCCATAATTGCCTCCCATCAGGCCTGGCCCCATGCCAAACCAGCTTGATCTGCCATCTGCACGATACCCTTCTTCATTGCCCCAGCCACCCATATGACCCCAGCCCGCGCTCGGACCATAACCAGTTCCATAACCCATTCCACCTGTGCCGCCAAATGAAAGGAATCCCGAAATGAGAACAAGTACTACCCACAAAATAATCAACAATCCTCTATTTTTTTTCATATAGTTCCTTTATTTCTTAGCTGTACTATGTGCAAGAGTATTCATTCAACGTCTACATTCTGATTAACTGGTTAGATCGCGTTTTCTTTTCTGAAACTCTTGCTCGTCTATCTCGCCTCGTGCATAGCGTTCTTTCAGTATGTCCAGTGCTTTACTGTCACTACCGATCTGCCCTGTTGCACCAGAGGAATTGCCCATCCATTTAACCAATACGACAATACCAATAATGATAAGTACCCAAAAAAATATCATAAAAAAACCTCCGAATCCGCCACCGAAACCACCTGACATACCATATCCGCCCATCATTGATGTACTCCTGAAAAAGTTATTACTTATGGACTGTCAAAAATGCTTAACACTAGCCAGTCCATATATTTTTTTGGGTTAATAACCCATCATGCCTCTGCTAAAGCCTTTACGCATTTGGTTTTTTTGCTCTTTGGTAAGCACAGCGGCCATTTTGTTTTCCGCGTCAATACGCGTTTCCAGTGCCTGCCGCTGCAGCTCAGAGACCTTTCCATAAGCTTTACCAATCGCGGCTGGGTCACGTTTATCTGCGTTAAATAAATCGCCCAGTTTTTCTTGCTCTTCCCATATCTGGCGCATTAACGTGCGCTGCTTTTTCATCACTTCCGACTGAATTTTCTCAAGTTGACCGGTTTGTGCATCACTTAGATTAAGCATGGCCATTGGACCCATTCCACCAGCCCATCCACCCATCATGCCAGGTCCCATGCCATAACCTTGCCCCATTCCACCACCCATCATGCCAGCGCCGGGCCCATACCCTCCCATGCCACCACCCATCATTCCCATTCCTTGCCCCATCATTCCACCGCCCATCATTCCGGCACCATAACCACCGCCCCCCATCATGCCGCCCATAGGGCAACCACCACTTTGTTGCATGCCGTTTCCCTGGCCATATCCACCACCACCCATCATTCCATTTCCATGACCATAGCCTGGCATTGATCCAGGTACACCTCGTCCTTGCTCCTGTCCTTGCATCATTTGTTGATTAGGCATCGTTTGTTCATCTGCTAAAGCTAGGGTAGTTGTCCCAGCCAGGGTTGCAGCAACGATGGATGATGCAACTAATATTTTCATGGACTTGTTCATTTGAAACTCCTTTTCTTCCTGTTAAAAAAATACAACTAAAAATCACTGCACTTCATTTAAAATGAAGTGCCTTAATAGTTTTCAAGAATTACTCAAGGTCATAATTGTTTATTTGCTCCGGGATTGATGATAAATAAAGACGTTAATGCCAATGTTTAAAATATTCCCTGTAAATGGAAATTTTAAATGTTTATCCACAATCATCATCTTGCGCCACTGCTAACAACATAAAGCTGACACGAACATTACAAGTTTGTAAGCTAGTGATAATGTCTCCAATCAGGAGGAAAATAGCCTGACAGCTCAAGTATAGGAAAATATATTCATGAAAATCCTGATCATCGAGGATGAATCAAAGACCGGCAGTTACCTTAAACAAGGCTTGACCGAAGCAAGTTTTACTGTTGACCTGGCCCATGATGGCCTGGATGGTATGCATATGGCGCTAAGCGAAGCGTATGATCTGGTGATTCTTGACGTGATGTTACCCACACTTGATGGTTGGCAGGTTTTGCAAAGCATTCGGCGAGCAGGAAAAGAGATGCCGGTTCTGATGCTTACTGCCCGGGATGGGGTGGAAGATCGGGTAAAAGGCCTTGAGCTCGGGGCCGATGACTATCTGATTAAGCCGTTTGCTTTTTCCGAGCTACTCGCGAGAGTGCGAACGCTGCTACGAAGAGGAAAATCTAAGGAACCAGACCGATTTCAGGCAGCGGATCTTGAACTGGATCTGTTGCGGCGCCGTGTCACACGATCAGGCAAGAAAATTGATCTTACTGCTAAAGAATTTTTATTGCTGGAACTCTTGCTACGACGTGAAGGGGAGGTTTTACCTCGTTCACTGATTGCCTCACAAGTTTGGGACATGAATTTTGACAGTGATACCAATGTTATCGAAGTGGCAGTGCGTCGTCTTCGTGCAAAAGTAGACGATGATTACGAACCCAAACTGATCCACACTATTCGAGGTATGGGCTATGTTCTGGAGGTTCCTGAGCTGTGATACCACGCATTTCAATTACTGCCCGTCTTACCTTCTTTTTTGCCGTCACGTCAGCTATTATCATGATTTCTGTTGGTATTGTCCTGGACTGGGCAATGGAAAAGCATTTTAAGCAGCTAGATGTCGTTGAGATAAACGGCAAACTGGAACTGATCAGGCATGCCATTAACGAAAAACTGCCTCCAGAATCTAACAACTCTTTATCTTTACGTTTGAGTGATGCGTTGATCGGTCATCATGCGCTATCCGTCAAAGTACTCAAGCCAGGTGGTATTGAATTACTGAATCTGGGTGAGGCTGATTTCCCTGATACTTTAATGCAAGACCCCGTTGAAACAAATGCGGTGAACCGCGACATGCTGAGAACATGGCACGAAGGTGATAATACCTTTCATGGAGTTGCTGTAGCTTTATCTTCAGGCCAGCCAGGATTGCCCTTTATTGTGGCGCTAGGAACAAGCACTGAGCAGCATCAGGCATTTATTAACCTGTTTCAACAGACGTTGATGATCGCTGTAGCATTAGGCATATTACTCAGTAGTATTCTCGCATGGTTAGTGTCACACAAGGGACTAGAACCTTTGCGCAAAATTGCCAGAATCGCTGAAGGGATATCGGCAGAAAAACTACACAATCGGCTGCCTGTTGAAGTGGTACCTATTGAGCTTACAAACCTCGCAACGGCTTTGAATCAAATGCTGTCTCGCCTGGAAGAATCGTTTCATCGGTTGTCAGATTTTTCGTCAGACATTGCACATGAAATTCGAACACCTGTCAGTAACCTCATGACAGTGACAAATGTAGCGTTAACCAAGGCACGAAGTGCTGAAGAATATCGTGAAATTCTCTACTCGAATCTGGAAGAATATCAGCGGCTATCACGAATGATCGACGATATGCTGTTTTTGGCGAAAGCTGATAACGGTCTTTTGATACCGCATAATGAAGCAGTAGATCTCGCTTCAGAAATACAAGGACTGTTTACGTTCTATGAAGCGCTGGCAGAGGAAAAACATCTGGCGTTAACAAGTGAAGGACAAGGAGTCATCCAGGGTGACCGGCTTATGCTTCAGCGTGCGTTGAGTAATTTACTTTCCAATGCAATCCGCCACACACCCTCTGGCGGTAAAATCAGGATTGATTTGTTATCCGAAGTACCTGGTGTTGCCGTCGTTAATATAGAAAATACCGGAAATCCGATTCCGTTTAAATACCTGCCACGTATATTCGACCGTTTTTACAGGGTTGACCCCTCAAGGCAACGTTCAAGCGATGGCGCCGGACTGGGTTTGGCAATTACCAAGTCAATCATAGAAGCGCACGACGGCCATATCACAGCAACTTCCGATGATGATAAGACCCTTTTCACAATTCAATTACCCTTAAAACGCAAAAAATAACGTTTTATTAACAGCACAAAACCCTTCACGAACTTGTCGATAAGTTCTATTAACTTATTTATATTCAATTATTAACGAATCATATACAAAGTCATTCCGATAATTTTTATTGATTGTTCTTGACTTAATTCTGATATTAATTTACATTTCATTCTAATGTTCGTTAGATTGTGAGTTTGTAAATGAAATCATCACGAGAAATAAAGAATCTGCTTTATGAACAAGTAGCCAGAATTGGTAAAGCAGCATCCAGCCCTAAACGCTTAGAACTGATTGAAATACTCTGTCAGGGCGAAAAAAGTGTAGAAAATCTTGCAGCAGACGCAGAGATTTCAGTCAAATTAGCCAGTGCTCATTTAAAAGAATTGAAATCAGCCCGGCTTGTAGTAGCCCGTCGTGATGGAAAAAACATGTATTACAGCCTGGTTGATTCCAGGGTTGCTGATCTTTGGGTGATGCTGCGCGAACTCGCTGAAGAGCGCTTGCTGGAACTGCAGGAAGCCATGAGAGGATTAGTGGCAAGTCCGGAAGGTTTAGCTCCCTTCAGTCGTGTTGATCTGCTTGCTCAGGCAAAACGCGGTGAAATTTTTGTGCTTGACGTTCGGCCTGAAGCTGAATTCACTACTGCACATCTCCCTTATGCACGTTCTATCCCGGTATCTGAGCTAAAGCATCGTCTGAGCGAACTCCCGCATGATAAACCGGTGGTTGCCTATTGTCGTGGGCCATTTTGTCTGATGGCAAAAGAAGCAGTTGAAATGCTGAATAGAGAAGGATTTCAAGCATTTCGGTTTGAAGATGGCGTTGCAGAATGGCGCTTGCATGGATTGCCATTAGCCAATAATGCATAAGCTACCGAAACATTTACAGATAGGAGTTACATCATGTTTTTCAAACAATTTGCTACAAAAGAATCTTCACTTTCATACTTTTTAGGCTGCGGCACCCTGGGTAAGGCAATTGCTGTAGATGTGGTTTCTGGAGATGAAGAATGGTTTATTGAGGAAGCCAAAAAGGCCAACGTGACGATTAGCCACGTCATCGATACCCATATTCATGCTGATCATTATTCTGGTGGGCGCAAGCTTGCCACTATGATTGGTGCCCCCTATTGCTTGCACGAAAGTGATGCATCTGTGGTGAAATTCCCATTTCACCCCCTGCATGACAATGATGTCATCGAAGCCGGTAACGTGATTATTAAGGTACTTCACACCCCTGGCCATACTATGGATAGTATTTGCTTGATGGTTACAGACAAACGACGTGGCGAACAGCCCTGGTTTGTTATAACGGGTGACACTCTGTTTGTAGGCAGTGTGGGGCGCCCTGATCTTGCGGGCAGAGAAAAAGCGATGGCAGGCATATTATTCGATAGTCTTCATAGCAAGCTGCTTACATTACCAGATGAAGTGGAAATATTCCCCGGCCACCAGGCAGGAAGTGCCTGTGGCGCAGGCATTTCAGGGAAGCCTTCTTCTACCATCGGTTTTGAGAAACGCTTCAATACCGGTTTGCATATCAATAACAGGGAGGATTTTGTAAGTTATCTCACCAGTGAAATCCCTCCCCGCCCGGCAGAAATGGACAAAATGGTTGCAGCCAATATAGCAGCTTGATTCTGCAAATAATTTCGGGAATAACATTTTTTTAATTGTTATCCCCCGAAAAATCCTGTTTCACGCTGCATGGCTTCATAAAACATTTGGAACACAATTACATGAGCAATTCACAAACGCTGCACAAGCATTTCAGTAGTTACCAGCACGGTATTCGACACAATCAGACGCAATTCTTGCACCAACTGTTGCAAGTATTTATGGTCGGGTTAACGTTGGGTATGATGCGCACTGTCATACCGGCGCTGGCCGAAAGCGAATTCGGCGTACCTAAAGGTTCATTCATGTTGTTAATGACTTTTGTCGTGGCATTTGGTTTTGTGAAGGGTACTCTCAATTTTGTAGCCGGTAGACTTTCTGAACGTATGGGACGCAAAACAGTGCTTTTGCTAGGCTGGGTTTCAGCTTTGCCGATTCCCCTGATGATACTGTACGCACCAAGCTGGAACTGGATTGTGGCTGCAACGGTATTGCTTGGTGTCAATCAAGGGTTCACCTGGTCCATGACACAAACTTCCAAGCTTGATATTACGCGTGCAGATCAACGCGGGTTAACCATCGGCCTCAATGAATTCTCGGGATATGTAGGTGTTGCCATTGCGGGTATTATCACCGGCTACATGGCGCAGGCTTTTGGCGCGCGGGAAGGTTTGCTCATTTTTGGCATGGTGGTTATAACGCTGGCCATAGCAATCACGCTGTTTTGGGTAAAGGAAACCTTGCCGTGGGCCAAGGCTGAAGGTGCACGACTGAAAGCAGGAACATTGTTTGCTTTAAACCCGCGCTATCCAACCAATATTGCAGATAACCCTACTACCTGGGAAGTATTCACGCTAATGTCCTGGCGTGACAAACGTATGGCAGCGATCAGTCAGGCAGGGTTGGTTGAAAAATTTGTCGATGCGCTTATCTGGGTGTTTTACCCGGTATTCCTTTATCAGCATGGGCTGAATCTGGCAAATATAGGCTGGATTGTGGGTGTTTATGGATTCGTTTGGGGTGGCTCACAATTTATTACCGGCAAACTTTCCGATCACATTGGCCGTCATAAACCCATCATATTGGGAATGTGGATATGCGGTGCAGGCGTCGGCATGATGCTGATGGGTGAAGGCGTGCTCTGGTGGTCCATATCGGCTGCGGTAACAGGATTTGGTATGGCGCTGCTTTACCCTAATTTGAGTGCTGCAGTAGCTGACATTGCTCACCCAAACTGGCGTGGTTCCGCCATCGGTATATATCGGTTCTGGCGAGATTTGGGTTATGGCATTGGCGCATTGGCGCTTGGAATAGTCGCCAATTACAGCGGTGCAATCACATCCGGCTTCTGGCTGGTTACCATTGCCATGTTGATATCCGGATTAATCGTATTGATATGGGGTGAAGAGACCCATCCACGAATTAATCCAGCACATTAAATCCCTGGAAATTAAAAGGTATATTTCTTGAAAACGCTTATTATTTTGCATGCTGCTGCAGATGCGCCGGATAACCGCGCATTCACTTCAATTAGACTAGCTGGTGCGTTACTGGCAGACAATATAGAAGTAACTTTATTTCTTGTCGAAGAAGGTGCCAGGCTTGCCGATCCTGCACTCGGTGAAATCAACCCGTGCCGAGAACTGTTCTACGAACTGATAGATGCCGGAATGCAGGTTTTTATTTGTGGTGCCACAATGCGAAAATTAGGATGGGATGATGGATATACTATGCCGGGTATAGTACGCAGCTCCATGAAGGCTTTAAGTTCACTGATGACTGAAGCTGATGAAATTGTCACTTTTTAAATGGAGATGGGCATGATCGAGATAAACAGAACACTTAGTATAGGCATTTTATTTCTGGGATTGGTGTTAGCTGCATTACCTTCTTACGGAGCAGACAGTGCAACCGTAAAGACGATGGAAGAATATCTGGATTTTGTTGATTATGGTGGCGCAACCATTTTTCCAGAGCAAATTCCCTCTGAAGATTGGAAAAGATTCTATGTAATTGATGCGCGCGATGCTGATCAATATCAAAAGGATCATATTCCTGGGTCAATCAATATTGAGTGGCGACAAGTGTTAGCAAAACGCGCAGAATTACCCAAGGATAAACCAGTACTGATTTACTGCAATACCGGTTCGCTTTCAGCTCAGGCTGGTTTTGCACTGCGTGTGGCTGGCATGGATAATGTACGAATTTTACAAGGCGGTTATAGTGAATGGAAAAGTAAGGGTGGATTCGATGCTAATCGTCGCGCGTCACTGCCTGCCAAACATTAATATCTATTCGAGCCGCTAAAGACGCTCTGTATATTATTTTTGTTTCTTTAGACTTAACCGCAGGAATTGGGGAGACTTGAGTGACTCCTGATACATATGATGCCTGGTATCTAACACCAAGGGGTAATTGGATTGGTCAGACGGAATACCAACTAATACGTGCACTTCTTCAGGCAGAACCTGGATCAAGCATTGTCGATGTTGGATGCGGTACAGGATACTTCACCCGGCGCTTTGTGAGGGATGGTATACGGGTCACAGGTTTAGACCCGAATCAGGCGATGGTTGACTATGCGTATTTGCATCGTGTAGCTGATGAGCGCTACATTCGTGGTGATGCCGTCGCCCTGCCCTTTTCTGATCGTTCTTTCAAATATTGTTCTGCCATTACATCTCTCTGTTTTATAAAGGATCAGACTTTAGCTGTTTCTGAAATGGTGCGTGTCACGGAGAGTCGCATAGCACTCGGTCTTCTGAATCGCCATAGTCTGCTTTTTCAGCAGAAAGGCAAAAATGGTGGATCTGGTGCTTATAAGGGTGCACATTGGCATTCAGTTTCAGAAGTGCCTCAACTGTTCTTAGGTTTGCCTGTGACCAATCTGCAGATTCGCTCTGCAATTTATCTCCCAGGCGGTAATATTATGGCAAGAAGTATTGAGGCAATAATGTATCACCGTCTTCCTCTTGGTGGTTTCCTCATCGTAACGGGTGATATTATTCATTAACGCTGAAATGAATCCAGAAAATGTTTCTTTACGCATTCACATAAAAGCATATGTATATACATTTTAACTCACAACAACATAATAATTATGGGTTTTAAATACAAAAAATCTTTATGCTGGTTCCGTCGTGATCTAAGGTGTGTTGATCATGCGGCTCTTTACCATGCCTTGAAAAACAGTACTCAAGTGTATTGTGTATTTGTTTTTGATACGGATATTCTGGCGAACTTGTCAGATCAAGCAGACCGTCGAATTGACTTCATTTGGCAAAGCGTTCGTGAATTGCAGCAAGCCTTGGAAAAACTGGGTGGAGGACTGATTATTCGCCATGGCAGCGCAATAGGAGAAATAACGGATCTAGTGGAAGAATTAGGCGTCAATGCGCTTTATTTCAATCATGATTATGATCCAGACGCGTTAGGCCGTGACGACAGGATAAAGCAGCTTTTACAACAGCAAGGTGTTGATATTCATACTTTCAAAGATCAGGTGATCTTTGAAAAAAATGAAGTGCTGACCCAAAGTGGCAGCGCCTATAACGTATTTACTCCTTACAAGAATGCCTGGTTAAAAAAACTGGATGCTTCTGCAATTCAAGCCTATCCGGTTGATCAATACATTTCATCACTAGTTCCACAATCCAGCCCGATTCCAACCCTCGCAGAACTCGGCTTTGAAAAGGCTGATTTAAAATTTTCCACCGGCATGAGCGGAGCCAATACATTATTTGAAAATTTCAAGCAACGTATAGCACATTATCATGAGTGGCGGGATTTTCCTTCGGCTAAAGGGCCATCGTATTTATCCGTTCATTTGCGATTTGGCACTATTTCGATCAGAGCGTTAGTTAATTTTGCCCTGACTCAATCTGGGCCTGGTGCACAAACCTGGTTAAGTGAACTCATCTGGCGCGACTTTTATCAGATGATTTTGTATCACTATCCTCATGTTGTCAGCCATGCCTTTAAGGAAAAGTACGACAAGATCAAGTGGCCTGGCACAGACTCTCATTTCAAAGCCTGGTGCACAGGCCAAACGGGTTACCCTTTGGTGGATGCAGCCATGCGCCAACTTAACCAGACTGGTTACATGCACAACCGGCTACGTATGGTAGCTGCTTCTTTTCTGGTAAAAGATTTGCAAGTGGACTGGAAAAAAGGCGAGCACTACTTTGCGCAAAAACTGCTGGATTATGATCTTGCAGCCAATAATGGCGGTTGGCAGTGGGCGGCCTCAACGGGATGCGATTCACAGCCCTGGTTCCGTATTTTTAATCCCGTTACCCAATCAGAAAAATTTGATCGCGAAGGCGATTTTATCCGTAAATATGTGCCGGAGTTGACTAATTGCGACTCTAAGGCAATCCATACTCCATGGAAGTTGTCGCCTGCACAGCAACAGATATGCGGAATTACCATCGGAAAAGACTATCCTTTACCCATAGTTGATCATGCTGTTGCACGTGATATCACGCTAGCACTTTTCAACAGGACAGGATAATTAAAATACTGCTGCTATCGCACTCATTACCCGCTGCAGTGATAAACTGTCACTTACCAAGCCTGTAATAAAATGAAATGTTTATCTGAAATTGGGGTGCGTTATTGCAAACAGTTACAGACATAACCGAACCTGCGGGTAATTTAATCGGTGTGATAGAAGAAGTCCACGGACCGGTCGTGGATATTATGTGCGACCGCCTCCCTCCCCTGCATCAGGCATTGTTTACCTCGTTTGATCATGAACACTTTGTTTTTGAAGTGCATCGCCACCTGGATGAGCGCAGAGTGCGCGCTATTACCCTGCATCGCACCAGCGGACTTAAACGCGGGCAAAAGGTTTATGATAGTGGCGGCCCTTTAGAAGTGCCTGTTACACCGGATTGCCTTGGGCGCCTGATTGATTTGTTTGGTGCACCGCTGGATGGTGGCGAGCCGTTTCCAGCGACAGAATTCCGGCGTATTATCACTCCCCCTGCACCACTCTCGGAAAGTATTGCTGCAAGCGGCATTCTGGAAACCGGAATCAAGGTAATCGATTTGCTCTGCCCATTTGTAAAGGGAGGAAAAACAGGGCTGTTTGGTGGCGCGGGTGTTGGCAAAACCGTATTGATCATGGAATTCATGCACGCCATTGTTAATTTGCACCAAGGTGTGTCGGTATTTGCAGGTGTAGGAGAACGCATTCGCGAAGGGCATGAACTGTGGCATGAAATGCAGGATGCAGGCGTAATGCCGCGCACACTCATGGTATTCGGGCAGATGGATGAATCGCCAGGAGTGCGTTTTCGCGTTGGTTTATCTGCACTTACCTATGCAGAATACTTGCGCGATACACTCTCAACAGAAGTCCTGTTTCTTATGGACAACGTTTTCCGTTTTGTACAGGCAGGCAGTGAAATATCAGGGCTGCTCGGCCGTATGCCCGCTACTGTGGGCTACCAGCCAACTCTCATGAGCGAAGTAGCAGAATTGCAGGACCGTATTATCTCTACCCGCAAAGGGAATATCACCGCTGTAGAAGCCGTATACGTGCCAGCGGATGACATGACCGACCCGGCTGTAAGCACGATTCTCACCCATCTGGACACAGTGGTTATTTTATCAAGAAACCAGGCCAGCAAAGGGATTTATCCTGCAGTTGATCCGTTGCTATCCATGAGTAAAGTCATGGATAGATCATTTCTGGGAGAGCGGCATTATGAAGTTGCCTCTGCAGTTCGGGAACATCTGGCACGATACCATGAGCTTGAAGACATCATAGCCATGCTCGGTGTGGAATCACTATCTGAAGAAGATCACCGAATTGTATTGCGAGCACGCAGACTTCAACGCTATTTAACCCAGCCTTTTCATGTGGTGACAGAGCACACGGGAATCAAGGGCGTATCCGTACCCTTGGCCGATACGCTGACAGACTGCGAGGCTTTCTTGCGTGGTGATTACGATAATACACCTGAAGAAAAATGCTACATGCGCGGCACAATGAAGAATTCTGGTCAATGACCTCATTTGTTATCCATTTGCAAAGTCCTACTCAATCACAGCAGATTGAAGATGTAGCAAGTTTCGTAGGACAAGATGAATCAGGCAGCTTCGGGATTCAGGCCGGGCACGAGCGTATGATGACTATACTGTCCTATGGTTTAGCACGTTATCGCACGCGGGAAGAAAAGTGGATATATCTTGCTTTGCCAGGTGCTGTGGTCTACTTCGTTGGCAATGGGCTGTATATCACTACACGCCATTACTACTTGGACACAGACTACCAGCGAATCAGCAATGCGCTCCTGAAGGAATTAATGGACGAGGAAGAATTACTGCACACTGTAAAAGAAAGCATTACGCGGCTTGAGCAGGAAATGTTGCGGCGTATGTGGCAGATGCAACGCGTAGCCAGTTGAGCTATGCTGAAGAAGCAAATTGGATAAGATGATGGGAAGCAACGATAAACTCAGGCACAAGGTGGAGCAGCAAGCCAAACGGATGCAACAGGCAGAAAGCGAACAAGATTCTTTAGTTGCCCAGACAATCTATCTGGGTACCCTTGCTTTACTCTTTGTGTTACCCGTCATTGGCGGCGCATACCTGGGTAACTGGCTGGACAATATGGATGCGGGTTATTCATACAAATGGACAGTCGGACTCATCGCGTTAGGTATAGGGGTGGGGATATTTAATGTCTATATGTTCGTTCGGGAGCACGAATAATGGAAAAGGCAGTGATACTGTTCCATATCGGACCATTTGGCATCTCAAATATTATCGTCGTTACCTGGGGAATCATGGTTGGGCTGGGTCTTTTCTCGTGGCTTGCCACTCGAAACATGGTACTTGATCCCGGCCCCTTGCAAACAGTACTGGAAGGCATTGTTTCTGCAATAGAAGATGCTATTCAGGCCGTATTGCCGCATAAAGCGCAAATGTTGCTGCCTTTCATCGGTACGTTATGGATTTATATTCTGATAGCCAACCTGATCGGCTTAATCCCCGGCATTCCCTTTCCTACCAGTAATCTGTCTGTCACTGCTGCACTCGCCACATTAGTGTTTCTTTCTGTGCCCTGGTACGGTATCCGCAGTGATGGATTCAGTACTTATATGCGACACTACATGAGTCCCAGCCCGCTTTTGCTGCCATTCCATATCATTAGCGAGATTTCACGTACAGTTGCCCTCGCAGTTCGGCTATTTGGCAATATGATGAGCCTTGAGATGGCTGCCTTGCTGGTACTTCTGGTAGCTGGCCCACTTGTACCCATACCACTACTAATGCTGCATATTGTGGAAGCGCTGGTACAGGCTTATATATTTGGTATGCTTGCGTTAATCTATGTTTCCGGCGCAATACAATCGCAAGAACTCACTAAAACTAAAAGTATTGCTACTTAGTGTGGCTTAGCCGTTAACTAAAATGAACCTTGCTAAGCTATTCTAGTAAATATAAAATGACTAGACTGACTAGTTTGTTTAAAGGAAATATCATGCAAATATGGCAACTTCAAGAAGCTAAAGCCCGTTTGAGCGAAGTAATTAAGAAAGCGCTTAATGAAGGGCCTCAGGATATTTCCCTGCGAGGTCACCCAACTGCAGTTGTGCTGTCCCACTCGGATTATGAACGACTGATCCAACCCAAACCCGGGTTCATCGCTTTTCTTAGCGAATCCCCATTACATGTTGTGGAACTTGAGTTGGACAGGGATAGCTCCCTTACACGCGAGGCTGGTCTTTGAGTTATCTGATTGACACTCATGTCATTTATGAACTTGTACGCGCGAAACCCGAAGCGCGTGTAGTGGAATGGTTTGACGGAATGCCTGATTCGGCACTTTACATTAGCGTATTGACGTTGGGGGAGTTACGCAAAGGCGTGGAAAAGCTGCCAGACATTGCTCGTCGTGAAAAACTACGCTTGTGGCTTGAGAATGACTTGCATAAATGGTTTGGCAACAATTTACTTCCCATAGATGCAGCCGTGGCAGACAGATGGGGACGGATGCTAGCCGAAGCGGATCGGCCTCTGCCCGCTGTAGATAGCCTGCTAGCTGCAACTGCGCTACAACATGACTTGAGGCTGGTAACGCGTAACGAAAAAGACTTTAAGTTTCCAGGATTGGTAGTAGTTAATCCGTGGAATATGTAAATTGAGTCATCTCACACTGAACTTACAGAACCAAAATTGCCCTTCGGCAATCTCTAGCGAACGAAAAGCTGATTCGCTCGCTTCAATTCTAACCAAAGAAACTAAATCGTAACGGAATGATTCATGAACGCACCAGATAAAATAATGACAGATGCACCCAAGGCTATTTATTTAAAAAATTACACAGCACCAGCTTACCTGATTGATACAGTTGATCTGCATTTTGATCTCTTTGAAGATCACGCCCGCGTTACTTCTCGCCTCGCCATGATTTGTAACCACGACCGCTCACAAGGTGCTAAACCGCTGGTGCTCCATGGCGAAAAAGTGAAACTGATTTCAGTGAAACTAAATGATCAGCTATTGCCAGCTGCGGGTTATCAGGTTACGAATGAAAATCTGACTGTTTCCGATCTGCCGGAATCATTCACACTGGAAGTTGTGACCGAGATCAAACCCCAGGAAAATAAAGCTCTGGAAGGGTTATATAAATCCGGTGGGCACTTCTGTACACAATGTGAAGCTGAAGGTTTCCGCAAGATTACTTATTTCCTCGACCGACCAGACGTTATGGCCAAATACACCACAACCATTGTCGCCGATACCAAGTATCCACAACTACTTTCCAACGGCAATTTAGTAGACCATGGAAAACTGGAAGGAAACAGGCATTGGGCAAAGTGGGAAGACCCATTTAAAAAGCCCAGCTACCTGTTTGCGCTGGTGGCCGGTGACCTGTCTTTTTTGGAAGATACATTTGTTACATGCTCCGGTCGTAGTGTTACGTTGCGCATATATGTAGAACATCACAATCTGGATAAAACCGAACACGCCATGCATTCCCTTAAAGCAGCCATGCGCTGGGACGAGGAAACTTTTGGACTGGAATACGATCTGGATATTTACATGATCGTAGCAGTAGATGACTTCAACATGGGGGCAATGGAGAACAAAGGCCTCAATCTGTTCAACTCCAAATACGTGCTAGCTAAACCAGAAACCGCTACTGATGCAGATTTTGACGGGATTGAAAGCGTAATAGGCCATGAGTATTTTCATAACTGGACAGGCAACCGCGTGACATGCCGAGACTGGTTTCAACTCAGCCTGAAAGAGGGTCTCACCGTATTTCGGGATCAGGAGTTTTCTGCAGATATGTCATCCCGTGCGGTAAAGCGCATCAACGATGTACGTTCGTTACGCACCATTCAGTTTCCGGAAGATGGGGGCCCTATGGCGCACTCTGTCCGCCCGGATTCTTATATTGAAATCGGTAATTTCTACACCAGCACCATCTACAACAAAGGTGCGGAAGTCATACGCATGATGCACACGCTACTGGGGCAAGAGGGCTTCCGCAAGGGTATGGATTTGTATTTTGAACGCCACGATGGCCAGGCTGTTACCACCGATGACTTTGTTAAAGCCATGGAAAGTGCTAACAACAGGGATCTCACCCAGTTCAGACGTTGGTATACTCAGGCAGGTACACCTGAAATAACCACAGAAGGACAATACGACCAAGAAAAACAAGTGTATACGCTGACAATTAAACAAACCTGCCCTGCCACACCGGGTCAGCCACACAAAGAACCCTTTCATCTGCCAATCGCAATGGGTTTGCTGGATGATCAGGGTAATGATGTGCCATTGCAACTGGAAGGCGAGACACAAGCTGCAGGAACATCCCGCGTACTGGAATTATGTCAGGCAGAACAGGACTATCGTTTTATCAATGTCGCTCAGCAGCCCCTGCCATCATTACTCCGAGGTTTTTCAGCACCGGTAAAGTTACACTCAAAAACCAGCCACGAAGCATTAGCCTTTTTGCTTGCCAACGACAGTGATGCCTTTAACCGCTGGGAAGCAGGCCAACGACTAGCGGGGGAAATTATTTTAGGATTTGTCGCTGCATATCGAAACGGTAAAGAAATGACCTTGGACGATACTTTTGTGCAAGCCGTAGCCAAATCCCTCGAAAGCAACCTTGATCCGGCACTGGTAGCGCAATTACTTACCTTGCCCAGTGAACTTTACCTGGCCGAATTAATGACCACAGTAGATGTAGAGGGCATCCATCTAGCAAGAGAATTTGTTCGCAAAACACTGGCAGAGCGCCTTAAAGGCGCTTTTGAGAAAACCTATAAAACCAACAGTGATTCTGGTGCATATCGCTTTGAATCAGAAAGTGTAGCTAAGCGTAGCCTGAAAAACCTTGCTCTCAGTTATCTGATGACACTGAATGACACCGCATCTCGCAGGCTGTGCATGCAACAGTTTGAAACTGCCAACAACATGACTGACAGCATAGCAGCACTTATTACACTGGCTAATCAGGATTGTGCAGAACGGGTGCCTGCCCTTGCGGCATTTTATGAAAAATGGCGCCATGACCCGCTGGTACTGGATAAATGGTTCGGACTTCAAGCAATGTCTCAACTACATGGAACGCTGGCAGAGGTGCAAGCATTGACGCTTCATCCGGCATTTGAAATCAAGAACCCAAACAAGGTTTACTCGTTAATCGGTGCACTTACGCGCTCTAACCCGGTACGATTCCATGATGCTTCCGGTGATGGTTACCTCTTTCTGGCAGATAAAGTACTACAGATCGACGCTTTCAATCCATCCGTTGCAGCACGCATGTTGGGTGCGCTCAGTCGCTGGCGCAAGTTTGATGAAAAACGCCAGATATTAATGAAAGCACAACTGCAACGCATTTTGGCTCAACCTGGTTTATCTAAGGATGCCTATGAGGTTGTGTCTAAAAGTCTTGCATAGTACATTGTTAAGTAATAACTAATTAGTATTATTTGTGGGGCTTTTTGACTTGGGAAATGGATTGAATTTAGAAAGTTATTGGGCTGATGGTTATAATCACCCTTTGATTAATATGAATCAGGTTTATATGAAGTACTCTAGCCAAAATATATGAATATTTTTTAAAGTACAGTCTGTAACATATTGTTATTAAATTATTAACTTTAAGTTTAAAAGAAAAAATTTACGCCCTCTCCCCTAGTGGGAGAGGGCTGGGGATAGGGGTACATAATACCTAACCACCTCTCCCGCATTTCCCATTACGTTTTAGAGATAACCATATGATTCCAGACAAGAATAAAATCGGCAATAAATCGGGAGTAATACATGAGTGATATGACCTTGTTTACAGTACTTTCCACGTTGGGTGCATTGCTTGCCATTGCGATTGGCGTCATGTTTCCGGCCATTGCAATGGGGCGCGCCATCAGTCAGGCGTTAGATGCTTTGGCGCGGCAGCCCGAGGCAGAAAAAGCCATCACCCGGACCCTTTTCATCGGGTTAGCCATGATCGAATCACTGGCAATTTACGTGCTGGTAATCGTGTTGCTAGTACTCTTCAGGAACCCGCTATTGCAATACCTGCTTCCTAAATAGCCCATTAAATCAGGATGTAATCTGTGGAACTGGATTGGACAACATTTTTTCTGGAAATACTTAACTTCCTGGTCCTGGTATGGATCCTGAAGCATTTTTTTTATCGCCCGGTACTGGCCGCTATCAATCGACGACGATCGTACATTGAGGAAACACTGGCAAATTCAACAAAAATTCAGGAAGAAGCCTTAACCCTGAAGGCAGCAAATGAAACGGAGCGTGCAGCGTGGGATAAAGAGCGTGATGCTCTTCATATCAAGCTAACCGAGGAAATAAATGCCAAACGCGAGCATATGATGGCTGAACTGACAGAAGAAGCCGAACAGATACGTGAAAAAAATCGCGCTTTAGACGATAAACGACAACAAGAATGGCAACGCGCAACTGAAGAAAGAGCACTGACCCAGGCTACTCAATTTACCGCCACACTTCTATCACGCCTGGCTTCACCAGAACTGGAAGCCAAGCTGTACGCTTTACTGATTGAGGATTTACAAGAATTAACACCAGCGGAAGCGTCATCACTCTTATCCACTTCCAAACTTTCAGATTTACTCATTAAAGTAGAAAGTGCCTACCCTTTGAGCCAATTACATCGCACAGAATTAAGCGAACTTCTAACTGAGCTAATCGGCCAAACATTACCAGTTAATTTCAGCGAGAACCCCACGCTTCTCTGTGGTTTGCAAGTCAGCATAGGCCCATGGATATTGCATGCCAACCTGCGTGATGAGCTCGCTTTATTCAAGGACTCCAGGCACAGTGCTTCCTGAAAAAAAACTATCCGAAAACTCGCATTCTCCACTTGATATCCGTAAAGAGTGGCTAAAGAGCTATCAATTCCGCACACGTATTTCAGAGCAAGGCACGGTTATTTCGGTAGGTGATGGGATTGCCTGGATAATCGGTTTACCTTCAGCCAAAATGGATGAGATCATTAATCTGGCAGATGGTAGTCAAGCATTGGTCTTTCACCTGGCGAAAGAGCGAATTGGCGCTATATTGTTAAAGCAGACAGAACAGCTTACAGCAGGTACAACCGCCTATCTTTCAGAGAAAAAACTCAGCATAGGCGTGGGGGATGGGTTGCTGGGGCGCGTCGTTGATTCCCTCGGCACCCCGCTGGATGGTAAACCTGCGCCAGACCTTGATTGCCAGAGGGAGTTAGATACCCTCTCCCCCCCCATCATCAGCCGTGATTTTGTCAATACACCCTTGTATACCGGATCGAAAATTGTCGATACGCTGGTACCTATTGGCAAAGGGCAGCGCCAGCTGATCATCGGCGATAATGGAACCGGCAAAAGCGCACTGGCGCTAGATACGGTAATTAACCAAAAAGATAAAAACGTACTCTGTGTCTACGTACTCATTGGGCAAAAGCGCTCTTCAGTGGTAAGCACTATTGAAACCCTTCGCCAGGCAGGGGCGCTGGAGTACGCCACAGTGGTGGTTGCCGAAGCTACTGCTATGCCGGGGCTAAAATACCTTGCCCCTTTTGCAGGTTGCGCGATAGCAGAGGCATGGATGTGGCAAGGTAAAGATACGCTTATTATCTATGACGACCTCACTACCCACGCGCGCAGTTATCGGGAACTCTCACTGTTACTGCGCAGGCCACCAGGCAGGGAAGCCTATCCGGGCGATATTTTCTATCTTCATGCGCGGCTTCTGGAGCGTTCAACCTGCCTTGCATCGCACCACGGTGGCGGTAGCATGACAGCTTTGCCTATCGTTGAAACAGAGCAAGGGGAAATTGCAGCTTATATCCCTACTAATCTCATTTCCATCACCGATGGACAGATTTACCTGGACACACAACTATTTGCTCAGGGTTTTTTACCGGCCATTGATGTAACCAAATCTGTTTCCCGCATTGGCGGCAAAGCACAGCATCCCATTATCAAAAACGAAGCTGGCCGAATGAAGTTGGATTATTTGCAGTTTCTTGAGCTGGAAGTGTTTACCCGATTCGGGTCAAGACTGGAGGCAAGCATGGCCGCAAGAATAAAACGCGGACAAACCCTCAGGGAACTGCTTAAGCAAGAGCGGCTTGCCCCGCTATCAATTGAATTTCAAATGGCCTGGCTTGTTGCCCATAACGAAGGATTATTTGATAACCTCGATCGCGCTCAAATCGTAAAACAACTTAAACGATTGCAGCAAGATGTAGAAACATCCGGGATGAAGCTCGCGGACGGCAAAGAGCAATGGCACAGCGCAGTCCATCTATGGCTGACTGAGAATACCCATGAGCAGACGGCGTAACCTTCAACAGCGGGTAGAAAGCCTGGGGGAAATTCAGAGCATTATGGGTGCCATGAAAAACCTGGCATTTATGGAAACCAGAAAACTCGCTCAATTTTTAACGTCCCAGCAACAATCAGTTGCTTCAATTGAACTGGCCGCAAACGATTTTGTCAGTTTTTATGGCAATACCTTGCCCCAGCATAAAGCAATAAACGAAGTGTATTTAGTCATTGGATCAGAACGTGGATTCTGTGGTGACTTCAATGAAAAACTGGTTGAAGTGGTATTCTCATACCAGCCAGATATGACGATCCAACCTCCTATTGTTGCAATTGGCAACCGGCTTGAGTCCAAGCTTCGCAACCAACCTTCTTTGGTAACAATCATTGAAGGTGCCAGCGTAACGGAAGAAGTAGAGCCCATCATCACCCAAATAGCTAACCGTCTGGTAGAAATGCAAAAGGCGCTGACACAAGGCACTGTACTGGGGGTTACAGCTTTTTATCATAGCGACGAAGCAAACGGTATTAAAGTTCGGCGCCTGTTGCCATTACCCAAAACCACACAACCTGATCTGCATTATTCTCACCCACCGCTACTCAACCTTGCACCGTTGGAGTTTTACGCAGGGCTCACAGAACACTACCTCTATGCAGCCCTCCACGAAACCATATACAGCTCGCTCATGGTAGAAAACCGCTACCGGCTTGAACACATGGATAACGCCATTCGCCAGATGGATAAAAAACTCAGCCAACTTAAATTAAAATACAACGCCCTGCGACAGGAAGAAATCATAGAAGAAATTGAAATCATTATGCTCAGTGTAGAAACGCTGACGTCTTCAACAACTTGAAACTATTTGAGAGCTCAACTCAAGATACGAGCGTAAAATTCTTCTATTTCTTCAAATTATTTCTATAGTTAAATAAATCAGGTTAAAGTCAGCCAATTCCTTGCTGCTTGGAAAATTGTGACAATCAATGTAAATTACGGGTATATATTTATGCCTTTACTGCAAGCTCCCTGACGAAAAAGTAAAGAATGCCTCAGTCTGATACACCAAGGAAAAGTTTTTGACACCAACTACCATTCAACTGATTGGCGCAACGTTATTTGCAGTTGCTCTCATACACACCTTCTCCACCAAGTTCTTTGAGCACTTGGCACATACGCAGCCGGCCCATGCCGGAATATGGCATTTGTTAGGTGAAGTCGAAGTGGTTTTTGGCTTCTGGGCAATGATATTAATGGTGTTCATGTTTGCCACCATTGGCACAACAGAAGCCATACAGTATATAGACTCGCGCAATTTCACAGAACCCATGTTTGTTTTCGCCATTATGGTAATCGCTGGCACTCGTGCAGTCCTTCAGGTAGCTATGGCTGGCGTGCGTATGGTAGCTCGGGCTATCCCATGGCCTGGCAGCATGAGTTACTATTTTACCGTTTTAGCGGTAGTGCCCTTGCTGGGGTCGTTCATTACAGAGCCTGCTGCCATGACACTGGCTGCCATGATTCTGGCGGACCGTTTTTATTCCAACGGCATCTCATCGCGCCTCATGTACGCGACTTTGGGTGTGTTGTTCGTTAATATATCCATCGGCGGTACGCTTACATCGTTTGCCGCACCACCTGTACTCATGGTTGCCAGCACATGGGGTTGGGACGTGGGCTTCATGATGACCATGTTTGGATGGAAAGCTGCCATTGCAGTGGTTATCAATGCATTAGGTGTTACTTTGCTGTTTCGCAAAGAACTGACCGGACTTTCCATGAATGCCAAAGTCAGCAATGATCCTCCGGTTCCTTTGCCTCTGGTACTGGTTCATCTTGCTTTTCTCACAGGAGTGGTTGTTTTTGCTCATCACCCCGCCATTTTTATGGGCATGTTTCTCTTCTTTTTGGGTGTTTCCAGCGCCTACCAACGTCATCAAGAGCGCCTTATTCTGCGCGAAGGGTTGCTGGTAGCCTTTTTTCTGGCGGGTTTGATTGTATTGGGTGGGCAGCAGCAATGGTGGCTACATCCTGTACTGATGAACATGAGCAGTGATGCGGTATTTTTAGGCGCAACTGTACTGACCGCTGTCACCGATAATGCGGCACTCACATACCTCGGCTCACTGGTTGATGGGTTATCAGATGGTTTTAAATATGCGCTGGTTGCTGGTGCAGTAACAGGTGGAGGCTTGACGATTATTGCTAACGCCCCTAATCCCGCAGGGATCGCCATATTGCGCAAATACTTTGAAGACGAAACAGTACATCCGATTGGGTTATTGCTCTCTGCAATACCACCTACCATTGTTGCAGCACTGGCATTCAAATTTTTGTAATGGGTAGATAACAGCTAGCGGTTGTAAGTGCTGTTTGAATGTATGACTTATGGCTTTATGCATACAGTGAAGCTAATAGTGTAAGCTAGCTGGCGCTAATTACCGGTTTGTATTCCACTTCAGGTTATAAGCCTTTCTACGGTTTTCGGCGTTAAGTAGAAAATCACGGCGTTCTTCATCTGTCGCCTGGCTCCATTGCATGATCTCATTCAGTGATCTAAAGCACCCCAGACAATCATCGTCATCATTCAGACAACAGTTACGAACACATGGGGATTCCACCCGATTTTCAAAATCATTCATGATTTATCCGGAAGTTACACATTCTATATTGGCTTCGGCTCAATTGAGTCGGCATTCAAGTCCTCAGTATAAGGCGCAGCAGCATATTGAAAGGCCACTGGGCCATCCGGCTCAGCATGCACAAACTGATGCACAAACTGATCTTTAGAAGTGATCATATCAGCGGCATTTCCTTCCGCCACCACCACCCCTTCATGAATAAAGTAAGCATAATCCGCAATCTTTAGTGATTCAGACACATCATAGGTTACAACAATTGAAGTCACGCCTAGCGCATCATTCAGTTGTCTAATCAGGTTAGCAATCACATTAAGCGAAATCGGGTCCAACCCGGCAAAAGGTTCATCATACATAATCAGCATCGGATCGAGCGCAATAGCACGAGCCAGAGCCACGCGGCGTTCCATTCCGCCGGAAAGTTCACTCGGCATCAAATCATGAGCCCCGCGTAAGCCAACAGCGTTAAGCTTCATCAACACCAGATCACGAATCAGACTATCAGGCAAATCAGTTTGCTCACGCATCGGAAACGCAATATTCTCAAAAACCGACATATCGCCGAACAAACCACTCACCTGAAACATCATTCCCATATCACGGCGCAACGCGTAAAGATCATCGTTATCCAGTTCATGAACAATCTTATCCTGGAATTTCACGCTGCCTTTAGCTGGACGCACTTGCCCGCCAATATGGCGCAACAAGGTAGATTTCCCGCTGCCACTTACCCCTAAAATGGCAACCACTTTACCTTTAGGAATAGAAAGATTAAGCCCCTTAAGCACCTCACGAGGGCCATAAGCAAAATGGAGATCTCTAATCTCAACCAAATTTTCTGGTATCTCGCCCAAACTCATCACCTTTGATTTTCAAATTTTAACAACCAGTCTGTACTGGGTGAACTAACCACATGAATAAAATACAATTTCAGCTTCATTTCACAGCGTTTTCAGATATAGCCTATTGATTTATTTAAGCCTATTCAAACAAAAAAATGAACAAAAATGCTAATCTGAAACGCCAAATTCATCGCAAAATGTTTGAAACTGATCCCGTGGCAATGCTGGGCTAACAAGGTAACCCTGAATTTTGTCACACCCAATTTCATTGAGCCGATCGGCTGTTTCCTGGTTTTCTACGCCTTCAGCAATGACTTCTAAATCAAAGTTGTGCCCCAGTTCAATGATGGCGCGGACAATTTTTTCATCGTCTTTATGTTGCAGCATATTTTTAATGAATGATAAATCAATCTTGATTTCATCCAGCGGCAACATGCGTAAATGAGACATTGAAGAGTATCCGGTACCAAAATCATCCAGTGAAAGTTTCACCCCTATTTCTTTCAGACGCTTTAGCGTATCAATGGATTTTTCATAATCATCCATGACAGCACTTTCGGTAATTTCAACAACGATCTTATCCGCGGGTACATTCCATGTTCGCAATGCTTGATCAACAAACTCAGGCAGTTCACGTTCTTGCAAATTGCTTACTGAAAAATTAATGGACATTGTTAAATCCAGCCCGGCTGCACGATTTTCAGACCATTGCCTGAGTGCAGTATTCACAACCCAAGTTGAAAGAGATGAAATTAATCCGGATTTTTCCGCAACAGAGACAATAATCCCTGGCGAAACATAGCCTTTTGCACCATTTGTCCAGCGCAATAATGATTCTGAGCTAACAATCCGTCCCGTTCTCAAGTCGACTTGAGGTTGGTACCACAAGCTTAATTCATTTTCCGCCAAGGCCTTGCGTAAATCCATTTCCAGCTCAAACATAAATCGATTTAACTGTTCATGAGCCGGATCAAAGATTACAAATGATTCCTTACGGACAATCGCTTCCTGAGTTGCTAACATGGATTGTTTCAGCAACTGCTCTGCTTTGCTCCCATGTTCAGGGAACAGTGCAATACCTACTCGAGATAACGGATAAACTTGGTGGCCATCAATTTCAATGGGTAATTCCAGCATACGCTGAATTTTATTTGCAGCCAAAACCGCTTGCCCTTCGCCAAAAATACCCGGCAAAATCATGCAAAACTCATCCCGCCCAAGCTTGCCAAGAATGTCTTTGTCGCGGAGCACGTCCTGCAGGCGAAATCCCAGTTTATGGGCAAACATGTCAACTGCACGATATCCCAGCAAACTATCCAGCTTGTACATGCCATCAATTTTCAAAATCAGCAGCGCAAGGCGCATATCGGAAAGTGCGTTTGACGCAATTTCAGACTCCAGGCAATCCAGCAATTGAGTGTGGTTACTAATCATGGAATTCTGCAAAAAAAATTCTTAGGAATAATATTCTCTGGGATCAACACCATACATGCCGTACTCCAGAGTCCGAATAATTTGATAAGGAATCTCTTCTACGGTTTTTGGCTGGTTAATTAAATCAAGCGCAGCAGGATAACTGTAAGGTTTTTTATTGCCATCAAGGATAACCAGCACCCTGGGTAAAAGGCGACGCACACGATTCTGCGCAATCACGATAGCCACTTCACCTGAGTTTAATTCCACCAGGCTACCAACAGGGTATATACCTATGCACTGGATAAATTGCTCTACCAAGGCACCATGAAAAAACTTGTCTTTCCAATCATATAATCTTTGCAGCGCATCTGACGGAGAAATAGGCGCTGCATAAGGTCTTGAGCCGGTAATTGCCTGATAGCAATCCACAATGCCAGCCATACTGGCATACATACTGATTTCATCGCCTTCCAACCCCTCTGGGTAACCACTTCCATCTTGTCTTTCATGATGATTAGCAATGATATCCAGCACATCAGGAGAAATCTCATGAGAAGATTTAACCACCTCTAAACCATATTCCACATGGCGCTTAACCAGCGCATACTCTTCCAAACTTAAACTGCCTTTTTTGGCTAACAAACCATCCGGCAGTTTGATTTTGCCAACATCCAGCAGTAACCCACCCATTCCCAAAAAACAAAGTTGAGGTTTAGGCAATCCCAGACTTCGTCCAAAAGCAATCATGTAAATCGAGACATCGATTGCATGACCATAAGAATAAGTGTCTTTTTCTCGCAGTTTAGTCAGTAAAAGCATTGCGTCCGGATTGCGAGAAATACTATCTACCATGCTTGTGATGTTTTCTTTGACCTTCTCAGCATCCAATGCCCGGCCATTATGGACATCCTGGATTATGCTTCGGACAAACTCACTGGACCTGAAATGAATTTCCTTTGCAACAACCAACTCTTCTTCAACAGCGGCCTTATCTTCGTAAACAACCGTATCAAATTGCCAAATATCACTGACAGCTGTCTTGCTATTAGTTGCCTCAGCCTTCTTTACAGGCACTTTTGCATCCACATGAGGTGGCTGAGAACGAGTGCTGTTTTGCGTTACATATTGAATGGATGATGAAGCATTAACAGCCCCTTGCCTGGGAACAGGGGTAAAATCTGCGCCAATGATCGGGTCAATAAAAACAAATTCACATAGACGTTTAAGCTGCTCAATATCTTCTTCTGATTCGATTTGAATGCCCTCTAATAAAAAAGGCGAATCAAGCCAAGGGCGGTCAAGCTCACACACATACATGCCTGGAGCCAAATCAGAAACGAACACTTTCTTTTTCAATATACCTTCCTAAAATAGAATTGTTCCATACATTGGATAATTTAAGAAACTGTCCAAATAAAGAGTATACCCAAAGGGTTCATTCAGGAGTAGCAGATAAGAACCACAATCAAGACCCAGTTTAAAATCCACCCGCCTCGGCTTTCGGCCGAAAGGAAAATATAAAAATGATTTTAATAGAAAAAAGGCGCATTTTTAATAACAAACAATCTGTATTGTTACACGCAAATATATGAAACTATGGGGTTTTATTAAATAACCTCACATATCCAGCGGACTGGTCACGCCACGTCCCCCCTTGTTTAACACGTGGGTATAGATCATAGTGGTCTGCACATCCTTGTGTCCAAGCAGTTCCTGAACAGTTCGAATATCGTAACCCGACTGCAAAAGATGCGTTGCAAAGCTATGGCGCAGAGTATGGGGTGTAGCCGGCTTTACAATACCTGCCTTCTGCGTGGCAATCTTCATACTGCGCTGAACCCCTTTTTCATCGATGTGATGCCGGCGTTTCAATCCAGAGCGAGGGTCTACTGAAATCTTGATGGAAGGAAACACATATTGCCACCCCCATTCCTTTGCTGCATGAGGGTATTTTTTGGCAAGCGCATATGGCAGGTAAACCTCACCATAGCCCTCAGCCAAATCTTCTTCATGCAAGCTGCGAACCTTGAGCAAATGTACTTTTAGCGGTTCAGCCAAAGATTCAGGCAACATCGTGATTCGGTCTTTAAACCCTTTGCCTTCACGAACAATGATTTCACGTCGATCAAGATCAAGATCTTTCACCCTTAACCGAACACACTCCATTAATCGCATACCGCTGCCGTAAAGTAATTTACCTAATAAGCCATAAGTTCGAGGCATGTGAGCTAAAATAGCTTTGGTCTCAATAGGTGATAACACAACAGGCAATCTGCTTGGTGTTTTAGCACTTTCGATACTGTCCAGCCAGGGAAGCTCTATATCCAGAACTTCTCTATATAGAAAAAGAATAGCGCTCTTAGCCTGATTTTGTGTTGAGGCTGCAACTTTACCGTTTACAGCCAGGTAAGTTAGAAATGCTTCAATCTCATTTTTACCCATATCTTTTGGATGGCGCTTTTTGTGAAACAGGATAAAACGCCTCACCCAATCGGCATAAGTATCTTCAGTTCTTATACTATAGTGCTTAAGCCGTATTTTATTCCTAAGCTGGTCAATAAGCTTTGGCTGAACAACAAGATGGTCCATAATGATTTACTAAAAAGTGGTGTATAAAACGGCATAAAAATACCAAGTGATTAAATAATAACATTATATTATTGACGACGGCATTTTTATACACCACAATGGTGCAATAAAAGGCATTTTAGGGTGTATAAATCGACATGACAAATTCAATCTATTGAAAATAATAAGGAAAAAATTGAAAAGATTTTTTATACACCTTCATGTCGCAGAAAAGTACACCTTTAGGGTGTCTACATTACGTTAGAAGTTTGCAAAACCTGGTCAGTTGAAATTAATTTTCGTGCTGGGTTCGGTTCAGTTTTGTAGTGTTACTCTTCGATGATTCTGCCTCATCCGTTTGCGCCACGCTGACAGTACTTTTTTGCAGTTTGGTGTCAACGTAGCTTCATCAAAGTGCGTAGCGTGGTGCAAGCCGGTCACGAAGTTGAGGGTTTTGCGAGTTTATACAAGTTATTGATTTTATTGAATATATTTTACATTGGTTCAACGGTTTGTTGAGCGTGTGGTGTAGGCTCTTCTAACCCGTCGTTCAAGCGGGACTGCCGAAAAGCGCGGCAGCCCCTTAACTTTACGTTAGACCTAATCATTTAATGACAATAAAACCCCGCACAATTTGGTTGCTTATCGCGAATCACTTTCTGTCGTGGTTATTAGTTTTCTTTTTGTTGGTTGGTTTCGATTTTTATCTTGTCCCAAGTTATTTTTATATGGGCTGGTCTTTTTCCGGTGGCGAGCTTCCTTCGCTAGTTTGGTTTTATAGTTGGGCCATTTTCTTTTGCTTAATGTTGGTGTACTTTGTGCTCCTGCGTATAGTTTCAGGTCTAACTTTACGTTCAAGAGGGACGCCGCAGAAGCGCGGCGCCCCTTAACTTCACGTTATACCGCTTAGGAAATTACTACAGTGCTACATCTACCTAAAAGCCCTACCCGCCAAGAAGTCCTGAGGTTTATTTCGGATTCCGCCAGCTATGGCAATCTGGGAGCTTTCATCGGTGCAGGTTTTTCAAAAGCAGTTCTAAACGACGAGTTCAATGAAATAGCATTGTCATGGGGCGAACTTTTAGAGAAAGCATCAGTGAAGCTTGAGGTTGATTACGATGCAATATGGAAAACAGGGGTAAGTTACCCAGAAATCGCATCTTCTATCTGCAAGCTACATGCAGAGCAAACTGAATGCGACTACGCGCAGGCCTTAAGCCGACTAAAGCGAGAAATAGCAGCACTAACCAGCTGGTATCCTGACAAAGAGAAGAGAGAAGAATTCTCGAAGTATCTTGAATGCCTTTCTCCGTCATGGATTATTACAACGAATTACGACATGGTAATTGAAAGCCTATTGACTGGCAGGTCAATTCCTCTTGGGCCGAATGACTCCCTATCATCACCAAATGGGGTGATTCCGGTTTTTCATCTTCATGGCTTAAGAACGAACCCTGAAGAGATTATTATTTCGCAGGAAGATTATGTTTCACTTTTCAGGCCAAGTGAATATAGACAAATCAAGCTGGCGTTAACAATTCGAGAGTCGACAACATTGCTCATAGGCTATGGCCTTGGTGATGTAAACGTACTCACAGCACTTGATTGGTCGAAAAACGTATTCAAGGGCGGCGAAGCCACTTACCCCAATGATGCCATACAGCTGCTTCGAAAAGACAACCCGAATGAAAAACCATATAGGGACAAGAACGGCATCGTCATTGTAGAGACGGAAGATATTGCTGAATTCTTCGAAGAATTCATCGATGTCCGAGAAAAAGAATTGGAGGACAAGAAAAAGGAGCAGAAGGCTTTGACGGATCTTGCAGGCCAGCTTGACGAGCCTGACGGCGCAATGATCGAAAAATTTATTGATGACGACAAATTCAGGTTAGAAATACTAAATGTTCTCTCAAAGTTCTCAATTCACCTTATTTCTGGCTTTGTCTCTTTTTTGAATAAATGCATTGATGAGACATGGGCACGTTCTGAGCCACAAGGTGCATTCGAGGGGTACAACCAAAATCTAATAATTATTTTAGATATTTTGACTTCCTTTCCGATCAACCGCTTTCCACCCGCACTGTTTCAGACGGCGGCTTATGGTCTTCAACGAGTTGGGTATTTCGTCGGCAATGATGGGGGCAAATCCTGGTCAGCGAAGAAAACGTGGGACAACCGCAAGAATGAGTTATCAATGGAGGTCGTTGCTGAGCTAAAAAGCATTGCCGACCAACATGGCTACAACTATGTCAAGCGGCTAGTGAAGACTATCAATGTATAACATTTCGTTCGAGCGGGACTGCCGCGAAGCAGCCCGCGTCAGCCCCTCAACTTTACGTTGAGGCTGTAGAAAAACCCCCTTTCCTGCAAAAACCCCTGCAAATTTCCACGCAATATGCAATAATGACATTGTCCTATTGCATGCAAGGCAGACAAAGTCATGGCACGGTTCAAACCCATCCACAAAGGCCTGAAACTCCTGCCGGTCGATTTTGACCGGCAACTCATTCCCGGCAGTTTTGAATACGCGCTGTGTCATCTGGTGGATCATGAACTCAATCTCTCCGACTTTCATGCCCGTTATAAGAATAATGACGAAGGCGCCTCTGCCTATGACCCTGCCGTGCTGATCAAGATCATCCTGCTGGCCTATAGCCGTGGCCTCATCCACAGTCGCAAGATCGAAGCGGCCTGCCGTGAGAATGTGCTGTTTATGGCGGTATCCGGCGACAGCCAACCCCACTTCACTACCCTGGCGGCTTTTGTATCTGGCATGGGTGACACCATCGCCAAACTGTTTGGGCAAGTCCTGCTGATCTGCGACCGCCAGGGGTTGATCGGGCGGGAGATGTTTGCCATTGATGGCGTTAAACTGCCGGCCAATGCCAGCAAAGCGAAGTCAGGGACCCGTGCTGACTATCAACGTCAGGTGGACCGGATGGAGCGTGCAGCTAAGCAGATCGTGGCAAAACACCAATGCACCGATGCGGCCCCAACCGATGAGGCGATCATGCTGCGCGATGCCCGCAAGCTGGAACGCCTGCACAAAGAAGCGCAGCAACTGCGCGACTGGCTTGTAAAGAACCCCCATGATCGCAAGGGCAGTAAGAACAAAGTGCGGCTGTCGAATCTCACTGACAATGAATCTGCCAAGATAGCCACGAACAAAGGCGTCGTCCAAGGTTATACCGGGGTGGCGACTGTGGATGAGCAGTCTCAATTAACAGCATAAATAGGACTGAACCGGGGTATAAAGTGACTTTAAATAGCGTGGTAAGTTGTTCAGTAAATTGCATAAAGGTTCCGGTTAATATCGCTATCTAAGTGCTTATGATACTTGAGCTGGTGCATGAAGAAACTCTACTGGAGCCAACTGAATAGTTTGGTACGGCATATCAATGCCTGATTTGCGAAATGCTTCAAAAAGACGCTCTCTTAATTCAAACCGGCGTGAAATATGTTGCGTTTCATCATCAATCCACACTCTGAACTGGGTGGTAACATTGTAATCGCCAATCGCAGTCACCACCATTACCGGCTCGGGTGTATTCATAAAGCGTGGATCATCTTTGATCACATCCAGAAAAACTTTACGAACATGGTCGAATTGTTCTCGTGGACCAATTGTCAGTTCAACATCAATTCGCAAATGGGGAAAATTTGTGTACGAGGCTACGGCAGAATTTGCCATCACCGAATTGGGAATCGCCAGCATTTTTCCGTCAGGCGTAACAATCCGTGTCGAGCGCATAGTGATATTGGTTACCTTGCCGTATTTGCCGTCGATTTCGATTAAATCACCCAATACAAACGGCCGATCCCAAAAAATGAAGATGCCGGATATCAGATTGGATAACGTATCTTTAGCTGCAAAGCCCAACGTTAAACCCAACACACCCAGACTGGTTAGAATGGAGGTCACATTAAATCCGATTTCATTTAATGCAGTAATCGCACCTACCGTCAGAATGCCAATTTTAAGCACAGATTGAATAAAACCAGCCAGGGTTTCATCCAGTTTGGCGCGGGTTCGGAAGAGCCGAAAAGCATTGGAAAGGCCTTTCCAGACAATATAAAACACCAAGAATGTCACTACAGCAGTAATCAACTCCGGTAAAACACGCGACAAATAGGAACCGATAGCCTCAGGACTAAACCTGTCTGCCAAGTGCTGGAAAATCTGTTCCATGTATGCTTTCCTCACCGTTTAATAATTGTAAAGTCGTTTTATTTATTCAGGAACTAAAGCCCGCCCATTGTACCCCGAGCACAAAAGTAGCTGAAACTGAGTTTTCTATTCAAACACGGTATTTTTTTCTTTGCCAACCCAGCGCAGTATTACTCAACACTGAGTTCTGCATCTGAGCCATGGCCGACTTATTGCCAATAATATGCTGTGTTACTATCACACAGGAAGTAGATACATATGCACGCACCCATTTTCTGATTTTTCATGAAACTGCTTTATTCTCAATAAAGGAACAATTATGGCCATTCCATGGCTTATTGTACTCAAAAGCGTTCCTTGGACTGATGTCATCAGCAATGCTCCCAAGATTGCAGATGGCGCAAAGAAACTCTGGGGTGCTATCGGTAAAAAACCTCCAATTTCTGAGATGGACACCTCAAACGAGAGCCCTGTTCTTACACCCGAAGCGCATGAACTTATATTGCTCAAAAAACAGCTAAAGGTTATAGAATCGGCAACAGCTGATCTGCATGATCAAATGCTTGCCTCAACCGAACTGATTAAAGCGCTTGCAGAACAAAATGCCCAGCTAATAAAACGCATAGAGGAAAACCGGATTCGGATTCTATGGCTGGCAAGCATTGTTGTTGCCTTCGGCATTATGACAGTTATCAATTTGGTACTTACGCTACGCTAATGATGTGGATTATTTCTTCAGCTCAGCGAAATGTTTATAGCGCTCGCTACGCATAATTAAAATGATGGGAATTGCGATGGATATTAAGAATGGACTGGTTTTATTCTTATATTTTAAAAGATGGTGCTGGCCAACCTATCGGCTGGGAACAAATTAATAACTGGACTTCTGCGCAAGGTATTTTGTGGCTTCACCTGGATTATGCAAGAGACAGGACTGCGATTACTCAGGAAGAACTCAACAGTCATCTTTCTGAACAAATGAATAAGACAATGTATATACTCTCAATTGTTGCTGCAATATTTCTTCCGTTAGGCCTCAGTACTGGTCTGTTAGGAATTAATGTTGGTGCGATTCCCGGCACGGATAATAAATTTGCCTTCGTGTTTGGCAGTATGTTTCTTGTGGCATTTGCCTTTGTTCAGATATTTATTTTTAAACGCAAAAAATGGCTTTAAGTTAAATTGTAAAAGTTTTGTACTGTGAAATGCTCAGGTGAAAAATTATAATAAATTTTTTTAAAGGTTAGGTAATGAAAACAGCCTCTCAAAACAACGTCTCGCCTCGACACTTTTTGATTTTATTTGCTCTGACCATTGCACTCCTGATAGTAATGAGCCACTCGCCTCAAAGGCATTTTAATATTATCAATGTGAACGTTAATGAAGCCAAAGCCCTTATTGACAGTGGTGCCCTGGTCATTGATGTGAGAGAAAAGAAACAATTTGATTACCGCCATATTCCCGGTGCCATTTTGATACCTGTAGCAGTTCTGCGCAGCGGTATACCAGCATCTATCGCCTACGCTAAAGATAAACCCATTGTTGTTTACTGTGGCGATGGTGTGACACATGGACCGGAAGGTACAGAACTGCTGAATAAGGCAGGCTTTAATAAAGCAGTTAATATCCAGCCTGGTATTGAAGGTTGGGCAGGTGCCGGTCTGCCGGTTAAGAAGTAGTCAACCCTATACTTATCGTAGATTATCAAATCCACCGATCGCGCTTGGCATTCGGTGGATCAATGCAATTACAAACTCTTCTTTATCTTCAAAATATTCATTAACTTCAATCCACTACACATCTCTGAAAGCATAATTATCAATTTATCCTATACTGAAGATCGTCACAAGATATCGGCTGCTACTTCAGATAATGACGTATTTCTCAAGCTGCTTATGTCTCAGGCGAAGTTCACGCAATACTTCACTTGAGACGCTGACTGTTAGGCACTGATGCTCTGAGTAAATTGCCTAACCGTCTCTGTGATAGTTGTTCTTTGTAAGGCATTGATTGCTTTTAACTTAATCAATATAAATTCATATATTTAATGGGAGTAGACTTTATGGCTGTAACACTTTATGAACGGCTGGGTGGTTCTGATGGTATTGCAAAACTTGTTGATGATGCTGTTGATGCACACCTTAATAATCCCCTTGTACAGACCCGCTTTGCAAATACAAAAGACATTGAACATGCAAAAATGATGTCTCGGGAGTTTTTTTGTGCAGGTGCCGGCGGCCCAGAGTCCTATACAGGGAGAGACATGCTCACTACACACAAGGGCATGAATATCTCTGAACAGGAGTTCATAGCAGTAGTTGACGATATTCTCGGTGCCATGGATAAGAATAAAGTGGGCGATGTTGAGAAAAAAGATGTGCTTGCGATTCTCTATTCTCTTAAGGGTATGATAATTCGCGTGTAATAAAATATGACATGTAATTTTTATAAACACCTTAACACTTGATGACACTAGAGCCACTTTCCGTGAACCGACAGGCTTTTACCAATCGGCCAGGTTGAAATTTGATGCTTGACTAACTATCGCTAGTGCGACTATGAGCAGAAAATCACTTCCTTTATCCAAGGTATATGGCTTACTCGAACCCGGGCCGGTGGTTTTAGTCACTACTTTTCATCGTGGACGTTCAAATATCATGACCATGTCGTGGCACACCATGATGGAGTTTGAGCCACCGCTGGTAGGTTGTGTTATCAGCAACCGTAACTATTCATTCGGTTTGTTGAAAGCATCCAGGGAATGTGTCATTAACATTCCAACTGTAGAAATAGCTGAGAAAGTTGTAGGATGTGGCAATACGTCCGGTGAAAATATAGATAAATTTAAGTTATTTAACCTCACACCAAAATCTGCTGCACATGTCGGTGCACCAATCATAATCGAATGTTATGCAAATCTGGAATGCCGGGTAATAGATACTAAGATGGTTACAAAGTATTGCTTCTTTGTAGTTGAAGTCATCAAGGCCTGGATTGACCCCGCTGTAAAAAACCCGCATACGATTCATCACCTTGGAGACGGTAATTTCATGGTTGCCGGTGAAAAAATCAAGCTAAAGTCGAAAATGAAGTAGCGCCACGGCTAACTCTGATTGATTAAAAAACCTGTTACGGCTTAATTTACCCCGCCTATTTACATCACAATCATCTCGTAACATATTGTAAGTTAAGTATTTAGTTTCCGATATGGGATATCTGATTCTTGACACATATATTTAAACTGCATACAATAATAACATTGTCATTTTTGGCATTTGGTGTGTTTGATATAGCGGTTGATGTTATGGGTTTTCTTAATCTGTTTTGCTAAACAAAATAGTCGAATGGCCCGTGTTGCTCAAACGATGTTATTCAACAAATCGTATTATTAAAATCAATGATGCAGAAATATATATCATAAGGAAAGTAAATGAACATCTCTAAAAAGGTCATGTTTGCTGCAATCGCCATAGCTGTGATGCTATCAGGCTGTGCAACACCACCTCCAAAAGAAGCAATCAAAAAAACGTATGCTGTTCAGGGGCAAAAACTGGAACTTGGTGGCACATATCAACCCAAGTCAAAAGAATTGATTATTACAATCAATAACGAACCCATTATGAAAGGGACCTTCCCACCCTTCACACCAACCATGAAATTAAATGGCAAATACAAGAATTTTCAAATTTCGGGTGATTGCTATTTTGGCTCTGTTTTGGGTTCCCAGAAAGGCTTGGTGGGTATCATTGCTGGCGCAGTTCAAAGTGGAAACAGCAAGACTTCTGATAAATGCGATATGTTGGTTGATTCAAAAGCTGCGGATTCTCTGTATTTCTAACCCGTCTCTTGCCCTGCACTGGCGCAAAAATCCAGTGCAGGGCACCCTATTTGGCTTTACCTTAGCCATGATCACTTTAACACAGTCATCATGGGGCAATTTGGAAGCAAATAGCCTTATACTCCTCCGGTTTTTTTCTGTTGCACCCTTCCAACTTTATTGAAACATAGGTATTGGATTGCCACAGCAATTTTTCGCATACGTATTAAGCGGTTCCAACCTCAGCTCCTATATAATTAATAGCCAGCGGTTGATCAAACTATAACCATATATTGATGAAGATAGCCGCTTGTGACAAGATACATAGATGTTTTCAAACTGAATTCAGTTAATTATAAGCATTACTCGGAATCCTGAAGAATGTTCTCGGCAATTAAAAAATCAGTTCAACATGAACTATCTCTGGTCAAAATACAGTCAAATATTCTGGCTGGTTTAACTGTCGGTGTCATCGCGCTGCCCCTTTCCATGGCTCTGGCCATTGCGAGTGGCGTTCCTCCTCAACATGGGCTTTACACGGCAATTGTCGCAGGCATTGTCATTGCATTGACAGGCGGCTCCCAAGTGAATATTTCGGGTCCGACTGCTGCTTTTGTTGTGGTCCTGTTACCGATTGTTCAGCTTTACGGTTTTGGGGGGTTGCTGGTCAGTGGATTTCTGGCGGGGGTTATTCTAGTGCTGATGGGTGTTGCCCGCCTAGGCCAGTTAATTGAAATCGTTCCTTATCCAGTAACTGTTGGATTTACAGCAGGAATTGCTGTTGTCATTGCGACGTTTCAGATAAAAGATTTTTTTGGTTTAGATATTTTATCTTTGGATGGTCATTACGTGGATAAGCTTATTTTGCTTATCAAATCGTTGCCGACAATGCATTGGCAGGAAACGCTGATTGGTATGATTACTTTAGGTATTCTGATAGTTTGGCCAAAGATGCGCTCAAGAATACCAGGACATTTGGTCGGCTTGATTGCCGGGTCGGTCATTGCCTGGATTTTCAGTCTGATCATCAGCGATTTTTCGGTTGCCACAATCGGCAGTCGCTTTCATTACGAGATTAATGGCGTTACAGGCAGCGGGATACCCTCTGTCCTTCCATCATTTGAATGGCCTTGGAATTTGTCTGGTGCGGATGGCAAACCGATTGGTTTCAGTTTTGGCTTATTAAACACACTCGTCGCGTCAGCCTTTACCATTGCGGTACTTGGCGCCCTTGAATCATTGCTCTGTGCGGTAGTGGCGGATGGCATGTCCGGAAAAAAACATGATCCCAATGATGAACTGATCGGACAAGGCATTGGTAATATGATTGCACCATTATTTGGCGGAATACCGGCAACTGCTGCAATTGCCAGGACAGCCGCCAGCATCCGGGCCGGGGGTTCTTCACCAATTTCTGCTGTAGTACACAGCCTGTTTATTATACTGGCTATCATTTTGCTTGCCCCTCTGCTTGCTTACATACCCATGGCCTCCATGGCGGCACTGCTGCTTATGGTTGCGTGGAATATGAGCGAAACAAAGCATTTTATCCGGACTCTCAAAATTGCCCCGAAAGATGACATTGTTACTTTGCTTACCTGTTTTCTGCTAACGGTTCTCTTTGACATGACCATTGCTGTGGCAGTCGGGATGGGGCTGGCAGCGATGCTATTTATACGCAGAAGTATTGATCTGGCTGAATACAACGTTATTCATTCAGAACATGAGAAAGATGTTGATTTGCCAAAAGAAATAGTCATTTATGACATAAACGGACCGTTATTTTTCGGATCTGCCCAGAAGGCAATGAAAAATATTATCAAGATTTCGCCGGAAGTCAGGGTAGTTATTCTGGATATGTCTGAAGTAACCATGATTGATATGAGTGCAATTGTCGCGATGGAGTCAATACTAGCCAATTTATCAGCCAGTAATGTAGGGCTGGTGATTAACAATTTACAGCCTCGTATGATTCTGAAGCTGAGACGTGCCGGCGTTAGAACCCAGACCGGAAAACTGCACTTTTCAAGATCAATGGTAGACGCGCTGGAAAAGGCAAAAGAAATACGCAAAGAATTATTGTTATGACAATAAGGTGGAGATCGCTGTCGCATTCATTTGCCTTTATGCGTGTTTGCACCTTGTTCAGTGCAATAAAACAGCACACACAGTGGTATATTTAATCTGGATAAAGCAGAAAGCCATGTTATTTCAAATCTCCCTCAACTAGCTGCACTTCCACTTGAAGCTTCAATCAAATTGGGTGCTCCGGGGTAAACTGTCAGATGCGGGAAGGGAATTTCGATGCCCTTCTGGTCGAAAGCATATTTCAGGCGGCGCAGATATGCTCGCCGGATTCCCCATTGTTCCAATGGTTTAACTTTAAAGCGACACTTTAACATCACGGCGGAGTCGGCTAATTGGTCAACACCAGCCATTTCAAGATCATCCAGAATTTTTTCCTGATATTCGGGGTCTACACAGTGATGCGCCAACTTCACGCATAATGCTGATAGCACTATCAATATCTTCCTTGTAAGCAATGCCGACATCAATGACGGAGTTGGAAAACTGACGGCTCATATTGGTTACCGTAGTAATTACGCCGTTTGGAATGTAATGGACATTACCTGAGCAGTCTCTGAGACGGACATAGCGCAATGTGACTTTCTCTACCAGGCCTGATTTTCCAGCGGCTTCGATGACATCACCCTGGCTGATCTGATTCTCAAGTAGTAAAAATAATCCGTTAAAATAATCTTTGACCAGACTTTGCGCTCCAAAGTCTATAGCAAGGCCCACTACTCCAGCTGTCGCTAAAATGGGCGCAATAGAGATGCCAAACTCTGAAAGCATCAGCATACCGGCGACAACCGAAATAAGGACCGAGGCGATATAGCGAAACACGCGTCCCAAGGTTTCTAATCGTTTGTTCTCTTCCGGGCTGTCTGTTCGATTGCACATATAGGAACGGAATGAGCGGATTACCCGATTAGCAAGCCGCAACAGCAATGATGCCATAATCAGAATCAACAGCACATGAATCAAAGATTGCACTAAGCCAGCGTATTCTTTTAAGCCGATAACGTTAAGTATTTCCTGCATTGTTTGTGATTACCTCTAAGCTAAATTTTCCCCATGCAATTGCGCTGCAAGGGGGCGGAACTGGAGTTGGTAGAACATATGCAAATAACGCGATGTTTCTTCTCTTTCGAGATCACTGATATATTTCCAGAAACCGTAAATTCGGGAAAGCGTCATCATGCGTTCTGCGTATTTTTTCCAGGTATAACGGGACTCGACCCTTACCAAAGCACCATCTGATATACGCTGCCATTCCTGAGGGTTTTTACTGCATTTTTCGAAGAAATCCGCCATTAAATCTGCGCTGGCAGCGCCTTCATTTGGATCAATATGAAAACCGGATTTGTTATTTTGAATGATTCCAGCGGACCACCATAACGCGTGGCAAAAGTTGGCAAACCTGATGCCATGGATTCAATAATGGTCAAACCAAATGCCTCGAACAACGCAGGCTGGACGAAAATACCCTTATGGTCAGCAACAAAACGGTATATTTCACCGGACAGATTTTTTTCAAGGCGTATCCCCAGCCAGCGCATTTGCCCATCAAGCTGGTGCCGATCCATCAGTTTGTGCATGTTGCGTATTTGTGCTTGCTCTTCGTGGTCACGAGATTCTTCGGGTGTGACATAGCCACCTATCACGACAAGATTTGCGAGTTCACGTAGCCGAGGTGAGCTGCCATACCAGTCCACAAGGCCGGTAAGATTCTTGATTCGGTCTAGTCGCGCCATGGTAAAAATAATGGGTTTGTCTTTGTTTGTCAGCACGCCGCGAGTATGGTCGCGTGAACTGCCGAAAATGTATTCTTCAATTTCGGGATGCAGGGATGTGAGGCGACGCTGTTTTTCTGTGTAAGGAAAATAAACATCTGCATCTGCGCCAGGAGAAACAATATTGAATTTAGGGTCAAACAGATTGATACCATCAATAACCCGGTACAGTCCCGGCATGGTAAAAGAGCGATAGCTTTCGTACTGCCCGACAGAATCTGCAGTCCCTGCAATCTCCTGATACGTGCTGGTTATAATGAAATCAGCCTTGTTCATGGCAATCAGATCGGCGGTGTATTGGCATGAAAAGTGATATTGGGGATCGTTTTCCTGCCAGTACAGGTCAGAGTGAAGATACTTGGTTTTTTCAAGTGCATGGGCGATATTGCATTGAGTGACACCCAGACGCTGGCTTAAAAGTGATGCCACCAGATTACCATCAGAGTAATTACCAATAATGAGATCAGGACGACCACCAAGTTCTGCCAACGCTTCCCGTTCTACATTACGGGAAAAGTCCTCCAGATGAGGCCATATTTCAAACCGTGAAATCCAGTGACGTATAATTTCGCCGTTCTGTTTGTGAAACGGCACACGTAAAATCCAGGTGTTGTCACAGCCGTTCACTTTTTCCATGCGCTGGTTGCAGGTTGTGCCTTCTGAATCCGGAATTAGTCGGGTAACTATCAGGATTTTTGGCTCAACAAAGACGCCTTGCACAGCCAGACGCTCGCGCATTTCACTCTCAAGCGCACGCACCTGATCCAGAATGTAAACGACCTGTCCGCCAGTATCTGGCAAACCAAGGACATTATCTTGCCCAAAATAGCCGTGTGGCGACATTATAAGTAACCGCGAGATCATTGGTATGCGCGAAAGGAATGCTTCCAGTGCTACAGGTGAAGGCGCTTCCAGTATATCCACCAGTAAATTCATGGTATCAACGACACGGCCTGCACTATTGCCCCAACCGGGCGCAAAACCCATTTTGTGCAGGCTGTCTTCAAATTCAGCCAGGGGGGTTCCACCGTCCATACGTTCTATTTTTGATATAGATTTACGCAACGCCTCTCGCAAGGCTGAAACAGAATCAAATTCTCCGTTAATCATCAGCGGTTTGCCGTCTATAGAATGCACTTTAAGAAAATAAAGCAATCGCGCTTCACCTTCATGTACACGCTGGAACATGGTGCTGGAAAGTTGCCGATTAAGAAACATCACACCCTGCCCGATGGACTTTGCCTCTTTTAAATGGGGAAAATTGCGACCGAATGGCCCAAAATCAATTTCAAGCACAGGATCCGGGTTTTCAGAAGAATGGACTTGTGATTCTTTAAACTGCAAAAATTCTGCACTACTGATTTCCTCGGCCACCATATGATCGAGGTGAATACGCAGATAACGCCATTGAGCAATCCGCTCGCGCAGGGCAAAATAGGCCCAAGGCTGTTTGAAAACGCCTTCCTGCAAGTGCTGTACCAATTCATGCAACGTTGTATCACACAGCGCTTTTTTGTCTGGTTCTGCACACATCTGCGAGAATTCATGGCGCAAATCTGATTGCAGCAAAAAAGGTCTGTTTTGTCCGAAGTAGCGACGTAGCAGCGTATAAACTGCATCCCGGTTTTCTTTAGTGTAAAGAATCAAATCATCAATCATGCTTCAGTTGCCTGTCATGCTTGCCTGAGAAATTGCCAAACTGGTAGTTTCCGATCCCTTCCATAATGCCCAATGCGTTACCTGCTTCAGCAAAATAGACCTGATGCTCGCCCCTGAGTGGTTTGAGTTCCGGGCTGTGATTGCCAACGATTACGGCAAGGGTGTCTCCGATCATCATTTCTGCGTCATTTCCTGAATCTCCGGCTACCAGGAAGGCATTCAACGGCAATCCCCATTTGTAAGCAAGATAGCGTATAGCCTGTCCTTTTGAAGCGCGAGCCGGCAAAACATCCAGGTAAGCCTGGTGCGAGTAAATCAGATTGGCGTGTAAATTCAATGCGCGCAGATGGGCATAAATCTTTTTAAGTGGCGGCAGCATATCGGGAATGACGTTATAACTTATTTTGTATTCACGCTGATTTTCACGGGTTTGAAGTTTGATTCCCGGGATGGCTTCAAGGGCGATCATCAAGGCATCTCGCCGCCATTGGTGACGGATATGTTTTTCCCATCCTGTATCAGGACGCAGATCAGGGCCATAATTGATTTCTGACCCTACAGAGGTAATCAGTACATCCGGCAAGGGTACACGCCATTCCTTCAGTACTTTTACTGCGCTATCCAGATTACGCCCGGTTGCGATCCCAAATGCAATTTTTTCAGCATTTTCTCTTAACCATGCAATCAGCTGGTTCAATCCGTTCTGATTGCCGATGAGAGTATTATCAATATCACTGACGAGCGCTTGCTTGACCAAGGGTAGGGGCGATTTTCCCTCGTGCAGGATTGCAGCATGTTCCCGTCGCACGCGTTTGCGCTCTTTATGTATTAATCGACTTACAGACTTGAGATATTTTGTAACATGGGCATCCCAACTATAATGCCGCTTCACCCCGTTTACGCCATTTCGCGCCCAGCTGCGCCAGATTTTCGGGTTTCCCAGCGCTGTTTTCAGGGCGCTGGCAATGGATTCGGTATCGAGGGGATTAATTAACAAACCATTCCGACAGTTACTGATAATATCGCGGGGGCCACCATCTTCCGTGGCGACGATCGGCAGCCCGCTTGCTGCAGACTCGATTAAAGTCAGCCCAAACGGCTCGGTCAACGCCGGGTTAACAAACAGGCCCCGCCTGCGAGCTGCCAGACGATATAACTCAGGCACATCATCCATCTGGTGATGCTTGGGCAAGGCAACCTTGCCCCACAAGTCATACCGGTCCAGTGCGAATAATAAATCTGAAAGTTCTTTCTTCTGTGACTCTTCCATAGTCTGAATATCATCTCGATTTCCAGCCACAATCACCAGATTTGCTTTTGACTGGAGTTCCTCATCCTCTCCATAAGCAGCTATCAGACGTTGCAGGTTTTTGCGTGCATCTGGACGGCATATAGTAAGGATCATCGGCTTTTCAGGCTCTTCCAGAAAACGATCTATCATTTGCACAACCGAATCTTGAATTTTACGTCGACCAGGTGGAGAAAAACGTGATGCATCTGTGCCAGGTGGAATAACGATAGAACGTTGCATATCAAAATTCTTGTATATGCCATATTGTTCAACGGCTTCCTGTCGTGTACTGGTGACAATCATGGAGGCATGGCTCAATACTTCTTCTTCGGCGGAAATACGCTGCGCAAAGTTAAACTGACGTTCCAGAGATTGTTCCTTACGGCCTGTATCAAGCATGCGTTGCAGCTTGCATCTTCCCAAAGAATGCCCGGTGTGTACCTGCGGAATGCCCAGCAATTGCGAGAGTTGGCGTCCTACATAACCCGCGTCAGCATAATGCGTGTGAATGACATCCGGCAGTTTTTCCTTGCCACGCAGATAGTGGAGGCAACGGTCAACCAGATGATCCAGATGTTTCCATAAAAGTTCTTTGCGAAGATAACGTTTTGGCCCAAACGGCAACCGGACTATACGGACCTTGGGCCCGAGTTTTTCTTCAAGCAACGCATAATCAGAAGACACTTCCGGATCACTGATCATACGGGTAAGCAGGTCCACGCGTTCGACCCCGGGATTGCGCCCCAGGGCACGTGCCAGTTCAACGACATAGGTAATCTGACCGCCGGTGTCTGCGTCACGTCCCAATTCCAGATCATGACTACGAATTAAACCGTGCAAGCTAAGCATCAGAATGTAAATTGGCTGTTCATTCATGAATGGTCTTCCTTTTTTAAACTCCATGCCGTTCGGAATGGGGCGTAAAATTGATCGTCTTGTGGTATGGCACCACGAATCCCGCATATTGCTCGTGCGAATTGATCAGCTCGCTGCAGAGATTGCTCTGGAGTCCACTTTTTGAATAAACCAAGAATAAAGACAGAAGCAAAACCATCTCCTGCACCAACAGTATCGGCAATATGTATATCGGGTTGTGTGGCATCAGGTTGCAAATCAGTAATAGCGCCTGATTCATTACGTAACCAGGCGCCCTGCTCCCCTTTTGTTACCAAGACTTGGCTTATATTAAATTGCTCTGCCAATAATGCAGCTTTCGTGGTTTCATCTGTTCCACCAATACGTAGCAGTTTTGAAATGTGCAGTAACTCCTCATTATTCAGTTTGATTATATTAGCCTGGTTAAGAGAGCGTTTCAGGGTTTTAAGGTCGTACCACGGCTCGCGCAGATTAATATCCAGAAAACGGGGAGCGATTGCACTTTTGAGTAAGGAACCCAGCGCGCGTCGAGATGTAGGATGGCGTTGTGCAAGCGTACCGAAATATACAAGTTCCGGCTGCACTGCCAGTGCAATCATGCGTGTCACTCCGGCATGAATATAGTCATAGGCCTGTTCGGATAAAATTTCAAACCGATGTCCACCATTTTCCATATGGACCATCACCTGACCAGTGGGGTGAACAGGGTCAGGCTGTACTCCACGAATGTCCATCCCACGCTCTGTCATGGCCCCTAGCAGTTCATCGCGTAACTTGTCATTACCAGTACGCGTGATCAACACAGGATGAAGGCAAAATGCTTGCAAATGTCGTGCTACATTAAATGGTGCCCCACCTAGTACATTTCTGTCAGGAAATTTATCAACTAACACTTCACCAAATAATGCAACGGTTCCGGTATGGGGGGAAGGTATTGCTACGTTATTATTTTGTATCTCTTTCTGAGATGAATCTTGCATGTCAGTGTGTTACACCTCGACTTAGATTAAATATGTAATTTTGTACATAACCTTTACAGTCTCTCACAAAACAGAGTCATTAATCAAATTTGCTAATATCGCATAATATTGATTTATAACAAATAATTTGTTTTTATGAATTAACTGACGATAGAATCAAGCAATTTTTTGGGTATAATAAAGGCAAAAAAACTTGGTAGTTTTTTCTGTCTGAAATATATGTAGTGATAACATCAAATGCGCTCTTAACACCCACACAACGCTATTTACGCACTGATTGTTCAAAGCGCTAATTATCATCAGTCGCTATTACATAACGAGAGATTACACATTTAAGATTAGATGGATTTAACGTCTTTTCAAGTAACATTTATTAATACATCACAGCATAAAACAATGATATCTTTCTGAAAAATATAATTAATTCAGCAATAAATTTTGAGAATAACATGAATAACCCGTGCCGGTCGGCACGGGTAGGAAGTACAGCTTTACTTATTTTGCTTCTTCGATTTTTGTGACCGTCAGGTCTCCGTTTATGCTCTCTGCGACAAAATTTACTTTGTTACCTGACTTAACTTGTTCCAGCATGGCAGGGTCTTTCACCTTAAATACCATAGTCATCGCCCCCATACCCAAATTATTCAAGGGACCATGCTTAATCGTAATTTTCTTACTGGATTTATTTACTTTTCTAATTATACCGTTAGACATGCTTGTTGATGCCATTTCGGGCATATTAGCAGCACCTGGCATACTACTTTTTCCCATATCCATGGTTTCTGGCGTCATACCTTGATGCGGAATGGTACCGGGTTTCACTGACGTTTGTTCTGCCGCGTTAACAATTAAAGGTAAAGCAAATACCAGCGTTAATGCGATTGAATGAATTTTTTTCATGTATTTCTCCTAAGGGTTGATTTATTTTCCGTTGTAATTCTGATAAACGCTGGCATTACCATCAGTTTTAACCAGCAAAACTTGATAAGGGTCGCTACGCGGACCTTCCATACCAGGTGACCCAGCTACCATGGCAGGAACGGCAAGGCCCGTTGCTTTGGGTTTTTCTTTAAGCAATCGCTTGATTTCCCTCGCTGGGACGTGACCTTCAATGGTGTAACCGTTAATGCTGGCAGTGTGGCATGAACCATATTTCATAGGCATACCGAGCTTTTCACGGTAAACGGATGTATCCTGCACGTTGTGCACATCCACAGCGAAACCATTCTGCTTCAAGTGCTCCACCCATTTTTCACAGCAACCGCAAGTGGGAGATTTGAAAACCGAAATTGTCTCACCCGCAAACGCTGCTGAAGGAAGCAATACCGCCGCCACAAGCAACACGCTGACCAAAAGTTTGTTAACAGTCTTTAAAATAGTATTCATCATGCTTTTCCTCCTTTAGGTGCTTTTACTGGATCAGGTACCGGGCCGTTCCATTCTGAAGCCACGGTACCCTTCGGATGCTTGTACCAGCCTGGATCTTTGAAATCGCCACGTTTGATGCCTTCATGAACTTTCACTACGCTGAACATACCGCCCATTTCTACCGGTCCAAATGGTCCCTGTCCGGTCATCATGGGTAAGGTATTATCTGGCAAGGGCATAGACATCACTGCCATGTCGGCCATACCATCCTGCCCCATTGCCATATAGTCTGGTACGAGCTTGGTGATCTTCTCCACTACATCCTTGGTTTCAACATTGATGGAAGTCGGTACCGAATGCCCCATAGCATTCATCGTGTGGTGAGATTTGTGGCAATGAATAGCCCAATCACCTGGATAAATTGCATCAAACTCAAAAGCGCGCATTTGTCCTACCGCGCAATCTACAGTCACCTCCGGCCAACGTGCTGCTTTGGGAACCCATCCGCCGTCAGTGCAAGTCACTTCGAAGTCATAGCCATGCATATGTATCGGATGATTGGTCATGGTGAGATTACCAAAGCGAATCCTGGCGCGATCGCCTTGATTGATTACAAATGGATCGATACCTGGAAATACGCGGCTGTTCCAGGTCCACATATTAAAATCTGTCATGGTGTTGATTCGAGGTGTGTAGCTTCCAGGATCAATATCATAGGCCGTCATGATGAAGATGAAATCCCGGTCAACCCGATGATGATTCGGATTTTTGGGATGCACAACCAGTGAGCCGTACATACCCATGGCCATTTGCACCATTTCATCGGCATGAGGATGGTACATGAACGTGCCGGATTTTTTCATCTCAAATTCATACACAAAAGTCTTGCCTGGCGGTATTTGCGGCTGGCTGAGACCCCCTACTCCATCCATCCCGGCAGGCAGGATAATGCCATGCCAGTGGGTGGTGGTATGTTCTTTGAGTTTGTTAGTGACAAAAATACGTACTTTGTCGCCCTCTACACATTCAATGGTCGGTCCCGGGCTTTGCCCGTTGTATCCCCAAAGGTGCGCATTCATTCCCTCGGCCATTTCGCGGACGACCGGTTCAGCTATCAGATGGAACTCCTTCCACCCATTATTCATGCGCCACGGTAATGTCCATCCGTTAAGGGTGACAACCGGATTATAGGGACGGCCATTTGGAGGAATGAGTGGTGGCTGTGTTGTTGCGACAGTTTGCATGGGTGCTTCAGGCACTGAAGCGGCACCTACTTTACTGACTATGCCAGCACCTAGTATGGTTGCACCTGCGGTGCGAATAAAATTTCTACGAGAGTTCATGTCATTTATCCTTGTTAATTAATGGCCGCCGGATGATTCGCCAGGCATGGCTGTATCGCCTGATGTGCTCATGCCGGAATCTGTTCCTGCCCCCAATAAAGCCATTTTCAGATTTGTGTCAGCCAACCAGAATTCGCGCAATGTGCTTATGTACGCATTAACGCTCAACACCTGTTCCCGCGCATCAGCAAGCAATTCAAATGTGCCGATCAGCATGCCGTTGTAACGCAGCAGGTTTTCCTCCGAAATTCTTTTGCGCAACGGCACCAGATCGTCACGGTAATGTCGGGAAATATCGTAAGCGGTTCTGTAGGCTGAATAAGCACCTCGGGTTTGCGAACGGGCATTCACAGCTATCTCAGCAACTCGGTTAACCGCTTGCATGTACATGGCTTCTGCTTTCGCCACCTTGGCATCACCCCAATCAAAAATCGGAATTTGAAGCTCTACTTCATACCCGGTCTGATTAGGCTCGCCTGCGGTGCTTTTATTAAGGTAACTGACATCCAGCACATTGATAAAACGGGTGGCTTTAGTTAAGCCCAGTGATTTGGCCAAGCCTTCCACTTCCTGTTTTGCCATTTGAACGTCCATTCGCTGGGACATCGCAGTTTGTTCCAGATTGTTAATTTCTCTTGGTGCGGCAGGCAGATCAGGTAACCGCTCAGAAAGGGTAAACTGTGCGCCTGCTCCCCATAGCCCCATCAACCGGGTCAGCTTTTCTCTTTCTGATCTGGCGGCTTGATGAGAACGTGCAACTTGCGACATCACCTCCACATAAAAAACTTGCTGTCTTGCCTGGTCCAGCTTGCTCCAGTTTCCCACTTTGGCCATCCTGTCTGCCAGTTGCGCGCTCGCTTCTGCCGCATCCCTGACATCATCCATGTAACGAGCGGTTTGCTGTGCTGCTACCGCATCCAGATAAGCTCGTCGCGTATCTGCTGCTATGCGCATAACTTCACCAGTAACACGCCGTTTAGTCTGATCAAATCGACGTTGCTCAAGTGCAGTTCGGGTTGGCATCGTTAACAAACCAAAAACATCAAAGATGAACTTTCTTTCGTATTCGAAAACGTTTGCTTTTTCAAGGCGCTGAAAAGAAAAGCCAGGATTATGCAAGCGTCCAGCCTGCACCAGATCAGCCTCAGCGATTCCAAGATTTGAATAAGTCGCTTGCAAACCTGCATTGTTGAGCAATGCTACTTGAACTGCATCGTCTGCTGTCAGGGGTTTGGCTAAAATTGCAGTGACTTGAGCATAGACCTTCTGCCTGTCTTCATCGGTCTTGACCCATTTTACTTCCTTGCCAAGATGCTCCTTGGCGACTGATTCAACGCTATTGAACCCGCCATCAGGCGAAAACGTGGCGCATCCACCCAGTAGCGCAACCAGTGTGATGCCTGCCAGCAATCTGAGTTTCGTAGACGGTTGTTTTTTATTCGTTATCATTTCTGACTCCTACATGTTGTGCATGTTATGCATTTGGTGTCCGGCTTTTCCGCCGTTTTGTTTTGGTGTGTCCTTTGTGGCCGGCATTTTCATATTGCCCATATCCATAGGCTCACCATTTTGCTTAGTTGCATTTTGGGTCTTAGTCCAGTCTTGAACATCACTCTCTTGATAGGAAAAGAACTGACTGAAACTGGATTTGTAGACATATGGCGGCACAGCCGCATTGGCATCGGCCGGGTCTGGAGTTTGGGCCCACACTATGGAAACTGGCAAGGCCAGAGTAGCTGTAGCTAAAAGCTTAAGCAGGAACTTCATGGAATACCTCATTCATTGTTGAAATCTGTGTGCGAAACAGTGCTATATATTCACTTGTAACGCACGGAATAACAGCAAGTTCAGCTATAAAAACAGCAAACACGTGCTATAGCGAACAAGCTTTCAATGAAATGAGGTTTGAGGAGGGCGTTCAGGGCCGTCCGGGAAAAAACTGGGATAGGGGTGATTCAGAAAAGCAACAGGCTGTGATGCGGTAAAGTGGTTCGCAAAAACGTGATTATTGAATATGTTGGACAGTGCACCTGTACAGCAGGCACCGCATGTGCTGCAAGTATCAGCTTTTTTATCGTGATTGCTGTCATGGCGCTTGCCATGGTCATGGTGATGTTTCATCGTTGATGCATCATCCATCTGATACATTACAGCATTCGCATCATGATTATGACCCTGGCCGTGCACAAGCATCACTGATGCGAAACTGCGCAGCGGCAGTGTCAGCAACAATGTTACGAGTAAAAAGGCTTTAAAGGTTTTCGTCATGTACTTGCTTAGTATTGCGTATCGTTTTTAATATACCACTATTCTTAAGTTCGTCCAATAAATCCCCAAAAAGTTCATTTTGGCACGTATGTCGAGTTATTTTTTACTTAATATCCCGATTTAAGTTCAGCTTAATCAGTAGCATCACGTGATGATGGCATAGTTAAACTCGTTTACTTACCACAAAGACATTCTCAATATCAAAACGTGTTTTAAGCCAGTTTTTTATACGAATTTTAGTGGCATTACGTACAGTGACACGCGCTTCAAGATATACAATCAAAGTATCGTCAGTTTTAGATTCAATAGCCGATTTATCAGCTGCCTTTGTGTTTTCTGGCATGTTTTTACCGTGAGTGATCAGCACATTTTTTATTTCTGGATATTGGGCCTTTAACTCTTCACGTACTTGAACATACTCACTGACTTGTTCAGCCTGTTTACTACGGGTGTCTTTTTCATTCCGTATAACATCTTCAAGTTGCTGTATTTTAGCATTTTTCGTTTCAAGCAAATGCAGGCTGTTACGATAAAGATCCTGTTGCACTTCATTTTTCACCATACTTAAATCAACGCTATTTTCTTGTTGCAATGGATGCACTATCAGTTTTGTGTTTGCTAGCTGAAATTCAGAAAGCTGAGCGTTTAAACGCTCTAGCGTCGCTTTATCAAGTTCTTTACCGGCAATTGTCAGGGTGATTTCATGGCTTTTAGGGTCGATGTTTTTTTCCAGAATAAACAGATTTTTTTCTGAATGCGTCATCATTTTCAGATAACGGTTAGCATCTGTTTTAAAAACTTCCTCCTGCACAAGATTGAAAGCTAGATAAACACTAGGGACAATCGTGACGATAATGGCTGTGTAAATAATTAACCGTGCCTGTCTCTGGCTTGCAGGCGATGGGAAACTTAGCCTAGGCAAACGTAATAATTTAGTAAACAGCAATGCGGATAACGCAATATAAACAGCATTAATAGTAAACAGATAAAATGCACCAAGAAAAAATATAGGCTGGCGAGTTGCGATACCGTACCCGGCTGTACAAAGCGGCGGCATTAGCGCTGTTGCAATGGCCACACCGGGAATCACTGTGCTTTTTTCTTTGCGTGTTACACCTATGATACCCGCCATTCCGCCAAACAAGGCAATCAGCACATCCCATAGATTAGGTGCGGTGCGCGCCAATATTTCAGATTGTGCCTGAGTGAGAGGCGTTAACGCAAAATAGAGTGTAGAGGTCAGCAGGCTGAGAAATATAAATATGCCCAAACTACGGGCTGATTGCCTGATAAGCTGGAAGTCGTCTACCCCTGCTCCGTATCCAATGCCCATGATCGGGCCCATTAGGGGGGAGATCAACATGGCACCAATAATGACGGCTGTAGAGTTAACGTTAAGGCCGATAGAGGCTACCAGAATGGCAAACATCAAAATCCACAGATTGGTTCCCCGTGTTTTGACACCATGTCGGATACTGGCCTCGATATCCGCAGGTTCATCCATGTCCGAGCGCAAATCAAATAATTTGCGTAATTCGCGTAAAAAAAGGTGCTGACGGGTCATGGCTGAAATATATATTCAAAAATAAAAGTCGAAGATTATATGTTAAACGAGATCGTAATTGGGTACTAAGGTATCAGTATTTTACATCATGCTAAACAATTATGATCAGCAAATAAATAAGCATAATAATGCAACCAATCAATGATTTGTTTGTTATAGTAAAAAGGCAATACTTTGTAATATGAACAGAAAAATATTTATATAATAATTGGAGGTTTCATGAAAGCATCACATTTTGTACGCACACTTTCAACCGTGGCTCTCTGCACAGCTGTTTTATCAGCACCATTGGCTTATGCCGATCAAAATGGTCAGGAAAAACCACAAAAACTGGCTGTTGATGAAGTCAGTGGTGATTTGTCAGTTATGGTTTTGGGTTCAGGTGGACCTATGGCCACTGCCAGCGGCCGTGCAAGCGCAGGTTATTTGATATTTCTTGACGGTAAACCGCGCATCTTGATGGATATAGGCGGTGGCGCATATCAACGCCTTGCAGCAAGTGGTGCCAATATTAAAGACTTGGATATTGTCTTGTTAAGCCACCTGCATATCGACCATACGGGCGATTTATCTGCTGCAGTAAAAACCATTTACTTTCACAACAAGAGCGCAGGAACGTATCGCACAGCACCCATCCGGATATTTGGCCCAGGTGCAAATGGCGTCACCTTTCCCAATACGCAAATTACGCAATATCCTGGTTCAAGTGAATACGTGCATAATCACTACGACATGCCAGCCGGTGTGGAACGTTACCTGAATGCATTTGCACCTGCTATCAGTGGAGGCGACTTCAAATACACGGCAACTGATGTATCCCCTGCCATTGCGAGTGCCGGACTGCCACCGCCAGTACAAGAAATTGTCAATGAAAACGGACTTGTGATCAAGGCGATTGGCGTTTTCCATGGCCCTGTACCGGCTTTGGGATTTCGTATTGATTACAAGGGGAAAAGCATCGCCTATTCCGGAGATACCAACTCCAAAACAAACAATATGATTACGCTATCCGAAGGTGCGAACATGTTGATTTACGACACAGCAATTACAGACACCATGCCGGACATTTCAGTTAATCCCAAAGATGCCCTGTTTTACCAATTGCACACTACACCTAGCCGCATGGGTGTCGTCGCACGGCAGGCTCATGCACAAACATTGGTGTTATCTCACCTGACGCCCATTACCGAGCCACGACTGGATGAAGTAAAAACCCTGATTCGTGCACAGGGCTACACGGGTAAAATCAAAACCGCGAAGGATTTAAAAGTTTACAATCTTCCTGACTCATCCGACATGTAATTGGCAATTCACCAATTGGTTTTACTTGCCCGGCACTTCACCGGGCAAGCTCGTTTTTATTCAAGCGTTTCAAAACCACCACATTTTGCTTTCATATCATGAAAAATTTGAACACATAGCCTGATTATAAGTTTCGATCCTACCAAAAATTGGTGCTTTGCCATTTGACAGGGGCGGAATGGTCTATGATACTTAGATTCTAGCGTTTAATTTTCCATCATAAGGTTTAAACCACCGGCTTTAGCCGGTCAGCTTTAGCTGCGATAATATGCCGCATGAAGGGAGGTGCGTCATGGAATGCAGATAAGGTAGCCATACGATTTTTCAAATTGAGTATCACTTTGTATGGGTGACGAAGTACCGTTACAAAGTGCTGAGAGGAGAGATTGCGGAGCGAATTCGGGAGTTGGTGCGAGAGACCTGCGAAGCCTTTGAGATCAGGATAGTAAAAGGAATGGTGAGCAAGGATCATGTGCACATTCTGGCTAGTTGCCCACCGACCATGGCGCCAAGCGAGATTATGAGGCGGATCAAGGGGCGCACATCGAGCGAGCTGTTCGAAGAGTTTCCACACCTGAAAAAGAAATATTGGGGCAGGCACTTTTGGGCAAGAGGGTACTTTTGTGCCACGGTAGGCCAGATGACGGAAGAAATGATTGAGCAGTATTTGGAACATCACTTTGAGCCGAGACCGAATGATGATTTCAAAATGGAACCCGATTAAGACGCGTCGTTCAGGCGACGCGTATCCGGACTTTCAGTCCGTAATTCAAACCCACCGGCTTTAGCCGGTGGTTGTTTAGTTTCTAATCTTCGTAATCTTTAAGTCATCGTTGAAGTCTATTATTACATTACCAAATTTGTTCCCGCACAGTTTAACTCCACTAATCAGAAAAAGAAAAACTCCCGTGACCCTATTTCAAATTATTGCTGTACTCATCTCTATGGCTGCTATAGCCAGCTATCTGAATCACCGTTTTCTGCGTTTGCCTTCTACTATTGGACTGATGGTCATTGCGCTACTGATGTCTCTTTGTTTTGTTGCACTTGGCAAGTTGGGGCTGGTTGAACTCAGCCATGCGGCTGCATTCATTCGCTCTATTGATTTCAGCGAAGCACTGCTCCATGGCATGCTCGCATTTCTACTGTTTGCAGGTGCGCTGCACGTAGATCTTTCCGATCTGGCGAGCCAGAAGCTGCCGGTTGCAGTTCTGTCTACGGTAGGCGTTGTTATTGCGACATTCATTACTGGTGCGCTTTTCTGGTTGGGCATTCACGCACTGGGAATAGATTTGCCATTCATCTATGCTTTGCTGTTTGGCGCGCTTATTTCCCCGACCGATCCTATTGCCGTACTTGGTATTCTCAAGAGTGCAGGCGCACCCAAAAGCCTGGAAATAAAAATCACAGGTGAATCATTATTCAATGACGGTATAGGCGTAGTGATCTTCCTGACCATTCTGGGCATTGTGGTCAGCGGCCACGAACCTGATTTCTCCCATATTGCTTTATTTCTATTAGAAGAAGCTGTCGGTGGAATAGGACTGGGGCTTAGTCTGGGTTGGATCGTTTACCGTTTGCTGCGTTCTGTAGATAATTATCAGGTGGAAGTTTTACTCACCCTTGCTTTGGCCGCTGGCGGATATTCTCTAGCAGAAGTCATTCATGTCTCCGCCCCGATAGCCATCGTGGTTGCAGGTCTGGCAATAGGCAACCATGGCAGGGCTTTTGCCATGTCGGAGAAAACACGCGAACATCTGGATCCGTTCTGGGAATTACTGGATGAAATTCTGAACGCGGTGCTATTTGTTTTGATCGGGCTGGAAGTGCTGGCGGTCACACTGGACTGGAATACTGTTGCAGCTGGAATCATGTCCATTGTGGTCGTACTGATCGCACGTTTTATCAGCGTATCCATCCCTGTATTGGCAATGCAATTCAAACGTACATTTACCAAGGGTGCGATCAAAATACTTACCTGGGGTGGCCTGCGCGGAGGGATTTCCATAGCATTGGCTCTTTCACTACCCCCTTCAGAGTATCGTGATCTGATCCTTGCCGTTACCTACATGGTTGTGGTCTTCTCTATCTTGGTACAGGGCCTGACACTTGGTCGCGTCATTCGCGGTAAAAAATCCAAGGCATAATAAACGTGTGACATAGCTAGATGCTATGTCACACCGCACCTGACTCTATTTCAAATACCTTTCCCAGTTTTTCTCTCATATCATTTTTGCTATCAAAACTAACTCGCACGCTCATATCAGCATTACTTTAAATACGTTAAGTTTGTGTTAAGAAAGTCAGCGTACAGTTCATCTCAAGCAAGTTTCTTTTTGAGGTGAAAAGCTATGGAAACAATCACATATGAACGCAGAAAAACATACGATGGTGTATTGAGGCTGATCCATGCATGGAACGGCATCGCCATTTTATTCATGATCATTACCGTACTCCTATCAGAATTTTTCGGAAACGGTCCTGGTGAAAAAACGCTTTGGCTGATACATATCTACGGCGGCTATGCGCTGGTTACTGGGCTTGTTGCACGCCTTGTGTGGGGGATAGTCGGGCCAAAGCATGCACGCTTTTCTGATATGTGGTACCCCAGCCATTGGTGGAATGCAGTGCGTTCGTTTAGCCTGCGTTCACCATCAGGTTTCGGCCATAACACACTGGCAAGTGCTGCGTACCTGGCAGTGTACGCTATATTATTTATGATGGCAGCAACAGGACTTTCTTTGGCTGCAATCGAGCACAGCGTCGGGCCGCTTTCACCCTGGTTAGCTGACAGTGCCTGGCTCAAGGACCTATTCAAAGAGCCTCATGAGTTTGGCTACAACGTAATTATTGCGTTCATCGTTGTGCATATTGCAGCCTTGATCTGGCATGAATGGAAGGACAAAACACCCACGGCACAATCCATGGTGAGTGGTTATCAGTATCGAGTATCTGAGTCAGAGGAGAAAAATCATGAGTAAAGCTTTCTGGTTAATCCTGCTCATGCTGAGTACCAATGCACATGCGGCAAGTCCTGCTGAAACACTGCAGAACTATACAGCACAGGCAAAACAGGAGAACCCTACCTTCGGAACATCTTCATCAAGCAAAGGCGATGTGTTTTTTCATGCTACTCGCCAACATAGTAACGGTGACAAGGTCAGTTGCGCAACATGCCATACCGACAATCCAAAACAAAATGGCAAAACACGTGCCAACAAGGAAATTTTACCTATGGCGACTAGCGCCAATGCCCAGCGGTTTACCGATTTAGCTAAAACAGAAAAATGGTTTCGCCGTAATTGTCAGGACGTATTGGAGCGAACCTGTACAGCACAGGAAAAAAGCGATTTCATTGCGTACCTCCTCTCTATTAAATAACAGGATCGATCATGTTGATACGTAAAACTTTACAATTAGGGACGCTGATTGGTGCTATTTTTGCTACTGGGTATCTTCTGGCAGACGACCATGAAGGTGGCGGAAACCGCTCATTACCCATCGTCTCAAACCAAAAATGGCAAGCCGAATGCGCAAGCTGCCATATGCTATATCATCCAGGTTTGCTGCCAGAAAGGTCCTGGCGCAAGCTGATGGGTGGTCTGGATAAACATTTTGGTGAAAATGCCAGTCTGGATAAAGCAACCCAACAGGAAATTTTGCAATTTCTGGCAACCAATAGTGCTGATCACAGCGGCTCACGCCGTTCAGCCAAAATCGCCAGTTCCATACCGGCGAAGTCTGTGCCAATACGTGTTACTGAAACTGCGTATTTTCAGGGAAAACACGACGAAATAAGCCCCGCAACATGGAAAAGTCAAAAAATAGGTAGTCAATCCAATTGCATAGCGTGTCACAGTGGTGCTGAAAAAGGCAATTTTTCTGAGGACAATGTTCGCATTCCTCGTTAACGCTGTTAATCTATGCCTGATACCAACGATGGAACATACATGCGGTTATTATTAGTTGAAGACGATACAATGCTTGGAGACGGCGTGCGCGCCGGTCTTATGCAGGAAGGGTTTACTGTCGACTGGGTACAGGATGGTGCCTCAGCTCAGCTAGCCATCCAGGCGGAAACTTATTCTCTGATAATCCTTGATTTGGGTTTACCCAAATTGTCCGGACTGGATTTACTCAAGCAATTACGTCAATCCGGCAACACCATACCAGTACTCATTCTGACCGCACGAGACACAGTGGCTGATCGGGTCAAGGGTCTGGACAGCGGCGCAGATGATTACCTTATTAAACCTTTCGATCTGGACGAGCTATCCGCACGTATCCGTGCATTGCTGCGTCGTAACACCGGGCGCGCCACCCCGCAAGTCATTCATGGCAATATTATGCTTGACCCTGCAGCCCATTCTGTCACTTCCTCTGGCATACCAATAGAACTTTCCACACGTGAGTTTGCCGTATTGCAAGCCTTGCTCGAAAATTCGGGTCGTGTGATGTCGCGGGAACAACTAGAGCAACAACTTTATGGCTGGAACGATGAGGTAGAAAGTAACGCGGTTGAAGTTCATATTCACCACCTGCGCAAAAAACTCGGTACAGAACTGATACGCACCGTACGCGGTGTCGGCTACATGGTGGATAAGGCAAAAAATGTCTGAACAAGCCCCAATCTCCATCCGACGCCGCCTGCTTACATTGGTAATTGCTACTGTTGCCGTACTTTGGGCGATCACTGCCATCATGAGCTATATCAGGACTCACCACGAAATAGACGAATTATTTGACGCACAATTGGCGCAATCTGCTCATGTCCTGCTCGCTCAATCAGGGCATGATTCAGATGAAATTGAAATAGAATTTGACGAGCAATTCCACAAATATGAAAAGAAAATTGCCTTTCAAATATGGGACAAAGAAAACAAACTGCTCCTGCGTTCCAACAGCGCACCCATATCGCCACTCTCCGCTACCAATGATGGCTTTAGCGATATCCAGATTGAAGGCCATCCATGGCGTATATTTTCTCACTGGGATGCACAACATAAATTGCACATTCAAGTAGGAGAGCGGCACGATGTCAGGAATGAACTGATTCAAGGCATTGCCGTGCAACTACTCTACCCTATCCTGTTCGCCCTGCCCGCACTGGCATTCTTGATTTGGATCAGCATTAGTCAGGGGCTTTCCCCGATCAAACGGGTAGCACGCGATGTTGCGCAACGTGCTCCGCAGCATTTAGCACCCCTTGACACAAGCCATGTCCCTGAAGAAATTCAGCCCCTGACTGATGCGCTCAATGGATTATTTGCTCGTTTGGAACAAGCATTCGATCACGAACGTCAATTCACAGCCGATGCTGCCCACGAACTGCGCACCCCGCTAGCTGCGCTAAAAACCCAGGCCCAGGTCGCTAAACGTGCTACAGATGATGCAACCCGGCAGCACGCGCTGGAACAACTCGACCTTGGCGTAGACCGCGCTACCCACTTGGTGGAGCAACTCCTGACACTTGCCCGGCTAGACCCGGAAATAGGGCTAGGCAAGCGTGAGCCAGTTGATCTGCAGGGATTGGCAGTCAGTGTTTTAAGCTATCTGGCTCCTGAAGCTATCGCCAAGCATATTGATTTGAGCCTGACACCGCACTCATTAATCAATGTATCAGGAGACAGTGCCGCACTAGGTATACTCCTGCGAAATCTGGTAGATAACGCTATTCGCTACACACCAGAAGGCGGTAAGATAACAGTTGAAATTATGACAGAAAACGGCCATACAGTTTTGAGCGTTACTGATACCGGACCGGGGATTACCGCAGAAGATCAACAGCGGGTATTCGAGCGTTTTTACAGAGGAATGGGGACACGAGCTATGGGAAGTGGGCTGGGTTTATCTATTGCAAAACGAATAGCTGAATTACATGGCGCTGTAATTACACTAGGCGCACCGAAAAATGGTTCCGGATTACGTGTGATGGTTAGTTTTCAGTAATGAGCAATGTAAAATTTTAGCAAGCTCAGCTAATATGAAAAGTTATTCCAACATAATCTATAGAACCAGTCTCGAACTATTTTCTCGTCACTGTCGTTGAAAATAGGGTCTACGAATTTATTTTGCATCTCGTATAGGTAATATATTAACTTCGCTTCAAGCCCCTTAAAGACGATCATACTGAAGCCACTAAGGGTCTGCTCAGTATCATATAGCGGTCTGCCCAGAACAAGAGCATAATATGCCACATGTGCAAATCAGCTTTTTATGTAAGTGGTAAATTGAATTGTAAATTGCCCTTCTGCACTCAATATCGTTTACTCGATACAGGTTGATGACCTAAATATTTATATAAATGGTACGCACTAAAATGGATCGGTAACCGAGGCAATATATTGAGTAAATCGGCTAAGATCTGGAAGGTATTCAACTTCCACTCATGAAATTTTAGCCATTGTTTCTAATGGCAGAATACTGAAATAATAATTACTCTGGCGGGTGAATCCGATATTCATAAGGAAGCTCATTTGAATCCTGTTGTTGATTATATGCTTGAGCGGCCAGTTGCCGGATTGAGCGTGAGAGACCTGAAAGCGAATGCACGACTAAAAAAATTTGCTCTGGCATTTTGTGTACTGGCTATCTTTGCTTTGTTTATCACAATGACAATACCTCCGATCACGAAGGTGGCACATGGGCAAACTAGCATGCTGGCGGTGCACTTGTTGCTGGAGCTGTTCGCCATCATCATTGCTATCCATGTAGTAACAATATCATGGCATACGTTTGACACAAAATATGAGCACTCCGCCAATATTTTGATCTGCGGTTTTTTAATTGTTGCCAGTTGCGATCTTGTGCATGCTCTTACCTACGAAGGGATGCCACCTTTCCTGACCGAGAGCAGCACTCCGCGAGCGATCTTTTTCTGGCTGATGGGGCGCACTTTTGAAGTTGTCACCATGTGGTTGCTCGCGATCAACTGGACTCTTCCTTTGTCACGCAAGCTATCACTACTGTTAGGGGTCATGATTTCAGCCCTGCTGATATGGTTTGGATCCTACAGTATAGAAGCGTTCCCAGTTACTTTTATAAATGGCCAGGGTGTCACATCATTCAAGGCATACTACGAATATTCGCTCTGTCTACTCTATATTGTTGTAGCTATTTTATTGTGGCAGCGTGCAAACCGCAGCGGCGAGACCAGATATTACTTACTGGCCGTGTCATCCTTTGTAATGGGTATCGGTGAGATTTCGTTTACTGCTTATGTCGCACCATCTGATTTTCAGAACATATTCGGGCATGTCTACAAAGTGGTGGCTTATGCTCTGCTTTATTGGGCTACCTTCATCATAAACATCAGGGCGCCATTTGAAACGGTTCGTAAAAATGAAATGCGATTCCGCTACATGCTTGAAACCAGCCCAATCGCAGTTCGAATTACTGATTCCTCGAGTCACAAAGTCATATTTGCTAATCAACGCTATGCAGAATTGATTAATTTGCCACGAGAGCAGGTTGTTGGAACAGATCCAATACTTTTCTATTTAAATCCACAGGATTATAAAAATGTTCTCCAGCAGCTCGAAAAAGGATTCTCGGTTACTGACAAGATGGTTGAGTTAAAAATTCCCGGCGCACAAGCGGCCTGGGCTTTGGCTTCTTACTTCATGCTGGAATATGAGAATAAACAGGCAGTTCTAGGCTGGTTCTATGACGTGACAAACCTCAAGGATGCTGAGGCTAAAATTCAACATATGGCATTCTATGATGCACTGACTCAACTTCCTAATCGTCGTTTATTGATGGACCGCCTGAATCAGGCGCTTGCAACGAGCACCCGCAATGGACAATATGGCGCGGTACTATTTATTGATCTCGATCGATTCAAAACCATTAACGATACGAAAGGTCATGAGATTGGAGATTTGCTGCTTATCGAAGTAGCGAAAAGATTGCAATACTGTGTACGAGAAGGCGATACTGTGTCGCGATTGGGTGGCGATGAATTTCTGGTTGTGCTGGAAACACTCAGCACTGATACCGACGAGGCAGCAATTCAAGCCGAGATGGTTGCTGAAAAGATTCGCGCGACCTTGAGCGAACCTTATATGCTTAAAGAACGTTCTTGCTACACCACATCGAGCATTGGCATCATTTTGTTTACTAGTCATCAGGAAAATCCTGATGACTTGCTGCGATATGCCGACACGGCGATGTATCAAGCCAAAACGAGTGGCCGCAATACCATTCGCTTTTATGACGCTTCTATGCAACTCGCCATTGATACCCGCGCAGAACTGGAAGATGAGATGCGCCTTGCACTCAAAAATCAACAATTTTGTCTTTATTACCAAATTCAAGTGGACAATTTGCGCCATTCCATTGGCGCAGAGGTGTTATTGCGTTGGCAACATCCTGAACACGGTTTGATATCTCCTGCCCAATTTATCCCATTAGCCGAAGAAACAGGTCTAATCATCCCGATAGGGAAATGTGTGCTTCAAATAGCCTGTACACAACTTGCCGCGTGGCAAAATGATGCATTGACCCGCGACCTCACGCTGGCGGTAAATGTCAGTGCAAAGCAATTTCATGAAGTGGATTTTGTTAACCAAATGCAGCAAGTATTGCTAGAGAGCGGCGCAAACCCATCGCTATTAAAGCTGGAATTGACCGAAAGTACCATGCTGGAAAACATCGAGGAGACCATTGCCAAGATGCGTGAAATTGAAATGCTTGGAGTGAGTTTTTCGATGGATGATTTCGGCACCGGTTATTCTTCGTTGCAATATCTGAAACGCTTACCATTGAGTCAAATCAAGATTGATCAATCATTTATTCGCGATATTGTAAGCGATGCTAACGATGCTTCCATCGTGCAAACCATCATCGCCATGACTGAGACACTTGGATTAAACGTCATTGCTGAGGGCGTAGAAAATGAAGAGCAGTGCCAATTTCTCGAATTGCGCGGCTGTCATGCTTTCCAAGGGTACTTATTCAGCAAACCTGTGCCATTGGATGAGTTTATGATTTTCCTGAATAACCGGAGCTAACAGCTAGGTGACAAGGGCGGATTCAACCCTGAAGTGCCACGTTTTTAACGTGAATTTACGAGCTGAACTGAAACACTTATACAATATAATCTGAAGAAATAGATTGTGGACTAATTTCTAGATATTGTAGTAGATAATTATCATCTACAAATTTATTTCGAAATCTTCACAGGAAAAACATTAACTTACCTTCGTGCGCCCTTTCGGACAGCGTTGGCCTTGACGTAAAAGGTCTATTAAGTCGACAGAATCAGAAATACATTTATCTTGTGCAAGTACTTTAACACGTTCAACTTGACCCCTGACTCCCCTGAGCTTGAAGAATAAGAGCGAGGAACAATAACTCTCGCGGGTTTAGATCGGAAACCACCCAATAGACCATCCCACCCTCGGCCCAGTGCAACAACTGATAGCCTTGGCTCGACAATGTCTTCACTGCAATGTTTTGTTTGTTGGCGACAGGCCAGATATAAACATTAATTAGATGCTGGCGATGACGATAAACCAGCGCCGCAACCGACCGATGATCGAGGTAGTCGAGTCTGCCGCCCACCAGCGGGAACCCTTGCGCGGTCAGATCACTGACGGTTGGTGAAAAGTCTAGCTTGCCGTTAAACCAAGGCTTTACCGTATGATGATCAGAAGAAGTGACGTCAGCAATATGATTAACCATCAATGAACGTACATGGTTAGAAACCACGTCTTCCGCGAGCAGGTCATTGGGGGAAGGTATGGCCAAATAGAAGCTGACACTCAATGTAAGGGCAACAACCGAGGTGATCGCAGTGCCAAAACTAAACCAGTTGAATGGTCCTAACCATTTCAAGGCAGGCTTTCCCGACCGCCCAGAATGAGCGTTATCCAAAGGTAACGCAGCTCTGATATGATTTTCAAGATGGTTAGGCGCTTTGAAATAAGTAGCGTGCTTTTTAAGTGCGCCGCGCAGAGCATTCTGGCTTGCTAATTCGTTTTGGCAAGACAGACAGCCTAGCACGTGATTATCGACCTCGATAGACTCCGACACACCCAGTTCCTGATCCACGTAGGCTGGCAATAGCGCCAAGATTTCTTTGCAATCCATCACTTAACTCCTTCATTTATCCGCGCAAGATATTCCAGCAACATTTTGCGGCCACGCGCGAGACGCGACATCACCGTTCCGATGGGAATACCCGCAACAATGGCAATTTCCTTGTAGGATAAATTTTCCAGTTCTCTCAATACTAATATCTCACGAAACTCCAAAGGCAATTGCTCCAGAGATTGGTTTATTTGCCGTTTATCATCATTTCGCGCCAAAATTGCTTCGGGATTGTTGTCTGCCTGATTGATCAATGTGGCCGAACCCTCTGAATCAAGGCCGTGAACCTCTTCGTCGAATGGCGTGTTCTTTACATGCTCGCGGTTTTGTTGCAACCAGGTGTAGGTGGTATTCCTGACGATAGCGAGCAGCCAGGCTCGCGCATCTTCCCCATGGCATCCATCGAAGAATTTGTAGGCGCGCAAATAAGCTTCCTGCACAATATCTTGTGCATCCTGGTCGCTGCGACTCAACCAGCGCGCCAGATTGTAAGCCATATTCAGATGCGGCAATACAATCTCTTCAAATCGCCGTGCTTTCATTGCTTCAGTGGCCGCCATTTATCATTATCTTCAAAGTGCAATACCAATCATTAAACCATTTTATTCCATAACCAGTGTTTTAAATCCCGATTCATGGTCATTGAATAGTCACAAAGCTTTCATTATCTCGATAATGACAACGCAAAAAATAACGACACGCGTTTGCAAACACCTCAATCAAATCCAGCCAATTTATTTACGCAATAATACTTTTTCTAAATGAAGGGAATAAATAATCCACAGAAACGGTATTGCACGTTACTACCCATTAATTTCTAGATAACCTAATTAGGAGCACAGCATGAAAAAAACAATAAACCGTCGTGATTTTTTCAAATTGGCTGGACTAGGCGGTGTGGTATTCGCCTCCGGCCTGGGCAATTTATCCAGTGCTGCCAACAAAGCCGGAAGGGAGGGTAACGCTTACGACGATTTCTACTTCGTCCAATTATCAGACATGCACTGGGGATTCGAAGGACCACCCAATCCAGACGCTAAGGGCACATTGAAAAAAGCCGTTACTGCGGTCAATAGTCTGGAGCTACAACCGGACTTTATTGTATTTACCGGCGACCTGACCCACACTACCGACGACCCAAAAGAGCGCAGGAAACGTATGGCAGAGTTCCGTGATATCGTGAGTGAACTGAAAGTTAAAGACATTCGTTTCTTGCCGGGTGAACACGATGCCTCACTTGACCGGGGCGAGGCCTATCAGGAATTCTTCGGCAAGACCCATTATACCTTTGACCACAAAGGCGTTCACTTTATTGTACTCGACAATGTTTCAGACCCAGGCGCTATCATTGGTGAGGAACAATTACAGTGGCTCGCGGCTGATCTGAAACAATTACCGAATGATGCAAAGATCGTGGTATTTACCCACCGCCCATTGTTTGATCTTTACCCGCAATGGGACTGGGCCACTCGCGATGGAGCCAAAGCCGTGGAGTTACTTATGCCACACCCCAATGTCACGGTTTTTTATGGGCACATCCATCAGGAACACCATCACATGACGGGTCATATCTCCCACCATGCTGCCAAATCGCTCATATTTCCCTTGCCGATTGCCGGTTCGCAACCCAAACGCGCACCTCTACCATGGGATCCAGCACAACCATACAAAGGATTAGGGTTTCGCCGGGTCGAGGCAGAGGTTAAAAAAGCCGAATACGCTATTACAGAATTCCCCTTGTCTAAAGGATAGCGTCATGAAAATAAAATCAGGTAGATTCAAGATTTTCATTCTGGCTGCTGCGGTTGGTACAGGTTTGTTTGGTGCTTTTGTGAATGCTCAAACAAACCCAACAAACGAGCAAGTTATCCAGATTGTGGCAAAAAAATTCAATTACGCACCAAACGTCATTATGTTGAAAAAAGACAGGCCGGTCGTACTGGAGTTCACCACACTGGACGTCGTGATGGGCTTCAACGTACCAGATCTTAAAATTCGCACCGACATTATTCCTGGAAAAGTCTCACGGGTTCACTTAGTACCGGACAAAGCAGGGACTTTTCCGTTTGTTTGCGATATATTCTGCGGCAGCGGCCACGAAGATATGTCAGGGAAAATTATCGTAACATGATGATATTAATAATATTTATTTTGTAAAAATAAAATATTGGAGGACATTATGACTAAAGTCGTTTTGGCACATGATTGCTTGCCAAAAAATTTCTAACACATCATCAGCAGAAAGTGGGCTCAGGGCAGGAAGTTATTGCACTAAAACGCACTAAACTTCCCTCTGTATTATTCAGTACGTTGATACATCTTCAGATAAGCTGTTTTCTCAATCGGCATCATTTTGGCTACTTCCAGAACATCCTCCAAATGAGAAGGTGTGCTGACCCCGACCAGTGTCGTGCCTAACCCAGGAGTTGAACGGTTGAATTGCAACGCACGCTGGGCGTGGTTTTTTAATTGAGACATACTCTGAAGAACAGTATCAGTACACTGCGTTGCCAAATGCCCCTTAAACATCGTGTGGCTAGCCATGAGATAAACTTTGAGCTGATGGGCAGCCTGAAAAGTTCCGGCTATATTCCCCTGCCCTGTTGTCTGGCTAAAGCGGGTAAAGCCTTCCAGCATGACCTGATTAAACGGCATTTGTACTACTTTAAAGTGGTGCTTGGCCATCACATCGCCCTGCACAATTTTGGCTGCGCGCTCAGCCAAGCCTTGAAGCGAAGTGATAGACTGAAACAGCTTATCGTCCGTTTCAACACGAAAACCACTAAAGGTTGAAATACCGTAGTAACGAATGCGCCCATCTTTCACAGCTTGTTCCAATACAACAAAAATTTGTTCCAGTTTTTTATTCAGCATTTCTTTCCCGATTCTCGGGATATGCACTTCCGGCTGATCAATCAGAAATGCGTCCAGCGTTTCAACCCCCATGGCTTGGCGTGATAGCTCTAGTTGAAAGGCGATATAACGTGGATTAAGCAGATGTGCCTGGGTGAGATCATCCAGATTGCCGAGGTTTTTCTTCACAATTTCCGCATCAAACCATGCGGCCATATCCTGTGGCGGGCCCTCTTTAAAAGTAAGAAAACCACCTTTGGAAACCAGAAATAACTCTTCCCTGCTGACGCCGGCTTCAAATGCCTTTCTAAGCCCCATGCCAACTGCACCCAAAGAACGTCCATAGCGGTAATGGGCGCCAGTGTCGATCACGTTGATCCCGTTTTGCAACCCTTTGCTGATAATTTCAGCATATTGCCCATCTACTTCATCGGTTGCAGCACCCGGAAATGTACCAAGTCCGATCGAAGAAAGTTTCAGATGCAAATTGATAAAGTCGCTGTAATGGCCTTCAGCGCAATTTTTGCCAAAAGTCTGGGTGTACCGCTCAGTTGCTTCGCGCGTAGCAAAGCCGGGAATCAAATTTGTTTTCATAGGGTTGTTTGTATCACCTGGATTTCCAGGTTTTATTACCTTGGTGATGACTCAATTATTAAAGAATGGATGTTGTTGAAAAAGCGTAATCAATTTTGTTATTTCATCCCGTACCGGCTGTAACTGAGGATGATCCAATCTTGAAACAAACAGGTTTTCAAAATAATCCTCATCTTCATCCATATCCCAGTCAACAGCACGGAGCAATTCGCTGCCTTGGGGCGGAATTTCAACGGGCAATTTTCGCCCTGAAAGCAGCGCCCAAAGCCCAGCCCATGCTCGCGCCAGTACCAGTGGATGATACCCCCCTCCGCCCGTCACAAGTAAGCGCGGCGTACCATCAGGATGCTGGGGTGCTGAGCGCATGATTTTATCAACTGTTTCCAGAAAACACTCAGTAGATATCTGGAATTTGCCCAGCGGGTCAGCTGCCAGCATATCCGTGCCGGCCTGCAACACGATTGCACCCGGTTTGAATTTCTTAATTACAGGATACCAGACAGCGTCAAACACCGAACGATACTCTGCGTCGTGAGTGCCCCGTGGTAACGGCACGTTAATCGTACTGAATTCGCCTTGCGGAGTTCCATAATCTGATAGCTGCCCTCCATTAAACGGATAAGCGTAGGCTGCATCCATGTGCAATGATAATGTCAGCACTTCAGGATCATTGATAAAAGCCTCTTCCACGCCATCCCCATGATGGGCATCAATATCAATATAAAGCACCCGCCAGCCTTCTTGGCGCAAACGGGTGATACCCAGTACCGGGTCATTAAAATAACAGAAGCCCTGGGCCTTATCAGGCCGTGAGTGATGCATGCCGCCAGCTGGATTAAACCCGATTCGACCATTGATCACTTCTTCTGCTGCCTGCACACTGGCACCAGTTGCGGTTGCCGGAATCGTGAAAAAATTCTCAAAATACGGGTTTTCCAATGTTCCCAACTGATGTATCTGGCGATATTCATTTTTTACGCGACCCAGTACCTCGGCTCGTTTAATCGCATCGATATAGTCTGCCGTATGAAACCAGGCCAGTTCATAATCGGCCGCTTTACGAGCAATTTTATATTCGTCCTGAGATAGTGCATGGTAGGCATTGATCAAGTCAAAAGTTAGCGACACTCTGGGAATAGCCAACGGATGATTAGAACCATACATTTTACGACGATATTTAGCGGCACCAATAAAAGTGGCTTTTTGCGTAGGTTCTGAGGGATTTTCGCTAAATTTTTCCATTATTTATTCATTTTCACTAGATACACCATTAAGCATTGAGTCAGGAGCAGCGGTGTAAATGCAGTGAGCTGTCATCGCCTTAATCTCAAATAAACTTCCGGCAGTTTTTTAGGGAGATCGTTGATGTGGTCCAGAACCAGGTAATGGCCAGGTCCGAATATCTGCGGCAGATATTTGTTACCTGATGCATCCAGCGTGATGCAGAATGGATGTACGCCGGAATCTACGGCTTCTTTAACGGCCATACGCGTATCTTCATGCAGATAGCGTTCATCGCCGCCATCGTCGTAATCAGCCGGCCGCCCATCAGACAAAATCAATAACAACCGGCGATGGCTAGGGGCATCATCAAAGCGTTTTACTGCATGCCGGATTGCTGTACCCATACGTGTTGCAAGCCGTCCAGAAATTCCACCAATGGTAGCGCGGATAGGCGTAGTTAAAGACTCATCAAAATCCTTGATCGGATAGTAGCTGACATTGTCTCGGTATTTGGAAGCAAAGCCGGCAATCGCATAGGGATCACCTACTTCTTCCATACTCTCAGCAAACAGCAATAATCCGGCACGAATACCATCTACTACCCTGCCACCTCCATCCGGGTGTTGCGCCATAATTGAAGTGGAAATATCAGCCAGCAATATGACTGCAGTATCTCTATGTTGCACCACTCTCTGGCGATAGATATTGGCCTTAGGGGACATACCCGCCCGCTTCTCGGCGATATACGACATGGTTGCTTCCAGATCCAGTTCATCGCCATCAAACTGGCGCCGCAACGGTGCCATGCGGGTTGGCTTTTGGGACTGAATCGCGCGTTTAAGTCGCTTTAGTGCAGGTGCATACTGAGCTAATAAGCGCGTTGCTTCTGCCAGGTTTGTCTCATCCAGTTTTTTTTCCTGCACCCAAGCCCAGTTTCGCTTATAACGCCCATCCCGGTAATCCCATTCCTGATAGGGCGTGCCTTTTTCGCTTAAGCCATGCCCCTTGGCGTAGCCATATACTTTGGCCGGCTGGGGTATACCCACACCTACTCGACCACCGGAGCCCTTGGTCTCTTCGGGGGGAATATCAAAATCCGGATCATCACCTTCCGCTGCTTTAGGAATCTCCCGTTGATCAGGATTAGGGCGGATTTCGTCATGGGCTACAACATCATCTTTATCCATCTGCCCGGTGCCTAACTCAGCACGATCCATTTCAGCTCTTGGGTAAACAGGTCGGGCAGCATTAGGTGATCGCCCAGGCAAGTAGGCTTGCTGCCGCTCTTCCAGCGCAACAGGGGGCAGCGTTGTGCTGCTATAAATCTGATTGGCTATACGGAAAGCGTCCACAATGGTAGCCGTTTCATTCAGCAATGGCTTCAGATCACTTAACCAGGCAGAAACATTACCAGCATCAACCGGTGTTTGCGCATAACGCAAGCTTTTCAGGGCAACTTGATAATATTCACCAGCAGCAGATTCTGGCAAAGGTTGCTGTTCAGCCGCCCGGATCATGCGGGCAAGATAGTTCGGCACAATTTGATGAATACGCCAATCAATCCGTAAATCTTCGCAAAGATCGAAAATCAGCTGAAAACGCAGCATATCTTCGCCATAAGCAGCAAATAGCGGACGCCAGGTAATACGCTGATCGGTATCCAGTGGCGGGTGTGCCATACCTGCCGCCTCAAATAGCGCTTCGATATATCGGCGTTCGTAAGAATAAAAAACCAGATGCCCTGCCGTATGCAAAATACTCAAAATCGCATCATTACGACTAGGCATGGCAATCGGCACAAACAGCGCGGTGCCATCCGTTTCAACAAATGCACGACCTTTGTCTGGCGACCAGTTTCCCTCCAGCAAATCAAACGATTCACCAAACCAGGCAGCAATCAGCAACTGTAATAGCCGCTGGTGATCGGTCATGCGGAAGCCGGGCAAGTTTTCCAGCAGAATGGCAATACTTTCTTCAGACTCCAGCTTAAAGAAAGCTTCACCACGCACTCTGCCAGCCTGAAGAATATCTGCTCCTCGCCTGGCCCAAGGCACAACAGCATCGATACCCAGCAAATTTCTTACTCGGATGGCACCACCTAAATAGGTGCCTAATGCCAGCCTTCGAGTAGAAAACAGATCTTCCGCTGGTTCCAGCAGTTCTTCCAGCCCTTTTACACCAAGATTGCTTGCCAGCTCCTGTATGGGTGTACGGAAATAAATGCCACCGCTATCCAGGTGCCGCTCACACCAACTTAATCCAATTTCCACCCAGCGCGCTTCACCTTCCTTGCCCAAGATTTCATAGGCATCGGGAAGGTTTAGCATAAAACCGTCCACTGCTTTCCAGGAGGCGCGCCACTGAGTAAATTTCAGGGCTTGTTCAGTCCAGAACAGTACTTCTCCACTGGCCTTTACAGCAAGGGCACTACCTCTGATAAAGGCCTTGCCTGCATCACGGTCATGCAAAAACATGGCTTTACATGCTTTTACCCACACTAATGTGACTTCTTCACCCTGTGCCTCAATAACTGGCAGAGCCTCAGTCGTGTCACGGTGCGCAACAAAACTGATTTCAGCCAACTCATGAAGTACTTGCTGGATGGCGCCCAGTATTTCGTTATTAGCAGTAATATTAATTACTCAAAATGCGCACGGAAAATTTCCATTAACGCTTCTGCCAGTTCCGGATCATCCGTTATGGGATTGACCATCGCGGCACGGCAAGCCTCAATTGGCGCAATACCTGCACTCATCATGTTTGCCGCATAAACCAAAGCACGTGTAGAAGTTGCTTCTTCCAAGCCATGGTCTTTCAAGGTTCGGGCCTTGCGCCCGGCGGCTACAAGTTTATGGGCTAATTCTTCAGGTAGTTCTGGCACTTCGCTACGCAGAATTTTCCGTTCAATCTCTTCATTAGGATAATCAAAGTTAATTCCGATAAAACGCTGTTTGGTTGAAGGCTTCAAATCTTTCAAGACGGTTTGATAGCCGGGATTATAGGAAATCACCAGCATGAAGTCTTCATGGGCTTCGATCTCCATTCCCCGTTTTTCCAGCGGTAATTGACGGCGATGATCGGTGAGAGGATGGATAATGACCGTGCTATCGGTGCGTGCTTCAACGATTTCATCCAGATAACAGATTGCACCTGCTTTAACAGCTCGGGTCAAAGGCCCGTCTTGCCATACGGTTTGTTCCCCCTCCAGCAAAAAACGCCCTACCAGATCAGAACTGGTCAAATCTTCGTGGCAGGATACTGTCACTAACGGACGATGCAATCGATGCGCCATGTATTCAAGAAATCGCGTTTTTCCACAGCCAGTTGGTCCCTTCAGCATGACTGGCAAGCGTTTCTTATACGCGGCTTCAAAAATCTCTACCTCGTTTGCCTGGGCTTCGTAATAGGGCGCATTGGATTCATCTGGTTGTTGGAGAATATCGCGCTCAACACCGCGTAAACGATTCAATAACTTCTTCATTTCATATCCTTCAGATTTTTCCACAAAGGCGAAAGTAAATGACCAAAATGGCATGTGTAAACACACGCACAACGTGAAATTTTAATCCCCTAATCGACCTTCTCGCATACAGCGGGTTTTCATAAACAGGAAAAGATGCCTCAAAGTACGAACAGCCATTTTTTCAGGCACTGGAGGCAATGCATCATTACGGTCCATGGTGATGCAGTTTTTGTAATAGACAAGTTCGCGAATATTGTCTCGAATCGTATTCCAGCTAGGATCACCCTTCACCAGAATTTTAAACACATCGAGAACTTCGTCTGTTTCTGCCGGTAAATTTTTCTCGCCCAAATCTTCGATGTAAGCAATAATCATTTGCCTGATCAATCCTATCGCATGATCAACTGTCTCGAGTAATGGTAATGAACCTCTTGACGAAAGAATACGCTCAAGGTCCCGAGTCTGCTCGTCTACGCTATCAAAAACCTGTATTAAATTTGTGTGATCCATATTATGGTTGCTAATTCCCGACTAGACTACTCAGATTAAACCAACTAAAATGTATTGATTGCTTTATAATACCCGATCATTTTACTCAACTTCACAAAATAATGGAATGCTAATATGAAGAAGCTGGTTAAACTCATAAAAATGAATAACCTACAATACAATGCCAACCGCGATCCAGAAGTATATCGCCGATGCGCCAATGAAAATTTCCGTATTCAGGTGTTACTTGACGGGACTGGTCAGGCTAATTGCAAGATTGCAGATGTCACAGGTAAAGTGGTTGCAGAAAAGACAGTTAGTTTACCAGGTACCTTTACGCATGAAATCTCATTCCCTACACCAGGTATCCGCGTTGTTACGCTGTCTGTAGATGCCAGCGGAGAGAAATTCTCTCAAGACCTGCGCCTGGATGTCATGGAGCATGCCTGGATAGGTTAAACACCTGTTGCATGCACATTATTAAAGCGGTCCTCTGGGCCGCTTTTTTTTCACCCGTTACAACAGAACCGGCGTATCGGATAGCTCATTTGCATTCGCACCTTTTCCTGGATAATGTTTTATCAGGTGCTCACTAACCGCTTTAATCCCTGTAATCACCCCTGCTTCAAATTGCATTTGCTTGAAAGCAAGTTCCATCTTCTGGCAAATGACTTCCCACCCATCATGCCCGACATGTGCATGTATGCCCCTGTCAGCAACAATTTCAAAATCATGATCGGCAAATAGCAAATATATCAAAATACCGTTATTTTGAGCGGTATCCCATACACGCATTTGAGAGAAAACTTCAATTGAGCGCTCTCTTGCAGTTTGGCCTTTCAATAACGGCATCATGTCGAGGGATGCTTCTACTGCAAAGCGAATCTGCCCTTGATGGGTCTTTTCAGCCAACCGAATTGCATCTTCAATTGCCTGCATAGCGTGTGCGGGAAAAGCGCGGCGAACCGCCCAGCGATCAGTCAGCAGATGCTTGATGATACGCATAAGGTTCATGGCTTCTCCAGCAGTAATTTTGGTGGCGTCATTACTGGGTACAGCCTTAGACTCAACGCTTCCCGCCATTTACCCGAAGCACCGCCCCCACCGAAGCCGCCACCGCCCCCACTGAACCCGCCACCTCCGCCTCCAAAGCCGCCGCCTCCAAAACCACCACCAGGCCAATTGCCTCCGCTGCTCCGTCCGCCACCTAACGAGAACACAAATGCAAGAATACCCGCAATCACAGAGCCAATAATGGAACCTATCACCATCCAGAAAATAATCGCCACGATACTGCCAACAATAGATGCACCCAAAACACGTCCAAAAATTGAACGCAATATACCTGCACCAACAAAAATCACCATAAAAGCAACGGGGAGATAGTCTTCAAAACTGGACCATGACACATTTTTCTTGCGTGGGGGTGGCAAAGGCTCACCATCTACAAGTCGAATGAGCCGCGTTACCCCTGCATCAATTCCCCCAAAAAAGTCATTCTGTTTGAAATAAGGCAACATGATTTCGCTAATCACCCGCTTGGCAATGGCATCAGGAATCACCCCTTCCAGTCCATAGCCGACTTCAATCCGCAGAGCATGGTCATCCTTGGCAACCAATAACAGCACACCATCATCCACACCCTTTCTACCAAGCTTCCACGCATCTGCAACCCGAATTGCGTATTGCTCAATCGTTTCAGGTTCTGTGGTGGGAATAATCAGTACTGCAATCTGGCTGCCTTTTCGGGTCTCAAAACCAGCTAACTCTTGTTCCAGTTTGCTTTGTTGCGATGTCGTCAGTGTGTTGGTTAAATCTGTGACGCGTTTTTGCAAAGGCGGAACGGCAACATCCGCCGAAGCAAAACCGAATGCCAGCAATAGCACACAAGTAATCAGCCACCGAAACATTGCTGGCGCTCCGAGCAGGTTATTGCGATCAGATTTGATTACTTGCTACCCGCTGCAGCTGGCGCACCAAAATCCACTTTTGGCGCTTTTGAAATTTCTTTTTCATTTTCAACAGTAAATGATGGCTTGGTTTTATAACCAAACACCATAGCTGTCAGGTTGCTTGGGAAAGAACGTACCGTGACGTTATATTCCTGAACCGATTTGATATAGCGGTTACGTGCAACTGTAATCCGGTTTTCAGTCCCTTCAAGCTGAGCCTGCAAATCCCGGAACAAGCCATCCGCCTTTAACTGAGGGTAGTTTTCAGCAACCAGCATGAGGCGTGATAACGATGAAGTTAATTCGCCTTGTGCTGCCTGAAACTTGGCAAATGCCTGCTCGTCATTAATCAGTTCCGGTGTAGCCTGAATGGAACCCACTTTTGCTCTTGCTTCAGTCACCTGGACGAACACGTCTTTTTCATGGCTCGCATATCCTTTGACGACATTCACCAGATTAGGCACCAGATCGGCCCTCCTCTGATACTGGTTCAGCACTTCCGCCCAGCTTGCCTTAACCTGCTCATCGGAAGTCTGAAAAGTATTGTAACCACATCCACTTAAAGTCAAACTCACCATCATCAGCACAACATAAAACAAGCTTTTGCGCATAGCATTCTCCAATTGAAACATTAATTAAATTCGTTATCTTGAACTGAGATTACGTCATTCATGGTTTTCACTGCAAAACATAAGTCATCCCACACCTTTGCCTTGTCCTGCGGGCTACGAAGCAAATAGGCCGGGTGGTACGTCACAATTAAAGGAATTCCGTTACTTGTGTGCACTGCACCGCGAAGATGGGCAATACTCTCATCAGTATTCAGTAAACGATGTGCGGCCACAGCACCGAGTGCCACAATCAATTTTGGCTGGATCAATGTGATTTGTCGTTTAAGGTAAGGTTCACAAGCAGTTGCTTCATTTGTTTTCGGATCGTGATTGCCAACTGGGTGGCATTTCACCACATTGGTGATATACACATTTTTTCTACGGTTCAGTTTAATGCTTCTCAGCATATTATCCAGCAATTGACCAGATGCACCGACAAAAGGCTCGCCGCTGGCATCTTCTTCAGCACCTGGCGCTTCCCCAACAAAAAGCCAGTCTGCGGATTGATCGCCCACACCAAAAACAGTTTGCTGACGAAATTCAGACAAATTACAGGCTGCGCACTCAGCAACACTTTGCCTGAGCGCCTGCCAATCCATTTGCTGGATTGCCGCACTTCGACCAACCAAATCCTGTGGGGAAACTCGCTTCAGGTCACTCACAACTTCAACTGGTGCAGCCGATTCTGGGCCTTGTTGTGGCGTAGCACTACGCAAGCGCCAAACAGGCCACAATCCCATTTCCTTCAGATAGGTCTCACGCATTGCGCTCACAAAGTCATGCCCATCAATACAGCATCTTCTCTACCACCATGCGCTGGATAATAATTTTTGCGGATGGCCATTTCATTAAAGCCGATATCTTCATAAAGCCTGATGGCGGGGATATTACTGGGACGTACTTCCAGGAACATGAATTCCGCCTGATATTCACGGGACACTTTAATCAAATGCTGCATCAATTTTCTGCCCATACCCTGTCGTTGCCATTCTTTAGCAATGCCTACGTTGAGCAAATGGGCTTCCCCTGCAGCCAGCATGACCAATCCATAACCAATCAGGCTTTCGCCGTATTCATAAATCCAGCAACTATAACCGGCGTTTAAAGAATCGCGGAAATTACCAAACGTCCAAGGATGGGAATAGATTTTTAATTCCGATGCCATGACCTTATCCAGATCATCTAGACACATGGGCCGAAATGAAGGGGCATTATTTAAAACTGCACTCATCGTTCACTCGTCTTCAAAGCTACTTTGTCACGTATATAAAGCGGCGCGGCTTTACTGGCTTCGACAGCTCTACCTTGCTGAAAAACCGGAATCGCCAAACTGGCAATGTGACGCGCATGGGGGAACACATCGCCAAAAACCGCTTTAAGCTGACTTCCGTACTGCAACTTCAGCGCTTCACCATAGGCAGAAAATCCACTGCCACAACCGATCCATTCATCTCCATCAATATGTGGGGCATTTTGCGGAGAATAAAGCCCTGGCTCACTTAAAATGTTCCACTGACCATCAGATTTTTCATATATCGCGTGATATATTTCACCCATACGCGCATCCAGACAACTAATGACCTTTGATTCATTACTGCCTTCTGCCAAAGCTTCCAATGTACAGATACCCGCTACGGGCAAATCAGCACCAAAAGCAAGCCCCTGCGCAACGCCACAGCCAATGCGGAGCCCGGTGAAAGACCCGGGGCCTGAACCGAAAGCAACACCATCTAATTCATTGAGCGTAATATCAGCTTCATCCAGCATTTCCTGCAACATAGGTAGAATAAGTTCGGAATGACGCTGACCAGCCAGTACTTCCCGAGTCAACACTTCATTTCCCAAACTTAAAGCAAGCGAACAGTATTCAGTTGATGTATCTAATGCCAGTATTTTTATCATATTTCGATATTATAAAGTATTCAGCTTGCGCTTTTACCTAATTAAATTTCGGATTCCAAACCACGCAATAATACGTACGTACATATGTGCTTATATAGCACCAAAAACGCATCATTAAATACCAATTCAAACACTAAACAGATGTAACTGTATTATCCTGCTCTACAAAAAAATCAGTTACCTCAGCTAACACCCGCGTCCGCTTCATAGGAGGCAAACTTTGCCAGATTCGTTTGCCGTAGGACTTGGTTAATAATCTGGGGTCACAGATCATCAACACGCCCCTATCTGTTTCATCGCGAATTAAGCGACCTGCACCCTGTTTCAGGGTTATGACTGTTCGGGGAAGCTGGTATTCCATAAAAGCATTTCGACCTTCCCGGTTTATCTGCTCTATACGCGCAGATAGCACGGGGTCATCAGGTGGGGCAAACGGCAGTTTATCTATGATGACCAGTGATAGTGCTTCACCTCGTACATCCACCCCTTCCCAAAAACTCTGGCTACCCAGCAATACCGCATTACCCAGCCTTCTGAATCTGTCCAACAGTTCAGTGCGTGACCCTTCGCCCTGCATCAACAAGGGGTAGGTCAAGCCCTCTGCTTCAAAGGCTTCTTTCAATTGTTCATGAGCTTCTTTCATTGCGCGCAGAGAAGTGAACAAACAAAAAGCGCGGCCTTTACTTGCCCTGATAATAGGCAAGGCGGCTTCTATAACCGATTTTGTATAATCCCTTGTATTGGGTTCTGGCAAACCTTGAGGAACATAGAGTATGGCCTGATTTTCATAGTCGAACGGGCTGTCCCAGCAACCGGTAGTGGCGTCTATCAACCCCATCTCACCCTGGTAATGACCAAAATCTTTTTTAACAGCTAACGTGGCAGATGTAAAAATCCAGGAGCGCGCATTGCCATCTATCTGTTTCTGGAAAATCTCTGCAATCGATAACGGTGTCGCATTCAGTTGAATAGAATGCGTGAATGCCTCTACCCACCGTACATAACCATTATCGATATCCTCCTGCCAGTGCTTGATTTTTCCCTGAAGGAGCAAACCACGCTGCCAGCAATTTTCAAGTCCCGGACTACGTTCTGCCTGCGTTTTCAGCAATTCCAGTAACTCAGCCAGTTTTTCAACCAGTGATTTTAACGCTTCATCAAATCCTGAATAACGCGAGATAACCTGCAGCGCAAAACGCCCGCTGTCCTCTTTTACAACCAGCCGCAAATCCCGTGCGGCTTTATCCATTTTTCCGGCAGCATCCGGCAACGCTGAAAAGTCCTTTGCGGAAACAATAGCTTCAGCCCGAACATCCCGCGCAAGCTCCAATAACTGGCTGGTAGAAATACTCTCACCAAAAAAAAGGCTTGCCGTTTCAGGTAGTTGATGCGCTTCGTCAAAAATAACGGTATTGCAGGCAGGCAGCAACTCCGCAACACCCTCATCTCGCAGCATCACGTCCGCAAAAAACAAATGATGATTCACCACTACGACATCCGCATCCTGCGCTTTTTTTCGCGCCTCCAGCACAAAGCACTCTTTATGATACGGGCACTCCTGCCCTAGACAGTTATCCCGGGTAGACGTAACAAACGGCCAGATGCTTGCACTTTCCGGCACATCACTCAGACCACCCTTATCACCTGTGGTGCTGGTGCGCGCATAACTCTGGATCATGGGAAGGTATTTCACATCATCACGATTCATGAAACGTCCTTCACTGACTGAACGCTCCAGATGATAATGGCACACGTAATTCGCTCTGCCTTTCAACATGGTGACAGTCACCGGGGCTTTTAGCGCAGCGCGAACAGCAGGAATATCCCGGTTAAAAAGCTGGTCCTGGAGGGTTTTGGTGCCTGTAGAAAGAATCACTTTGCCGCCTGAAAGCAGAGCTGGAACCAGATACGCCAGGGTTTTGCCTGTGCCTGTACCTGCCTCAGCAATCAGAATTTCATTTTTCTTGATCGCTGCAGATACTGCATGCGCCATTTCCAACTGCTGGCTACGTAACCGATAGCCACCAATAGACTGTGCCAGCGGGCCTTGCTCAGAGAAAATGGAATCCAGATCGTGCATTGAAGCGACTAAATATGTGAATTGGCCATTTTACCACGATAGCGACGCATAATACCTTCTGCAGCTTCTAATCAATATGCGCATCTAACGTCCAGCACGTTATGGTTTTTTATGGAGAAAAACTTCCAGTTGACGATCATGCCAGCGACTCATTACCAGCAATGAGGTAATTGCACCAGTCAAGGCTAAAAACATATCCCACTGGGTATCCCACACATCCCCTTGTGTTGCAAGAAATGCGACAGCGGCTTCCCCTGATGCTACTGCCACCCGCCATTCAATCAATTCGTAAAACGCGCTGATTGCCAAACAGATGCAAATAACAATAAAAATCAACCATTTCCCCTTATTCAAAGGAGAATTACGCAACAAAATTTCTCTGGCAATGATTGCAGGCACAAATCCCTGAAAAAAATGACCTAGCCGATCGTAGTAGTTTCTATCGAGAGTATAAGTATCCCGTAGCCAGTTAAATAAGGGCATTTCTGCATAGGTATAATGCCCGCCAACCAAAAGAACAACTGCATGCAACCATATCAACTGATATGCAAGATCAGTCAGTCTGAATCGCTGATAAGTGAAACACAGGACTAAAAGACCGATAAATACCGGCATAACTTCCAGATACCATGTAAGACGGTCGTGCGGGTGCATACCAGACCAGGCAGAAATGCTGACAATACTGGCCAGCAAAAATATATGTAAGGAATAGCTTGATCTCATGGTCACGTAAGGGCAAAATTACAAATTAAATCTAACTATTTCAATTGGCTTCCCAACATTATATAAATACCATATATAAGGAGCTGATATTGATCAACATCAAAGTTAATGTTTACCTGCTACTCCTATTCGCTGGTTTTTCTCTCCTCCCAAGTATTTCCAAAGCGCAGATAGTAGATTTAAATATTACATCTAAAATTACTGCAACGGCTGATTACCGAGAGGGCAAAACAGGTTTTCCGGCCGTCATTCTGATTCACGGGTTCCTGCAAACGCGTGAATCACCAACCATACGCCGACTGGCCGATGAATTGGCCAGTAATGGTTACACTACACTTTCACCTACCTTAACGCTAGGCATTACCAAACGTGCTCAAAGTTTGGGCTGTGAAGCCATTCACAAACACATCATGGAAGATGATAAAAAAGAAATTTCGCTGTGGGTAGAATGGCTTAATTCCAAAAAACAAAAGAATATTGTCTTGATTGGACACAGTCGGGCAAACAATGTCATTCTGTCTTATTTAAACGAAACTCCAGATCAATCTGTAAAAAAAGGAATATTGATCAGCTTACCGGATGATGACTTTACCAGCACGGCTCAGGACCGGCAGAAAATGGTTGCATTTGCAAAGCAAAATCTTAAAAACAGCCCCAATACGCTTGCCCCTTATAAAATAGCATTCTGTGATAAATATATGGCCACACCGGAAAGTTATTTATCCTTTTTTGGTTACTCGCGTAATGTCGTTTTAAATTCAATCAAGACCAGTAAAAAGCCAATTGAAGTTATTTTAGGCAATAAAGATGAACGTATGATGAAAGACTGGCCAGACCAGGTTAAAGAAAGTGGCGCTTCTATTTCTGTGATTAATGATGCCAATCATTTTTTTAGCGACCAGGCAGAATTTGAATTAAATGATGTGGTAATGAAATCATTACGTTCATTGCAAGTAAGGCGTTAAAATTTGTTACCCATGAAATTTAAAGGCCGTTTTCTCCCCCTTTCCATCAGGCATTATGCATTCGCATTTTTTGTCATCATCGGGGTATTCATTACGTTCATCGCTATTCTGATGCGTTACGAAATACAATCACTCAATGAAGAAACATCAATCAAAAATAAAAAATCTGCCCAACAGGAAATATCAGAAGCAATCACCCAACTTGATTCGGACTTTCAGAAATATGCATTAGCTGCGAGCAAATGGGACGAACTACGTCAACAATTTTACGATCCCAGTTATTACAGATACTGGCGAAATTCCCGTGCATTAAGCGCAGGTGTTTTCCCGGAACACCTTGAAATAGTGGAGTTATATAATACAAGAGGTGAGAGCTTTACCAAAGATTTGAAAGGTGAGGCTTCGATGCCTTTAAAAATAACAAAGGCTGATATCGGGTTGACGTTAAAAAAAGAAGCCCTTCATGACCATCTCTATTATTTTTTCCCAGTCTGGTCAGACGAAGATCACCAGTTCCTGCTTGGATATGCTGGTTTCAAGATAGATTTCCTTGCTCAGATTCAAAGATTGAAAAAATTTCGCTTTCTTGACATTAATTCTATATCGCTAAATTCAGCGCCCGGCTACCGTTTGCTCGCAACAGATATTGTTTCTCGCCTGAAATACAACTTGATTAGCGATGAAACAAATAATCAACTTGAAAACGTCATGTCAATGACGCTTTATCGCGTAATCAGTGTCATTATTCTGACATCCATTCTGGCTTATTTCTTTGTGAACCACTTTTTGGCAAAGCCTTTGCGCCAGATATCCAAAAGCATTGACAGCACGCATGACGAACATGGCCATATATTGCAAATCACCTCGCGTGACAGATTTGCTGTAGCTGAACTTGAAAAAGTACGTAAATCATTAAATGATTACCAGAAAAATCTTGATGCAATGCATCTCAGCCTGGAAGATTCTCATAACGAACTCTGGACGCTCGCGCACCATGACCCGCTAACCAGTGTCTATAACCGGAGAGCTTTTGAAGATGACTGGTATGAGCAATTAAAAAATTCGGGCGCCTCTCAAAAGCAAGCCACATTTTTATTGTTTGATTGCGACCACTTCAAAGCAATCAATGACACCTACGGACATCAGATTGGTGATCTGGTTATCCAGGGAATTGCCAAAACCCTGCAAGCCGCTTTACGAACCGGTGATCGGCTATACCGGTTGGGGGGAGACGAATTTGCCACGATTCTGTTTAACACGGATATTGCTGCTGCTGAAAAGATTGCTCAACGCTGTTTTGCTTTCATCGCTGAATTTGATTTTACTGAGTTGGGCATCCACGAACCTGTCAAAATCAGTATTGGCATGGCGTACGAAAAAGATCTATCAGTTGATGACCTGTCTGTTCTCCACAAGCAGGCAGACCTGGCTATGTACCATGCCAAGCGCCCGGGTCAGAAAAACATCTCGATTTACTCTGAAGAAATGAGTCAATCGCACGAATCAGTTGTTTCCAATAAAGAAACCCATGCGGTTTATGAAGCGATAGCGTCTATTGATATGCTCCAGATGCATTATCAAATGATTGCTCGTTTACCAGCCGAAAATTGCGATTATTACGAAGCTTTGGTGCGCATTCAGGACAAAGGGATTCTCATTATGCCTTCAGGTATATTCCCGGTTGTTGAAAGACGGCGTCTTGAAGTTGAATTCGATCTGGCCATTCTGGAACGTATTCGTCGCGACCTGGAAAACAAGGTTATCCCGTCTGGGACTGGCGTTTCAATGAACGTTTCAGGCCCAGGTATTGTTAACGAAGACGTCACGAAAAAACTCCTGGAATTTGAACCATTCTTTAAAGAGTACAAACTGGTACTGGAAGTCACTGAAACTGCCCTGATTACACAAATCACCCATGCATCGGCCAATTTAAACAAATTACGCAAAATCGGCTTTTTGATTGCACTGGATGATTTCGGCAGTGGCTATTCTTCTCTTCGATACTTATCCAATATGCCGGTAGACCTGATCAAATTCGATATTTCAATGATTCGCAGCCTGGAGCGAAATGACCGGCAAAGTATTATTGTAGAAAACCTCGCCAAGCTGCTCATTAGCGCAGGCTATAATCTTGTAGCAGAAGGAATAGAAACAAAATCATTGCTGGATAAAGTGATAGCGCTAGGTTTTACCCACGCACAAGGTTACTACCTCGGGCGGCCTCAAGCTTTTGAGCATACTACCCAACTTCTGACGAAAAACGGTTAGAAACAGGAACGGTATTAAAGCGCCCCTTTTTTCCCTGGCTTCCGAGTCATAAAAAATTCTTGCCGCGCCGCACGGCTAATTGCAACCACTGCCGGGTGCGTCAATTTACGTTCCACAGAAATAGCATAAAACTGCTCTATCACTTCTTCAGTCGAACCTATACTGATAACTTCATGCTGCCGTATCACCTGTTCCGCAATCGCCGAAGGGGCTGCGAAAATGCCCACTCCAGCCTGGCCAAAAGCGGTCATCAAAGCACCATCATCAAACTCACCGGTAATACGTGGACGGATCTGGTTGTCGTTAAACCAGCGAGTCAGCCTGGATCTGACTGCCACCCCTTCCCCGGGCAGAAGCATGGGCGCCCCATCCAGACATTTAGGGAAAGGGCCAGAATGCTGTTTTGCGAGATCGGCTGTGGCAAAAAAAGTCAGGCCACATTCACCAAGTGGATGACTGAATCCCTTTATATCCACGGTACGTGGCATGGGGCTATCGGCTATTACGATATCCAGTCGGTGCAACGCCAATTCTGCCAGCAGATCAGCCACTTTTCCTTCACGGCAAATGATACGCGGGGGCTGAGGAACCTGCATTGCGGGTTCCAGCAATTGGTACGCAACTGCTTTGGGCACGGCATCTGTGACGCCCACTTTGACTTGCAACGGCCTGTCCATGGGTTGATGATGCAATGCCTGTTCTAGTTCCTGTCCAAGCGAAAATATTTCTTCCGCGTAACTGAACACCATCCGTCCTGATTCAGTCAGCTCGAATTGACGGCCAGTACGATTAAACAGTTCCACCCCCATCACTTCCTCGAACAGACTCAACTGCCCGCTGATGGTTTGTGGCGTTAAATGCAACCGTTCGCTGGCGCGGGTCACACTTCCCGCTTTAGCTACCGCCCAGAAATAGTGAAGATGTTTGTAATTTAGCGTTGCCATATAGTTTATGCTTCGAATTTTTCGAATAACTTATCAATTATAATCGAATTTATAGAATATAAAAGTAGCACTATACTTCATGTTGTAATTACTTTAAGGAGTATAAATCCATGAACACTATTCATTCGATTGATCAGAATAAGGGTATGTCTTCACAGGCATCTCTCGTTCTTTCCACCAACAAGATGATTCGCAACACTTATATGTTGCTATCCATGACACTGCTATTCAGCGCATTAACCGCCGCAGCTGCCGTTGCGATGAAATTGCCGCACCCGGGGATTATTATCACTTTGATAGGTTATTTTGGCTTGTTATTCCTCACCTCCAAGTTTCGCGATAGCGCACTTGGGCTTGCTTTTGTTTTTGGGCTTACGGGTTTCATGGGCTACACATTGGGCCCGATTGTCAGCCATTATCTCGGTTTGCCTAACGGTGGCCAAATTGTCATGACCGCAATGGGGCTTACCGGCGCGATTTTTCTTGGGCTCTCAGGCTATGCACTAACCAGCCGCAAAGATTTCAGCTTTATGGGCGGCTTTCTGATGGTGGGTATGGTAGTCGGCTTTTTGGCTGGGCTGGGTGCGATGTTTTTTGAAATCCCTGCCTTATCGCTGACAGTTTCCGCTGTCTTCGTACTGCTGATGTCAGGGCTGATCTTGTATGAAACCAGCAATATCATTCATGGTGGTGAAACCAATTACATCATGGCAACAGTCACGCTATTTGTTTCCATCTTCAACCTGTTTACCAGCCTGCTTCACTTGCTGGGATTCATGAACAGTGATGATTAATAATCAACATGTTGAATTACATAGAAAGACTGTTTGAGAAACCCCTCTGGAGTGGACGCTTTGTCGTTGTGGTAGCAGTGGTAGCCAGTATGGCTGCCGCTACAGCCATCTTCTACATGGCCACTGTAGATGTAATCTATCTGGTTGGCCATATGCTGCATTACGCAGACCCGGCCCTGACAGAGGACGCGCGAAAACTGTTGCATGACCAGACTATCACGCACGTAGTGGAAGTGGTAGACGGTTATTTGCTTGCCACTTTCATGCTGATTTTTGCGCTCGGCATGTATGAATTGTTCGTCAGTGATATCGACGATGCCCATGGCAGCAAGACATCCAGCAAAATTCTGGTAATTGAAAGTCTGGATGACCTCAAAGCACGGCTGGCCAAGGTGATTTTGATGATTCTGATCGTCACCTTGTTTGAGGAAGCATTAAACATGAAGGTCACTTCACCGCTGGATCTATTATATCTCGGTGGTGCCATTGCCCTGATTGGTGCATCACTGTTTTTGACTCACAAAGCTGAAGATCATGGGAAAGAACATTAACACTCAGGAGATTGAATCATGAACCGCATTATTCTGTTTCTGGCCACCAATATGGCCATTGTTCTTGTGCTCTCCGTCACTATGCGGATTTTGGGCGTAGAGCCATACCTTACTTCGTCGGGGCTGAATCTCACTTCGTTGCTGATTTTCGCCGCCATTATGGGTATGGGAGGCTCATTCATTTCCCTCGCCATATCAAAGTGGACTGCCAAACGCTCTACCGGCGCAAGGGTGATTGAAACACCAGAAACTCCCGGAGAGAAATGGCTGGTCGAAACAGTGCAGCGTCAGGCTAAGGCAGCTGGTATCGGCATGCCGGAAGTAGCGATTTTTGACTCTCCTGATGTCAATGCTTTTGCCACCGGAATGAACAAGAACAATGCACTTGTGGCTGTTTCAACGGGACTGCTGCAAGCCATGACAAAAGACGAGGCAGAAGCGGTACTGGGCCACGAAATTTCTCACGTTGCTAACGGTGATATGGTGACACTGGCGTTGATTCAAGGTGTAGTGAACACTTTTGTCATGTTCTTGTCCCGTGTCATTGGTTACCTAGTGGACAAAGTGATATTTAAAACAGAGCGCGGCACAGGTCCGGCATTTTTCGTTACCATGATCATCGCTGAAATGGTGCTTGGCGTTCTGGCTTCAATCATCGTCATGTGGTTTTCTCGCAAGCGAGAATTCAGGGCCGATTTTGGGGGAGCAACACTGGCAGGGAAAGGGGCCATGATAGCGGCACTGGAACGATTAAATTCGTTGCATCCACAACCATTGCCTGAAAAAATGGCGGCCTTCGGTATTGCAGGCGGGGGGGCAAGTGGATTCAAGCGTCTTTTCATGACTCACCCGCCTCTGGAAGAGCGTATTGCTGCGCTAAAATCAGGCCAATAAGTGCGTGCAAAGCTGGCAGCGTTAGCCCAGGCGTTCAAACGAGAGTTAGCCGTCTATCGGTGCGCCCTTTCCCATCCGCACACGCCACTTGCTGCCCGCCTGCTGCTTGGTGCAGCGGTGGGCTATGCTCTGTTGCCATTTGATCTCATTCCGGACTTTTTACCCATTATTGGCCAACTTGATGACCTGATTATCGTTCCGGGTCTGGTCTGGCTGGCGCTGCGACTGATACCACCTTCAGTTATTGAAGAATGCCGGGCAAAAATTGCTGATTCACACCCTCACAATAAAGATCTAACAAACATATGAATAACACAGCTGTTTCTATCGGTGAGCCCTGGATGTGGGCGAGTTTTATCGGTTTTGTACTGGTAATGCTCGCGCTGGATTTGTTCGTGTTTGGTGGCAGGAAGGCGCATAAGGTCAGTGTCAAGGAGGCTGCAACCTGGTCACTGGTATGGGTCAGTATGGCGCTCCTGTTTAATGCAGGCCTTTGGTGGTATCTCAATGGTACGTTCGGACAAGAAATTGCTGATCGTAAAGCGCTGGAATTTTTCACCGGTTACCTGATTGAAAAATCCCTGTCGATAGATAATGTTTTTGTCTTCCTGCTGATTTTCTCAGCTTTCCATGTTTCTGCTGAATTCCAGCGCCGGGTACTGATTTATGGCGTGCTTGGGGCTATCGTCCTGCGCGCAATCATGATTCTGGCTGGCGCATGGCTGGTGCGTGAATTCAGCTGGGTGCTCTACCTCTTTGGCTTTTTTCTGGTATTTACCGGCTTACGCATGTTGGTTATGGCAGAAAAAGAACCTGATCTCACTCACAACCCGGTACTCAAGTTCGCGCGCAAACATTTGCGAATTTCCGATGATTATCATGGCGAAAAATTTTCCATTATGAAAGACGGAGTTCGTTACTTCACGCCACTCTTTCTGGTGCTGATTCTCATTGAAGTCTCTGATCTGGTATTCGCGGTAGATTCCATCCCGGCAATCTTCGCCATCACCACAGACCCATTCATTGTGTTTACCTCAAACATCTTCGCTATCATGGGCTTGCGAGCGCTGTACTTCCTGCTCGCGGACGTCGCAGACCGTTTCCATTTATTGAAATACGGTTTGGCCATGGTGCTCACCTTCATTGGTACAAAGATGCTCATTGCCCCCTGGTACCATGTACCCGTTGCCGCCTCGCTGGCCATCGTCGCCGTTTTAATCGGGGCTAGCGTTATTGCGAGCTTAATTGCCACCCGTAAGGAGAACCATTGATGCTGACACGACTATTAGGAATTCTGTTGCTCACATTTTCCCTTGGGGCATGTTCCGAACCGCCTTATACCAGCATCGACAATGCGCAATTGAAAACGTTGATCGCGCAGGGAATTCCTTTATATGACATCCGCCGCCCAGAAGAATGGATGCAAACAAACGTAGTGGAAGGCAGCCATAAACTCACTTACGTTGACGCAAGCGGCAGGATGAATCCAGCGTTTCTGGGTCGATTTACAGCAGAAGTGAACAAAAACGATCCGGTTATATTGATCTGCCGTACCGGTAGCCGCACCCGATCACTGGCACATGAACTGACTGATATGGGGTATACCAAAATTTACAACGTTCGCAACGGCATTACTAACTGGATCAGTGAAGGCAATCCAGTCGTCAAAAACTAAAGGCCGGATTTACCATGTTTAGCGCGACCAAGCCATTCAGCTAAACACATACAAGACACCATGCTAATCCAAATACTTGATGAGGTGCTTGTCACCACTTTACTTTAAGGCAACTGCACCATGCGCATATTTTCTTCATTTTACAGCCGTGCAATGAAATGGTCTCGGCATCCACGCGCCCCGTGGTATCTTGGGACATTAAGCTTCGCAGAATCATCTTTCTTTCCCGTACCGCCAGATGTCATGCTCGCTCCAATGAGCCTCGCCAATCCTTCAAAGGCCTGGCGCTTCGCATTGCTCACTACGCTGGCATCCGTGGCAGGCGGCCTATTAGGTTACACCATCGGCTTTTTTGCCTTCGACGCCATAGAACCATGGCTACGCGAATCTCATTACTGGGAACGGTATCAGTCGGCAGTAGACTGGTTTACCCAGTGGGGTTTCTGGGCAATCTTCATCGCTGGTTTTTCGCCCATACCCTACAAAGTGTTCACTATTGCAGCCGGTGCCCTGTCGATGGCATTACTGCCCTTTACACTGGCCTCACTGATAGGGCGCGGAGCACGCTTTTTTCTGGTTGCCGGACTGATGGCATGGGGAGGAAAAAGTATGGAGGAAAAGTTACACCTCTATGTAGACCGTCTGGGCTGGGCGACTGTCGCGCTGGTAGTCATCGGCGTAATCGGCTACAAATGGGCAGGTGTGTAATTGCAAAATGGGCATAATGCCTGCCCTCGGTAACAACGTATTACTAAGTTTTACAAGTAGTTTGAATGACTTTTTATATGAACCGCAGAGGCGCTGAGGTGCGGAGAAATGCAAAGCTTTGTAAAAGCGTTAACAAAGTCGCCATGTAACAATTCATCACAGATTGTATGTTACAAGTCACATCAACTCCGCGCCTCAGCGCCTCTGCGGTTAAAAACCCATTTCTTATATTACAAAAACCCCAAAATTTGCAAAATTTGTCAATCCAACTGAATTTTCTAAGTAGTTCCCATCCAGAAACGCTACATCCCCCTCTCCCCTTGTGGGAGAGGGTTGGGGAGAGGGGTTGAATTTCAAGGGGTTATCACCCTTTCCCTAGCCCTCTCACATCAAGGGGGAGAGAAAAACAGATGTTTCCAGATGGGAACTAGTTAATTAGTCAAAAAACTTACTTTAACTCTTCCACTTTAAGCAATATCCGGCGCTGATCCTGCCCGGTTTCATTGGTAGAATAAGCAATGCCAGATTCGTTTACAGAACGTTCCTGATTAATTCCGCCAATTTCCATCCATTCCCCAATCCGGCCAGAAACCTCAGTCTGGGCTTGTTGAATGTTGATGCGCCCCCGGCTGTCTACCGTATTATTCTGAGGAGAAATTTCCAGCGTCACTCGATTCCCCTGAATTCTCGGCCTCACATAAAACCCACTGGTCACATCCCGGTAAGAAGTACCCTGTATTACGGTAACAGTCTGCCCGTTTCTCACCACAGTTCTTTCCGGTACAGGCACGGAAGTACCCATACGAATAAAAGCTTGTCCTCCTTCAAGCACTTGCAACTGCTGGGTGTTTGCAGAATCTTCCTGCCTTTGTGAGCTATATACGCGGGCACGGGCAACATCACCACCGCGCCCTACTTCAATAGACCCGCCATCCCTGCTTCTGGTGCTTCCCACCACAACCCTGGCATTGTCACCCACACCCAAACGCCCTGAAACCTCGGCTTCCTTACCTTCTATATCACGCTGCGTACTCTGCTTCACCGTGATCAGCAGCTTTCGCTGAACTGTATCAATCTGATTCAGAATTTCCTTTATTTGGCTCAGATTGGCAGGCGTAGCGCGGATAATCAGTTGATTATTCATCCCATTAATTGCTCCCTGCTTTTCAACAAATGGCTGAAGAATCGGCAACACCTGATCCACAGTTCTGTGTTTTAGAGGAATAATTTCAAGCACAGTTTGGTCAGCGTAGCTTAATGAAACAGGGGAAAATAATGTCAAAAACAGAAATGGCCATAAGCATGATTTTATAAGCCTCACGGAAATACTCCATTCAAAATTGCTGATAGGTGAATATAGTAAACTGAATATTAACAGACAGAAAATAATATTTTAGAAGTGCACTATTAACTTGATTGGGGTAAAACTGGGTTGTTTATACGCTTAGAAATATCGCAAACTGATTTGATAAGATTCACAATCAGAATGCATCCCAAAATTATGCAATTCAAGACAAAGCCATATGCAGATAGCCTGAGATAATCAAAAGCCCTAAACAAGCATTTAATATATTTTATGCCTTTAGGCTATATTGTACGTTATAGTTGTTCCGCAAAGTTGCGACAACATCCAGTATGCCTCGTGCACGGATATACATACCTTGCATTTAAATGCAGGACTGACGAAAAAGGGGTTTTATATAGGTCGTGTAATTGATACATACCCATTGATTTTACGTGGAAAATTCTGATGAAATATGTTTAATACGTCACTATGATGTATTACTTTCCGTCTTTTAGGACGGCTACTTAACGTTAGGAATTCGGAGGAATTACCGTGGCCATGATCAAGTGCAAGGAATGTGGGGGCGAAGTCAGCTCGAAAGCTGATGCTTGCCCCAAATGCGGTGTTCGATTGAAAGCCAAGCCATCTGGCTGCATTGTCGGCTTCTTCAAGCTTATCGGCGGGATTGTTGGCACAATTATCGGCCTGATGGTTGCTATTTCATTCCTCTCAGGCGGCGACAAACGCGATCCACTTCAAGAGCTTGAAAGCAGGTGTCGAGCACTGTCCGATTCATATTCCATCGAATCTGAAAAGCCGACCGTCTATTCAAGTTGTGTGTCTTCGGGCAAGGCAGCACTGAAGTCTCGCGGTGTGAATTAGCCGCGACTATCAAAACATATAATTAACCTTAACAGGAAGGACTCGATCATGAACAAGAACCACATTGGACAACTGGCGCTGGCACTTGTGCTCATGGCTTCGCACATAGTTGCCCATGCCGGTGTTTGTGAATACGCAGACACGACCTACGCGAAAATCTCTACTGGCTTAGCCGGTGCCGGAGTTGCAACAGGCATCGGTCTAAATGTCGCTGGAGTAACTGCGCTCGCACACAGTTCAGGTGCCGCAATTGCAGCTACCGCTTCCAGCGGCTACTTGGCGGGAACATTGGGCACCGTCGGAACTGTAGTCGGTTTTGTTACCGCCCCTGCCACCCTCGTGGTTGGCGGAGTCGCAGTAGTGGCGGCAGGTGGAACAATTGCTTATTGCCACTACACGAAAGACGAAAGACCAGGAGTGCCTGCGCGTCCTGCTTCTGCGCATGGCAAAGCAAAATAAATGCAGTGCTGCTCGCTCAACCACGTGCAGTCGCCGTCTCGCCAGCACCGCCTTTTGAGGCAACATCTAGTCGTCACGCCATTCCTAACCCTTATGAGGCCCCACTGTGTCAAGAGGCAAAGAATTGCCTTTGACTTGACGCGAAGCGTTTAGTCTAAGTATTCACGTCACTCCAGACGAATGAACATGCGCTGACTTGATTTCAACAGCTGGCGCGAAACATGTCCTGCACCAAACACCTATCGGGGCTCTACAGCATCGATGTTGCACGACACCATTACAGACAGTTGGTCTGTGCCCCAGAAATAATATCGTGCCCTTGTACCGGCTCATTCATCGCATCGGGTTGAGATCTTGCGATCTTTCCAGTTATAGCCGAGCTCGGGTAAGGGGCAGTACACGCACAACACCTTCCATACCGTGTTATGAGAGGAACGAAGCGGTCCGTCAATCACGGCAGCGGGCTGCCAGGATGCTGTCCATTGACCATTGGGCGTTCTTTGACGCAGCATGTCATGGGCTATAGGCGGGCTGATCCCTGTGGCGAGTTAGACGTCGAACTGGACCGCTTCCTCCTTAATCTGCAAAAAACTTGTCTCTGTCGAATACGTGGTGGCTAGAATGGGATTTTTGTGTGCAAACCGTTGGTTGGGCTGTTGGCTGGTGTGCTTGTCGCACACTAACATTAGGTCGCTTCCCGGCAGAGAAGATTACGCAAGTGGATGATGACGCCCCATTTCAGGCCTTCATCGTTGAAATCATTGGTTTGGCGCTTATTGCACTTACCATTTACCAACTTTCCGAAAGTTGGCCTAGAATGTGAGAAGCACGCCCTTTAAAATACAGCACAGCCGTGATTTGACCTGAATAGTTGGCCTGCAACCCAGTTCTTGATACTTTCCCAACAGGAGTTTCAATGATTAACAAAACATCTGAAACGCTTTCACCTGTTTTATATCTTCCCCATGGTGGGGGTCCCCTGCCCTTGCTTGGCGATGAAAGACATGCGGAGTTGGTGAATTTTCTGAAGGAAATTGCAACCAGAATTAGCGAACCTTCAGCGATTTTGGTGATCAGTGCTCACTGGGAAGCAGAGCAGCCGACGATAACGAGTGGCAGCCATCCAGAGCTAATCTATGATTACTTTGGATTTCCTGCGGAATCTTATGAAATACAATATCCTGCTCCAGGTAACCCGCCACTGGCTCACGAAGTACTTGAACTGATACAACGCAGCGGTGTATCAGCAATACTTGATGATCGGCGTGGTTTTGACCATGGATTGTTTGTGCCACTTAAGCTGATGTATCCGAATGCGAATATTCCTTGCATCCAGCTATCATTACTGAATCATTTAGACCCATTGCAACATATTGCAATGGGAAAATCTTTGGCTGCTTTACGTAAAAATAATGTGCTGATTATTGGGTCAGGTATGTCGTTCCATAATATGCGGGCATTTTTTTCATCGGACACCAACAGTAACAAAGAAAGCGAATTATTTAATGACTGGCTGATCGAAACCTGCGCAAGTCAGACGATTCCAACTGAAGAACGTGAGCAGAGACTGATTGAGTGGGAAAAGGCACCGTCTGCAAGATTTTGTCACTCTAGAGAAGAGCATCTTTTGCCTTTACATGTTTGCTTTGGCATCGCATGCGCTGAAACACCCATAGCCGAAGTGGTATTCAATCAGGGAGTCATGGGGAAAAGAGTAGCGGGCTTGCTGTGGAAATAGCTTTGTGGAATACCTCTATGCAAACCTATCTAATGAGGCACAGGTATATCCGGATTGCTCGTTCAGGTTAGGCTTCCCAGCCTAACATTCGACAATATTTTCGCTACAATAAAGAAAACAGGACTTTGTTTACGTTGGGCTACACAAACTGGAAACGAGGAAAGGTATCAACCTATGTTCTGCTCAAATTGTGGCGCGAAGATTTCTGGCAAATTCTGTTCGGAATGTGGTGAACCTGTCACCGTTCTTGATACTCCCGAATCGCAGCCCACCGATTGGACTCAGGAATTTAACTATGAAAAGCTGGTTAGCCTACCGAAAGTAAAGGAAATGATAGCTAAACATTCATCTATGTCCAAAAAAACCGTATCTGGAGAGGAGTTTTTAGCCATAGCCGATAAAATCATACCGCTACCGATTTCCCTGGAAAAACTGACCTCCGTTGCTCAACCGATCTCAGCAAGACTTGGCATTAAGACTGGAAAAGAACGTTCTCAAAATCTGACTATTCCCATTGGTACGGCAATTGTTTCGGCCCTCTGCTCTTTGGCTCGCCATGGCCAGGTTTTGCAGCAGGTTCACCAGTTTGAAGATGGATGTCTACTTGAATCAACCTTACCCTCAGACATGTGGTCTTTCGCTGGTACGCTCTATGTAACATTGCGAAAGACACAATCAGGTACACGCATGGATTGCGCGACTCATATTGAAGGTCAGTTCTTTGACTGGGGAAAAAGCAACCGCTGTATAGATGAACTCTTCGCTGACATCCAATCTACCCCCGCATGAAGAAAATACTTTCCCTACAAGTGATACTGAGCGGTCAGTGACATTAGTAACACTTTAGCCCAGAAAAGTATTCACACTATGTGAGTTTTATTTTGCAATATTGATCTTCAATTTTCATTTCTTTCAAGTATAACTGTCACTTCATCCTCTATTGCATTAACCAGCGCCGGAATTGCCTCACGTACTGTGTCACTCATACCCATTGCTGGATCAGCCGATACTATTTCCATTCCCCATAACACAACATTCGCAGGTGCCTCCCCCAACGCTTGAGCTAATTTTAAAGCCTCTGCCAAGCCGAATCCATGGGTTGAAGTTTGATTTTGAAACGCCTGGTGAATTGCATTACCTTCCAAGCGATACAAGGTTCCGGGAGTTGCCTCCGTTATAATGGCATCTATCAATATAACTATTTCTGCCCCATGCATTAACCTGATCAGGTTTGCGCCTGGTCGATCATGCATTGAAACGGATAAGTTATTCAGGTCTAAATTTTGCTGTAATACCTTAGCGACTAACCACCCTACTTCATCATCGCCTAACGGTGACCCAATACCCAAAATTCGGATAGGTGCAGCGACTTTCATTCCCGCTCAACGCGCAAATCAAGAAAATGCGTGGCACAAGAAATGCAGGGATCATAGTTACGAATGACAGTTTCTGCACGGTGGCGAATGATGTCGTCCGGCTGATCAAAACCAAGCTGTTCTATACTGAGCTTCAAATCTTCTTCTATGCGCGCCTGATTTTGACTGGTGGGAGGGACTATCCGAGCATTTACTACTTGTCCGCGACCATCCATTTCATATTTATGCCACAAAATGCCTCTGGGTGCCTCGGTGCACCCGTAACCTGTCCCTGCTTTTGGCTGCGATTCACTATATGAACTGTTTGGTAATTCATAGGCTTCCAGTAACCGAATGGCTTCAACAAACGCATAATGAATTTCAATCGCTCGCGCCACCAAACTGTGATACACATTTTGAGATGGCCAGGTAATACCCGTGGATTCAGCATTTTTGCGAACACTGGCTGGTAACTTGTCCCAATTCAGATTTAGCCTCGCCAGTGGGCCAACCAGATAAGGTTTTCCGTTGTGTAAGCAATGCAATGCGGTTGAATAAGGTACTTGATGTTCGATAAATTCATTTTCAAAATCAGAAATAGCGATATCCATACCACGGCTGGAAACCAGTCGGCCTTCGTTCATGGGATATTCGTCTGGATGGCTAAGGCTAACGCACTCAAAATCCTGCTGAATAGCAGGGAAATTCAGCCCACCGGTCCATCTGACCAGTGCTTCAGCTTCGGGTAAAAGGGTTTTTAATTGTTGAAGCAACGATTGAGCAGCGGCAATGGCAGGTGCATGGTAAAAACCTCCAACCCGTGCACCAACAGGATTAACTGATCTCCCACCCAAAAAAGAAATAATATCATTGCCCAGACCTTGTAGTCTGAGACCACGACGCACCTCGTCTGGATAGTCCTTCGCCATTTCTGGCGCGCTGTTAAACCCTAGATAATCCGGTGCGGCAAGCAAATGAATGTGCAGGCTGTGAGATTCGATCCATTCCCCACAATAAAACAGGCGGCGCATAGCCCTCACCCACGGGCTGGTGGTCGTACCAAAAATACTTTCGATTGCATGGGAAGCACTCATTTGGTATGCCACAGGACAAATTCCACAGATTCTGGCTACCATGTCTGGCACTTCTTCGTATCTTCTGCCTTCCAGTAACTTTTCAAATAGCCTTGGCGGCTCAAAGATGCGCAGATTCAATTCGCTGATACGCCCGTCTTTCACCTTGAGTGACAACGCACCTTCACCTTCTACTCTGGCGAGTATGGGGACTGTTATTGAAATATCCCGGCGCTGATCATTCATATGTGCTGCCTGCCCTCACTTCTTTTCTGTTAGCTTAAATGCATCAGCCGCACTATGGATAAACTGAAAACGGTGTGCAACCTGGTCAGGCAATAGACCTAATCCTTCAAAGCGGCGAGAAAGCGATGCTGCGTTAACTTGTTCTGAAGGGCCATAACATGCATAGCAATCTCGTCCGAAGCTTGGGCAAAGCGCACCGCATCCGGTGCGCGTAACCGGCCCCATACAGGGCTTGCCCTGTGACACCAGAACGCACACATTGCCTTTGCGTTTGCATTCCATGCAAACACTGTCAGCATTAACCGCAGGCCGCACACCAGACAACTTATCCCGAATTGCCTGAATGATCTGGCGCGAGCTAACAGGGCAACCCCATAACTCCAGATCCACTTTCACATGTTTTGCTATTGCGTCAGAAGCCGCCAGACTTTGGATGTGCTCAGGTGAGGCGTAAATAGCGGCGACCCAGTCAGCGCTATTTTCAGCCCCATTTCGCAGCGCCTGAATGCCGCCTGAGGTTGCGCAGGCACCCATCGTAATCACATATTCGCTGTTCTTTCGAATTTTCTGAATGCGTTCAATTTCAGAGGGTGTAGATACGCTACCTTCAACAAAAGCAATATCAACTTTTGCATATGTATCCACTTTTCCTGTCTCGGCAAAATGTAGAATATTCACTTGTTCAGCCAATTGCAGGAATGCTTCACCCATGTTTAAAAACGCAAGCTGACAGCCATCACAGGAGGTGAATTTATGGACAGCAATGCTTGGTTTCGGCAAATTAATCAAAATCCCTTTATTCCCAGCAGTTCCTTCACATCAGGATATGCAAACACAGGACCGTTTTTGCAGATAAATTTCCCACCATACTGACAGTGGCCACAATGTCCTATGGCGCATTGCATATTGCGTTCCATACTCATGTAAATTGAGTGTTCCGGCATTCCTCGTTCAAGCAACAAACGAATAGCGGCAATCATCATACCTTCTGGTCCGCACATCATGGACACCGAAACAGCAGAGTCAAACTTTACTTCGGAAAATAAATCAATGACAGAACCTACGTGCCAAGGCCATAGCGCCTCACCTGAACTGGCCGACAAAAAAACCCGTGTATCGGGAATTTTAGCCCAGGCATCGTATTGCTCACGATAAATCATGTCTCGCGGATGTTTCACACCCTGAATAATGGTCAGTTTACCGTACCTGTCCCGCCTCTTCATGATGTAGTTAATCACAGAAACCACAGGGGCACAGCCTAAGCCTCCTGTGACAATAATCACATCCTTGCCCTCTGCCGCTTTAAGCGGCCAACCCCGTCCATAAGGGCCACGAATACCAATACGGTCTCCCACTGCCAATTTTGCCATTCCTTCCGTAACTCGCCCAACTGACCTGATTGTATGACCAAGCAGGTGAGGCTCTTGCGGATCGGAAGAAATGGAAATCGGTACTTCTCCAACACCAAACAGATACAACATATTGAATTGGCCAGGCTGAAATTGATAGGACCTGCCCATCTCAGGGTCCGTCAAACGCAAGTGCAAAGTAAAAACAGTATCAGTTTCCTGATGGCGCTCCATTATTTCCGCTTCATAGGGCAAATAGGGATTCATAACGCCCCTTCACCGGATTGCCAGAAACGGTCTCCACCGCAAATGATGTTGACCTCTTCCACCATATCAATCGCTGCAGGGCACCATGTCATGCAACGACCACACCCCACACATCCACTGGTACCAAATTGGTCATGCCAGCTACCTAGCTTATGCGTCAGCCATTGACGGTAACGATGTGTAATCTCCGGGCGTGTCTGCATACCATGGATATACCCATGCCCTTCACTAAAACAGGAGGCCCACTGCCGCATATGTACGCTCGAATTGCCATCCAGAGCAGGCACTTCAGCTTCAGTATGGCAAAAACAAGTGGGGCAAACCTGAGTGCAATTACCACAAGACAAGCAACGTTCTGCTACATTTTCCCATCGTTCGTGGTGTAAATTGGCAAATAGGGTTTTACGCAAATCCTCTTCTGGCAAGGAGCGTGTCTGAGTTGTAGCCGCGTATTCAGTGGCACTGTTAGATAGTAAAATCTGTTCTTCTATAGCAGTACCCAAATTCAGCTCTGATAAAATAATTCCACCCATTTCACTACCAGCCTGAACAACGAATCCGTCATCCAGTTCTGTCAGCACAATGTCAAAACCAGAATCGCACCTTGGACCATTTCCTGCAGAAACACAAAAGCAGGTAGATGCACTATGAGTGCAATTTACTCCCACCAAAAACACTGATTCACGACGCCTGGCGTAGTAAGGATCGATATAATCCCCTTGCAAGAATACCTTGTCCTGAATTTTAAGCGCCGCCAGATCACAAGCACGTGCACCTATAACCGCAATAGACTTAGTTTCTGGTAGCAGCCCATCTACTACAAAACCTTCATCGTTCTTATGCGCACGCCACATCGGTTCTTCCGGCGCAAAGAAAAGCGGTTTTAATGCTTGCGGACCGTTTGCCCAGGCAAAAAAACGCTGATCTCCATTTTGCTTAACTCGATATTCACCAGGTTTTTGCGAGTCTCTATACCCTTTTGGCAATGCTTCTACACTGGTAAATGCTTCATATAGAATTGCGCCATCCCTGAGCTGAGGGCCAATACATTGGTAACAATGATTGGAAATGCAAGTCAGAAAAAACTGAAAACGTTCACGAGGGAGATAGAAAAGCTTATCCGTCATAGGGAATAGCCAAACTATAAAAGAAAAATCCTAAACCTGCTTTAAACAAGTTTAGGATAAATACTACTGGAGAGAGCTTTAAATAATGAAACTTCATAATGAACTCCTATGAGTTCATTATAGTCAGTACAGAAACATATTCCAGCTGAAAATCAGCTGGAATTGAATTAACTCAGTTTGAATGCCTTGACTGTTGCATCCAGATTTTCTGCCAGTTCTACCAGTGCCTCTGCTTTGGAAGAACCTTCACGTGTATTCTGAATAGTTCCGTCAATTAAACTACCAATCTCCACGATGTTTTCACGGATACTGCTTACGTCTTCATTCTGGAGATCTGTTGCCTGAGCAATATCCTGAACCATGCGAGTAACCAGTTCTACGCCAGCCACAATTTTCTTCAAGGCACTTCCTGCTTCACGGGCCATTTCTACCCCGCTACGCACTTCAGTCGTACCCGTTTCCATTGTTTTGACTGCTTGACCTGTTTCTTGCTGGATAGACTGAATCATCTGGCTGATTTCCTGAGTAGCATGCGTCGTTTTCTCCGCAAGCTTTCTCACCTCATCAGCTACCACCGCAAAACCACGTCCCTGTTCACCGGCACGTGCAGCTTCAATGGCAGCGTTCAAAGCCAGCAAGTTGGTTTGTTCTGCAATTTCTTTAATCACCGCTACGATAGCGCCAATTTTATCCGAACTTTCACCCAGATTTTCTACAGCTTGAGCGGCCTCATTCACAGCCTGGCTGATTTTATCCATGCCACTGATTGTTTGCTGTACAACCACACCACCCTGGCTAGCCACACCCGCAGCCTCACGTGCCTGGCTTGCAGCTTCATTTGAATTCTGATTAATTTCAGAAACGGTATGGGCAAGATGATCAATCGCTTTATTGATCTGGCCAGCACGATCAGCTTGCTGATCCACATTCTTGTTGATTTGCCCCATCAGGGAACGAATACCACTACTATCTGCACGGACAGTACCACTTAAACCAGAGGTCTGACCGATCAATTGGCGCAGATTTTCAGTCATACCATTAAAACTGTCGATAATTTCACCAATAGTATCTGCGCTAGACATAGAGCAAGCAAAGCTTAAATCTTTATTTGAGATGGAAGTGGCAACTTCAGAAATCCTTCTCAGTTTTTGCAGCAGGATAACGTTCAGTAACCAGTAGTTGACGAAACCAATAATGATACCTGCTACCAAACACCCGACTACGAACCAGACCAGCATGCCTGGCTTCCATTCCACAAAGAAATCGGCATAAAAAGGAAAAACTGCCGCAACAGCAACACCAAAACCCAAAAACGAAAACAACAAGTTACGTAGTATGCTTGGTCTCATAAAATTTATTCCACTCCGCTTTATTTTTTTACCTACCGAACTTATCGGTCGAAACGTAATAAAACTTTAGATATAAATGTCAGTTATTACAATAATTGTTTTTTGTGACACCCATTCACTCTTTGCCAGAACGCCAGATAGAAAAAATAATCCAGATGCTGTTTAAAAATGCCACAAAAAATCCAAGCAATCCAAACAGCGGCAAGCCAAATACGGTTGGCCCACCTTTTACTGTCATCACGATGGATGAGCCTATCACCAGTGAAGCAGTCAAAATACCTAAAGTCAAACGATTCGTACTGCGATCAAGTTGCGAACCAAAATGGTCAAGCCGTTTCAGATCTAGATCAATTTTTAGTTTGCCACGTCGCGCTTCACGTAAAAGCTTGGCTAGATCCCTTGGAAGTGCTGTTGCAATTTCCATCAGGTCTTTTAAACCATGTTGCCCTCGTTTTAATAAGGCAGCAGGTTTATAGCGTTCTGTAATCACGCTGCGGACAAATGGCGTCAGATGCTCAAGCATATGAAACTCAGGGTCCAGTTGCTGCCCTAAACCTTCCAGCGTAATAAGCGCTTTGAACAAAAGCGTTAAATCCGATGGCAAAACCAGTCCGTTTTCACGCATGATCACCGTTATTTCACTTAATAGCGGGCCAAGCCTGAGATCTTTTAACTGCACATTATCAAAATTAAAAACAAACTCACTGACATCTGTCGCCAATTTCGTTTCATTAACTGCGCCATCACCTGTCCAATCCATCAGTACATCGAGCATGCCCTCTTCATCTTTTTTGGCCAAGGCATATAACAAATTAACAATCTGATTGCGTCTATAATCAGTGATTCTGCCAACCATGCCAAAATCAATAATACCAATACGATTTTCAGGCAGATAAAATACATTACCCGGGTGCGGATCAGCATGAAAATAGCCATGAATCATGATCATTTTCAGCACAGCATCTGCTCCCCGTGCAGCTAATAGCTTACGATCTAAACCTGATTCATCCACTTTTTTAAGGTTAGTGCCCGGTATGCCCTGAATGGCCTCCTGTACATTCATGATTTCACTGGTGTACTCCCAATATACCTGTGGCACGACTACAGTGGGATCATCCTGAAAATTGTTTCTGAAACGATCAATATTACGCGCCTCCATCGCAAAATCCAGTTCGCGACGCAAAGACCGTTTAAATTGTGAAACAACCTGGCTGGGCTGATACCGGCGCGACTCCGGTATTTCCGATTCAATCAGTCGTGCGAGATGCGCCAGAATACGTAAATCAGCTTCAATGACAGATTCAATACCTGGGCGCCGGATTTTCAACACAACGGGAGTGCCATCCTGCAACTTGGCCAGGTGAACCTGCGCAATAGAAGCCGCTGCAAATGGAATAGCGTTTAAATCACGAAAAATCTCATCAGGCGCTTTTCCCAGTATCTTTTGAAGGTCCGGTAGCAGATCTTCAAAAGGTACAGGAGGAACTTCACTTTGCAGCTTCTCGAATTCTGCAATCCAGTTAGGCGGAAAAATATCGACTCTGGTAGCCAACACCTGACCCAATTTGACAAAAGCGGGCCCAAGTTCTTCTAGCGCACGCCTTACCCTTACTGCAGGCTCAAGCTGGCTGATTTCACTTGCTTCTTTCCAATGAAGGATTCTTCCCGCGCGTTCAAGAATATTTCCGATTCCTATGAGGCGAACAAAATCCCCGCCACCATATCGAATCATGACTGAAGTGATGTCATGCAGACGTGAAATATCCCGCATGACATTGATTGTTTCCCAAAGCATCTGACAACCTTAATTTAAACAGGAATCTTATTATTTTTTAGATTTTTCATGTAGCGCATCTGCCAACCCGGAAAAAATCCCACTGGCAATCGTGGCCAAACGTTTGCTCACTTCTCGTGCTGCCTCTTTTCCGGTAGTTGCACTCCCGTCCAAAGTAGATTTCAACCGGCTTCCAAATTCGTTAACTGCCTCAGCAACCTTTGCACCCGTATCTGTCCCGGCTCGTCTTGCATGGGTTATCAGATCAGTCATTTCTTGCTTGACCTTGCTACTGGCACCCTCTGCTACATGACTAACAGTTGAGAGAAAATCTTCTTCCAGTAATTTCAAATTATCCAGCGCATCCTTCAGCTCATGATCTGTAAAGTCTTTACTTTGAGAAGTTAGCTGCCGCAGCGCCAAATGCGTTGCCTGTGCAGACTTCATTAAAGCCTCATCAAGACCAGCTATTGCTTCGGAAAGTGCAGATTTAATTTCACCAGACCGTTTATCCAGACCAAGGTTAATACCCTCTGTGACAGACTTGATGACACTTTTTATTTCCTTAGTATCCAGACTTTTTGAGTTCAGTGCCTGTATCGTTGTATCTCGCACTCTTGTACGAATATCTTTATCCTGCTGAACACTTTCACTTATAGCCCCCTTCAGGCTCTCGTCTGATACAGTGTTTTGTCCAATTTCACTCATAACATTCTCCACTTAAAGATTGACTATTATCGGAATACTATATGAATATTAACGCTATTTAATATGAAACGTACATAAATTTGCTTTACAAAAACACCAACCATCAGTTACATTTGTGCCCATGAATTATCGCGTAGCACTATTATCTGTCAGTATCATCCTCAGTTCAGCCACTTCAAACGCGGCAGAACCGACTGATTTAAATAACAAAGCCGACAGTCAACCAATCACAGCTTCACAAGAAAAATCGCCTGGCCACGTTTCCGAATTGCTGATGAATGCCCTAAGCCTTGTAGGTGTGAAATATAAATACGGTGGAAGCTCCCCTGAAACAGGTCTGGATTGTAGCGGTTTTGTGGGACACGTATTTGAAAGCGCGGCTGGCTTGGTGTTGCCTCGTTCTGCTTCTGAAATCAGTACGGTAGGGAGTAAAGTTACAAAGAGTGAGCTTCGCCCTGGTGATCTGGTGTTTTTTAAAACCATGCGCAAAGCCATTTCACATGTTGGCATTTATCTGGGAAATAACCGCTTTATTCACGCAAGCAGCAGCTCAACTGGCAGCGTCTTGATTTCCAACATGAAAGAATCTTACTGGGCAAAGCGCTTCATGACTGCTAATCGGGTAGACCTTTCCAACCCTTCTTCTGTAAAACCTGTCGAATAAGAGGCAATGCAGCTTGCGTTGCTTTCTCACCTTCCAGGATAGCAAGATGTCTTTGCTCAAAATCTGCAGCACCAATAACCCCCGTTTCAGGTCGAATAACGACATCTGCATCTGCTAGTTCATAACGACTGATAGTCTGTCCCATGATACTGAAAGTTTGCAATAACAGATCGATACTATCTTTAATTTTCGCCAATTTTGGTTTGGCTGAGATATCAACCGCAATAATAATGTCTGCCCCCATATCCCCTGCCGCTTTCACGGGTACCGGACTGGTTAACCCCCCGTCTACATATTCACGGCCGTTTATGCTGGCAGGTTGAAATAAACCAGGCACACTGCTGGAAGCCCGAACAGCCATTCCCGTGTTGCCACGACGAAATACAGCCTGCTCTCCCGACTGCAAATCCGTTGCCACTGCTGCAAATGTTTTGCTTAATTTTTCTATTGATTTGTTTTGCAAAGCGGTATTAATAAAATTTTGAAGACTGTCACCTTTGATAAATCCGCGATTGGGTAAAGTCCAGTCCCCAACATTGGATTCAGCCATTTTGAAAGCTATTTTTTGCAGCTCAAAACCAGTATAACCGCCTGAATACAACGCACCTACCACACTGCCAGCGCTCGTACCCACCACAATATCCGGTACAATACCCTGGGCTTCAAGTGCTTTAATTACGCCGATATGAGCAAATCCGCGTGCCGCACCACCTCCCAGAACCAATGCGATTTTCGGTTGGGGTTGCTTGGTCACAACGACGGGTTTGGGTGACTCTTTCGGCGCAGGTAAAATTGAGCAGGCACCAATAAAAGCCAATGAAAACAGGATTAAGACATTTTGTTTTAAAAACATTTTTGTTGTATGTATGCTGCGCACGTTAATAATCATGAAAAAGTTAAAGCATGCGTCAGACACCTAACAGCATTTTTCGTTCAATCGGTCTGATAGTCATTTAGAAAGTCGCTCGAAAATAACTGTGAATGTAAATGCTTCGCGGATTAATGTGATTTGTTCTGCATTCTACCTTGTTTTACAGATCGCCAATAAATCCAGACACCACTCATGCCTAACGTAAGCAAAGCAAACGCAACAAAGTCCATCACCCAAGGACCATAATGACCAAATAACCTGCCACTATGTAAATCCAGTAAGATGCGCTGGGCTGGCAGGCCCGGTGCCAATAATTCTGATTGCTGTTGCAGTGTTTTATCGGGTAAAGAAGCAAGGCTTACCCAGACAGTATGATTAACCGATGCATTATCCCAGTTTAACCCATCACCACTGGTAAAAATGCCATCCGCAGTTTTCAGCACGATGCTTTCCCCGGTTTTTCCCACAGCAATGATCGGATAACCTGGCAGAGATAGTTTCTCTACTTTATCCAACAACTGTCCATCTTGCTGAAACATATAAAGCTGAGAAGCGGTTGCAATATAGGCTATACCCGAAATTTCAATAGCGCCTACCGGCTGACCGCTTCCGTGCAGCACCCTGGTTCCCCATGCCCATTTTTCGCCATACCATGATAAAAATTCATGGCCAAGTAAATATCCCTGTGTGGGAAAATTGGCGTGAATGCCATACCAACGCATAAGCCACGGCGTTGAAACTTCCATTTTATCCAGCTTAAGCGCTTCCTCATGATTCAGTGCCAGCCCTGTGAATACAAGCAATACCAGAAACAAAGCAGCAAATACACCTACCCTGGCATGCCAGCGTCTGATTAGTCGAATATAATGAATTCTCAAACTCATTTTGCTTTACTCAACTGATCATAGTACAAAGCAAGGCGAGCCATACGCTCCATAGCATGAACAGAAAGCGTAGCACCTGAAATTCCATCAACAGAATGTTCAAGTCGATTATCGGAAGTATTAGATAGTCCTTTGAATTGGTTTAAGAATGCAGGGTATTTTATTTCCATGCCACGACTTTCTCGATACACCAGTACCTTGGCTTGATCAATCTTGCCATCCATTACTATAAAGCCAGCGGTGATTAAATCTTCTTTCCCAATTTCTTCCAAAATCCATAACGTTTTAACACCGTCGCTCCAATAACGTTGCCGTAATTGAGTTGGCGCGTGTCCAAGTATAGTCATTACTTGAGATTCAACATTTTTTGTTAGCCAAATGGTCTTGACTAGCGGTTTATTACTAAACGCATTGGCTACAAAAACTTCCGGCTCCATAATGACGCGATCCAAGGCACTAACTGGCAATGAAAAAAACAAAACACAAATTGTAACAATCATTGTTAAAGCTGAACGAGCTGGTTTTCGCATAATCTTCTTTTAAAACCGTATTTTTTTCCAGTATAAAACAAACGGCCAGGAATAATATTCCTGGCCAAATCATCCTTCCAACCGATTAACTGGTTAGAACATATAACCTATACCTAAATTATACCGATCCTTCTTATTGTCAGTCTTAAAATTTTGAATGTCTGCCTTTAGCACTACCTGAGGATGCAATTTAAAATTAACACCCATGGTCGTCACTGTTTCATTGTTAAGCGGGTCGGATGCATAACCATCTGCAACAGAAGCTTGCGTGTTATATCGTTCGTACCTAATAAAAGGCGCCACATCAAAATCACCCTTTTTCCATACGTGATAGGCAGCCTGTGTGTACCAACCATATAAGGACTTAGGTGCCACAACACCTGTCGCAGCGCTAACTTTATCTGCATCGTTCATAGTGCCGCGTGCATATAACGCTTGCAAATCAAGCCCACCTACTGTGTAATTTGCATGCAGATCCCACAACGTAACTCTTGCTGCCACTCCCTTAAGCGCCGCATTACTCGCTCCATCCTGACCTGTATTGCCAGAAAATACGCTACCGCCAACCAGTAACCCTGGCACACCACGATAATTTAATGCACCAAAAAACCCCAAATCATTGGCTGCGGCTTCTCCACCTGCAGTCCGGCTTTCACGCAGTCCATTTTCTGGCTTTTTGAATTTCCCTGCATTAAGACTTGTTGAAATACCAACATTGTATTCCAGCCCTGGCAGTGCTTCGCCTTGTGCCGAAAGGCCTAATTCACGCCATGTTGATGGAATGATCAATGATTCAACCTGATTGCGTTCTACGCCATAGAAGGTAGGCGGTTCGTGTGTCTCGTTGGTGATACCTATCGGCATCAACATTAAACCTGCTCTCGTGTTGATTTTGTCTGATATAGCATATTCGAGGTAAGCTTGCTCCATAGCCACCTCACCACCTTCCCCGCCCTCAATCCAGGAATGCTCAATTTCCAGCTCAGAATTAAAGCGCAATCTGTCATTAAACTTATGACCAAAGAACAACACAAAACGTCTTAAATCTGCTTGATCCTTAACACTGCTATCACGGTAATTGTTATAAATAGCTTCGCCATACCCCCCAATCACAGTAGGTGATTGGCCATAATCAAAACGTTTACCGCCAGTAGCAGATGCGTCATAACCAGGCATGTCACTAGCCAGACTGATTGTTGAAGATTTGCTTTGCGCTACCTGATTATTATTCATCTGTACTTTCAACGCTTCAATTTCTTGCTGAAGAATTTCCAGCTTTTCTTCAAGTGTTGGTTGTGCAGCAACCGCTTGTTCCATAAAGAACGCACTCGTTAACGCCAACGCTATCATTTTCTTACGCATATTCATCCTTTTTCCGTACATTCAATATTGAGAATCATTATTAACAACAATCAATACATGATAACAATTCTCATTACTATGTCAATATAAATAGCAATGATTCTCATTAATAATTATACAAACAACTTGAAATTAATTCATAACACTTTCACAACATATTGTAATTATTACTAATATGGTATCTAATCTAGTTAGAAATAAGACTGATCTGCTATACAGCTATCTGCCTACCGGCATGCAAAGGAATCTATAAATGTTTGCAAAAAACATGAAATTTAGTGTTGGCACCGGTTTTGCCGTTGTCCTGGCACTCATGATTTCGCTCACATTAATTGGTTTAAGCCAAATGTCTTCGATTAATGACCGCCTTGAACGTATTGTTGACGAGAACAATGTCAAAACAGAATTGGCAACCGTCATGCGCGATTCTATTCGTGACCGGGCTATCAGTATGCACACCATTGTGGTTCTGGATGACCCGTTCAAGATGGATGAAGAACTCCAGAATTTCTATCAATACGGTATCAACTTTACGTATGCACGCCAGAAGTTCGACAAAATGCCCCTCACCAAGGCTGAACAAGCCGTTTTGGAAAGACTGAGGAACGTCACCACGGCTACGCAACCTGTCGTAGTGAAAACAATTGAACTGGGGCTGGAAAACAACAAGGACGCCGCTTTCAAAATTCTGCAAACCGAAACTATTCCCATGCTGAGAGACCTTGTCAAAGAGCTCGATGAGCTCATGATGCTCCAGCGCGACTCAAGCAGAGTTGCAGCATCAGAAGCATCACAGGCTTATGAAAACACTCAGCTAATGATGATTACGTTAGGTATTATGGCAGTCATTTTAGGCATTTTGATTGCGATTTTTGTGATTCGCCGCGCAGCCGGACAAACAATTGAGATTGAGAAAGAACAACTTAAATATATGACGCTATTTGAATCTAATTCTGACGGTATCGTTATTTTTGATGAATCAGGATTTCTTAATTGCAACCAGGCCGCTCTCAATATGTTTTTAATTGGCTCTGTTGATGAGTTCATCCGTAAAAATCCTTCAGATCTTGGTCCTATCGAGCAAAGCAAGGGGATTGCTTCCGATAAATACGCAGCAGAAAATATGCATAAGGCTATGACTACGGGTCATGCATTTTTTGAATGGCTAGGCAAACGCTCAGACGGTACTTTATTCCCATCCGAAATTGCCTTGCATTCAGTAAAACTGGACGGAAAAATTGTAACGCAAGCTATTATCAGGGACATTACTGAGCGAAAGCTTGCTGACAAACAAATGAAATCGGCTTATGAAGCGGCACTTGAGGCAACACGGGTAAAATCAGAGTTTGTTGCCAATGTAAGTCATGAAATCCGTACACCTATGAACGGTATTATCGGAATGATCAGCCTACTAATGGATACCCGCCTCACCCACGAGCAAAAAGACTATGCAGAAACGGTTCGCGGTTCTGCAGAGTCACTTCTGACTATTATTAATGACATTCTGGATTTTTCAAAAATTGAAGCGGGTAAGCTTTCTCTTGAATCAATAGATTTTAATCTACATGAAACCATTGAAGATGTCTTTGAGTTGCTTGCAGAGCGTGCTCAAAGTAAAGGCCTCGATCTGTTATGCCATATACCGGCAGACCTAAGTAATTATTTTGTTGGTGATCCTGGACGTTTACGCCAAATTTTGATTAACCTGACTGATAACGCCATTAAGTTTACGGACTCTGGTGAGGTCATTTTGAAAGTCATCGCCAATAATGAAGATAACAACCATATAGAATTACTTTTTGAGGTTTCCGATACTGGCACTGGCATTACACCCGAAGAGCGAAACCGGCTATTCCAATCTTTTTCTCAAGCAGATGGCTCAACCACACGCAAACATGGGGGCACAGGTTTGGGCTTGGCCATATCCAAGCAACTGGTGGAAATGATGAATGGTTCCATCGGCGTGAATAGCACGCCAGGTAAAGGCAGCACTTTTTGGTTTAGAATTTCCCTTCAAAAGCAATGTATTGCAGATGATAAACCTTCCATCTCCGCCAACCTGCTAAGTGGCTTGCGTGCGCTCATCCTCAATAGCAATTCAAATGCCATACATATTTTGAATGAGCAGCTTTATTTTTGGGGCATGGATTGCATTGGCACCACACAACCTGATCAAGTCATAGAACTATTGCTGGAGGCGCAATCAGCAAATGCCGCGTTTGACATGATTATTATCGACATTCCGTTTACAAAACGCGATGGTTTGTCACTCTTCTCGGCAATAAAGACCGATAAAAGATTGCGCTCAATTAAAATACTCGCCCTGATCCCGCTATCACAGCGCCACCATGAAAAGGAATGGCGAATATCTGGTGCTAATCAATGCTTAGTGAAACCCGTGCGTCAGGCTAAACTACTACAGGCTTTAAGCAGCTTATCAGGACGTGCATCAAAAAATACGCCAAAGAACTCGGTGATGCCACGTCAGCCTGTAAAAAGTAAATCTTCATGCAATGTGCTTATTGCTGAAGATAATGTCGTAAACCAGAAAGTCATTTTGTATATATTACATAAACTAGGTATAAAAGCGGATCTGGCAACCACGGGAAGTGAAGCAGTATCTGCCATGTCCGAAAAATTATATGATTTAATTCTCATGGACTGCCAAATGCCTGAGATGGATGGATTTGAGGCAACAAAAGAAATCCGTCGATTTGAGAAGCTTCAAGCAGCTTCAAAAAAAGTGCCCATTATTGCCATGACTGCAAATGCTATGCCTGGTGATCGTGAAAAATGTCTTATATCCGGCATGGATGATTATCTGAAGAAACCACTACATCTTGCTGATATAGAAGGAATAATTAGCCAACACATCCCATCGTTCCAAAGCAATTCAGAATCAACAGCCACACCCGAAGCTAGCAGTTCAGATGAGGCACTTGCCCCGCCAATCGATTTAGAGCGCGTTAAACGTGTATTTGGGAAAGACCATGAGATCGTACAAGAATTGCTCCAACTTTACCTAACGAGCACACAGTCATCATTTGAAAGGCTACAAACAGCAATTAAAAATGAAGATAATCTATCTGTGGCTCGTGTTGCTCACGAAATTAAAGGCGCTTCTGCCTACATTGCGGCAAATGAAATTAAGGAACTGTCTACGCTACTGGAACAAGCCGCAAAATCGCAAAATTGGATTAAGGTGAAAGAACACTTTGATGATTTAGAGTCAGCTTACATACGCGCATGGGGCTTTGTAAATGATCTGGATATTGAAGAAAGTGCATTTCCAGCTTAAGCTGGACACTCTATTTTGTTCATTTCCCGTTCAATAGGTATTGGGAAAAGAAATACACAGCATCGGTGAGAAATAATCGCCGATGCTGTGTATGTTTTAAAGACTGAAGCAGGAAAAACAGCAAACACCTGTAAATCAGGTGCCAATTAACTGAAAATCAATAAGAAATTGATTTCCACTCATCATCCAGAACCCGACACATATAAGATGCCCCACCTGCAACGCCTGTGCATTCAGGGATTAAAATATCCTTGGTTATGGAATAGGCATCCAAAGCGCCACCACATGCAAAAAACTTTGCGCCCAGTTCAGCAGCGTCCTGCATAAACCCATATACAGATTTAACTTTGTTATCAGAAGGGAATATCTTGTCAGCGACGCCATTTACTAGCAAGCGAGTTGCACGACTGGCAAAATAAATTTCAACTTCTACATCCATAGCCGCAGCTGACGCTGCCTGAAAAAAAGGCGTACCACAAAGATGGGGGTTTTCAGGATCAATCGTAAGTAGCATCATGACTAGCTTTTCAGCCATTTCGTCACTCCAGGTAAACAGTTATAAGCTAAAGTACACGAGCAACGACAAATCTGTCAACAGAATGACTCAATTTCACGCCATGGTTTTACTAACGTGCCATGCTGTGTTGTGACTGGCTTGCAATTTGTGACGGACTTCCGCTTTATGCACTGCCTGAATTAATTCGGTAGCTAACACTCGTGCCTGCGCAGGGGTCATAAAACACCCTTGAGACTGTTGATCCGAAAGAGCAACCCGTACTAAATTTTGCCCTTTATCGTCATTTTCCAGAGAAACTTCTACTTTCAAATTGTTAATGGACGTATTCATTTATGGCAGACCCCTTCAAGTTTATTTCTGACTAGTCAGCATTATAATTGTTCTACATTACAACTATATGCAACATCCATGCCAGATTAATCTTTGTTTCAAAAACCAATTAAAATATTATTAATCATTATGTTATACCATTTAATGAGTTCATAAGCAATAAGACATTGTCGTATCATCAACAACACTGCTGATATTTCAACATTTACCTGCATCCATTTTCAGCATAGCAAAAAAAACGGGGCTTGTGAGTGCCCCGTTTTTTTTCTGATGAAAAATTCAATTATTTCTTATCAAATACCATCACCCCATTTTTGCAGTCAACCATAATCGTATCCTTAGCTGCAAAATGTCCCGAGAGAATTTCTTTGGCTAGCGGATTTTCCAACTGCGACTGAATCGCACGCTTCAATGGACGAGCCCCAAATACGGGGTCAAATCCTGCAGAAGCCAACTCTGACAATGCAGCATCCGTTACTTCAAGCCCCATCTCCATAGCCGCCAAACGCTTGGATAAATATTGCAACTGTATACTTGCAATGGATTTGATTTGATCTTCTCCCAAACTGTGGAACACGACCACTTCATCTATCCGGTTAATAAATTCCGGACGGAAATAGTTTTTAACCTCTCCCATCACTGCCAGCTTAACCACTTGATAATCATCACCCTCCATTTGCTGGATCATTTGTGAACCCAGATTTGAAGTCATCACAATCACCGAATTTTTAAAATCTACTGTACGTCCTTGGCCATCAGTCATCCGGCCATCATCTAACACTTGCAAAAGCACATTAAAAACATCCGGATGCGCTTTCTCCACTTCATCCAGCAAAATCACTGAGTAAGGCTTTCGACGAACAGCTTCAGTTAAATACCCGCCCTCTTCATATCCCACATAGCCGGGAGGTGCACCAATCAATCGTGCTACAGAATGTTTTTCCATGAATTCAGACATATCTATTCGGATCAAATGATCTTCCGAATCAAACAGAAAACCAGCCAGCGCTTTGCATAATTCGGTTTTACCGACACCAGTCGGCCCAAGAAACAGGAAGGAACCATAGGGACGATTTGGATCAGATAAACCTGAACGTGAGCGACGGATGGCATCTGAAACGAGTCTAGTCGCTTCATCTTGCCCTACTACTCTTTCATGCAATTTATCTTCCATATGTAACAGTTTGTCACGCTCACCCTGCATCATTTTGGAAACCGGAATCCCGGTGGCGCGTGACACCACTTCTGCTATTTCTTCTGCGCCAACCTGGGTGCGAAGCAACTTGTGCGTTTTTTCCACTTCTTCTACTGGCACTTGTTTCAGTTGCTCTTCTAACTGAGGAATACGGCCATACTGCAACTCTGATACTTTCTGGAAGTCACCCTTGCGATAAGCATCATCTTTTTCAACGCGAAGTTTTTCCAACTCTTCCTTGATATGCGAACTGCCCTGTACCTGAGCTTTTTCAGCTTTCCAGATATCTTCGAGATCGGCATACTCACGTTCCAGCTTGTTAATTTCCTCTTCCAACAAGCCAAGTCGTTTTTTGGAAGCTTCATCTTTCTCTCTTTTAACCGCTTCACGTTCAATCTTGAGCTGAATGGTTCGACGTTCCAGCTTATCCATCACTTCCGGTTTGGAATCAATTTCCATCCGAACGCGAGCAGCTGCCTCATCGATCAGATCAATTGCCTTGTCAGGCAAGAAACGGTCTGTAATGTATCGGTTTGACAATTCCGCCGCTGCAACAATGGCTGGGTCGGTAATATTGACGCCATGGTGCACTTCATACTTTTCCTGCAAACCACGGAGGATAGCTATGGTGTCTTCTACCGTTGGTTCTCCCACAAGTACTTTCTGGAAGCGCCGCTCCAGGGCGGCATCCTTCTCAACGTACTTACGGTACTCATCCAGCGTTGTCGCACCCACGCAATGCAATTCACCCCGTGCCAACGCAGGCTTTAGCATGTTGCCCGCGTCCATGGCACCTTCTGCCTTGCCAGCCCCAACCATCGTGTGCAATTCATCAATAAATACGATGGTTTGGCCTTCATCCTGTGCTAATTCCTTTAAAACGGATTTAAGACGCTCTTCAAATTCCCCTCTATATTTTGCGCCAGCAATCAGCGCGGCCATATCGAGTGACAGAACGCGTTTATTTTTCAAAGTTTCTGGTACTTCACCATTCACAATACGCTGAGCCAAACCTTCTACTATGGCGGTTTTACCTACACCGGGTTCGCCAATTAGAACTGGATTGTTTTTGGTGCGGCGCTGCAAAACCTGAATGGTCCGGCGAATTTCGTCATCTCTGCCAATCACCGGATCGAGCTTGCCCTGCTTGGCACGCTCAGTCAGATCAATCGTATATTTATTCAGCGCTTCTCTTTGCCCTTCAGCTTCCTGATCTTTGACAGATTCACCACCGCGCATTGCCTGAACAGCTTTTTCAAGATAGTCACGGGTGACACCTTGCTCTTTCAACAGGCGTCCGGTCTCACCTTTGTCATTTGCCAGCGCGAGCAAAAACAACTCTGAGGCAATAAATTGATCCCCTCTCTTTTGCGCTTCCTTATCAGTCACATTTAATAAATTATTTAAATCTCGAGAAAGGGAAACTTCCCCTTCATGCCCTTCTACCTTGGGCAAGCGTGAAATAGCAGCTTGAACCGCGGTGCGCAATGGCTGAACATTAGCCCCAGCCCTCCCTAGCAAAGACGAAGTGCCACCATCTTGCTGATCAAGCAATGCCAAAAGCAAATGCTGAGGTTCAATAAACTGATTGTCGTTGCCAACAGCGATACTTTGTGCATCAGAAAGGGCTTGCTGAAATTTTGTTGTTAACTTGTCAAAACGCATGGCATTTCCTTTTAAAAAATCATCGTTACAGCATAACTTGGGGGCAAAACGATAATTTCAACTGCTACCAGCACGTTAGCGTCATTATTTATGAACTGACTTTGAGTTCTGGATAGGGATAAAGCATGTTCATAGCTATGCTTTGACCGGCAGTTTGAACAATCCGTACATGTTCCCGGCGAAACTCTCTTGCGTGATGCAGACCGCAAGAATGCGCGATCATTTCAATTTCATTATTCATATTCTGAGCATAGTTGGCCACTCGCAGATATTTTTCCTGCACCACAAGCCCTCTCTGCAATCGCTTGTTATGTGTTGTTATTCCAGTAGGGCACATATTAGTATGGCAGCGCATTGCCTGAATACAACCCAATGAAAACATAAAACCGCGTGCGGTATTCACAAAATCCGCACCAATGCACAACGCCCAGGCCGCTTTAGCCGGCGTCACCATTTTTCCGGCTGCAACTACTTTTATGCGCTCTTTAAGACCCGACTCAATTAAAGCGTCTACTGCCCTGGGCAATGCCTCTGCTATCGGTAAACTCATGTGATCAGCCAGGACCTGTGGCGCGGCACCGCTCCCACCTTCCCCCCCATCAACAGAGATATAATCCGGTGCAAACTCCAGTCCACGACGTAATATTGCATCACAAACATCGTTTATAAACTGCCAGCCTCCTATCGCTGTCTTAATACCGACCGGACGACCAGACAATTCGCGAATCAAAGCAACCTGATCCAGCAACTCATCCACATTAGCTATATCACGATGACGATTGGGGCTTAAAGAATCTACAAATGCATCAATGCCGCGAATTTTAGCTATTTCAGTTGTGACTTTTATACCGGGTAATACGCCGCCCTTTCCTGGTTTGGCACCTTGCGACAACTTGATTTCAAAAGCGTTGACTATTTCACCCAATTCACGCGCTTTTTCCCTGGAAAATTTACCATCGCGATCACGGATACCATATTTTGCAGTCCCTATTTGCATGATGAGATCACAGTTTCCTGCTTGATGATAGGGAGAAAGTCCCCCTTCTCCCGTATTCAACCAACAACCAGCTTCCGCTGCGCCTTTAGATAGCGCTTGCACAGCAGGTCCTGAGATTGCGCCAAAACTCATCCCGCTAATATTAACAATAGAGCGCGCCACAAATGGTTTATTGCAATACCCTTCACCAATTACCAAAGGTGGAATGGTTAAACTATCTTCTGCCAAAACGGGGAACGCAGCGTTTACAAAGATAATCGAGCCCGGTTCTCGAAGATCATTGGTGGAACCAAAACCAATATTGCCGCCTAATCCTTTTGCAGTTCTGTATACCCAATTTCGAGTAGCCCGGTTAAAGGGCATCTCATCTCTGTCTCCTGAGAAAAAATATTGCCGGAAAAACTCGCCTTGCCTCTCAAAGAAATAACGCAACCTTCCAATAACAGGGTAGTTTCGTAAAACAGCATGTTTCTTCTGGGTTATATCCTGAATGATCCAGAATACTAAAAGCGCAATCAGCAGAAAACCAATGATTGTGCCAACACCATATGAAATAATGCTCAACATTCTTCTCTCCCGCAAACAGCAAACTACGATAAAATTTACACCTTTCTATGCCCTGACCATAATAGGCTAAAAACATGGACATCACATCTGCCATTGAGTTAAACGTTACTACTGCACTAGCTGAAGACATTGGAAATGGTGACATTACAGCCCAGCTCATCCCCGCATCACTAACTGCTATAGCCACAGTTATTTCCAGGGATCATGCCACCTTATGTGGAAAAGCCTGGTTTGAAAGCTGTTTCAAACGACTTGACTCGAACATTCACATTCAATGGTTCGTACAGGATGGAGATCGCATCACACCCTCACAAAAAATATGTGAAATCAGCGGCAATGCTCGCGCTATGTTAACCGCTGAACGTCCGGCACTCAATTTGCTCCAAACATTATCCGGAACGGCTACATTAACTCGCAGCTATGTAGATAAAATTGCAGGTACTTCTGCGTCTATTTTAGATACACGCAAAACATTACCAGGGCTTAGGATTGCCCAAAAATATGCCGTTCTTGCAGGTGGTGGTCTTAACCAGCGGATAGGTTTGTATGATGGCATCCTGATCAAGGAAAATCATATTGCGGCGGCTGGCGGTATTTTTACAGTGTTAGTAGAAGCGCGAAAACTGGCAAAACCAGGTGTCTCCATACAAATTGAAGTCGAAAACATGTCTCAGTTAGATGAAGCACTCCAAGCAGGTGCCAAGCTGATTCTGCTGGACAATTTTTCCTTCTCAAAACTGAGAGAAGCCGTTATTTTTACCGCAAAGCGTGCAGTATTGGAGGCTTCTGGAGGAATCACATTAGAATCAGTTCGTTTGGTAGCAGAAACTGGTGTAGACCGCATTTCTGTCGGCAATCTGACAAAAGACGTAAAAGCAGTGGATTTTTCAATGAGATTTGCTTGATTGACAACGTGGTTCTGCAAGCGACCACTGAATTGAACTTAAAAGGCTTTACAGGTTTTTGTGTTCACATAAGAATACATACTCTCAACCAATACAAAAACCAGACACTAAAATTTAGCGATATTCGCTAAAATAATTTTTTCAATGGCGCCATGCGTTGCCTCTACAGATACAGGCAGAGTACTCTGTGAAATAGCCATTTCAGGGTCTTTAAGACCATGGCCTGTAAGAGTACAAACAATCGTGCTGCCTTCGCCAATCAGTCCTAATTCCAGATCTTTCAGCACACCAGCCAATGAAGCTGCAGAAGCTGGCTCGCAAAATATCCCTTCAGTTTGTGCCAGCAACTTTTGCACTTTTAAAATCTCTGTATCAGTGCATTCACCAAACCAACCACCTGACTCTTCCTTCACTTTCCATGCACGGTCCCAGGATTGAGGATGGCCGATACGAATAGCGGTTGCAATTGTTTCAGGTTGATCTACAAATTCACCACGCAAAAATGGCGCGGAACCGGCAGCTTGATATCCAAGCATGATTGGCCGACGCTCCGCCAGGGTTCCATTCTTGAACTGGCAATTACCAGCGCAGAAAGCACATGATGCCGTGTCTATACATGCAGCTTCAGAGTAACCTATCCAATGGGCTGTAATATTGCCCGCATTACCTACTGGCAGGGCATGGTAATCTGGCGCTTCACCCAACTCTTCTATGATCTCGAATGCAGCCGTTTTCTGGCCTTGAAGGCGAAATGGATTGATTGAATTGACTATGGTTACAGACAGATTATCTGAAATTTCCTTGACCAGTCGCATCCCGTCATCAAAATTGCCTTTAATCTGAATAGTTACTGCACCATGCATCATGGCTTGAGACAACTTACCTAATGCAATTTTACCCTCAGGGATCAACACGAATGCAGCTATTCCAGCCCGAGCTGCGTAGGCTGCAGCAGCAGCTGAAGTATTTCCGGTAGACGCGCAAATGACTGCTTTTGAACCTGCTTCCACAGCTTTTGTTACAGCCATGGTCATACCGCGATCCTTAAACGAGCCGGTTGGGTTCAAACCTTCAAATTTAACCAGGATTCGCACATCTTTTTTAACAAGCTTGGGAAGATGTTTAAGCTCGATTAACGGGGTATTGCCTTCACCCAATGAAATAATTGGTGTGTTTGTCGTGACTGGCAAACGATCACGGTAACGTTCAATCAATCCCGTATAGTGTTTGGCCATACCCTTCCCTAAAATCAACTCATGAAACCGAGAGGTTTATATAACAACCCCTTCATCTCATTCAGTTAAAAAATCAGTTTTTATTAAGCTCTTCCAACCTGATACGCGTCACTTTCCCTGAGACCGAAGATAGCCCTTCAATCTTGGCAATAGCTTCATTCACATTTTTTTCTACTGTGATATGGGTCAGTATAATAATGTTAACCAAGGTTTCACCTTCACGTGGTTCTTTCTGAACCATAGCATCAATTGAAATACCCAACTTCGCGAGGATGCCTGTTATTTCAGCCAGCACACCTGTTTTATCCAGCACGCAGAGACGCAAATAGTAAGCTGTGCGCACTTCTGACATCGGAAGAATTGGGTCATCTGATAGAGCATCGGGCTGAAAAGCGAGATGCGGCACACGATTGCCAGGATCAGCAGTGTGCATACGTGTCACATCTACCAAATCGGCAACAACTGAAGAGGCTGTAGGTTCTGCACCAGCACCTGCACCGTAATACATGGTTGCACCCACCGCATCACCTTTTACCAAAATTGCATTCATCACACCTTCCACATTCGCTATCAAACGCTTGGCAGGAATCAGCGTAGGATGAACGCGCAATTCAATTCCTTCTGGCGTCCAGCGTGTAATGCCCAGCAATTTAATGCGATAGCCTAATTCTTCAGCATATTGAATATCTTCACGAGTCAGTTTGGAAATCCCTTCGGTATAGGCCTTGTCAAATTGCATAGGAACGCCAAAACCAATAGCCGACATAATCGTCAATTTATGCGCTGCATCAATTCCTTCAATGTCAAAAGTGGGATCGGCTTCTGCATATCCCAAGCGTTGAGCTTCTTTCAGCACCTCTTCAAAACTTGAACCTTTTTCGCGCATTTCGGAAAGAATAAAATTACTCGTTCCGTTAATAATGCCTGCTATCCATTCAATTCGATTAGCCGTCAGTCCTTCACGCAGCGCTTTGATAATAGGAATACCACCCGCAACAGCTGCTTCAAAAGAGACCATAACCCCCTTGGCTTGCGCAGCAGCAAAAATCTCATTGCCATGTTTCGCAATCAATGCCTTATTGGCAGTCACAACATGTTTGCCATTTTCAATCGCCATCATGACCATATCCTTTGCAGGCTCTATGCCACCAATAAGTTCAACAACGATATCAATATCCGGGTTATCCACCACATCAAACGGATTGGTTGTAATCTTAAAACCGTCCCCTGCGTATTTTTTTGCTTTCTCAATATCGCGTACCGCTGCCATCGTAACGCGAATTTCCCGGCCAGCACGACGCGTGATTTCAACCTGATTGCGGCGCAATACTGTTAGCGTTCCTCCACCAACAGTACCTAAACCTAATAAGCCGACATTAATTGGTTTCATTCAAATACCTTTATTCATTTTATAGACCACAAAGATGTAATAAGTTGCGCATACAAACGCTAGCGCTATTTCAGTAAGCCATCTTTGCGAAACATTTCTTTTAAACCACGAATAGCCTGCTTTGTCCTGGATTCATTTTCAATCAGTGAAAAACGAACATGATCATCACCATATTCTCCAAACCCAATACCTGGAGAAATCGCGACTTTTGCATCGGCTAATACTTTTTTGGAAAATTCCAGCGATCCCATTGCACGATATGCATCAGGAATCTGCGCCCAGACAAACATCGTAGCCTTGGGTATATCAACCATCCAGCCTATGCTATGCAAACCTTTACATAAAACATCGCGCCGCTTCTGATACATTAAACGAATGTCTTCTACGCAATCTTGAGGTCCTTCCAAAGCAAGAATCGAAGCAACCTGAATAGGCGTAAACGTGCCGTAATCATGATAACTTTTCATACGCGCAAGAGCAGACACCAACCGCTGATTCCCAACCATAAAACCAACACGCCAACCAGGCATATTATAACTTTTTGATAGAGTGAAGAATTCAACAGCCACATCTTTGGCACCAGGAACCTGCATAATTGAAGGCGCTACATAACCATCGAACACAATATCGGCATAGGCGAGATCATGCACTACAAAAATGCCATGCTCTTTTGCCAGTGCAATGACTTTTTCAAAAAAAGGCAGTTCAACGCATTGCGTGGTCGGGTTGCCCGGGAAGTTCAGAATCAACATTTTCGGTTTAGGATAGGAATCCTTGATTGCTTTTTCAAGCTCCTCGAAAAAATCTACCCCGGGTGCCATAGGCACGTGCCGGATATCTGCTCCAGCAATAACAGGTCCATAAATATGAATTGGATAGCTGGGATTAGGGACCAATACAATATCCCCCTGATCCATAGTAGCTAAAGCCAAATGCGCAATACCTTCCTTGGAACCGATAGTAACGATTGCTTCCTTATCGGGGTCAATATCCACATCAAATCGTTTCTTGTACCAAGTGCAAATCGCCTTCCGTAAGCGCGGTATGCCTTTAGATACAGAATAGCGATGTGTATCGCCACGACGTGCAGTTTCAATCATTTTATCGACGATATGTTTTGGTGTTGGCTGATCGGGATTGCCCATGCCAAAATCAATAATATCTTCCCCACGCTTACGCGCGGCTGCCTTCAATTCACCCGTAATGTTGAATACATACGGTGGAAGGCGCTTGATTCTTGGGAATTCTTCCATATACTTGGATCTGGCTATAATAAACTTAAAAATCGTACAATATTACATGAGCCCAATCTGCACCGCAAATGGAGAACACGCATGAAACTTCACCTAGCCAAAGCCGCCGGCCAAAACCTGTTCACAGGATACGGGGAAGACTATGTAGTCATTAATCAAATTCAATATGATAAAAGTCTGATAGCCTTACCAGATAAGCTGGTTGAGGATTGGAATGTCCCTTCATTTGAAGCATTAACCAGTGATCATTTTGAATTCATACTCAGCCTGGATCCAGAAATTGTCCTGTTAGGCACGGGTAAAAACTTACGATTTCCCCACCCGAGCCTGACGCAAACTTTAACACGCAACCAAATAGGTATCGAAATCATGGATATTTATGCCACTTGCAGAACGTACAACATACTCATGGCTGAAGGACGAAAAGTTGCTGCTGCCCTCATACTCAATTAAACACCCATATTTACAAAATACATTATTACATCAGATAGATATAATATCGTTGAAACGTTCAACAGCCATAAATTCTTCCACTTTTTTGGCTGGTTGTTTGGAATCAGGTTGATGTATTGCTAATAGATGCGCAATACCATACTCTCTAGCCGAACGTAATACCGGAAGGCTGTCATCTACTAATAGCGTCAACGCCGGATCAAATCGCTCTATTGTCTGCAACTTACCCCAAAACCCAGATTGTTCTTTTGGCATCCCTAAATCATGCGCGCAGATAATCGCATCAAAATAGCCACCCAGTTCTGTGCGTTTCATTTTAAGAGATAAGCTTTTTGAATGCGCATTTGTAACAAGGGTCAAACGTTTGCCAGATGAGCGTAGAAAGGATAAAAATGCCAATACATCAGGTCGCACAGCAATTAAATGCGCAACTTCTTCTTTGAGCTTCTCAATATCAAGGGATAATTCACGGGTCCAGTAATCAACGCAGTACCACTGCATCGTACCTGTAACCCGCTGATAGCGAATTGCAAGATCTGCATGTGCATCTTCATAATTCACACCATGCCGTTCTGCATATCTTTGAGGAACATGCGATAACCAGAAATGATTGTCAAAATGAAGGTCCAGCAGGGTACCATCCATATCCAGAAAAACCGTTTCTATTTTATTCCAGTCAATCATTTCAATTGCCAATTCTCGAACACAACTAATAACACCGTAGATACTGACGAAAAGTCGATAAGATATAAACTACACAGATCAAGCTAATACGACTAATTACTGAAAATGAGGAAATGCAATTCAGAGTAAAACGTCTTTGGATATACCCGCAAGCCGTAGGATTCGACGCAAGCTTTGCAGCGCCTCCATCTGAATCTGGCGCACTCTTTCGCGTGTCAGATCCAGACTTTCAGCCAGATCTTCAAGCGTGTGAACTTCCTGCTCGCCAAAACCATAACGCCGCTCAATTACCCATCTTTGCTTTTCGCTCAACTGATCCATCCAGCTTTGAACAAATTGTTCTACTTCAGCCAGTTGAAACAAATCTTCAGGCCTCAGACACTGCTCATCAGGCACAGCCTCACCAATAGAAAGCATCGGGTCAATATCCAGGGGCGCATCCAAAGATGCCATACGTTCATTTAACCTGAGAATTTTTCTGACTTCTTCAACCGGCTTTTCAACAAGATGCGCCACATCTTCAATCTTGGGTTCCTTATCACTATGCGCTTCCAGGTGACGATAGGCTCTGAGACAGACGTTCAACTCTTTAATGATATGGACTGGTAATCTAATAGTGCGAGACTGATTCATGATAGAACGTTCGATATTCTGACGAATCCACCACGTTGCATAGGTAGAAAAACGAAAACCGCGCTCATAATCGAATTTATCCAGAGCATGGATGAGCCCCAGATTGCCCTCTTCAATTAAATCCATCAAAGGCATGCCACGATTAATATAACGCTTAGCAATATTCACCACGAGGCGCAAATTTCGCTCAATCATCTTCTGTCTGGCCTGAAAATCGCCATCCCTGACCAGACGCGCAAGTTCATACTCCTCACTCGCGCTGAGCAAAGCATTCTGGCCGATTTCATTAAGATAAATCTGTGTAACATCTCCATGGCAATCACCAAAAAGAGATTCTGTTACCGGCAATGTTTCGCTGGTCTCAGAGGAGAAACTTGGTTCGAGCTGCTCTTCTTCGTCCTGCATAAACACTTCCCCTTAAGATTTTATGAGGTTTTGTCCCCAGGCAGATATTTCATAGGATCTACAGGCTTGCCAAGGCGCCGTATTTCAAAATGCAATTTAATCTGATCAGAATCCGTATCACCCATTTCGCCGATTTTCTGGCCCTTGGTAACACTTTGACCCTCTTTTACAAGGATCCGACTATTGTGCGCATACGCGCTGAGAAACGTTTTATTATGCTTTATGATTATTAGTTTACCATAACCACGCAAACCACTACCACTATATACAACTTTACCGGGCGCAGATGCGAAGACGGATTGACCACTTTTTCCAGAGATATCCAGCCCCTTGGCTCCACCTGCATCATTAAACCCGGCAATCAATTTACCTTGTGCTGGCCAAATCCAGTCAACCTGATCATCACCGGCTGCCTGACCAGACTGATCCGGCTTTTCCTCAATAACCTTTACTGCTGGCTTTTCTGCTTCAGCCGTGGGCGCAACAACAGGCAATGTTTTAGCTTGTGTGGCTACTGCAACCTTTTTGGTTGAAGCCTGTGCAAAGGCCTGATCAGAATAAGGAACTTTTTCAGCAATAGGCTGGGATTTTACCACCCCTCCTCCAGCTAAAGCTTTTGTTTCACCCGGAGATTTAAGTGCAGTAATGACCGGACCGTTCTCTGCTTGCTTAAACTTTAATCGCTGCCCTACTCTGATCACATTGAAATTTTCAATGTGATTCCATGCAGCAATTTCTTTATAATCTAGCCCATGTTCCAAAGCAATACTAAATAATGTATCGCCTTTTTTAACAATATAAGTATCTGGCCGCCAATCTACGTCTGCATCCCTTGCATTGGTTTTTGTTTTAACAGCAGATTTATCTGCTCGGTCTATCACAGGTGCTGATTGATTCGATGCACATCCACTAATAGTCAATAGCAAAGCCAATGAAAAAAAAATGCCGTACTGACGGCAATATCCCTTAAATAGATGGAAATCACATTTTGCAAAAAACGAATTCAAGAAACCCCCTGCATCAGAGGCACAAACTTCACTGGCTCTAAATCAGTTTCGACCAATCCATCAGCAGTTCGTTCAATCAAACGCAAACGCTGCTCTGCACTGCCAATCGGCAATATCATTCGACCTCCCTCAGCAAGTTGCTGCAACAACTCAGGAGGAACATGCGTTGCTGCTGCTGCCATAATTATACCGTCAAACGGACCGGCTTCAGGCAACCCCATACAGCCATCAGCATGCTTTAGACGCACGTTTGGCAAACGTAATTCACGTAGACTTACCCGGGCTTTTGCCAAAAGCGGTGCAATACGCTCAACAGAATAAACCTCTTTTGCTATGCGAGACAACACTGCAGCCTGATAGCCACACCCTGTCCCAATCTCAAGCACTTTATGCAACTCGCCCCCGGCACGTAATAATTCAGACATGCGCGCGACAATATAAGGATTAGATATTGTCTGACCGAATCCAATAGGTAATGAAATCTCTTCATAGGCACGACTGGATAGTGCCTCTTCAATAAATATGTGGCGAGGTATCGCATTTAACGCAGCCAACACCACCTCATCCTTGATACCTAATTGACGTAAACGCTCAACCATGCGTGCTCGGGTACGTTGTGATGTCATTCCAATGCCGGTGTGTCGAGTACTCATGCTTCCAACCAGTGTTTCGTGGCGCTTAGTTGCGCAAATTGTGTCAAATCCATTTGTAACGGTGTCAAAGAAACCCTGTCATGGTTAATGGCGTTAAAATCTGTTCCTTCACCAGCATCTTGCGCTGCACCCGCAGCACCTATCCAGTAAACTGTCTGGCCGCGAGGATTTTCAGACTTTACCACAGCTTCTGCTCTATGACGCTTACCCAATCGCGTTGTTTCAATCCCCTTAATTGATTCATAAGGAATATCAGGTACATTCACATTCATCAAAATTGGAGCAGGAAACGCAGACTTTTGATACCGTTTAACCAAATCAGCAACCACTTTGGCTGCAGTCAGATAGTTACCTTTAGAAGCACTGACCAGTGAAACCGCGATTGAAGGAATACCCAATAAAAATCCTTCAGTTGCAGCAGCCACCGTGCCGGAATAAATAGTATCGTCACCCATATTTGCGCCGTGATTAATTCCTGAAATCACCATATCTGGCAATTCATCCAGCATTCCGGTAACCGCCAAATGTACACAATCAGTAGGCGTGCCATTCACGTAATAAAAACCTTTATGGGATTGACGTAATATCAACGGACGATCCAGGGTAAGAGAATTACTCGCCCCACTACGATCCCTTTCAGGTGCAACCACTGTAATATTTGCGAATGTTGAAAGCGTTTCGGCCAGAACGGCCAATCCGGGAGCGAAATATCCATCATCATTACTCAGCAGGATACGCATAGTTATTTCCCGGTTACATCAATTATATTGAAGCAAAAGACTATAGACAAAATTGAATAGAAACAAATATTCTGCTTTTTCACTTTTATTTATGACGAGCCTTTTGTTGCAGAAATTTGGTCGGGGCGAGAGGATTTGAACCTCCGACCACATGCACCCCATGCATGTACGCTACCAGGCTGCGCTACGCCCCGAAGCGTGCGATTATACCAGAATTGAGAGAAGAGGCTAGGCTTGAAGCAACTCTAAAACGCTTTTTATTTCTTTACGTAAAAGCGCATAGCCAATTTTATCTTCTTCATCCATTTCAGTTGTAACCGAGTGACTTTCATCACCATTGGTTGAAACAGCAGAAAAAACAGAAGCATCGCCTTCACTTAACTGATTTCGCGCTCCGTTGATTGTGAAGCCTTGCTCATACAGCAAATCACGTATACGACGTATCAGCAACACTTCATGATGTTGATAATAACGACGATTACCCCGACGTTTAACCGGTTTAAGCTGAGTAAATTCCTGTTCCCAATAACGTAGAACATGCGGCTTTACGCCGCATAATTCACTTACTTCACCAATGGTAAAGTAACGTTTTGCAGGAATAGGAGGCAACTCCTCCTTATGCAGCGTTTCCGCCATAGTTCTTTTCCACTAAAGCTTTTAACTTCTGACTGGCATGAAATGTAACCACACGACGGGCTGTAATAGGAATTTCCTCACCGGTCTTGGGATTGCGGCCAGGACGCTGAGGTTTGTCCCTTAATTGGAAATTTCCAAATCCAGACAATTTAACACTGTCCCCACTCTCAAGCGCAATACGGATTTCCTCAAAAAAAGATTCCACCATATCTTTGGCTTCGCGCTTATTCAAACCTACTTTTTCAAACAATAAATCTGCCAACTCGGCCTTCGTCAATGTCATGAATGCTCCCTCATGTTCGTAATTTTGCGTTAAATCGGTTATTTAATATTTGTGTCAGATGAGTAATTGCTTCATCCGTTTCTTTATCTGTAAGCGTCTTTTGAGTATCTTGCATCAGCACGCGGAATGCAAGACTTTTTTTATCTGAATCAATGCCTTTGCCTCGATAAACATCAAATAATTCCAATGCTGTGACGATAGCAGGCTTATTTTCATGCAACGCATCCAGTATTATCTGCACACTCAAACTTTCATCAACAACAACTGCAATGTCACGGCGTACCTGCTGAAGTTTAGAATATTCACTAAAGACAGGTATCACTCTCTTTTGCAATGAAGCAAGATCAAGTTCAAACAAGGTGGCAGACTGAGGCAAATCATATTTTTGTTGCCATTGTGGATGTAATACGCCAATCCAACCAATACACTTATTGGCAATCCAGACAGTTGCAGACTGGCCAGGATGCAATGCCGGATGCTGAGCAGCGGTAAACCTGGGGATTTCAGGCCAGCACAAAGCTTCTACATCTGCTTTCATATCATAATAGTCAACGCTTCTCGCTGGCTCGCCCCATTGCTCAGACCTGACCGGCCCATAACATAATCCTGCGATGCGCAAAGGCTGTTGTTCACTACTCGGCTGATCACCCACAAAGCAACGACCCAATTCAAATAATCTTACTCGCTCCTGTTTACGGTTAAGATTAAACCGTAATCCATCAATCAAACCACCAAGCAATGTTGAGCGCATTGTGCTCATATGGCTTGCAATCGGATTTTGCAATTTTATAGGCTTGGTATTACCAGCAAAATCCTTCTCCCAAACCTCATCAACAAAACTATAGTTGATAACTTCCTGAAAATCTCGATTTACTAAAACCTGCCGTAATTCAGAATCCTGACGAAAAGATTCGGGTTTCGGCAACATCCCCAAATTAGCACGTGGCGAAACTGCCTTAACGTTGTCGTAACCATACAATCGAACTAACTCTTCAATCAAATCAGCTTCAATGTTCAAGTCAAAACGATAGCTGGGTGGCGTTACAAAATAAACACCTTTATCAGACACAAAGGTCAGTTGCTGAAGCCTTAGTAAGGCTTCCACTTGATCCTCTTGCATGTCGATTCCCAATACGCGCCGTGCTCTGGCAACACGCAATTGAATAGGGTCGCGTTTTGGTAATTCGCTGATAACTTCTGTAATTTCCCCTGCCGCACCGCCACATATTTCCTGTATCAAACAGGTAGCACGTTCCAGCCCAATGCGAGTGGAAGCAAAATCCACGCCGCGTTCAAACCGGAATGAGGAATCAGATGAAATTGCAAAGCTTCGTGACTTACCTGCAATAACTGCCGGGTTAAAAAATGCACTTTCCAAAAATATGTCTGTCGTAGTGTCACTGACGGCGCTATCTAGCCCACCCATTATGCCAGCCAACGCAAGAACCGTGGCATCATCTGCAATTACCAGCATATTCTCAGCCAGCTTGACAGCCTGTTCATTCAAAAGCGTCAGTTGCTCATCCTGCGTCGCAAAACGTACAGTGATGCCACCGTTTAGTTTATTGAGATCAAACGCATGAAGTGGCTGACCTAGTTCCAGTAACACATAATTTGTTACATTGACTATAGCGTTGATGCTACGCAATCCGCTACGCTCTAGCCGACGAATCATCCATTCAGGTGTAGGGGCAGCCAAATTAACGCCCCGTACAATTCTGCCGCAATAACGAGGGCAAGCCTCAGGCTCAAGCACCTTCACGTCAAGCACGCCAGCTGATTTATCTATTACAGCCGGTGTCACTTCAGGCAAAATCAGGCTGGAAGCGGTAATAGCAGACACTTCACGTGCAACACCGGTTACGCTTAAACAATCACCACGGTTTGGTGTTAATTTTAATGTGAACAGCTTATCGTTAAGGTCGAGGTATTCTCGAATATTTTGACCAACAGGTGCATCAGAAGGCAACAGCAACAGTCCATCACTTTCTTCAGCCAATCCAATTTCTTTCTCTGAACAAAGCATGCCACTTGACTCAACACCACGAACTTTTGCCTGTTTAATGACTATTCCGGGCAAAGCCGCGCCAACCTGAGCACAAGGAACACGAGCTCCAACATGGACATTTTTTGCACCACATACAATTTGTAATGGTGCATCAGCACCCACATTGACTTTACATACTTGCAGGCGATCTGCATCCGGATGCTTTTCCAGAGACAGTACCTCGCCAATCACCACATCATTAAAATCCGGTACCAACGATTCAAGCGCTTCTACTTCCAGACCTGACATTGTTAAGGCATGGGCAAGCTGCTCACTGGTAACCTCAGGATTAACTAATGTGCGCAACCAGTTTTCAGAAAATTTCATATTTTAGTGTTCACAGCAAAGTCACAACGTTATCAGCAAAAGTGCGATTCATTCAATTCATCCAGCATCAAGAAAACTGCTAATTAAATTGCTTTAAAAAGCGTAGATCATTTTCGAAGAACAAACGCAAATCATTGACGCCATAACGAAGCATAGCTAAACGCTCTACGCCCAGCCCAAAAGCAAACCCTAAGTATTTCTCACTGTCGACTCCGACATGTGAAAAAACATTAGGATGAACCATGCCACAGCCCAACACTTCCAACCAACCTGTATGACTGCAAACGCGGCAACCCTTACCTTCACACATGACACATGCGATATCCATTTCCGCTGAAGGCTCTGTAAAAGGGAAAAACGAAGGGCGAAAGCGCACTTTCAAATCATCACGCTCGAAAAAACGCTGCATGAAATCAGCCAGCACGCCTTTTAATTCTGCAAAACTGACATTTTCATCGACCCATAACCCCTCAACCTGATGAAACATAGGCGTATGTGTCACATCTGAATCACAGCGGTAAACACGTCCAGGCGCAATAATCTTCAGGGGCGGTTGATGATTTAGCATATAACGAACCTGAACGGGTGACGTATGCGTTCGCAAAACATGTTTGCTATCAACATAGAACGTATCATGCATAGCACGCGCCGGATGATCTTCAGGAATATTCAATGCTGTAAAATTATGAAAATCCGTTTCAATCTCTGGGCCTTCCGCTATTTCAAATCCAATCGAATGAAACAGGGATTCAATTCGCTGTAACGTTAAAGTTACAGGATGCAATCCACCAACACCCAAACCACGCCCTGGCAAAGTTACATCCAAGGATTCTTTTGCTAACTGATCATGTAACACTTGCGCTTGAATAGCATCTTTCCGTTCCTTAAGCGATTGCTCAAGCAACTGCTTTACCTGATTGATTCGTCCACCAACAGCAGGACGCTCCTCTGCGGATATTTTTCCAAGCTGTTTAAGCAACTCTGTCAGTGCGCCACTTTTTCCAAAATAACGCGCTTTAGCTTGCTCCAGATCAACCACATTATCTATTGTTTGAAATAGATCGAGCGCTTCTTTTTGAATATCGTCGAGATTTTGCATCTTGAATGTAATGTATTTATCACGGGGGAAATAAACTAAAGTTTAATCCACATTAACTTCAAACCATAATACATTGTTATCAATGAAAATTAAACAAATATATTATAACAATTCAGGTGGAGTAAAATTCAGTTTACTCATATCTTAAAACAAAAAAAGGAGGCCTAAAGCCTCCTTTTTTCAAGTTACTTCTTAGGCGCTAAGGCTAGCTTTGGCCTGTTCTACAATGCGAGCAAAAGCTGCTTTGTCGAAAACTGCGATATCAGCCAACACCTTACGGTCAATATCAATAGCCGCTTTTTTAAGGCCATTCATAAACACGCTGTAGGTTAAACCCAACTCGCGAGATGCTGCATTGATACGAGTAATCCACAATGAGCGGAACTGACGCTTACGCTGACGGCGATCGCGATAGGCATATTGCCCTGCTTTCATTACCGCTTGCTTGGCAATACGGTAAACATTACCACGACGACCGCGGAAACCTTTAGCTTGTGCTATAACTTTTTTGTGACGGGCACGTGCCGTGACTCCACGTTTTACTCTAGGCATTCTGACTCTCCTTTATGCGTACGGCATCATAGCTCGAATCGAGCGTGTGTTGCTGGCATCAACCATCGTAGTACCGCGCAACTGACGCTTGGACTTTGTGGTTTTCTTGGTCAGAATGTGGCGCATGTAAGCGTGAGCACGCTTCACTCCACCGCCACCCAGAACTTTGAAGCGCTTTTTAGCGCTACTTTTCGTTTTCATCTTAGGCATTGATAACTCCAATTTTAGCTTAACGCCGGGCGCTTTCAGCCAAGAAAGCTTTAAATAGCCCGGACATTACTTATTTTAAAAAGCTACGCTTACTTCTTTTTAGGAGAAAGCACCATTACCATTTGCCTGCCTTCCATTTTCGGAAACTGCTCAACCGTGCCAAATTCAGACAAGTCTGCTTCTACACGTTTCAACAGATTGTATCCAATCTCCTGATGAGCCATTTCACGACCACGAAAACGCAAAGTAATTTTGGTTTTGTCGCCCTCTTCCAGGAAACGTATCAAATTGCGCAACTTAATTTGATAGTCACCTTCATCCGTTCCCGGACGAAACTTTATTTCCTTGACTTGAATCTGTTTCTGTTTAAGTTTGGCTTCATGCTGTTTCTTGCTTTCCTGATATTTGAATTTACCAAAATCCATCAAGCGACAAACAGGTGGCTCAGCCTGTGGTGCGATCTCAACCAGATCAACGTCCACTTCTTCAGACAACCTTAATGCCTCAGCCAAACTGACGATACCAAGCGGCTCGCCTTCTAAACCAACCAAGCGGACTTCCGGTGCAGTAATTTCGCCGTTTAGCCGCTGCTCTTTACCCTGAGCGATAGTGAAAACCTCCAAATCAAGTTAACGCGAGGGGTGAAGTATACAGCAATGGAAATCAATTCCAAATACCGAACTTCACCCCTCGCTCAATTCAAGCCACAACACCTCGTTGTGACACTTCCTGTTTTAAACGCTCTACAAGTGTTTCCAGTGACATTTGCCCCAGGTCTTCTCCTGAACGTGCACGCACGGCAACCAGGTTTGCTTCCATTTCCTTATCACCAACGATGATCTGATACGGAAGCTTCTGTAAACTATGTTCGCGGATTTTATAGGTTATTTTCTCATTTCTCAAGTCTGTTTGCACGCGAAAGCCATATTTTTTCAATTCTTCTGCAACAGAAGTCACGTAAACAGCCTGTTTATCAGTGATATTCATAATTACCAATTGAACTGGTGCCAGCCACAACGGCATGGCTCCAGCGTGGTTTTCTATCAGAATACCAATAAAACGCTCCATGGAACCCAGAATGGCGCGATGCAACATCACCGGAACCTGGCGCGAATTATCTTCTGCTATGTAGGAAGCTTCCAGTCGCTCTGGCAATGCAAAATCCAGTTGAATAGTACCGCATTGCCAAACGCGACCAATAGAGTCTTTCAGAGAGAACTCGATTTTTGGACCATAAAAAGCGCCTTCACCTGGCTGCAACTCCCATGCCAAGCCTTTATGATTCAGTGCTGCTTCCAAGCCAGCTTCTGCTTTATCCCACAATTCATCTGCTCCAACCCTTTTTACAGGGCGAGTAGATAATTTAACCAGCACTTCATTGAAACCAAAATCCTTATAGACTTCCTGCAGCATATCTATAAATGCGCCGACTTCTTCCTGAATTTGCGCTTCAGTACAGAAAATATGGGCATCATCTTGTGTAAAACCACGTACACGCATAATGCCGTGTAGTGAACCTGATGGCTCATTGCGATGACACGATCCAAACTCAGCCAGACGCAATGGCAATTCGCGATAGCTCTTCAAGCCCTGATTGAAAATTTGAATGTGGCCAGGACAATTCATTGGTTTTACTGCGTAATCGCGGGATTCGGAATGCGTCGTGAACATGTTTTCACGGTAATTTTCCCAGTGTCCTGATTTTTCCCACAATGCGCGATCCATTACTTGTGGAGTGCGAACTTCCTGATATCCGTGGTCCACTAACTTGCGGCGCATGTATTGTTCAATTTGTTGCCAGATCTCCCATCCATTGGGATGCCAGAAAACCATACCAGGCGCTTCCTCCTGGATATGGAAAAAATCCAGCACCTTGCCCAGCTTGCGGTGATCGCGCTTTTCTGCCTCTTCCAGACGGTGCAGATAGGCTTCCTGGTCTTCTTTTTTGGTCCATGCTGTGCCATATACGCGCTGCAGCATTTCATTTTTTGAATCGCCGCGCCAATAAGCACCTGCCAACTTCATCAACTTGAATACTTTCAGTTTTCCAGTAGATGGCACATGGGGGCCACGACACAAATCGGTAAAATCGCCCTGGCTATACAGCGATACGTCTTCATCACCCGGTATAGACTCAATGATCTGCGCTTTGTAATGCTCTCCCAGATCCATGAAATACCGAATCGCATCCGTTCTTTCAAGCACTTTGCGCTCTACTTTTAAATCGCGCTTGGCAATCTCGCTCATTTTCTTTTCGATCGCAGCCAGATCTTCAGGTGTAAACGGGCGCTTATAGGAAAAATCATAATAGAAACCATCTTCGATTACAGGGCCAATCGTCACCTGCGCATCCGGGAACAGTTCTTTGACGGCTTGAGCTAGCAGATGGGCTGTGGAGTGACGTATTACATCCAATCCATCGGCGTCTTTATCAGTAACTATTGCAAGATCAGCGTTTTTTTCAATCAGATACGATGTATCAACTAACTTTCCATCCACTTTACCGGCTAGCGCAGCACGCGCCAATCCAGTACCAATGCTGGCGGCCACATCGGCGACCGTTACTGGACTGTCGAAATTGCGTTCAGAGCCATCAGGCAAACGGACAACAAGCATAGATACACGTTCCAGAAAAAACAAAAGTGCGGATAACCGCACTCTGTATTGTTGTAGGCGCGATCGGGATTATTCCCTCGCTTTCTAACCTATCAAAGGAAACGAATTTTCGTCCCCTTGTTAATTATTCAATTTAGCTAGAAGCACGGCGCCTGCTAAATCCGGAACCAGTAAATAGTACAAGACTCACTTCAAAAGTGCACTATCACTTTAGTTTCTCGGTAAAGGCGCATTTTCGCACAACCACTGTGATACTGCAATAAGCCCTCCCCTCTAGGAGAAAACTGCAGATATTCAACATTATTCAACTATGTTTTCCTTGGTTCTGTTTCTGAATATTGAAAAATTTGCCTCAAAAATGAACATGTGTTGAGCGGGTTTGACTTTCGTGTTTTATCTCATTTGAAACAGTTTTGCATAGCTCATTCATCTCTTCTGCCAGCAGTTCAAGTAAATCGTCCAGAGTCACAATGCCAACCAATGCCCCTTTAACATCTACCACCGGCAGTCGACGTACCCCTTTTGTTCGCATGTAACGCATAGTTTCAAAAACACCTTCACTTTCATTCACCACGGCAAGTTCGCTCCCCATAATGTCACCAATCGTAATTACAGATGAATCCAGTGCCATAGCGACAACTTCAATGACAAGATCACGGTCTGTCACAATCCCTATCGGACCTCGCAAGCCATTCATTTCTTCCACGATCACCAGGTCACCCGTATGATACTGGCGCATGAGCCGAGACGCTTCCAGAACGGTCGTATCTTTTGATGCTATCACCACTTCCCGGTTACAAATTTCATCTATAGCCATAATTTCACCCCTTGCACATTAACTCATACTGATCTGCTCTATTCCTTAATTTAAGATGTGCCATCACAAAAAATCAATACGCATTTATCAACAATTCAAGCAGTTAATTTCGCGTGTTGAACAAATTAAATTTCTCCAAAAATATTCATAGAGAAACTTCTATACTGAAATAGATGTGTGCATCGATTCATTATTTTCAGAGAACCTTATCAAGGAGAAGTCATAATGGCAGTCGTCAATATTGGCAACTACTACGCAGAATGGATGCCTTCCGGAAGCCCAGATAAACCAGGTTGTGGTCGGATCATTTTACGAAGTGCAACCCGTCTGACAGAGTTGTTTCGGCTAACCAACCTGAATTCGGATGACTTCCGCAATTTGCTCCACCTGTTGCAAACTGAAAAACCTCTTTTCTGGGATAGTGAGGCGGGATGGCTGCGAACTGCGCATCCACAGACACATGATGCTGAACCCGTAGGGGAGCAGGAAGGAAAATAAGCAACAGCACGAACTGTTACTTTTAAGACACTCGTTACCTCGATTGCCCCATAAATTTGGAGAATAAATACGCACTTTCTATCCGTTTTCGGGATTTATCCATTTGTGAATTGGGTAGATTTCATCAAGGAAAAGCCATGATAATGAAAAACGCCTTATTGGATGCATTCTATTTTCGCCATGCCTGCAAGTTGTTTGATGATTCAAGAAAAATACCGCAATCTGATCTGGATTTTATTTTGGAAGCCGGACGTCTCTCACCATCGTCAATGGGATTGGAGCACTGGAAATTTATTGTGGTTCAATCTCCGCAATTAAAAGTAAAGCTTCGGCACGCTTGCTCAGACCAACCACAGATCAGTTCCAGCAGCGATGTCATTGTTATCCTTGCCAAGATATCTGATTTGCAACCTGATAGTGCATACGTTATAGCGCAATTCAGCCGCCTTAATTTGCCTCCTGATAAAACTGAAGAATTTCATCAATTTTATCGTGAGTTTGTGCAAAACAGGGATCTCACGGATTGGAGCGTTGCTCAATGCCATATTGCCGCTGCCAACATGATGACTGCAGCGGCAGCAATCGGTATAGATTCATGCCCAATTGGTGCTTTTGGAACGGATCAGGTGAGGCACATCCTGCAAATTGATCACAACCAGTATGAGGTAGCTCTGGTTCTACCTATAGGCTATCGCAAGCACCCCCAACCTGCTAAGCACAGGCTGGCATTTTCGGATTTGATTGAGTTTCGCTAAATTTTGGAAAATCAGATCTCATTTTGTAATAGCTAATAACCAATTTGGTTGCTTGCATAGGGTTTATACATATACATGGTCGCGAGTATAGGGGTAAGGCAACGTTCCATCAGAAAGGGGTTTACCTGCAACGATCTGAAACAAGGACATCCATCCCCTTTCGAAAGCATGGGCTGAACCTCCCATATAGATGTGCCAAATTCGAAATTTTTTCTCACCTATCAATTCCTTTGCTTCCTGCTGACCGGCTTCCAGATTTTCTACCCAATTCCAAAGGGTTTTAGCATAGTGTGGACGTAAATTTTCTACATCCACACACTCAAGACATTGCTGAGACATGATTTCAATTGCATCTGACACATGAACCAGCTCTCCACCTGGAAAAACATATTGTTCGATGAATTCGCTGATTCCGCTGCCTAATCCATCTGTTCCAAGATTTGCTGCTGTGATCCCGTGGTTTAGCATCAAGCCTCCAGGTTGCAGTAACTGATATATTTTGCCAAAGTATTGGTGAAGATTTTTCATTCCCACATGTTCAAACATGCCAACTGATGAAATTTTCTCGTATTTTTCAGTTACCGGCACATCACGGTAATCCATTAACCTGACTTTGCATCTATCCTGCAAACCACGTTTAACAATCTGCTCTTGAACATATTCATATTGATTTAGACTCAGGGTGACTCCTGTTGCGTTGACACCATAATTCTCTGCTGCCCAAAATATTAATCCGCCCCAACCACAGCCAATATCGAGAAACTGCTCGCCAGTCTTTAAATCCAGCTTGCGGCAAATATGCTCAAGTTTTTGCTCCTGCGCCAAATCCAGACTGTCATCAGGGTGTTTAAAGTACGCACAGGAATAGACCATGCGTCTATCCAGCCACAGTTTGTAGAAATCATTAGATACATCATAGTGATAGCTTATTTCTTTGCTGGCATCTACCCTTGACTGCCTTAACCAGCTCAATCCTGTCCTGCTTGGTTGAGCAATGCAGGAAGCCGCATCACAAAACATTTCGCCTACATGAATGATGTCATGCATGCTTCCTTCCAAATCAATTTGTTGCTCAACGTAATTTTTTGCCAGCTTCCCCATGCTAGGGTTAGCCAATGAAGTTAGTGCATGGGGTGATCGCACAGACAATTTAACTTTAGAGTGTTTGCCAAGATTCATCTCTCGCTCATCCCAAAAATTAATGCTCATGGGCAAAACTAATTTTCGAATTCTCTGCTCTATCTGGTTAAACATTTGATCACGCAGCATAATGAGCTCTCCTCAAGCAGTTCTCATTTTTTTATAGCCTATATAAATCAGATATCTACCTGACTTGACATACATACTGTTGTAACATGTCAACCAGTCATTACTCAACGCCTGATGTCATGAAGCTTCTAGTGACGATTTCGTACGAAGTGCTTTCTTATCTCCTCCAGAAGCCCCATCCCCAAGGCCATAAGAATCATCAACAGCCAAATTTCTGCTGATAGTGGTTGAGTGCCGAACAGCATATTTCCAAGTGGTGTGTAAACAATTGCAAATATGATAGTAAGTTCGACAATCAAGCCAAGTATTAATAAAGGGTTTCGTTTCAGTGTAAAACGAAGTGAAGATTCTCTGGGATGACGGCAAAGAAATAAATTAATTACTTGCGTCATAACGATAGCAGCCAGGCAAGCCGTTGTGGCCTGTATGTAAAGTGATGAAGTTTTATTGAGCATCTCGCCATAGTGCCAACCAGCCTGGTATAACATAAAGAAAAAAATGGTCATTGCCACAGTCGCTTCCATCATTCCCAACCAGAGATAGGCCCTTGTAATGAGGGGCCAAGACAACAGTCGCTCATTTGATGGTCGCGGTGGCTGTTGCATCAGCCCACGATCTGGTCGCTCGGCCCCTAACGCAAGGGCAGGCAACATATCCGTACCTAAATCCACGGCCAGAATCTGGATGATGGTGAGCGGAAGCGGAATTTTGAACAGCACAAAAGCAAGGTACGGCACTATTTCCGGTATATTCGAGCTAAGAATATAAGTCAGAAATTTGCGAATATTCTCAAAAACCGCTCTCCCCTCTTCGATCGCATTGACTATGCTGGCAAAGTTATCATCCAGTAAAATCATGTCGGCCGCTTCTTTGGCAACATCAGTACCGGCTATCCCCATTGCAATGCCAATATGCGCAGATTTTAATGCTGGTGCATCGTTCACGCCGTCTCCAGTGACCGCAACAATTTCACCCTTTCTTTTTAATGCCTGAACAACCAGCATCTTCTGCTCAGCCGTCACACGAGTAAATAATATTTCCGGGCTATCCAGTGCGATCTGTAGTTGTGCCGGGGTTAATTTGCGTAGTGCTTCACCATGCATTACGAGAGGATTTTCGGTTTTCACCATGCCGATTTCACGTGCAATTGCAACTGCTGTATGAGGGTGATCACCAGTCACCATGATGACCTTGATACCTGCCGTGCGGCATCGTTCCATAGCTTCCGGCACTTCCGGCCTGGGCGGGTCCTGCAGCCCGATCAAACCTGAGAACACCATTTCTTTTTCAGCGGGAATCTCATTGATCAACAGCTTACGATAGGCAAAAGCCAATACCCGCAATCCTCTTCCAGCCATTTCCTCCTGCGCATCGCTTACACGACGTCGGGCTGTATCATCAAGTCGCGTCTGCACCCCACTTAAATCCACGTGTTCACACAAACTCATAATTGTTTCAGGAGCTCCCTTGCAATAAAGCCACAATTCACCACTATGTTCGATGACAACTGACATTCTGCGACGCTCGCTGTCTAAAGGAATCTCGCTAATGAGCGGTGCTTCGCCAAAATCATTCATATTTTTTGCAAACTCGGCAAGGGCCAACTCCATGGGGTCGCCAAGCCAGGTAACTTGGCTGTTATGAATACTGCGCTTAAGGCTATGGCAATACTGTGCATTACGCAGCAGTTGCACATTAATTGCGCAAGCATCAACAACATCTGGTGGGTAAAGTACGCCATCGGAAAAAATACGTTTCACTGTCATTTTATTTTGTGTCAGCGTGCCAGTTTTGTCGCTACAAATGACAGTAGTTGAACCCAAGGTTTCGACTGCAGGCAAGTGGCGTATCAAAGCATTCCGTTTTGCCATCCGTTGAGTAGCCATGGCTAATGACAATGTGACCGTAGGCAACAAACCCTCAGGTACGTTGGCAACTATAATTCCAATAGCAAACATGAAGTTATCCCAGAAAGGCAAACCGATAACAAAACCAATTCCGAAAAAGATCAATCCTAATATTGAAGAAAACATTGCTACCAGTTTTGACAAACGTACAATCTCTCGCTGCAATGGAGATCCTGCCTCGCCCTCGGTTTGCGTCAGATGCGCAATCTTGCCGAATTCTGTATGCATGCCTGTCGCAAAAATAACAGCCTTTCCTTCCCCAGATACCAGTGAAGTTCCTGCTAACAGCAGATTGTTTGCTTCAAGCGCCGAACCTATATCAGTGCCGGCTGCGGTTCTTGCCTTAGGCAAGGATTCACCGGTAATAGTCGAAGTATTTACCCTGACACCAGAAGCCTGAATCAGTCGGCAGTCAGCCGGCACATTATCGCCTTCAGAAAACAGGACAACATCACCTGGTACAAGCAAGTTGGCAGAAATTGTCTGGAGTTGTCCATCACGCATGACTTTCACATTCTGAGGCAACAAATTTCTGAGGGCTGAAATGGCTCGCTCGGCACGATATTCCTGCCAGAACGAGAAAAAACCGTTGATCAATATAACACCAACAATTGCAGTGACGAGCTGCCACATGCCTTCATCTGGGTTTCTGAGTTCAGCAAACATCGCAAGTCCTGCAGCAACCCATAGAATCAGCGCGAAAAAATGCGTGAATTCCTTTAAAAATCTAATCCAGAGAGGTTTACCTTTAATCTCTTCTATAAGATTGTAGCCAAATTCTCTCAGCCGCCTTTCAGCATCCGCAGAATTCAGCCCTTGTTCTGATGCCTTAAGGCTGGTCAGGACTTCAGCAATTGGCAGGTTTGCAATATTCATCGGCGATTAATGCATTTAGCTGTGGAAATACCATTTTTGAATTAACTATCATCAAATATAGCAGACAGCTCGCATAAAGCCGGTATTAGGGAATTTCACACCTCCCGATCTTTCCGATTACCCCAGTTCATCAATTATTTATTTTCATAATGGTAAATAAATTTGCCTTATCAACTATATTTAAATTGCGTACAAAAAAACCATTAAAAAATACATAGAAGGCTTTACCAATATGCTGCCAACTACGCTGAAACTGCCTGTCAAAATGCAGCCTCAGCCAAATGAAACCACTTGCGGGCCTACCTGCCTTAATGCGATATATCGTTATTGGGGAGAAAATGGATCACTTGACAGTGTTATTGAACGAACACAAAAATTCGAACATGGGGGAACATTTGCAGTCTTTCTTGCTTGTGATGCATTGCGCAAAGGTTTTAAGGCTACCATTTACACTTACAACCTGATGGTATTTGACCCCACCTGGTTTGCCAAGCCGGCAGTGGATATCGCCGAACGCCTTCAGCGCCAGAGTGAAGTTAAGAATGACTCCAGACTATTGCTTGCCACTGCAGGTTACCTGGATTTTCTGAATCTGGGGGGCCGACTTCGATTCCAGGACCTGACACGCCCGCTTATCAGGGGATTATTACGTCGCAATACGCCGATACTGACTGGACTAAGTTCAACTTATCTTTATCGTTGCGCACGAGAATACGGACCTGAAGACACCCCGGACGACGTTCGTGGTACACCAAGCGGGCATTTTGTCGTCATAGCGGGATACAACAGGATAAACCGCACAGTCTTGGTAGCGGACCCCTATGGGCCTCACCCATTCGGCCCCACTCATGAATATTGGATAAATATCGATCGCGTATTGGGTGCTGTATTACTCGGTATCGTCACTCATGACGCCAATCTGCTAGTCATTCAACCCCAGCGCGGCAAAAAATAATCCAATGCGTAACTTGTTCGTCGTGAATAACCCTCGGGACTGGCCACTTGAAGTACCGGGTGTGGAGGTAGTACCTGCGCGCACCTATCTCACCGATCCAGCCTATGGTAATGATCGCTCTATCAAGGTATTTAACCTTTGCAAATCCTACCATTACCAAAGTATCGGCTATTACGTTTCGTTGCTTGCGGAAGCGCGTGGCCAGAAACCGCTTCCAAAAGTTGGCACAATGGAAGACTTGCAATCACAAAATCTGGTTCGCCTTCTTACTGAAAGTCTGGATGAATTGATAGAAAAATCATTATCAACCATTAAATCGGATGAATTTGAGCTCAGTATCTATTTTGGACAAAATTTAGCCAATCGATACGCTACGCTGAGTCATCAACTTTTTAACCTGTTGCAGTCGCCCCTGTTGCGCGCTTATTTCGTGCGCAAGCGCAATCAGTGGCGCATCCGTACTGTACGGGCTATTGCTGCCAGTGACATTCCGCCCCATCATCAGGAATTTGTGGTGAAAGCTGCGACTGACTATTTCATGGGGCGCAGACAGCACATGCGTAAACGGCCAGCACCGCGTTACGACCTGGCCATCCTGCATGCACCTGACAATACAGAGCCGCCATCCAATTCAAAGGCCATGAAAAAATTCGAGAAGGCAGCTGAAAGCCTGGGCTTGCAAGTGGAGTTTATCACCCGTACAGATATTGGCAGACTGCCAGAATTTGACGCCTTATTCATTCGCGACACCACTTACGCTAATCATTACACTTTTCGTTTCTCCCGGCGTGCTGTTGCAGAAGGCCTGGTGGTAATTGATGATCCCGATTCCATCCTAAAATGCAATAACAAGGTCTACCTGGCAGAATTGCTTACTCGAAACAATATTCCAACGCCCAAAACGTTGATCGTTCACCGTGACAATATTGAACAAATTGTGCCTCTCCTTGCCCTGCCCTGTGTGCTTAAGCAACCTGACAGTTCATTTTCGCGTGGAGTAGTAAAAGTTACAACAGAAGCGGAATTGCGCACTAAAACAAGCGAACTCATGGAAAAATCGGAACTCATTATTGCTCAGGAATGGCTGCCAACGGAATTTGACTGGCGTGTTGGTATTCTGGACCGTCGTGTGCTTTTCGTGGCCAAATATATGTTCCCTCGCGGACATTGGCAAATAGTCAAACGTGATGAACAGCGGCAAATCTTAAGTGAGGGGCCTACGGTGGCTGTGTCAGTGAGTGAAGCGCCTGAGGTAGTTGTGATGACCGCACTCAAGGCAGCTAATCTCATAGGGGATGGGCTATATGGCGTCGACCTCAAACAACAGGAAAACCGTTGCTATGTTATCGAAATTAACGATAACCCAAATGTCGATGCCGGAAATGAAGATGATGTGCTGAAAGATGCAATCTACCGGGAAATCATGGGATCATTTTTGAGGCGCATCGAAGAACGTAAACGGGGTTCGCGATGAGTGGTAATTTGGCACTCCATGCGTTCACGGGGTATGGAATAGAGCTGGAGTACATGATTGTTGATCAACATACCCTTGCTGTCATACCCATGGCTGACGAGCTGCTACGTATGGAAGCCGGAAGCTATGTTTCAGACGTTGCAAGAGGGAAAGTCGGTTGGTCCAATGAACTGGTCAAACATCTCATAGAAATTAAAAACCCCTCCCCTGTTCCAGCCATCGCGCCCCTTGTTGCTACCTTCCAGGCAGAAATTCAATACATCAACCGATTGTTAGCACCTCACAATGCAATGCTCATGCCTTCAGCCATGCATCCATGGATGAACCCAAGTAACGAAACAAGGCTATGGGACCACGATCATGCAGATATTTACCAAGCTTTTGACCACATTTTCAATTGCAAACAACATGGCTGGGCAAACCTGCAAAGCATGCATTTGAATTTGCCATTTTTCAATGACGAGGAATTCTCCCGACTCCATGCTGCAATCCGGCTTGTACTTCCCATCATTCCGGCTATCGCCGCAAGCTCACCCATTATAGAAGGCAATCTCACGCATTTTCAGGATTGTCGTATGGAAGTGTATCGCTCCCACCCTATCAAAATCCCTTCCATTATCGGCCAAGTCATTCCTGAAACTGCGATGACAAAATTCCAATACGCTGAGCAGATACTCTCCCCCATGTATCGCGACATAGCGATATTTGATCCCGATGGGGTGCTTCAACATGAATGGCTCAACGCCCGGGGCGCCATTCCGCGCTTCGATAGGAATGCGATAGAAATCAGGGTAATTGATCTGCAAGAATGTCCACAGGCAGATCTTGCTATTGCTAGTGCTGTCATTGCTGTTGTCAGAGCCTTTTATGATAACCATTGGGCGACACTGGAAAAGCAACAACAGTTCAGCACGGAGCGCCTGGTACAGATCATGCACCACTGCATACGCGATGCTGAAAAGGCAATGATAGAAGATGCAGACTTTCTTACTCTTATGGGTTTCCCCGTGGCAAGGTGTGAAGCACGGGAACTGTGGCGACACTTTATCGAAGTGTTGATGTGGCATAAACCTGCCCACGATGAAACCGAGCATGCAATCTTGAATATCATTCTGGAACAAGGGCCACTTGCTCGCCGCATTCTTCAAGCCGTTAGCGGAGATTTCAGTCATCAAAACCTGAAAGCAGTTTACCTGTCGCTTTGCAATTGCCTCGAAAATGGGCAAGTGTTTCAACCGCAACATGCCTAAGACCATTCAATTTCTGATTACTTGCGAGCACGGCGGCAATCGGATTCCCCCTCAATTTCGTCATCTGTTCACAGGCCATGAGCTACTGCTTGAATCTCATCGTGGCTACGATGCGGGCGCGCTTGCCATGGCAAAATTACTGGCCAAAACACTCTCCGCACCCTTGTTCATATCTACTACCAGTCGCCTGCTCATCGATCTCAACCGGTCTATCGGGCATCCGAAACTTCACTTTGAAACCGTGTCTCAAGCGCCATCAGCCATTCGCGATGACATATTTAAACACTATTACCTGCCGTACCGAAACAAAGCTGAGTCGGTTATTGCCAATGCCATTAAACAAGACAAAATGGTTATTCACATTTCATCTCATAGCTTCACACCCGAGCTTAACGGAGAAATACGCAATGCTGATATTGGTCTGCTTTATGATCCAACGCGACAAGCCGAAGCTGAACTATGCTCTCGCTGGCAAACCGCATTTAAATCACAGCTACCCAAACTGAAAGTGCGCAGAAACTACCCCTATACAGGTAAGTCTGATGGTTTCACAGCCTATTTAAGACGCCAGTTTAAGCCTGAAAATTATGTGGGAATAGAATTGGAAATCAACCAAAAACACGTTTTCAATGGAACGCGGCAATGGCAATCTTTAAGAGAAACCGTCATCCGTAGTCTGCTGGAAGCATTGCAAACTGACACGCGATGATCACCAAGGGGTTGCTGAAAACAATTGATAGTTTTCATCAATCCTCCGCCAAGAGATTGAATAACACTTCAAATCAACCAGCTATCAGGAAGTGCCATCCTTCGCCTCGCCAGTAGCCGTTTGCGCTGTTCTCCGGAGTTCCGTCATTTTGGTGTTCATTTCATCCAGTTCTGTCAGAATTTATCTGACAAACTCATTGCGACCTTGATTCAATTTGCCTGCCTTCGCCACGTTGCCCTCAGTGGTTGACTTCTGAACCTCTTCAGAACTTGTTTTAAGTGGCGAAGGTTCTTCCTTTTTTTGGCACCCAGTCACAGTTACGACTAAACTCAATATCATGAACTTCAATAGTCGATTCATTGCACGCTCCGATCACTTGGAAACCAACTATTCAAACTCACCCCGGACAACTCATTTAAAACGAGATGCAATTTGATTGAGCGCTTTTCGCATTTCGTCCCAAGCCTTTTCAGTGCCACCTTTCAAATCCTCCCAGGCATCTTCAGTTCGCTGGCTCAATTCCTGCATTTTTGCATGAGCGACAGCCCTTTTACCCGAAAGAATTTGCAACTGTTTTTCATAATCCTCGCGAATCTCTGCTGTAGTTTCCAATGCCTTTTCTTTTAATTCAGCAAGCTTCGCGTCCCACTCTTTGAGCTGCGCTTCAAGCTTACTTTGAAAAGCTTGTTTATTCCCCCCATTCGATTCGCTATTTTGGTGTTGAAGAATACGCTCGATTTCTGCTTCAGCCTCAAACCAGTCGTGTGAAGGATCTCCCGATACGAAACCGCGACTTTCGGCACGAAAATAGGCTGCCTCTGCAATCATGTGATAGCGTTCTTCCGGAGTAACAGAATTTGTAATCTGAGCAGCAGAACTTGCCTGTTTTGACTTACTAGATATATTCGTTTTAGAGGTAGGGGATGAATTATTACTCTTGCTTCGGGATTTAGATTTAACTTCTGACATAACAAACACTCCTGAATGAAATGGCTTAATAAAACCAACTCGCTCCAAGTAATAGCTGAAACATTAATAATAAAATAATAACAATATGTTATTGCGATTTATTAATGTTAACTATAACAATTTTTCGAGCGCAAATCCATTTACAGCTGATTTACACTCGAAGTCTTACTGAACGGTCACATCAAAAAAGTTGTTTGATATTTAATCGATATTGACACTATGGCGCTTGGATTTCTTCAGTTTGGGAATAGTCATTTCCAACAATCCATCCTTAAAACTCGCTTTCGCATTGTCCGGATCAACATCGTGGGGCAGAGATACGGTTCGAGCAAATGCACCTCGTGATATCTCACACCGGTAATAATCACCCTTCTCTTCTTTTTCTTCGTGACTGGATTTACCTTTGATGGTAACCGTGTTTTCTGTCACAGAAATATCCAGATCTTTTTTATCAACACCTGGAACTTCTGCCCTTACCAAAATATCCCCATCATGTTCAATAATATCCACACTTGGCACTTTGCCTTCAAATGCCCTGTCAAAAGAACGCAACATTGGGCGATTCATTTGAAAAGGACTCATCCATCCACGCTGTAAAAAATTATCGAACATCTCATCCATTTCTTCAAACGGATTCATCACACGCATAGGCGCTGATTTTTGTATCTCTTTACCCTTATTTGATGTTGCCACTCCGGTTTTTGTAGTATCGTCCATGATGTATCTCCTGAATTATATTTTTGCGTTCAAATAAGGCAGTTAAAATCCACCTGCGTTTACTATAGGAAACGTAAATAATATTTCAAGACGATTGATATATTCAACTATATAAATAACAATGTAACCAATTGAGTAACAAGTAATTTTTTAAACAAGGTTTTTTGCAATAATCAATCACAAAAATTTGAAGCGTTATCAGAAGTGATCAATTGAGAAAATCTGATACGCAAACATATGACATTTTAGAGATTACTATCAGATTTTGTAACAGATAATTAGGATTATAAAGAAGGGGAGAAAAAATCCAAAAACATGGATTTTTAACATATAGCTACAAAATTATAACTAAAATAAATGTGGTAGGCGGTAGAGGACTCGAACCTCCGACCTTCTGGATGTCGACCAGACGCTCTAACCAGCTGAGCTAACCGCCTAAAAAAGCCTGCGTATTGTAACCGAGAATTCCATTGGGTTCAATTAGCGAATCGTAGATTAACCAATTGAACTACCTGAAAGCGATATTTTTCAAATGAATTGAAGATAAACAACAAATAGCATTTAAAACAAATCCATCGTATTTTCAATTCATTACCATTAAAGAAACACATGAATCACAGGTGTATACAACTTATTACACAAACAAGATTAATTTTGACGTCTGGCTGTCATTACATTGGGAACATGGTGAATCAACGCTATCAATCGACTTAATTGCTCAAGATCAGCTATTTCAATCGTGAATTGCATCTTGGCCCGATTATTTTTGCTTAACGTATTAACCTTGGTCACATTAACCTTTTCTCTGACAAAAACATCCGTGATATCACGCAGCAAGCTCTGTCTGTCATAGGCATCCACTTCAACATCTACCGCAAATGCAGAGGCTTTTTTTCCACCCCACTGTGCATTAACTAGCCGACTCCGCCTTTCATCCGTCAGGCGCAACATAGCCTTGCAGTCGCTACGATGAATAGTCACTCCCCTGCCACGCGTCACATAACCTACTATGGGATCTGGCGGTGCCGGTTTGCAGCACTTTGCCATGTTGGTGAGCAAATTGCCCACTCCTTCAATCAAAATACCTGCAGGGGATTCGGTTGCTACCGATGGCCTTGGTGTGAAAGGCTTGCTCACTTCTTCGGTTTTAGGAGCGACTTCATCCTGGATAGCAAGTATGATCTGGCGGTGCGTCACATCGCTACGTCCAATAGCAGCCAGTAAGTCTTCCAGCTTATTGAAGTGCAGTTTTTGGGCGAGCTTTTCTTGATTAAGCGATGTCACACCTAGCCGATGCAATTCGCGATCCAGTTGCGCTCTGCCTTGCGAGACATTTTCTTCAAAATTCTGATACTTGAACCAGTGTCGCACTTTGGCTCGGGCACGGGGGCTTTGAAGATAGCCTAGACTGGGATTTAACCAATCCCTGCTTGGTGCGCCCTGTTTTGTAGATAGAATCTCAACACGCTGGCCATTCTGCAACTTGTAGTTGAGCGGCACCATGTTGCCATCCACCTTGGCGCCCCTAGTGCGGTGCCCCAGATCGGTGTGCAGGAGGTATGCAAAATCTATGGGAGTTGAGCCCTTTGGTAAATCAATGACTTTACCCTGAGGTGTCAATACGTAGACCTGGTCCTGGAACAATTCATTTTTGAACTGCTCCATCATGTCACCGCTATCGGTTACCTCTTCTTTCCATTCCAGAATTTTGCGCAGCCAGGCAATCTTTTCATCAAACCGGGCATCTGACTTGCCACCCTCCTTATAGCGCCAATGGGCTGCCACACCCAGTTCAGCATGTTGATGCATCTCATATGTACGTATTTGCACTTCCAGCGCAAGCCCTTTAGGACCAATGACTGCGGTATGCAAAGAACGGTAATCATTGCTTTTGGGGTGTGAAATGTAGTCATCGAACTCGCTGGGTATTGGCTGCCATAAATTGTGGATTAACCCGAGCGTGGAATAACAATCTTTGACATCATCAACCAATATTCTGACGGCCCGCACATCATACAATTCACTGAATTCAACCTGCTTGCGTTTCATCTTGTTAATGATGCTGTAGATGTGTTTTGGTCTGCCTGTGACCTCAGCCTTGACGCCTGCCGAAGCAAGCTCCTGCTTTAATTGCTGCAGGACATCTGTAATATATTTTTCACGGTCAACTCGACGTTCATCAAGCAATTTGGCTACTTTTTTATAAAGTACCGGTTCCAGATAACGCAGGGAAAGATCTTCCAATTCCCATTTAATTTGCCAAACGCCAAGCCGATTAGCCAATGGGGAAAACAGTCCCTGGGTTTCCCGTGCAATGAATTTCTGCAAATCTTCCGGCGCATTCGCCAGACAACGCATGGTTTGAGCACGTTCAGCCAGTTTGATCAATACAACGCGAATATCTTCCACCATCGCCAGCAACATTTTGCGAAGACCTTCTACTTGCTGGGTGTTATCGCCTTTTTTCTTGTCCTGTTCCTGGCTTTGCTGAGCATGCATTTCACTGAATTCCTGAATTTGCTCCATACGTGAAATGCCTTCCACCAGTTTGGCAACATTCAGACCAAAACGCGTTGTCAGCGTTTCCATCCAATCATCCATGGACTCAGGTACTGCGTGCAAAATGGCAGCTGAAATAGTTTCAAAATCCATATTCATGCTGATCAAAATCGAAGCTGCGCCCAACGCATGCTGTATCAAAGGCGCGCCTGTGATCTCTGCTTTACCGACATAGAGGGGCGTTACAAATTCACAGGCCTGTCGAAGCGTTTCAATCTCAGCAGGTGTAAAACGTTGAGAAAGAGAATCAAGCCAGGTCTGAACATCCCCGCCTTCTTTGCAGGGGGAAGAATTTAAGGTGTGGTGAACTGAAATCATGAAATATTATGGCATAAATGCAATGTAATTTCGTTTTTTCCGCTAGTACTGCCAAGTATTAAAATCGTCAATCCCACCAATAACGGTGGTGCTCTTGCCGATATTCACTGGATATCAAATTCAAATTTTTCTCGAATTTATATTCAATTGCACCACCCAGATCAGAACGAATCAACTTGCTTCCCAGCAAATTATATCGCTCAATGATTTGTTGCTTTGGGTGGCCGTAACGATTGCGATACCCAACTGTAAAAACCACATCATCCGGCGCAACTTTCGCTATAAATTCTTCTGTCGATGACGTTTTGCTGCCATGATGGGGGGCCAATAAAATTGTCGATTTTAGGGATTGCGGTGCTCTATCCAGCAATTCCTGTTCCGCACCACGCTCAATATCCCCAGTCAGCAAAACACTGCCATAGGGCGTTACAATTTTTAATACACAACTTCTGTCGTTATCTTTTAAGGTATCGTTTAAATAGCTTTCAGAAGTGGGATACAGCATTTCAAAAAAAATGCCATCCCATTGCCACGATTGTCCTGCGTAACACCGTTTTGATTGTGATGCATGCTTTAGTATCGGACTATCAAGCGGCAAGGATGATGCCATCCATTCAACCGGTATGCCATCCAATACTGAAATAGCGCCTCCGCTATGGTCAAGATCATTATGCGTCACGATCAGGCCATCCAGATTCCGTATGCCTGCTCCTCGCAGGTAAGGCAAAATAACGCGATTCCCGCTATCTGACTCTTCTGTAAAACCCGGGCCGGTATCATAAAGCAAGGCATGATGTTCGGTTTTGGCAACCACTGACAAACCCTGCCCGACATCCAGTATGGTCAACCACAACGCATCGCCTTTTGGCGCGGGTGCCAGTATCAAGAAAACGGGTAATAGACTTATCGCACCCAGCCAGCGCCCGGGAAACCCCCTCGGCAATAAAAGCCATAAAATACCAAACATTGCGACAGGTGCTGTCCATGCCACCGGAGCGTGCTGCTGCCATACTGCGTCGGGTAGCGCGCTTAAATACATCAGCCCTTGCATGCACCAATCCATAACGGTGTGCGCAAGGATTAACAGAAAACCGAATCCGGGAATAATACCTGCCAACGTTAACGGTACAACTATTAAACTGACAACCGGAATAGCAAATGCATTAGCAATGGGCGATATGATGGAGACTTGCTGAAATAACACCAATAACGCTGGAACAAGTCCCAAAGTAACGGCCCATTGTGTAGTGATAGCCTCACGAAACCAGTGTGGCTTACCTATACGGCCTACGCTCACATATAGGATGACGGCAACCGCACCGAATGATAACCAGAAACCTGGTGACAATACGGCCCATGGGTCAAGCAAAGAAACCACCAGTAGCGCTAGGGAAAGAACGACCGAAACCGAAGTAATTCGGCCTGCCCACAATGCTGCAGCAACGATAGCCAGCATATAAAATGTGCGCTGCGCAGGGACAGCAAAGCCAGCTATGAGCGCATAGCTGAGTGCAGCCACAACACCAACCAACAAAGCGGCTTTACGCGCAGGCAGCCATAAAACCAGCCGATGGTTGCGACGCCATAACCAGTAGGTTAATGACAGAAACAGTCCTGAGATCATGGTGACGTGTAATCCGGAAATCGACATCAGATGATTGACGCCGGTGCGCAAAAATACCAGCCACTGAGATTGCGGCACTGCACTCTGCTCGCCTATTGCAAGGGCTTCCAGTACACCTGCGTATGGCCTGTCGCCCAGACCTTGCTGCAGCCGCTGGGCAATATATTCGCGAAGGGATTCGACCAGATAAGATGGTCTGGGAATAAATGCCTGTAACCGTTGGTTTTCTGCATTATTTCGGATGCTCCCTGTTGCACGTATATTGCGTTCCAGCAACCATGCTTCATAGTCGAATCCATAAGGATTAACATTACCGTGGGGGCGCTTCAATCTCACAGTCAACACCCAACGTTCTCCCGCATGCACTTTTGTAACAGGATTTTCGACCGGTTTGTGAAAATCTCCGCTGTACCAACTAAGCTGAATATGGCTTGGCACCATTGCGCCAGGAGTAATTACCTGCTCAACGTCAAACTCGAAACGGGTACCACTTTGGCTCAGTTGGGGTAATGCTGCTACCACACCTACTATCTGAATATCTTTTCCTTCCCATGCCTGAGGTAGCGTTTCAGCAAGCCGGTGATGTGCCATTTCAGCAGCAAATAAATAACCCAGCCCAAGAAAAAATGTGTTGATTAATAGAAGTCGAATTACGAGGGTGTATTTAGTGGATGCAGGAATAATGGCCCATACCACCAAAGGGATGGCCAAAAATAACCAGTTCCAGCTAAATGCTGGCAGGAACGGTTGTTGCTGAAGTAGCCATACACCTGAAACAAAAGAAAAAATATTGATGCGCACGCAGAAACAAACCAAAGCCCAATGAGAATGACGCTAGCATACACGAAATATCTGCTTTTGTTTCAGAATTGCTGTTTTCTGCCATTCCACAATTTCATGGCTTCAAACCACAAAACACTGGCGAACCCTGCACTGGTACAAAGCAACATATCATCCGCATGCAAGGTAGCAAAGTGGAAAATATCCATTAGCGCCGGAACGTACAAAATCAGCCCAAGAAAAACAATAGTCCCGGCCAACACCCACCACAAGGCACTATTGGGTTGGGAAAACATGCTCAATATACTGCGTGACCGGGAACGATTGGTCAAAATCAAGTTCAAATTAGCAATCACCAAAGTTGCAAATGCCAACGTGCGTGCTTCTGCTTCACCCTGACCACGATGTAAAGCGATGCCATAGACAGCCAGCACTATCATCAACACACTCACCCCTTGCATAATGCTCAACGCTAAGGTCCAGCCACCAAACAAAGGCTGATCTGGATGGCGCGGCGGACGACTCATGACGTTATTTTCTTCGGATTCCGCTTCCAACACAATGGAACAGGCTGGGTTAATCACCATTTCCAGAAAGACAATATGCATGGGCGATAAAATCAAAGGCCATCCCAGCATTAAAGGAACAAGTGTGAGGCCGGCTATAGGCAAGTGCGCTGCCAGTATGTAAGACATCGCCTTTTCCAGGTTATCGAAAATGCGTCTGCCCAAACGGATAGCATGCACGATAGAACTGAAATCATCATCCAGCAAAACCAAAGAGGCGGCCTCGCGCGCTACGTCCGTCCCCCGGCCACCCATGGCAATACCAATATGGGCCGCCTTGAGGGCAGGGGCATCATTGACGCCATCTCCCGTCATGGCCACCACTTCACCATTGGCCTTAAAAGCATTGACTAGCCGCAATTTCTGCTCCGGAACAATACGGGCAAAAATACTGGCGGATCGAATTCTCTTCTGCAGTGCGGTGTCATCGAGATTATCCAGCTCTTCGCCAGTCATAATTTCACAATTTGCACATAATCGCGCCTGCTGCGCAATAGCGCTTGCAGTGCCTGCAAAATCGCCGGTAATCATGACCACACGTATGCCCGCACTTTGACACTCTTTGATTGCTTCCGGTACATTGGGGCGTATCGGGTCTGCTAGGCCGATCAACCCTAAAAACACAAAATCAAAATCATGTTGAATTTGTGGCCAGGGCTCGCCCTGGCATGTTGCTTTTGCCATCGCCAGTACGCGCAAACCTTCACTGGCCATTGCATTGGCTTGTGCTGAGATTATCTTTAGCTGAGACTCGTTCATGTGACACAAGTCAGCTATGGATTCTGGGGCTCCTTTTGCAGCTACAACAAATTCATCACGATCTGTTGCAACCCACACATGGGACATGGCCAGTAAATCGGGTGCAAGAGAATATTCGTGGACAATAGACCATGATTGGTGAAGATGTTCCGTATTAGCCAAATAATGGGTACCGAGCCGATGAAACGCCTTTTCCATGGGATCGAAAGGCTCTACTTCACTGGCCAATATGCTGAATTCAACCAGTTCATGAAAGGATTCAGGCAATTCCTGATTCTTATCTTCGTAATCAATAGCATAGCTATCTTGTCCGGCGTAAAGCTTGCTTACCGCCATCTGGTTTTGCGTTAACGTCCCGGTTTTATCCACGCACAGCACCGTTGCAGAACCAAGTGTTTCCACAGCTGGAACACGGCGTGGCAGCACATTCTGACGGGAAATTCGCCATGCGCCCAAAGCCAGGAATACGGTAATAACAACCGTAAACTCTTCAGGCAGAATCGACATGGCAAGGGTAATACCGGCGAGCAACCCATTCAGCCATTCACCACGGTTGATGACATACAACGCTACCACCAACAGGCTTAAGGCCGTGCCAATCAATGCCAAATTACGAACCAGGCGCCCGGCCTGATGCTGTAATGGCGTCTTTTCCGGTTCATGGGATTGCAATGCTTTGCCGATTTTGCCTATCTCGCTATGCACCCCTGTTGCAAGTACCTTTGCTATCCCCTGCCCTTGTACCAACATCGTACCGGAATACACAAACGGCAAGTCATCGCCACCAGGACGCACCAATTTCAAGACACCATCCCATTTTGCTTTTCGCACAGTCACGGATTCACCCGTTAGCAAAGATTCATCCGCTTGCAGATCGTTACACGAAAACAATACGGCATCTGCTGGCACCCGATCACCTTCAGCCAGCAGCAAAATATCGTCTTGCACCACTTCCCGTCCAGGAATGCGTTTTTTTTCGCCATCACGAATGACTAATGCGCGCGGACTGGTAAGATCGCGCAGTGCTTCAAGTACTCTTTCGGTTTTTCGCTCCTGGTAAATCGTAATACCCATTACGATAAAGACAAACATTAACAACATCAGTGCCTCACGCAAATCTCCCAACACCAGATAGATCAGCCCGGCCGCTACCAGAAGCAAAAACATGGGCTCCCGCACAACATCAAAAGCAATACTCAAAACGCTACGCACTTTGGTGGATGGCAACTCGTTAAATCCATCTGCTTTTAAACGAACACTCACCTCCACTTGGGTAAGGCCAAGCAGTTGTTTAGTTTCATTTAAAGGTACTGTTTTCACTATCGGTCAATTCATTCGATTTAAGATTCATTTGGTTGCGTATTGAACCTGTTAGTAACCACAGGAGTCTACTTACTTTAATATAAACCATACCCACACAGCAGTCTTTATATAAAATAGACAGAAAGAGTTATCTTATTTCGAATTACAAAGGTTAAGAACAGTTCAGTGCCACGCAAATATTTCAGAAAATACTTACCTACCCACGCCGAAATCCTGCAGAACAAACTCATGAAAGTTTTCGGGTCTGTGTTGCATCACCACAATTTATGGCATCTCAACCGTCAGTCTGTTGCCGGAGGCGTTGCGGTTGGCATGTTTACAGGGATGATTCCCGGCCCGGTACAAATGATATTTGCAGCTTTATTTGCAATTATATTCAGGGTTAATTTACCCGTAGCAGTTGCTGCAACCTGGTTTACCAATCCGGTCACCTCTGTACCAATTTTTTATTCAGCATATAAAATTGGCAGTTTCATTACAGGGAAGAATGCAGGGAACATCCCGCCGCTGACATTTAACTGGCAGGAAGATAACTGGCTGGAATTTCCGGTTCTATTCATCCAATGGCTCAGTTCGCTGGGTGAAACGTTTTTAATTGGCACAGCAGTGCTGGCCAGTTTACTCTCATTGATCAGTTATTTTCTGGTACGGCTATTGTGGCGACTATACATTGTTGCTTACTGGCATCGACGCAGAAAGCGCATCAAGCCAGCTGATAAAATACAATAGCGTGCTCAGGCGTTTGTTAAAACGCCATCATCCAGCTTCATAATGCGTTGCATGCGCGATGCCAGATTCATGTCGTGTGTCACCACCAAAAAGCTGGTTTTGTAGGACGCATTCAAGTTCATCATCAAATCCTGAATACCTTCAGCAGTATGCCGGTCCAGATTGCCGGTAGGTTCATCGGCCAGGACGCAAGCAGGCCGGGTGACCAAGGCTCTGGCAATGGCCGCACGCTGACGCTCACCACCTGAAAGCTCGCCGGGATTATGCGACAACCTGTGCCCCAACCCCACATCATTTAATACCGCTTCTGCAGTCTGATAAGCTTCACTCTTGGCCATGCGCCTGATCAACAGCGGCATGGCAACATTTTCCAGCGCACTGAATTCCGGTAACAAGTGGTGGAACTGATAGACAAAACCCAGTGACTGATTACGCAGATATCCGCGATCAGCTTCACTCATATGCTGAATATCCCGCCCCATGATTTCTACTGAACCGCTGGAAGCACTATCCAATCCGCCCAGAAGATGCAGCAGTGTACTTTTACCGGAGCCGGAAGCCCCAACAATTGCAACGGTTTCTCCCTTTGCAACCGACATATTGATGCCGAACAATACAGGCACTTCAAACCTGCCCTGCTTGTATACCTTGTGCAAATCCTGACATGCAAGAACCATATCCTGAGCCTTATTCATATCTTAATGCCTCTGCCGGATTGGTTTTGGATGCGCGCCAACTGGGGTATAACGTAGCCAGCAAACTCAAAACAAGTGATACTGCGCCAATCACCATTACATCGTTTATTTCCAGTTTTGAAGGCAGCTCGCTGATGTAATAAATATCCTTTGCCAGAAAATGGATACCGAAAAGCCTTTCAATGGCTGGCACTACCACATCAATATTCATAGCCAGGGTCACGCCACCGAGCAATCCCATCATGGTGCCAATCACACCGATCAACGCACCCTGCACTATAAAGATCTTCATGATGCTGCCCGGAGAAGCCCCCAATGTCCGCAATATCGCGATATCGGCCTGTTTGTCAGTTACCACCATTACCAGCGTTGAGACAATATTGAAGGCAGCAACTGCGACAATCAACAATAAAATAATAAACATCACATTCTTTTCAATCTGGATCGCCCGGAAAAAGTTGGCGTGTTGACGAGTCCAGTCGCTGATGTACAAATCACTTGAAAGCATCGCACTCAATTCCTGTGCCACCTGAGGCGCCTTGTACAAGTCTTTCAGCTTGAGGCGAATACCGGAAACCTTGTCTTCCATGCGATACAATTTCTGCGCATCCGCCATATCAATCAACGCAAGACCGTTATCGTACTCATACATCCCAACTTCAAAAATACCGACCACTCTGAACTGTTTCAGTCGCGGCAAAATACCGGCAGGGGTGACTTGCCCCTGCGGCGCAATCAATACCAGTTTTTCACCAATCCCGACACCTAAAGCGCGCGCCAGTTCAGACCCAAGCACAATCCCGAATTCACCAGCACGCAAATTGGTCAGTTTGCCTGCTTTCATATGCTGACCAATATCTGCCACCTTATCTTCATACTCCGGCAGAATCCCGCGGATAATCACGCCCTGAACATTCTGATCGAACGACAACATACCCTGCGCCATGATATAAGGCGCAGCAGCAACGACTTCCGGATGCTTGATGGCCTGCGATTCGACACTTTGCCAATTTGAAAGCGTATTATCGAGGCCGCTTATTTGCGCATGTGCTGCTACTCCCAGAATTCGTGCCCGCAGCTCTTCCTGAAACCCATTCATCACTGAAAGGACAACAATCAGGGCTGCCACTCCCAACGCAATACCCAGCATGGAAATCAGAGAAATGAAAGAAATGAAATGATTGCGGCGTTTGGCGCGTGTATAGCGCAGGCCGATAAAGAGTTCGAATGGTTGCACGTGTCAGTTCAAAATATTAGCAAACGGCAAGTCTGCCACAAGCGGGCCCGCTTCGCCATTGTTATTCCCCAATTAGATGCAATAACACATGCCGTCGCTGTGATTCGGTTCGATGTTCATACAGGTAAACCCCCTGCCAGGTACCTAATGCAGGTTTTCCCGCAACGACCGGAATCGACAAATGGGTTTGGGTCAAAGCAGCCCTCACATGGGCAGGCATATCGTCCGGCCCTTCCAGAACGTGACTGTAGATGGGATCGCCTTCCGGTACCAAACGAGAAAAAAACCGTTCCAGATCGGTCTGCACATCAGGATCATAATTTTCCTGTATCAGCAGGCTGGCAGAAGTGTGTTTCACAAAAATCGTCAGCAGACCCATTTGCAGGCCGGATAACTTCACCCAATGATTTATCTGATCGGTAAAGCTGTAAAGACCTTTCCCTTGTGTATTCATTTCTATCTGATAGGTTGTTTGCCTCATGAAGATAAATCTGAAATTTGAATAAACACTTTGTATTTTCCTCTGAAATATTCGCAAGTTGCAACTTATCTTCAAATCAGAAAGATATTTTCGATTAGCAGCTTGGAAATTTGATAATGCTTGAAGGAGGTTTGAAGAACTCGTCGCCAAACATCCCAAATTTTACTCGGTGAGCCAATAACAAGACAATGGCAGTAGAACAATTTCATCATTTTCAACTGCAATATGCTCTCCTGTGCAGAGGTCGTTCATGCCATCGAGTTGAAAGAAACCATAGGCTCTTAAAGCCCCGACAGGGAGCGTTTGCGCTTCAGCATTAAAGTTCGCAGCAACTAACACTCTATTGCGATTGTTTTGCGGTTCAGTCCGGGAAAAAACCAGTAAATTCGGATTGTCGACTTTCAACAATTGGCGATTGTCAAAATCCGCAAACGCTATGGTTTCTTTACGTAATGCGATCAATTTTTTAATTGCACTGAATATCCGATTCTCCACCGTGCCAGCCTGGTGGCGTTTTTCTGATTTGTTCCAGTCAAAATGTGAGCGATGCACCCACCGATTGTCTTCTCGCTTAGAGGGTTCTGCGAGATATTCCAGACTATTGAGCATGCCAATTGCGTCTCCATAATAGAGTAAGGGTATACCGCCAAATGAGAGAATCATGCTATGCAACAACACGATAGTCTTGATTGCTGCATCGATGGCTTCTGGATCTTGCGCTTCCAGTGCAGACTCTAACCCTACCAATGAAGCGAGAGAACCGGAAATACGTGCATCGCCGGTCTTGGGATTTTCGCCAAACGGCAGGCCTTTGGCAGATGAACCTGTGAATCGCCCCGTAAAATAATCAATCAGAAAACGCCGGTGCTGAGCCGGGTCATATCCAGCCAGGCTGACATCGTGATCGTCAAAGCCCAAACCGATGTCGTCGTGACAGCGCACGTAATTAAGCCATGTTGCTCGTTCCAATTTGTTTGGCAGGTTTTTGATTCCCTGATTGAGCAAAGCTGCATTCTTTGTCGCAACGGCATCCCAGAGCAACGCCATAAATGTGGCGTTGTAAGCTATTTCGCACTCTTTAGCATTGATTGCATCCTCGCCGAAATATTTGGATATTTCGCTTGGCGAAACAATCGCCTCCGCTATGAATAACACGCCCGGCGCTGTCACCTGACAGCAATCCTTCATTAATTGCAAGATAAGATGAGCTTCACGTTCATTCTGGCAGGCGCTGCCCATTTTTTTCCATAAAAATGCTACAGCATCCAGACGAAGTATATCTACACCCTTGTTTGCCCAAAACAGGATGATATCGATCATTTCTATCAGCACTGCCGGATTGCGATAGTTCAAATCCCACTGATAGCTATGAAACACTGTCATCACCCATTTACCTAATTCTTCATCCCAAGTGAAGTTACCAGGTGAAGTGGCCGGAAATATTTCAGGCATGGCTTCTTCATAAATGTCCGGAATTTCCCGATCATCGAATACGTAGTAATAGTCCTGATATTTTTTGTCGCCTTTACGGGCTTTTGTGGCCCATTCGTGTTCGTTTGAAGTATGGTTAACTACAATATCCAGCACCAGCAACATATCGCGTTTCTTGAGCGTAGCAGCAAGCTCTTCAACTTCCTCCGTTGTGCCGAAGCACGGGTCTACCTTGCTATAATCACGCACTGCATAACCACCATCGCTATGGTCAGGCGGACAATCAAGAATAGGCATAATATGCAGCATGTTCACCCCCAGTTCCTGAAGGTATGGAAGCTTTGTGCGCAAACCTTTTAAGTCTCCGGCAAAACGGTCACAGTAAAGCGCCATTCCCACCCATTTCTGGCTTAAAAACCAGTTGTAATCCTGTTCGCGAGCCAGATCAGATTTGCGCAAATTGGGTGATCTTTCAATGTAGCGAAGTGCCAATGTTTCAACCAGTTCGAGCATTTGTTGCTTGAAATCAGGTCGATTACCATACAGTAAATTGAACAGCGAATGAATGGCGTAAAAATTTGCACCGAGCCGGGTGTAAAAATGCCGTAACCGCATGTTCCCGATTTCAGGTTTGAGCTTATGCAGAATTTCATTCAATAATGCGTGTGAAGCTTGTTCGTACATACATATCCTATGAATTTACTCAGACGTGACGTTTAGTTATATCAATATTCCGCAGACTTATTACTATTCCCATTTATCTTACTTATTCAAATTCTGATGGTGAAAAGCAATATGGTCTTCCATGAAAGTGGAAATAAAATAGTAACTATGGTCATATCCAGCATGTCGTCGAAGCGTAAGCGGCTGTTGAGCTGTTTGGCATGCAGATTCCAGATCATGTGGTCGCAATTGTTCTTCAAGAAACTTATCGCTCAGCCCCTGATCTACCAATATACCTTGCGGATAGGGTATAATTGATTGTTTTATCAATTCACTGGCGTCATATTGCCGCCAGCTAGCTTCATCGGCGCCCAAATAGGTTGAAAATGCCTTTTGCCCCCAAGGACAATTTACAGGTGAAGCAATGGGTGCAAAAGCAGACACCGAAGCATAGATTTCAGGATTGCGAAGGGCCAGCACTAATGCCCCATGTCCACCCATCGAGTGGCCAAATATACCTAACCGATCTGAACGAGCTGGAAAAGATTGTAATATTAATGCTCGAAGTTCATGCACCACATACGATTCCATTCTGAAATGCGCAGACCATGGCGATTGCATTGCATCAACATAAAACCCTGCCCCGGTGCCAATATCCCAACTATCGGCCTCACCCGGAATGCCCGTATCGCGAGGACTGGTATCAGGTGCAACCAGCATTAATCCGTGGTGCGCGGCATAACGCTGTGCGCCAGATTTGATCATGAAAGTTTCTTCGGTACAGGTTAACCCCGCAAGAAAAAACAGAACGGGAACCTTCCTTTCTTTGGCTTGTGGCGGCTGATAGACAGCGAACCGCATTGGTAGACCAATTTCGGTAGACGCATGCCGATAAAAACCTTGTACGCCACCAAAACAGGCGTGCTCACTGATACATTCCAGCATAAAAACCGCCCTAGTAAATAACGACAGAGCGAATTGACTCGCCACTTTTCATCAAATCGAAGCCTTCATTGATTTGCTCAAGACTTAATCGGTGAGTAATCATGTCGTCAATATTGATTCTGCCTTCCATGTACCAATCCACAATTTTCGGAACGTCTGTGCGTCCGCGCGCACCACCAAAAGCCGAACCCTTCCAAACACGCCCAGTGACTAACTGAAAAGGGCGAGTACTAATCTCCTCCCCTGCAGCTGCAACGCCGATAATAATCGACTGCCCCCAGCCCTTATGTGTGCACTCGAGCGCCTGGCGCATGACCTTCACATTACCGATACATTCAAAACTGTAATCAGCACCTCCATCAGTCAATTCGATAATTCGATCAACGACGTTTTCGACTTCATGGGGATTAATAAAATGCGTCATGCCAAATTTACGTGCCAATTCTTGCCGGTTAGGATTGATATCAACACCGATTATCTTTCCCGCACCCACCATTTTTGCACCCTGGATAACATTGAGTCCAATACCGCCTAAACCAAACACTACAACGTTCGCGCCAGCCTCAACCTTAGCCGTAAAAATGACCGCACCTAAACCTGTAGTTACGCCACAGCCAATATAACAAACCTTGTCAAAGGGAGCATCTTCGCGGATTTTTGCCAATGCTATTTCCGGCACTACGGTGTAATTGGAAAAAGTAGATGTGCCCATGTAATGATATATGGGACGACCATCAATGGAGAAACGAGATGTGGCATCCGGCATCAGCCCTTTACCCTGAGTCGATCTGATTGCCTGACAAAGATTCGTCTTTTGTGAAAGACAGAATTTGCACTCCCTGCACTCAGGCGTGTACAAGGGAATCACATGATCACCCTTTTTTAAGGAGCGCACATTTTTTCCTACATCCACTACAATCCCCGCCCCTTCGTGCCCTAGAATTGAGGGAAAAATCCCTTCCGGATCAACGCCTGAATGGGTGTAATAATCGGTATGGCAAATTCCCGTTGCTTTCAGCTCAACCAGCACCTCACCTTCCTGCGGGCCTTGCAGATCTACTGTTTCAATAGTGAGTAGGGTGCCTGCTTTCCAGGATATAGCTGCTTTTGTTTTCATTATTACTCCATCAATAAGTACGGGGAACCTTCTGCACTGACGTAATGTAAAAATATTCGCAGAATGCGGCGCTTGGCATAGATATAGCACAGTCTAATTAAAACATTCGGAGACTTGCACTAAAATGAGGAATCTATCTAATACAAGTTTGCCACAAGCCACTAACTGAGCCAAATTTATATAACAGACACATCAAAAGGTCGAAATATTGAATCCATTGTTATTTCAAGCAATGCCACCAGCCGCATCAAATTGTGATGCCATAATACAAATTAACTGACTTGCATCAACCAAAATAATAATGTTAACCTTTAACTCGGCTAATCAACCTGAACAAAATTCAGGATTACGCGTCCAACCGAGTCCCAATGCTACGCTTCTCAGGATAAGGAAACACCATGAATTTGCACCTGAACTTTGGCCCACTCGCAGCATTAATCGCAGGCATTCTTATTTTGTTAATGCCCAGAATGCTTAACCTGATTGTTGCTATTTATTTGATTATTATCGGCTTGGCAGGCCTCTTTGGCACTCGCCTTTTTAACTTTTAATCATTAAGTAACCACAAATCAGTTAACCCTAAATGGAGAACCATAATGCGTAAACTCATTATAAGCATCTTCGCCGCTACCCTCGCACTCACAGGCTGTGCAAACATGTCAGAAACCCAACGCGGAACAGCGACAGGCGCTGGAATTGGAGCAGGTCTTGGCGCGATTCTGGGCGCAACTACCGGTGACGGTGGTGGTGGCCGTGCAGCAACAGGTGCTGCATTAGGTGGTATTGCTGGTGCAGTTGCTGGTAATGTATGGTCTACCCGAATGGAAAAACAGAAACAGGATATGGAACAAGCCACACAGGGAACAGGCGTACAAGTCAGCCAGACTGCGGATAACCGTTTGAAACTGGACATCCCTAGCGACATCTCATTTGATACCGGCCGCTCAGATATCAAATCAAATTTCCGCCCTATTCTGGATAAATTTGCTGCAAGCCTGGCCGACAATCCGGCAACCATGGTCACTATCGTCGGCCATACAGACAACACTGGCAGCGATGCTATCAACGACCCACTTTCCGTTGAACGCGCGACTCGCACACGCGATTACTTAACAACAAGAGGTGTCGCCCCTGCACGATTCACTATAAACGGCCGAGGTTCACATGAGCCAGTCGCTTCTAATGATACAAGCGCTGGCCGCGCCCAAAACCGTCGTGTAGAAATTTACGTCGCTGAGACGAAACGATAAAAATTCACTGCTTTACGGACAGCACTTGCATACATATACAAGTGCTGTCACGCAGTAAAATAACTGACAAAAGCATGAATCGTTAGATACACTGCTGCACAGGGTCACACTATCCCCTCTAAAATCAAAAGGCTTCCAATTCCGGTTTTAAACGGCAAATTTACAACGCGCATATTGGCCAGCACATATTACAAGCCAACCATGCCGCCTATGTTAAACTTTGCACAGCTATCTGACTGGAACTTCCGTGCATTGCCATTTACTTATCCCCAACCTTTTTCTCACACTTCCATCTGGCCATGACCCTTTTCAGGGCTTGCATCTACCCTGCTTAAAAACTTTGTTGGGTAAAAGCTCACAACAACCCCCAACAAATCAAAGCATGGAAGCTTGGCTATGTGAGATTTTCGGAATTGAAAAGCAACAAGACTGGCCTGTTGCACCGCTAACACTTACTACAGATGGAGGTATGCCAGAGCAATATTACTGGTTGAGAGCAGATCCGGTGCATTTGCGCGTACAACGCGACCAGATTATTCTTGCAGACAGTGGCACATTAACCATAACGCAAAACGAGGCCGATGCACTGACCGAATCACTCAATCGCCATTTTGAACAGGATGGGATGCTGTTTTACGGGCTAAGGCCTGATCGCTGGTATCTCCGGCTCACCACCCCTCCTGCAATACAAACCCATATGCTGCCAGAGGTTGCCGGGAATAATATTGACGAGTTGTTGCCTTTTGGTCCCGAAGGTATGCGCTGGCACGGTCTTTTCAACGAAATCCAAATGTTATTTCACGATCACCCTGTTAATGAACAACGGGAAATGCAGGGTGAAATGCCTATTAACAGCGTCTGGATATGGGGAGGCGGCATTTTACCCAGCGTTCAAAAAACACCTTTCTCAAGCATCTGGTGTAATGATAATTTTGCCCGTACATTGGCGCATATTACACAAACAAAATTTTCCAACTTACCTGAAAATGGTACTGCATTCCTTGAACAGACCGACAAGGAGGGAAAATGCCTCATCGTACTGGATATTCTTCGCGGTGCCGGGCAATATGGGGATGTGTACGGCTGGCAGGAAGGCATGCAATCACTGGAACAGCAGTGGTTCTCTCCCCTGCTTCAGGCACTGAAAAACAGAAACTTGACTGCGTTAACTATTCATGCCGGAGCCGGCAAAGAAATTCGGACATTTACACTTGCTCCTAGCGATTTGTGGAAAATATGGCGTCGAAATAAACCACTTAAGTCCTACATGGAATAATCAACACTATGCCCAAAATTTCAACTCGCAATTATTCAAGCGAAACAGCTAAGGAATTGACTCAGCAAGGACTGCACCCCGTGTTAGCACGTATTTTTTCTGCCCGCGGCATTATTAGTTCAACGCAGCTTGAAAGTGATTTAAGTGGCCTGATCCCCCCCAAGCAACTCACTAATACAGAAAAAATGGCGAGTTTGCTGGCTGACGCGATCGAGCAAAAGAAACGACTGATCATCATTGCGGATTATGACTCTGATGGCGCAACGGCCTGCGCAGTGGCAATCAGAGCATTACGTGAATTTGGTGCCATTGTGGATTACATCGTTCCTAACCGTTTTGAATACGGCTATGGACTAACACCTGAAATCGTTCAACTTGCAGCAACAAAGCAGCCGGATATTCTGATAACCGTAGATAACGGCATCGCTAGTGTGGCTGGAGTTGCAGAAGCCAATCGATTGGGTATGGAAGTACTGGTGACTGATCATCACTTACCCGGAAACGAACTACCGAAAGCTGCATGCATAGTCAATCCAAATCAGCCCGGCTGCCCTTTTCCCAGTAAAAATCTGGCGGGAGTAGGCGTAATATTTTACGTCATGCTGGCCTTACGGGTAGAGCTAAGGAACCGGGGTGTTTTTGAAAACAAACAGGAACCTAATTTAGGCAACATTCTTGATCTTGTGGCACTGGGAACCGTAGCTGACGTGGTTAAACTGGACGATAACAACCGCATTCTTGTCCAGCAGGGTTTAAAGCGCATACGTTCCGGTAAGGCCCATGCGGGCATTAAGGCCTTGTATCGCGTTTCTGGCAGAGACTTCCGCAAGGCATCTACCTATGACTTGGGCTTTATGCTGGGGCCGAGGCTTAATGCGGCTGGCCGCCTTGATGATATGGCACTGGGGATTGAATGCCTGATTACAGACAATGAATTCCGCGCGCTGGAAATTGCTCAGAGGCTTGACACATTGAACCGTGAACGACGTGAAATCGAAGCGGATATGCAGCTAAGCGCCCTTGCCGTTCTGGATACCATGGTAGTAGAAGACAGTTACAGCCTGAGCCTCTATGATCCGGAGTGGCACCAAGGTGTGATTGGCATTCTCGCATCCCGTATTAAAGAAAAATTTCACCGCCCGGTCATTACATTCGCACCGGGCAACGATGGCGAAATTAAAGGCTCCGGACGTTCCGTTGCAGGTTTGCATTTGCGGGATGCCCTTGATCTGGTTTCAAAACGCCATCCTGATCTCATAAGAAAATTTGGTGGCCATGCTTTTGCTGCTGGATTAACCATTATGGCGTCCAGCTTTGACATGTTTACTCAGGCATTTGAAAAAGTGGCAAGGGAACTGCTTTCACCAAATGATCTGGAGCGCATTATAGAAACAGACGGAAATCTGCTACCCGACGAGATGACCATGGAACTCGCAACGCTAATAGAGAATCACGTCTGGGGCCAGGGATTCCCTCAACCGACATTTCAGGATGAATTTATCGTTGAGCAGCAGCGACTGGTTGGGGAAAAACATATGAAATTACGCCTCAACAATGGCAAGCGCAGCTTTGAAGCCATCCAGTTTTTCAGGGAAAGCCCGGTCCCTGACAAGATTCAGGCCGCCTTTCAGCTAAGTATCAATGAGTACAATGGCTCACGCACCTTGCAGTTGATGGTGCAACACTGCGAACCAAGCGAATGACTATATTCAACTGCGTGGCAGATACCGATACTCGCCGAAAGCAGCCCATCGTAAAAATTGGTGAATTATTCTAACTGACTGTTACTGATTCAACTATCTTATCTTGACTTATGTAATCGTTCGATTACAATTAAATCATGTTCTCGATTAAACCACTTCCTGAATTCACAGTATGGCTCGATGGGCTGACCGACGAGTCTGTACGTGGGGTTGTTGTCGCACGCATTAAGCGCTTGTCTTTAGGTTTAATGGGCGATGTAGAGCCTGTTGGAGGGGGTGTATCAGAACTTCGCATTCACTTGGGCGCAGGCTGGCGTATTTACTTTACCCAACGTGGAAAAGAGGTGATCGTGTTATTGGCTGGCGGCTCAAAACGCACCCAGAAAACCGACATCAAGCGAGCCAAAGTCTTGGCTGCGCTGCTGGTTTAGCTATAAGGAGATAACGATGAAACCAATCAAAGTGGATGACTTACCTGAATTCAACGCTGCACCATATCTTGGCAGTGAAGCGGCAATTGCGGCTTATCTGACAGATATTATTGAGGCGAATAATCCCGCGCTTCTGGCTTCCGCGCTCGGCGATATCGCTCGTGCACGCGGTATGGGCGAGATTGCCAAGGCATCTGGCATCTCCCGAGAGGCATTATATAAAGCTTTACGTCCTGGTGCCCAACCGCGTTTCGATACTATAAGTCGTGTTTGCACAGCCTTGGGGGTACGCCTGGTGGCGCAGGCCACTCATCCTTCAGTGTAATGTAGTGCCTGACAGATAGGCCAGAAACCACCACTGAAGCTGAAGGAAATCTGGGCCATCCGTATCCATCTGCAACTCGGCAAACGTATCCGTGACTTGGCCATGTTTAACTTGGCCATCGACAGCAAGCTGAGAGGTTAGACCTGGTGAACATACGGGTCCTGGACATAATTCACGGCATCCAGATGTTGACACGAGCTATGGTCATTCAACGAAAGACGCAGAGGCCTGTGCAGCTTGAACTGACGGAAGATACCAGAAATGCCGTCGCAGCATGGATAGCTAAAGCCAATCTAAAGTCGGAACATTACTTGTTCCCCAGTCGGTTGCAAAACTCTCCGCATGTTTCAACCCGGCAATACGCTAGGATCGTGCATCGATGGGTCGCCGCAATTGGTCTTGATTCCACTTTCTATCGCACACATACGAAGCGCCGAACCAAGGCAAACCTGATTTACCGGCAAACCAAAAACTTGCGGGCAGTGCAACTGTTGCAGGGCCATTCGAAGTTGGAAAGCACTGTGCAATTGGATGAAGAAATGGTTCGGGAATACATTCGTAATCAGGAGCAGGAAGACGAACGTTACGACCAAATGAAATTAGGGCTATAGCTGCCTTTAGGCGGCTCATGGGTTACCAGCGCCTTTGAGGCGCCAAAACTATAAACTGCATAGAACCTCTTGCCTACGAAAGGCTAATGGGCATCCGCTTATCAGTATGAAGATCAAACAACGCCAGCTTGCTATTCTATTTATGGGCTGAATTACGAGGTTCCCTCGTGTATAATCGAGAAATTTTCTCCAGGGTAGTATTTCATGGAAGCAGAACAACTTAATACGTTAACCAATTTATTGGAAGACTTAGGTAAAAGAACCGAAGAATTACGGGGGTATCTTTGACTTCGACCAGAAGAAAGATCGCCTGGTAGAAGTCGTTCAGTTGATGGAAGATCCAGCCATCTGGAATGACGCAAAAAAAGCACAGGATTTAGGCCGCGAACGCAGATCATTAGAATCCGTTGTTTTTACGCTGGAAAAACTCGTTCAGTCACTGAATGATACCAGCGAATTATTTGAAATGGCGCGGGAAGAAGGCGACGACGACACCCTTGTCAGCATAGAAGCCGATACCAAAAAACTCGAAGAAATCGTTGAGGGCATGGAATTTCGCCGTATGTTTTCCAACCCCATGGATCCCAATAATTGTTTTATCGATATCCAGTCAGGTTCAGGCGGTACAGAAGCGCAGGATTGGGCCTCCATGCTCGAACGCATGTACCTGCGCTACGCCGAGCGACATGATTTCAAAGTTGAAATTCTGGAAGAATCCGAAGGCGAAGTAGCAGGCATCAAAAGCGCGACACTGAAAATATCGGGAGAATATGCTTACGGCTACTTGCGCACTGAAACAGGCGTGCACCGTTTAGTACGAAAATCCCCGTTTGACTCCGGCAATCGTCGCCACACTTCCTTTTCCAGTGTGTTTGTCTACCCGGAAGTCGATGAATCCATTGAAATCGATATCAATCCCGCCGATTTGCGTGTTGATACCTATCGCGCATCAGGTGCGGGAGGTCAGCATATCAACAAAACCGATTCTGCAGTCCGTATCACACACATTCCCACGAACATTGTGGTGCAGTGTCAGAACGACCGTTCTCAACACAAAAACCGCGCTGAGGCCATGAGCATGCTGAAAGCCCGTATGTATGAGGCTGAACTCCGTAAGCGCATGGAAGAAAAGCAGTCCCTGGAAGATACCAAATCCGACATTGGCTGGGGTCATCAGATTCGGTCATATGTGCTTGATCAGTCACGCATCAAGGATTTGCGCACCAACTTTGAAGTAGGTAATACCCAGGCTGTGCTGGATGGGGATCTGGATGATTTCATCAGCGCCAGTTTGAAACAAGGTGTTTAATCAATTAACACGCAAAGATAGATAAAAGGCTACAAGAATGAGCGAACAAGAAAACCAACCGGTTCAAGATACAAATCAGATATTTGAAGAACGCAGAAGCAAACTGAAAGCTCTCCGCGAACAAGGGATCGCTTTTCCCAATGATTTCAACCGCGAACATTTAGCCGCTGACCTGCACCAGCAGAACGAGAGTAAATCCAAAGAAGAGCTGGAAGGTAGCCCAGTCAGTGTCAGCGTTGCTGGCCGCATGATGTTAAAACGGGTAATGGGTAAAGCCAGTTTTGCGACCATTCAGGATATGAGCGGGCGCATCCAGCTATACATTACAAACGACCATGTTGGTGAAGCCGCTCACGAGGCATTCAAACACTTTGACTTGGGCGACATCATTGCCGCCAAGGGCGTATTGTTCAAAACAAAAACCGGAGAGTTGTCAGTCCGCGCCACTGAAATCCGTTTATTAACAAAAACGCTGCGCCCGCTACCTGAAAAATTCCATGGGCTGACAGACCAGGAGCAAAAGTACCGGCAGCGTTATCTGGATCTGATCACCAACGAAGATACACGTAAGGTATTTTCTACCCGTTCCAAAATCATTCAGGGCATTCGCGAATTCCTTGTACGCCACGGCTATCTGGAAGTTGAAACCCCCATGATGCATCCGATTCCGGGTGGTGCAGCTGCGCGTCCCTTTATCACCCATCACAACACGCTCGATATGCAATTGTATCTGCGCATTGCACCGGAACTGTACCTGAAGCGCCTGGTAGTGGGCGGAATGGAAAAAGTATTCGAAATCAACCGTAACTTCCGCAATGAAGGTATGTCCACCCGGCATAACCCTGAATTCACCATGCTGGAATTTTACGAAGCCTATCGCGACTACCGTTACATGATGGACTTCACCGAAGCAATGTTCCGCGAAGTGGCAGAAAACGTCTTGGGAACAACCAAAGTGACTTACCAAGGTCGCGAACTGGATTTGGGCCTCCCCTTCGCTCGTTTAACCATTGCGCAAGCTATTCAGAAATACAATCCTGAATTCACCGAAGCGCAGTTAAACGACCGTGTATTCCTGATCAACAAATTCAATGAGCTCAAGGTCAGTTATAAGGAACATGATGGCATTGGTGGTTTGCAGCTTACCCTGTTTGAAGAAAACACAGAACACCTGCTGTTTGATCCCACTTTTATTATTGATTATCCGGCAGAAGTGTCACCATTAGCGCGTAGTAACGATAGCAACCCCGAGATTACAGAGCGTTTCGAGTTGTTTATGGTCGGGCGCGAAATTGCCAATGGTTTCTCAGAGTTAAACGACCCTGAGGACCAGTCTGATCGTTTCATGAGCCAAGTACAGCAAAAAGATGCAGGTGATGCAGAAGCCATGCACTACGACGCAGATTATATACGTGCACTGGAATACGGTTTACCGCCCACTGCAGGCGAAGGCATTGGTATTGACCGTCTGGTCATGCTCCTGACTGACAGCCCGAGTATTCGGGATGTTATTTTGTTTCCGCAAATGCGGCCTGAACAGCTGTCTTAAAAAACATCAAAAAATTGGGGATAACCAGTTGAGATAGCACTGGAAATATTGCCTTATTTATAAGCATGATTCATTAAAATGGCCCCAGAAATCCAGGGGCCTTTTTTATCAAGGCTTATTTGAAACTTTTACTTGTTTCATCCCAGACTTTTTCATTAGGGAAGATCTCGGAAGCATTAATAATATAACGTACAATATAGTCAAAGTTATTAGTTTAAAACCTATAGCTTCAATGAGATTGATACACTTTCTTGCAAATAATTTACTGACGAAACTCATGAACTATAATTAATTGGTTCTGAAACCTGTTTGCCAGTAACTTCACACAATTAACAGACCTGAAGTTAATCTTCTTAGGTCAATCGCTTACCTGCATAATTAAATCATTAATCAACTGGAGTACCGCAATGGCCACACAAACTACGAAAACCCATCCGATTATGATTATTGCTGCAATAGCAGTAATTCTATTCAGTGCTGTCGGAATTGGCGCTATTATGGGATGGATACCTGGCTCTGCTTCAAAAACCCAGGAACAGAGTACGCAACCATTAGTGACTGCTGAACAAACAGCCAAAATTGAAACGGCTGACACCAAGACTGTCACACCAGTACCTGAGGAACAAAAACCGGAGCCCGCTACCCCACCAAAAGCGGAAACTAAGGCGGAAGTGACTAAACCGGCTTCACAAACACATAGAGAAAAACAAACCAAAAAAGTAACACATCAAAATGTGGCCAAGCAAACCAGTGTCAGTACTAACTCAGTACCAGCACCCACCAATATTTGCTCAAATTGTGGTGTCATTGAATCTGTTAATGTCATTGAGCAAGCAGGTGAAGGAACCGGACTGGGTGCTGTAGCTGGCGGAGTTGCCGGAGCGCTTCTTGGAACGCAGATCGGTCAGGGACGCGGAACAACCGCGGCTACGATCGCGGGTGCAGCGGGAGGTGCTTTTGCTGGACATCAGGTAGAAAAAGCCGTCAAGAAAACCAAGCACTTTGAAATCAGTGTTCGCATGGAAGACGGCTCTTACAGAACCTTTAACCAGCCAAACGATTCCGGTTTGATGTCTGGAGATAAAGTCAAAGTGGTGGATGGTGCAATCGTAAGAAACTAACCTTCAATATACCCCCTAAGGGTATATTGACAACATCCAGTCATTCAGAATATGATGGTTGCTCTAAGGAGTAATCATCATGCATTTCCCTATTTCCTCAAAACGCATTGAATTACCCATTGAAGGCATGACCTGCTCTGCATGCGCCAACCGTATCGAAAAAAGCTTGAATAAACTGCCAGGCGTCAAAGCTGCGGTCAATTTTGCCAGCGAAAAAGTTCAGATTGATTACGAAGTGGGTGAAGCCAACCCCGCCAACCTTGTTGAAACAATCAAAAAAACAGGTTATTCCGTTCCCAACCAACGCATTGAACTTGCTCTGGAAGGCATGACATGTTCTGCCTGTGCAGCCAGAATTGAAAAAGTGTTGAACAAAAAACCCGGGGTAGAAGCAACGGTAAATTTTGCAGCTGAAAAAGCGAGCATTATGCTGTCACCGGGTACATCAACCATTGCAGATTTGATCTCATCAGTGAAAAAATCCGGCTATGACGCGCATGAGTTGGCAGAAGTCAGCCGCGAAGATGAAAAAGCACGCAGACAGAACGTATACCAGAAAGAAGTCCGGTTATTCTGGATATCGGCTGCGTTCACCCTCCCTCTGGTTCTCCAGATGGGTGCCATGTTTTCAGGCAGCCATGAAGAATGGCTGCCTCGCTGGCTGCAAATGGTACTCGCCACGCCAGTGCAATTCTGGGTTGGCAAGCGTTTTTACATGGGGGCCTGGAACGCTTTACGAGGTGGCAGCGCCAACATGGACGTGCTGGTAGCCTTGGGTACCAGCATGGCTTACTTCTTCAGTGCTGTTGTCACTTTGTTTGGTCTGACTGAACTTCACGTCTATTTTGAAGCCTCCGCCGCCATCATAACTTTGATACTCATGGGAAAGCTTTTAGAAGCCCGTGCCAAAGGAAAAACATCTACCGCTATTGAACAACTGCTTAAACTTCAGCCAAAAACCGCTCGCGTAGAGCGAGATGGCGAGATTATTGAAGTAGAAGTGAGCAGCATCCATATAGGCGAAGTCTTTATAGTGCGCCCTGGCGAACGTATTCCTGTTGATGGTGACATCATCGAAGGCCATTCCAGCGTGGATGAAAGCATGCTTACGGGTGAAAGCTTGCCCGTCACTAAAGAAGTGGGTAAAAAGGTCTTTGCTGCCACTCAAAATAATCAAGGCATGTTGCGGTGTAAGGCCACAGGGGTGGGTTCTCATACCGCATTGGCAGAAATTGTACGCCTGGTAGAGGAAGCACAGGGTTCCAAGGCCCCTATTCAGCGTTTGGCTGATACCATTTCAGGAATTTTTGTTCCGGTTGTAGTGGCCATAAGTGTCATCACTTTTGGCTTATGGTGGGGTATCGGAGGCAGTTTTACCGTGGCGCTGGTTAATGCTGTCGCGGTCTTGGTCATCGCCTGCCCCTGCGCGCTGGGCCTAGCCACACCCACAGCGATCATGGTGGGTACTGGCAGAGGTGCGCAATCAGGTGTGCTGGTTAAAAATGCAGCCGCACTGGAACGCGCAGAAAAAATCCAGATACTGGTTGTGGACAAAACAGGTACCCTGACTGAAGGCAAACCCTCAGTTACCGATGTTGTGCCCGTTAATGGTCATAGTGAACAAATATTGCTCAATATGGCCGCAACGCTTGAACAGGGTTCCGAGCATCCACTTGCACAAGCGATATTGAATCACAACAAGGAACAATCTGGATCCACCTCTGCCATATTAAACTTTTCTGCCGTCGCAGGAAAAGGCATTCAAGCCGAAATTGAAGGTGAAATCGTATGGCTTGGCTCACCGCGCTTTCTGATTGAACAAGGTGTCGTCATTGACGATAAACAGATTGCTCAACTTACCACCCAGGGAAAAACAGTTATCGGCATTGCAAAGCCCAACGGGGTTATTGGATATATTGCCATCGCAGACAAAATTCGTACCACCTCAACTAACGCCATTTCCCGTCTGAAAAACATGGGGATTGAAGTGGTGATGATTACTGGCGACAATCAGGCCACGGCGAAAGCCATTGCTCAACAAGCTGGAATTGATACTTTTTTTGCAGAAGTTTTACCTCAACATAAAGCCGAATCAATCAATAAGTTGCGCGAACAAGGAAAAATCGTTGGTATGGTAGGTGATGGCATTAACGATGCCCCTGCCCTTGCTGCTTCAGATGTGAGCTTCGCTATTGGCAGCGGTTCAGACATAGCCATTGAAGCCGCAGATGTGACGCTGATGCGCAGCGATTTGAATAGTGTGGCTGATGCGATCAGTTTATCCAAGGCCACGTTAGGGAAAATTCGACAAAACCTGTTTTTTGCATTTATTTACAATATTCTGGGCATACCTCTGGCAGCGTTCGGCATGCTTAATCCGGTTATCGCAGGGGCGGCCATGGCAATGAGCTCAGTATCTGTCGTCAGCAATTCGCTACTGTTAAAGCGTTGGAAAACAGCAAACTAGAATGCAACACATTTTCAAAAACGTTATTTGTATTAGCATAATGCAATTTATAAAGGAGCATTAAAATGGATTCAAAAAAACTGAATGTTAAAGGGATGACTTGCATGGGCTGCGTTAAAAGCGTAAAAAATGTACTTGAACCAATACCCGGTGTTAGTAATGTAGAAGTAGTCCTGGAAACCGGCAAAGTCACTATCGGTTATGATGCTTCTAAAACAGATACTGGTGCTTTTAAAACAGCAATCGAAGATGCCGGCTATGAAGTCGTCGGCTAAAACAGTCAGCAAACCTGTTTGTCACTCAGAACCTAAAAATGTCGTTCAGCCCCATAAAAACGCACTCCTTAAACGGTTAAACCGTATAGAGGGACAAGTGCGTGGCATTTCCAAAATGGTTGAAGGTGACCGCTATTGCATAGATATATTGACCCAGATCAGTGCAATTAAATCCGCACTTAATGCGGTTGGTATGCAACTTTTGGAAGACCATACCAAAGGCTGCGTTCAAAATGCAATAAAATCTGGAAACGGAGATGATGAACTGGCAGAGTTATTAACCATTGTCAGGCAATTTGTACGTTAACCCAAATCTCAAATAAAGATTTCCTTTGCAGCAGCATCAAAGGTTACAATAATCGTATTCGCAGTAGAGGAACAAACTGGGAAACCAGCTAATTACCGTATTTAGAAAACCGGAGCAAATTAAGTGAACGACGAAATCTTATCCAAAGAGCAACGCATTTTGCGCGTGATGCGCAAGGTACTGGCAAGCATTGTTAAAGACGCAACACCACAACCAGGTATGCTGCACCCCTTATCTGAAAGAACGATTCAGGATATCCGTGAATGTTTTGGATTGATTTCTGCACGGGAAGCTGAATTGGCAGACAATGCCGGACTGAGCAGAAATGAAAAGCCTTTTTATACAGATGAACCGCAAAAGAGCAATGTGGTTAAGTTACACAAACCCGGTTCTACCAAAAAACCAGAAGGGGAATAATAATTCTGGCTGATCACTCAGGTTTTCAGCCATAATTTCCCATCTGTTAAATAGCTGTCAATTATCTATACACCCCTGAGGTTCAGGCAAACCGGCAATACGCGATCCTTGCCGGGATGGACCGCCAGGAAACAGATGATAAAGATAGTCGTGACTGCTCTTACCTTCACCTAGTTCACGCCGCATGTGCTTCATCAGCAATCTCACCATCGGGGTTATTCCATAGTTGAAATAGAATTTCCTGAGATAATTGATTACTTCCCAATGGTCAGGTGTAAGACGAATATGCTCTTTACTTGCCATGAATTCAGCCAGGCGCTCGTTCCAGTCAGCCAGGTTAACCAGATTACCCTTTTCTGTTACAGAGAAGACCTCCTTCTCAAACTCAAAAGTGCCTACAAAATGTGAAACTTCTTTTGCAGGCACTGCTTTTGATTTCTTTCGGGTTATAACATGCATTCCCTCAATCTCAGCATCAAGCATAGGGACAGGGAGACCCGCAATTTTGGTACCTTGTGTCAAAACACCATTCGGGAACAAGTTTTCCAGATATGCATCTGAAGATTTGATTTCCCCATCGGGCAATTTTTCGCTAATTTCCTTCTTGAGCAACTTTTTAATTGGCGAAATATTGTATTCTGTATAGTAAGCACGAAGTAAATTGAGAATCTCCCAATGGGCTGGTTTGAGCTCCAGTCCCTCTTTTTCAGCTAGCATAATAGCGATCTCTTTATTCCACTCAGACAGGCTCTCCAAGCGCCCGCTACTAGTCAACTTCACTTTTTTTAAGGCATCCGAATGCTTTGCGGAATCAAACTGGCTGCTCATGATCTTCTCCTGTACTGGAAGTACATATCCCAAGCAAGAATGGATAATTTAAAGGTTTCTTAATTCTAGAATGCAATGCCAATTATACAACTGTAAAGTTTTAGAATTTAAGAACTGAATTCCCATCAATCAGTAGTTTTTCCAAAAAGAGGCTACTGTTCTTCCCGTGTTTCTTGTATATATCGAGCAACTGCTGGCCCACTTTTGACCAATGATCTTTACCTTGGCAAACTGCTTCTGCCAATGGCTCAATATTTCCTGAAGCCACCCAACTCTGGTACCCCTTCATAGCCCGTGGAAAAAGCTCTTTGCGCATCCCATTAAAATTAGCAAAGTAAAAATGTAATGAGCTTGCAGCTTCTCTTTCAAGCAGCGCGGGAAGTGTGGAAAGACAATCTGCCATATGATCACGTACTGCACGCGCCATAATTTCTGCCTTGATTGACGTCAATGTTGACAACATTTCCGACCAACCCTCACCCAACAAATCTCCAGCCATACCTTCACCCAGTTCATGCAGAATCATGGCTTCACTTTCATTTTCTGTCATGACCTCAAGCGCTAAATTAGGATTTTTCTGAAAATCATAAAAGCTGAATGCACTGGCTTGCGTGTTATCCCGCTTCTTCCAATTCCATTCTTCGAATTTATCCCAGATATATCGTCGGACAGCTTCCCGGCGTAAATATATGGTGCGGTTTAATAATGCTGCCGGAGGGGAAATTAAATCTCGCGCGTATTCACAACCTGAAACAAGAATAGTAAATCCATTGCGCTTTTCTTCTTTAAGTAACTCACCCAGAAAAAAATGCGGCTTGTGAAACCGGCCATACCCTCCGCTATACACATAGCCTTCTGGAAGTAATTTTCGGTTGATTGATTCACTATCAAACGGATCTTTCAAGTCTGAACCAACGCGCAAAGGAGCATAGGGTGATTCTTCAACGGTATTCCAGAGGTTTTCCCGCTCAACCATCCAGTTACCTAATTCATCCTTGGGCGGACTTTTACTGTATGGAATATCATTTTCCCATCGATAATACTGTCGCATTTCAAGAAGATAGGTGCACATTGTCATGTTTCGAGCATAACGTGCATCCGTGATATAACAGTTTTGCTGGACAGCATCTACAAGATGGTGGAAATTTTGCATAAAACTTTCTCCGTCTTATATCAAGCATATAAACCCCGAAAACTAAGGGGAATATACAATCAAAATATAGCACAAATGAAGATTTACTATTTTATATGAAGCACTGAGTACGTTAAATATAACGCTGAAAACCATCGTAAAGCATCAGAAAATTCTTAACAAGCATTTATTTCAGAGGGGGCTCATTGTAAATGAGAAATCCAGTATTGACCTTACTTGTTCAACCAACAAGTTTTGCCCACAAATCATGTTCGTCAGAATCAATAATTTCTACTTGAACCAAATCCCCTACTGCCAGCTTTTTAGCATCATCAATAAAAACCAACCCATCAATTTCTGGCGCATCTGCTGCACTTCTGGCAACAACGCCTTCCGGCGTAATTTCATCAACAAGTACTATCATTTTCTTACCCACTTTACGTGCTAAGCGATTGGTACTTATGTCAGCCTGTAACGCCATTAAACGCGCTTTACGCGACTCTTTCACATCTTCTGGTACGTGGTCAGCAAGTTCATTGGCTTTTGCGCCATCTACTGCTGAATAAGTAAAGCAACCTACCCTGTCCAGTTGTGCTTCAGTCAAGAATGACAGCAACTGTTCAAAATCTTCTTCCGTCTCTCCCGGAAAGCCCACTACGAATGTGCTGCGAATGGTCAGATCAGGGCAAATTTTTCGCCATGACTGAATTCTTTCCAACGTGTTTTCACTATTCGCAGGCCGTTTCATGGCTTTCAGAATCTTAGGACTTGCATGCTGCAAAGGAATATCCAGATATGGCAATATCTTCCCTTCCGCCATGAGTGGAATCACTTCATCTACATGAGGATAAGGGTAAACATAATGTAAGCGAACCCAAACACCTAATTCCCCTAATGCCTTCACGAGTTCTGTCATACGTGTTTTCAAAGGCTTGCCTTGCCAGAATCCAGTGCGGTATTTCACATCCACGCCATAAGCGCTGGTGTCCTGAGAAATCACCAGCAATTCTTTCACGCCCGCTTTTACCAGATTTTCAGCTTCCTGCATCACGTCGCCAACAGGGCGACTTACCAGATCACCACGCAATGCCGGGATAATGCAGAAGGTACAGCGATGATTGCAGCCCTCGGAAATCTTCAGATAAGCGAAATGCTTGGGCGTCAGTCGCACACCTTGCGGTGGAATCAAACTGGTATAAGGATCATGTGGCTGAGGTAAATGTTCATGAACGGCTGACATGACTTCATGTGTTGCATGAGGGCCTGTTACAGCCAGCACTTGAGGGTGCGCTTTCTTTACCACATCCCCTTTTGCACCCAGACAACCCGTTACAATCACTTTTCCATTCTCGGCCAAAGCTTCACCAATAGCATCCAAAGACTCTTCTACCGCAGCGTCAATAAATCCACAGGTATTAACCACAACCAGGTTTGCATCCTGATAGCTCCCCACGATCTCATAACCTTCCGCTCGCAACTGGGTCAGAATGTGCTCGGAATCGACCGTTGCCTTTGGGCACCCAAGGGAAACAAAACCAACTTTAGGAATAGCTTTCATATCAATTCATTCTCAATAAAAATTCTGGGTTCGCGCAAAACGAAAAAATCATTTACATATTGCAGTTTGCCGAGCTGAACGATACATATTCACTCTACAAAACTTAATTTTTTTCCAGCAGGTATAATTACTTTCATCTACACAACCTTGGTGCAACTTTGTATATTATTGCTATTGCCTGGATTTACATCATCTTTATGATGGCTATTACCGCCAAAAGTTTTTTCGGAGGTCTCATGACCTTCATCTGGTACGGTATTTTGCCGTGTGCGCTATTTTTGTGGGTGTTTGGAACGCCTCAACGCAAAAGAACCAAACTACGCAAGATCGCCGAGCAGAAACTTAATCAGCCCGATACTACCAATACCAAGCCCGATTAAAGTCACTTGTTGTACAGTTGCATGCAGTTCAGTGCGCTTGTGCAATCCCGGAATCAGATCTGCTACAGCCACATACAACATGCTGGCTGAAGCAATACCCAGCACAAACGGCACCCAGTCCTGCATGGATTGCAAAGCAAAATAACCTAAAACGCCCCCAACAATCGTGGCGGCACTCGACAGTAAATTAAAAATTAACGCTTGCCTTTTGGTATACCCGGAATGCAGCAAAATAAGGAAATCCCCTACTTCCTGCGGGATTTCATGTGCGATGATGGCAAGCGATGTCACGACGCCCAACTGGAAATCAGCCATAAATGCCGCGGCAATAATAATTCCATCCACAAAGTTATGGAAAGTATCACCCACCATGATCATGATACCACTTCTGCCATGGTCACTGTGGTCAGCATGAGCACTATGGGAATGGCCTCCAGTATGCTCGCCATGATCAGAGTCAGGTGTATGGACTTCGCATTCATGACCGTGACAATGACGCCAGATAACCAGCTTCTCCAGTATAAAGAAAAGCAGAATACCAAACAGAATAGTTGCCGCCATGTGCTCAATATTTTTTGTTAATTCAAACGCATGGGGCAATATTTCAAGAAAAACAGCGCCAAGCAACGCACCAATGGCATAGCTGATCAACATCGGCACCCAAGAGGCGCGCGCCGATAAAGCGACAATTGCAGCAAAGGCTACACTAAGCACGCCACCGAGCAGGCTGGCTAAAATGATGGCAAGGAGAGTTGGCACGATGAATGACTGAGCGTAAAATTTTTGTATTATACGCTATGTGTCAAGTATCGTCAGATAGCCAGATCAATGAAGCCATGCGACCTGTCACACCATCCCGACGATAGGAAAAAAAGGTTTCGTTATCTGTGTAAGTACAGAAATTACCACCGTAAACTCGCGTTATACCCAGGGCTGCAAGTCTCTGCCTTGCTAACAAATAGATATCAGCAAGCCATTTACTTTCGCCATGAGGTACAAATGCATCCTGCGCAGCAGCGTCATGATCCATGAATGCCTGCCGCACTTCTTCTCCCACTTCAAAACGCTTAGGACCTATAGCCGGCCCAAGATAAGCCATCAACGAAACAGGGGGTACATGCATTGATTTTACCGTGCACTCTATGACACCGGAAACCAGTCCTCGCCATCCGGCATGGGCGGCACCCACAACCGTTCCAGCATCATCACAAAGTAAAACTGGCAGGCAATCAGCAGTCATGACAGCACACACGTTATTTTTCGAATGTGATACACAGGCATCTGCTTCTATTACACCATCTGCCAAAATATCAGCATTCGCTACATGTACCCCATGCACTTGTTTAAGCCAAACTGGCTCATTCGGTAAAAGTAGACGCAAAATAGCGCGGTTTTGGTTAACTGCATCCGATGCGTCACCAACGTGATCGCCCAGATTCATTTCTGCATAAGGCGCGTCACTCACACCACCGTTACGCGTAGTGATGATAGCTTTAACTGTAGATGGCGCATCCCAATCAGGGATAATCAGCTCATTGCTTGCTTTGTTCATCAGTTTTTCGTAATACTTCCAGCAAATCAACCATATCTTGTGGCATTTCAGCTTCCCATTCCATTGGCTCATGCGTAACCGGATGAATCAACCCAAGACGCGTTGCATGCAGGGCTTGTCTGCCGAAAAGTCGAATAGGCTCCCGCAATTCGGGATTAACATGGGCGGTTTGACCTATATAAACCTGATCTCCCGCCAATGGGTGCCCTATCGATTGCATATGCACGCGAATCTGGTGCGTACGACCCGTTTCAAGACGGCATTGAACTAGTGTATGACCAGAAAAATTCTCAAGCACGTGGTAATAGGTGATTGCCGGTTTGCCGTTTCTCACAACGGCCATTTTGGTACGTGATTTCGGGTGACGTCCGATTGGTGTTACCACTTTTCCGTCCTGAGTGATTTGCCCGCGTGCAATCGCCAAATATTCACGTTTAACGGTGCGTGCCTGCAATTGCCTTACCAGGTCGGTCTGCGCTGTAAGGGTTTTAGCCACAACCAGCAAGCCACTCGTATCTTTATCCAGCCTGTGCACAATGCCCGCACGAGGTACCTGTGACACTTGTGGTGCATGGTGCAACAATGCGTTAAGCAATGTTCCTTGCCAGTTTCCACTGCCAGGATGCACCACCAGACCAGCCGGTTTATTGACAATCAATATTGTATCGTCTTCATAAACAACGTTCAGCGCAATTTCTTCCGCCAGATAGGGCATCTCCGAGGGGTGAACTTCAGGGATCACACTGATATTTTCACCTCCCCAGACTTTTTGTTTGGCAATAGCTGGTTTATCATCCACCATGACCTTTTCTTCCTTGATCCACGTTTGCAAGCGGCTTCTGGAATAGTCGGGTAATAATGACTGCAAGGCTTGATCTAATCGAAATCCGGCACAACTATCAGGAATGACTATATCAATCCGTTCTGCGTCGTCGTCGTTTAGGTTATAATCAGAAAAATTTTCTACGGGTTGGCTCATGAAACAGATTTTAGCGTTATTTCTACTATTAATGGTAACGGCGTGTGGTTTACTGCCAGAAGTTCAGGACGAAACCAAAAACTGGTCGGCCCAAAAGCTCTACACCTCAGCAAAAGAGGAGATGAACGACAGTAACTACGAAAAAGCCATCAAGTATTTTGAAACTTTGGAAGCACGTTATCCCTATGGCCGTTATTCCCAACAGGCACAACTGGAAATAGCCTATGCTTATTACAAATCAAGTGAGCCGGTTTCTGCTATTGCTGCAGCAGATCGATTCATCAAGTTACACCCTAACCATCCTTATGTTGACTATGCATACTATCTTAAAGGGCTAGTTAACTTCAACGAAGATAAAGGGTTGTTTGCCGTGTTGAGTGATCAGGATATGACACAGCGCGATCCAAAAGCCGCACGAGAGGCATTTGAATCATTCAAGGAACTGGTTACCCGCTTCCCGGACAGCAAATATACACCAGATGCTGCTGCTCGAATGAAATATTTGGTTAATGCACTTGCTTACCATGATGTTCATGTGGCGCGTTATTACGTTAAGCGTGGCGCTTATGTAGCCGCGGCTAACCGTGCTCAATCGGTTGTGAAGAATTTCCCGCAATCCCCTGCACAAGAAGAAGCGCTAGCATTGATGGTTAAATCCTACGATGCTTTAGGTTTAAAAGAGTTGCGTGATGACGCTCACCGCATTCTGAAACTTAATTTTCCAAAGAGCGCTTATTTGACTGGTTACTCACCTGAGACAAAAGACTGGTGGAAGTTTTGGTAAAACCCCTCATTTGAATGGGATTACTTTGAATAAACACCATTTTTCACATAGCTAAACCTTAGATTTACGCTGGCTGGTGTGTTAAATGAAATTTAAAAGCCCTTGACGATACGCCAAGGGCTTTTTGTTTGGGCAACCAATTCGTATCAAATGGCAGCTTCGTCTGTTTCCCCAGTGCGAATACGGACAATCTGTTCCACAGTCGTAACAAATATTTTTCCATCACCAATCTTACCGGTACGCGCCGCTTTTACAATGGCTTCAATAGCTGGATCTACCTGATTATCTGCAATCACAAGTTCGATCTTCACCTTTGGCAAAAAATCCACTACGTATTCTGCCCCACGATATAGCTCTGTATGACCTTTCTGACGTCCAAAGCCTTTCACTTCAGTCACGGTCAAACCACTCACCCCAATCTCGGATAGTGCTTCACGCACTTCGTCCAGTTTAAACGGTTTGATAATTGCTTCAATTTTTTTCATTTTTCACTCCTGAGTGTTCGACTTTGTTCTGCTGACTAAAATTTTGGTTTATATCTGGATGTTATAGGATAACGTCGATCCTTGCCAAATCCACGATGTGTAATACGTATACCAACCGGTGCCTGACGACGCTTATACTCATTAATATCAATCAGGCGGGTTACCCGGCGCACATCTGCTTCTGTATAACCTGCAGCGATAATTTCTTGCGGACACAAATCATGCTCGACGTATTTCTCCATGATTGCATCAAGAATCTCATAAGGTGGCAAGGCATCCTGATCTGTCTGGTCTTCACGCAATTCTGCTGATGGCGGCCGTGTAATCACCCGTTCAGGTATCACCGCACCCAAACTGTTTCGATAACGCGCAAGACGGTACACCAATGTTTTCGGGACATCTTTCAACACAGCAAAACCGCCAGCCATATCACCATATAAAGTGGCATAACCAACTGCCATTTCGCTTTTGTTGCCGGTTGTTAATACAATCGTGCCATACTTGTTGGACATCGCCATCAGCAATGTACCGCGAATCCGCGCCTGAATATTTTCTTCAGTAGTATCAAAAGGCAGGTCATTAAATTCATCTGACAGGCTGTTCATGAATGAGTCAAACATTGGTTTAATCGATATTTCGCTGTAGCGCACACCCAAAGTTTCGGCCATGATGCGCGCATCTTCCAAACTGATATCCGCAGTAAACTGGGAAGGCATCATGACAGCATGAACTTTATCAGCACCCAGCGCATCGACCGCCACTGCCAGTACCATGGCAGAGTCTATCCCGCCAGAAAGTCCGAGTTCAATCCCCGGGAAACCATTTTTACCGACATAATCCTTCACACCTTGGCACAATGCTTCATATGCACTGGCTTCCAGTGATAACAGGGGCAAAATTTCCCCTTTTACAGGCATGCCATTTTCAAGGGTTATGATCCCTAGCGTTTCTTGAAACCCAGCAAATTGATGGGTCAGTTCTCCACTGCTATCCATCGCAAAGGAAGCACCATCAAACACCAGTTCATCCTGCCCGCCAAACAAATTGCAATAAACTGCTGACATGCCAGTCTCAGCAATGCGTTCGCGCACAACCCGATAGCGTGATGCCTGTTTTTCCAGATGAAAGGGTGAAGCATTCAGCACGAGCAAAACCTGTGCGCCAGCTTTACGTGCAAATGAAGCCGCTTCTGCATCCCAAACATCGGCGCAAATATTGATACCAAACTTCACGCCATCCAGTTCAAAAACGCAGGGCTCACTACTGGGAGAAAAATAACGCACCTCATCGAATACCGTGTGATTAGGCAGACAATGCTTATGATAAGTGGCCACCACTTTACCATCTTGCAATACCGAAGCTGCGTTATAACGCTTATTTTCATCCCAGTGGGGATGCCCCACAATTACGGTAATACCTTCAATATTTGAGGCAAGTTTACTTAACACATGGTCACAGGCATCATAAAACCCTGATCTGAGCAACAAATCTTCAGGCGAATAACCTGAAAGCGCCAGTTCAGGTGTTAACAGTATGGTTGCTCCTTGTGCTTTAGCTTGATTGGCAAAATCGAGAATTTTGTCGGCATTGCCTTCAAGATCACCAACAATACAATTTATTTGGGCTATGGCTATTTTCATGACCTAACCGCTCCATATGCCCGGAATATATGCATCAGTCTTAATAACTCACACAACCCATCAATACAGCCATTCCATACAAAATGAGATAACCGGGTAAAAAGTTCATTATTTCCTGAACCTTTACTTATGTTGCTCAAGGTTTTTTCCCGGCAATTGCGGCCACCATGGCCTCTCCAATTTCGGCTGGAGATTTGGCTACAACTACACCTGCCTGTTCCAGCGCCTTGATTTTATCTTCTGCCAAACCGCTGCCTGCAGAAATGATAGCGCCGGCGTGGCCCATTCGTTTACCTTTGGGTGCAGTCTGCCCTGCAATATAACCGGCTACGGGTTTAGAAACATGCGATTTGATGTAGTCTGCTGCTTCTTCTTCACGGGTTCCGCCAATCTCACCTACCATAATTATCGCTTCGGTTTCAGGGTCGTTCTGGAACATTTCCAGACAGTCAATAAAATCCAGACCTTTAATCGGATCACCACCAATGCCAACGCAGGTGGTTTGCCCTAAGCCTAACTGTGTTGTCTGATAAACGGCTTCATAGGTTAACGTGCCGGAGCGGGACACAATCCCCACCTTACCGCGTTGATGAATAAAACCAGGCATAATGCCGATCTTGCATTCATCCGGTGTAATCACACCCGGGCAATTCGGGCCGATCAATTTGGCACCATTGGCCCTGATTGCTGCCTTTACATTGAGCATATCCAGCACCGGAATACCTTCCGTGATGCACACTATCACTTCTATACCTGCATCTGCCGCTTCCATCACTGAATCCGCAGCATAGAGCGAAGGCACATAGATTACGCTAGCATTTGCGCCGGTTTCTCGAACAGCTTCACGCATGGTATTAAACACGGGTAAATCCAGATGTTTCTGTCCGCCTTTTCCAGGTGTTACGCCACCCACCATCTTCGTGCCATAGGCAATTGCCTGTTCCGAATGAAAAGAACCTTGTTTGCCGGTAAATCCCTGGCACAGAACTTTGGTGTTTTTATTGATTAAAATGCTCATCTTCAATCCTAAAGTTTTTATTCGCTGCTGATCAGACTGACAGATTTAAGGAAAATATCATGCCATTACCTATTAACCAGACGCTTGTTCAGCGGCTAAAAATCAGCTCACTGCTTCTACTACCCGTTTAGCCGAATCCGTTAATCCGTCAGCCGAAATGATTTTCAACCCGCTTTCAGCCAGCATTTTCCGGCCTAGATCTACGTTAGTGCCTTCAAGACGGACAATGACAGGGACAGTCACAGCCACTTCCTGTACGGCCTTGATAATGCCTTCAGCGATAATATCGCAGCGCATGATGCCACCAAAAATATTCACCAGAATGGCCTTTACTTTGCTATCTGAAAGAATAATCTTGAAGGCTTTGGCGACTGTTTCTGCCGTAGCAGCCCCGCCCACATCCAGAAAATTTGCCGGTGCACCGCCATGAAGTTTAATCAGGTCCATTGTGGCCATGGCAAGGCCAGCGCCATTTACCATGCAACCTATATTGCCGGATAGCGCAATATAGTTCAGCCCGGCAGCGTGAGCCGCAGCCTCTTTGGGATCATCCTGCGTATGGTCACGCAACTCTGAAAGTTTTTTCTGACGATACAGAGCATTGTCATCCACACTTATTTTGCAATCCAGCGCTACCAGTTCACCCGTATCTGTCACAATTAGGGGGTTCACTTCTACCATAGACAAATCAGCCGTAGTGAATAACTTGTACAGTCCTTTCAATAGCTTGGTTAGCGCTACGATCTGTTTGTCTTTCAACTCAAGTGCGAAAGCAATATTACGACACTGAAAATCTTGCAGTCCCATCAATGGATCGCACACTTCCTGCACAATTTTCTCTGGCGCAGTCCGGGCAATATCTTCAATATCCATTCCGCCGCTGGCTGAAGCCACAACTGTAATGCGCTCATGCTCACGGTCCACCAGCAAACTCAGATAAAGTTCACGTGAAATGTTGAGCGTTTCTTCAACCAGAACACGCGAAACCATTTGTCCATCAGGTGCATTCTGGTAAGTAACCAATGATGACCCCAACAGCGCATCTGCTGCTTCTCGCAGCTCATCCACAGAGTTCACAAGGCGCACCCCTCCAGCCTTACCTCGCCCCCCGGCATGTATTTGCGCCTTGACCACCCACTTTTCGCCGCCCAGATAACCTGTTGCGACTTCAGCATGACCTGTATTTTCAACCACCACGCCACGCGGTGTGGTGATACCATGTTCACGCAAGAGTTCTTTTGCTTGGTATTCGTGTAAATTCATGGTGTTTTCGTCTTATTCAAAATTTTATGAAGATAAAGTTTATATTTTGGAGCAATTCCACTGAACACGCTAGTCTCTAACCCAGATATTCGCATAATTGATTCATTAGCTGACATCAATCCACAACAATGGAATGTATTGGCTGGTGAACAACCCTTCTTGCGGCACGAATTTCTTTTCGCGCTGGAAACCACTGGTTGCGTGTCTCAACAAGCCGGGTGGATTCCCAGACACATCACGCTTTGGAAAAACAATGTACTCACCGGTGCCATGCCGCTTTATGTCAAATCGCACTCCTATGGCGAATACGTTTTCGACTGGGCATGGGCAGATGCTTATCAGCGTCATGGAATAAGATATTACCCCAAACTGGTAAATGCCACTCCATTTACGCCCGTTACGGGACAGCGTTTGCTTGCTGCGACTGAAAGTGATCGGCTTTTGCTATTATCAGCCGCTCTAAAACACGCCCAAGATATTGGCGCGTCTTCACTGCATTGTCTGTTTCCCACACAACCTCAAGCCAAAGAGATGCAATCCCTGGGCATGATGCTAAGAAGCGGCGTGCAATTTCATTGGCAAAACAATGAATACGCAGATTTTGATGGTTATCTGGCCAATATGAGCCATGATAAACGCAAAAAAATCAAACAGGAGCGCCGTAAGGTCAGCAATTCAGGTATCACGTTCGAACACCTCACAGGTAATGCCATTTGCGATACTCATTGGGAGTTTTTCAATTCCTGTTACCAAACTACTTATAGACAGCACCGGTCCACTCCTTACCTTAATCTGGCTTTCTTTCGCCAGATTGGCGCTACGCAACCTGAAAATGTGCTTTTAATCATTGCCAGCCGGGATGGCATCCCTATCGCAAGCGCTTTGAACTTTTATAATGATCATACTTTGTATGGCCGCTACTGGGGGGCTATTGAGTATGCACCAGGGCTGCATTTTGAAACATGCTATTACCAGGCCATCGAGTTTTGCATACAACATAAAATCCTCACCTTTGAGGGTGGAGCTCAAGGCGAGCATAAGGTTGCGAGGGGGTTTCTGCCCACCCCAACCTGGTCAGCGCACTGGCTGGCACATCCTGAGTTTTCTCACGCGGTAGAAGAATTTCTGGAACGAGAGTCTCGCGGTATTGCGCAATATATTACCGAACTGAATGAAAGCAGCCCTTTTAAAAGTGAGAAACCTTCCATATAACCGTCTATAAATAAACATGGATGCAGGCGACTACAGCTATTTCGACCATGATGCAGATATCGGCATTATCGGCCATGGCAAGTGCCTTGAGGCTGCCTTTGAATCAGCAGCCAAGGCCATGTTTGCAATTATGGCCGAACTTGAACAGATCAAGCCCGTAAACGAGATAAACCTCTCGTTTGAAGAGTCTGATCTTGAATATGCACTGGTAACCTGGCTAAACCTGTTAATTACTGAAGCGAGAGAAAATGGACTCGCACTTGGTAAATTTTACATCACCCGCAACAAATTTCACTGGCATGGAAAAGCATGGGGAGAACCTTGGCGAGCAGGCCTCGAACGAGGTGTTGAGGTAAAAGGCGCCACCCTGACGATGTTATCAGTGAAAAATGATGGTAACGAATGGGAAGCACGTTGCATCGTGGATGTCTAAAGGATTTTATATGAATCTTGCTGGATTAAATAAAATAGAACCTTATTGCTGGGAAATTCCAGCAGTTAAAGGTGAAATGCACTCCCCAGTCCATCTTTATGGCAGCGAACCGCTTCTCGCCAGCATGGATGAAAAAGTTCGTGAGCAAATCACCAATGTTGCCAAATTACCTGGACTTGTCGGTGCTGCCATGACCATGCCCGACGCTCATTGGGGATATGGGTTTCCTATAGGCGGCGTAGCAGCATTTGATCCGGACTTAGGGGGCATCATTTCTGCTGGAGGCGTGGGATTCGACATTTCTTGCGGTATACGTTGCCTGCGAACCAATCTGAATCTTGCTGATGTTACCAGCCAGGCAGAGAGGCTTGCCAACACCTTGTTTCAGCGCATTCCGGCGGGCGTTGGAGAAGAAGGTGCCTTGAAACTGAGCATACTTCAGCTGGATGATATCATGCTGGGTGGAGCAGAATGGGCAATCAGGCAAGGCTATGGCGTTCAGGAAGATTTGTCCTTTATTGAGGAGCACGGGCGTATCCATAACGCTATTCCAGCCAATGTGTCAGATCACGCAAAAAAACGTCAGCATGGCGAAATGGGCACCCTGGGCTCGGGAAATCACTATCTCGAAGTACAGGTGGTTGACCGGATTTACGATGTTGATGCAGCCCGGACATTTGGCCTCAAGGAAGGACAAATTGTCATCTCCATCCACTGCGGCTCTCGCGGGCTTGGCCATCAGATTGGCACTGAATACTTGGTCAGCCTCGCTAAGGCTGCCAGCCGTTTGGGCATAGAACTACCGGACCGGGAACTAGCCTGTGCACCTATCAATTCTCCAGAAGGACAGGAATACCTTGGCGCCATGAATGCCGCAATCAATGTGGCGCTCGCCAACAGACAAATACTGACCCATCTCACACGTGAAGTGTTTAATCAAATTTTCCATGACAGCATTTTGGAAACACTCTTTGACGTCTCACACAACACCTGCAAACTGGAAAAACACAAGGTAGATGGCAAAGGACGATGGCTTTACATCCATCGCAAAGGTGCCACCCGGGCTTTTGGACCCGGACACCCCGCCCTGCCTGAACGTTATAAAGAAGCAGGTCAGCCTGTGATTATTGGCGGCAGCATGGGTACGGGCTCTTATGTGTTAGCTGGAATCAGCGAAAGCGAAAATAAAGCATGGTCTTCTGCCAGCCATGGTGCCGGCCGTGCGATGAGTCGGCACACAGCCATTAAGCAATGGCGTGGCAAGGAACTGATAGAAGAGTTAGCGTCAAAAGGCATACTGATCCGCACTAAATCCTTAAGGGGTGCAGCAGAAGAAGCGCCAGGTGCCTATAAGGATGTCGATCTGGTTGCAGAGGTGACAGAAAAAGCAGGTTTGGCGAAGCGTGTTGCATTTTTGCGACCAAAAGTCTGTATCAAAGGCTGACCATTTGCTTCTCTGTAGCTCGCCCTGCAACTCGCATTTCCAAGGCATTCATTTAAATTAAAGCGATAAATTCAATCAATTTTCAATACCTTTTCTTCAAGTACCAGCACAACTCAATTCAGGATGCGCGCATCCAACTAATTGATATTTATATGAAGATTTCTTGCACACACGTTAAAATAAGTTAATAATCAATCAAAAGCAACTATTGTGAATTGCACCGCAATTTAAGACAATACACTGGTTAAAAGGATAACAATGTGATTTCCAAAAAAACGCGTTCTCTCCTTCTCTTACTCTCAATTGTAACTACCACTGTTGCAAATGCTGCCCAGGAATTATCATTCGGTGTTATACCTTATGTGTCTGCCGGTCCATTAATACAAACTCAAAGCCCACTCAAACAATATATTGCCAAGGTGCTGGGCACACCCATCAACCTTGTTACAGCTCCTGATTTTCGTGCGTTTCTTGATCGAACTCAAAAGGGTGAATATGACATTCTTTTTACTGCCCCCCATTTTGGCAGGCTTGCTGCGGAGCGTGATGGCTACAAAGCGTTAGTTATGACTTCCCACCATGTGCAAGGCTCATTTCTGGCAAGAAAAGACTCGCCCATTGAATCTATTGATGATCTGAAAGGCAAGACCGTCATGATTGCCCAGCGGATTTCAATGCTTTTTCAATTAGCCGAAACAACTTTGCAACAAAGAGGTCTGATTGATGGTAAAAACATCACTATCATTGAAACGCGAACCCATAACAACGCGTTATATGCACCAATGCGTGATGAAGCAGACGCATCTGTCACAGGTGTACTGATCTGGCACCTGCTCGGCCAGGAGTTTAAAGACAAACTCAAAGTAATCGGCACAACAGCAACAGTGCCTGGATTTTTGCTTTTAGCGCACCCTCGAATGCCTGTAGACATTCAAAACAAACTAAAAGATGCCTTACTAAAATTTGGTGATACACCAGAAGGAAAGACTTATTTTGAAAACACTGGATTTATTGGATTTGAGCCGATTTCTGATAACACAATGAAGGCGCTAGATCCTTACACAAAAGTACTGAGAACCAAACCATAAAATGTTTAATCGCCTCTTTGCTCCGCATCGGTCAATCAGAACCAAACTGGTTCTCGTCAGTATTGTCGTTGAAATTTTTATGCTTGGCCTGCTACTGGCAAATAGCATGCGTCTGCTTAACCAGACACTGGAGGAACAAACCCAGGCAAAGATAGAGGCAGTGACCCCCTTACTGGATTCAGCCATCAGCGCACGCCTGTTTGAGCGTGATCATGTAGGTATTACTGAAATCCTGCAAAAATTGATGAAAAGTCAGTTTAGTAACTTTCAATACATCGTTATCTACGACAATCTCGGTGAAGTATATGCACAAACAGGCAACATTGATATCCACAAAATGCCTGTGATTGACAAACATGTTTCAACAAGTATCCCAAGTGGCGTGTATAACTCCATGACTGCCCTGACACTAGGACATGAAAAAATTGGCGCAGTCCGCTTTGGCCTTTCTTTGCATTCTTTGATCACCTCTCGCGACAACGTACTTCAACAAGGTCTGCTTATTGCTTCAATTGAAGTCATTCTCACTTTTATTTTGTTATCTGTCGGCGGGTATTTGCTGACACGCCACATACACACGCTCATGACCGCCACTCAGGAAATTGCTGCGGGAAACAATGCCACTCAAATACCAGTAAGCAGCAGGGATGAAATCGGTATGCTGGCAACCAACTTTAATATCATGACCCAAGCCATTCATGACCGAATCGATGCGCTACACCTTTCTGAGCGCGCTTTGTTTGAGGAAAAAGAACTGGCTGAAGTAACCCTTCATTCCATAGGGGATGGGGTAATAACAACTGATGTTCATGGCCTCATTCAATATATTAACCCTGCTGCGGAGCTCATTATCGGGTGGGAATCAAAGTTGGCAAAAGGCCGCCATATTGTTGAAGTATATCGCACTGTTGACGAGCTAACGTTAACACCACTGGACAACCCTGCTAGTGAATGCCTGCAGGAAAAAACCGTCATCAGTCGGCAAACTCAATCCGTTCTGATACGAAAGGATGGCAGGCAATTTGCTATAGAAGAGACGGCCTCGCCCATTCTGGATCGTGATGGAAAAATGACAGGGGCAGTGCTGGTATTTCACGATGTTACTGCCAGCAGGGAATTTGCGCGTCAATTGGAATACCAGGCAACCCATGATGCCCTTACCGGGCTGGTAAATAGACGAGAATTTGAAAGACGCACCATGGAGGCACTTGTAGATGCCCGTGAAAATAATCATAACCATGCCATGTGCTATCTCGATCTGGATCAATTCAAAATTGTAAACGATACCTGCGGACATTCAGCGGGCGATGAACTATTGCGGCAATTGGCTCACAATCTTGCTTCTGAAGTTCGTGGCATTAACACCATCGGCCGACTTGGTGGAGATGAATTTGGCCTCCTTATCAAAAAATGTTCCATTTCAGAAGCTACCCGCGTTGCAAAGGGGATCAGTGAATGCATCAAGGATTTTCGCTTTGTATGGAATGACAAGATATTTGAAATTGGTGTCAGTATAGGTGTAGTACCTATCAGACCAGATAGTGCGGATATCTCCGAAATATTCAGTACAGCAGATGTTGCCTGCTACATTGCCAAGGAAAAAGGGCGAAATCTGATCCATGTATCTCAAGTGGATGATATTGAGCACGCACGGCGACAGGGAGAGATGCAATGGTCAACCCGCGTAACAGATGCGCTTAAAGAAAACCGCTTTGTACTGTATTACCAGAAAATCATTCCCCTTTCCTCCACAACTATTACTGATGAAAAATGCGAAATTCTGGTGAGAATGGTCGACACCGATGGAAAAATCATCCCGCCAATCAAGTTTATTGGTGCCGCTGAGCGCTATCATTTAATTTCCAACCTTGATCGCTGGGTCGTCCGTAAAGCGCTATCATTGATCAGCCAACCAGACTCAAGTAGTGTATGCAACGGCATTTTTTCCATTAATCTGTCAGGTGACTCTGTTGGGGATCTCGAATTCCTCCAGTTTGTTATCCAGGAAATACGCATAAGCAAAGTAGATCCTGCCAAGCTCTGTTTTGAAATAACCGAAACGGCAGCCATCTCCAATCTGAGCCGCGCTGTTCAATTTATTTCAGAATTGAAAATTCTGGGATGCAAATTTTCACTTGATGATTTTGGCAGTGGGCTGAGCTCTTTCGCCTATTTAAAAGCGCTGCCTATTGACTACCTCAAGATTGATGGTGCTTTTGTCAAAAACATTGCCAAAGACCCGAATGACCGCGCTATGGTCACTGCCATCAACCAAGTTGGACATGCACTCGGCATCAGCACCATTGCAGAGTTCATAGAACATCATGAAATCAATAGCGTTTTAAAGGAAATCGGGGTAGATATGGGGCAAGGTTATTTCATACATATGCCAGAAGAATTCATCATCGCTCAACAGTCAAAATCTACTGACTTCATTGCAAAGTAATGGAATTTCAAATACGGTTCAGAGTGACTTTGAAACAATCAAAAGCATCACGAATTTTTGTCAAAAAATCTACTTTGCTTCTATTTTCGTCACCCCGCAACGTATACAAACAAAATGGGTAATGAGACGACCACTGTCAACATCAAACGGTTTTCCATTGCTCACCTCCCATTTATGAAAACCACTGCTGCACAATGATCTCCCCTTATGTTTTTCCCCGGGTTTCACTTTTTTGAATTTAACAATTTCACCCACAATCTGTACCTTTCTGAGACAATATTTAAATATTCAATCATTATCATAATTCTATCTGGGACAAGGCCAAAAAATTGCGTATGTTTTTCCAGTATCTATGTCAAAATTTTACCCATATTAAATGTTGAGCAGTAATTCAGTGACTGACCCAAATTTGCTAGGCATGATTGCCGGCACCCTGACAACTGTAGCATTCGTACCCCAAGTACTCAAAACATGGCGATCCAAATCAGCCAAAGACGTTTCCTATGGTATGTTCCTGATTTTCAGTACTGGCGTACTCTTCTGGCTATTTTATGGCATTGCGATAGGCGCGGCACCCATTGTGGTCGCATTCGATCACGCTGGTTTTGGCTGTTGTTATATTGGTGCTTAAATTTATTTACAAATAAATAAACAACCCACTACTCAGCGTTCACTGGCGCTTTTCTTGAACGTTTTATATCTCCGCGCTGTTGTTTACTTTCTAATCGACGCTTTTGAGAAGCCTTAGTTGGCTGGGTTTTATATCGGGGTTTGGGGGGCTGCGCAGCTTGACGAATTAATTCACATAATTTGACTCGCGCATCATCACGATTTCTACTTTGAGTTCGAAAACGTTGCGCCTCAATAATCAATATGCCTTCATCCGTCATGCGCCTGCCGGCAAGTTTGAACAACCTTTGTCGCACATCATCCGGCAAAGCAGGGGAATTGGCTGCATCAAACCGCAATTGCACTGCAGTAGACACCTTGTTAACGTTCTGACCGCCGGGGCCAGATGCGCGGATAAATTGCTCTTGAATTTCGCTTTCATCTATCACGATGGTGCGGGTTACATGAATCATGTCAGGCACCGTAAGAAAATATCATCTGTAAATACTAATTGAGCTGAATCCGCTGCCCCCAAGGTATCTTGGCCTTCCCTTTCACCAACCAAATGACGGGATAAGGGGGTTCATATTTTGGAAACTCACCTTCTGCATCGGTAAAATAAAGCAATAAATCCGGACGAGGCGTATCCGTTTCGACCCAGTCAAAAATCGGACGAAAATCAGTACCCGCACCCCCATTAATTTCATCTGGCAAAATAAGCGGTTCCCAGGACTGGAATATCCACGGCCCCTTTGCATTCAAGCGCTCATCGCAGGCATGCAAAGTCACCCTTGCCTTGATTTGCCCCTTCAGTGCATCCACCTCACTCACAAACTCTGCGATTTCAGCATCGCCAATAGAACCACTCGTATCAAGCACAACCACAAGTTCTACCTGACCACTTAACAGGCTGGGCATCATGGCGGCCCCCTCCCTGCGGGACGGGCGCTGAAAGCTGTAGTCATCTCGTGCCACGCTGACCATATAACGTGCCAGCAACATACGCCATGGCAGTTTTGGCTGAATCAACTCATCTACCACACGCATCCATGACTCACCCAGTTTTCCCGCCTGGCGAGCTTGCTGTGCTGCCGAAGCAAGGCGTTGCTTCCATTGGCTAGCCAACTCTTCTTTCGCTGTGGGGGACGAATCCAATGGCTTAGGCTTACCTTCTAAAGCCTCATGCTCCTCTGAGCCACCTGTTTTGCCCTGTTGTTCCTGATGCCCGTCAGCCGTGGTGCCGCCCTTGCCTTCGTTTTTCTCCTCACCACTGCTGCTGCCTTTACCTTCTTTTTCCTGACCACGATTGCTGCCAACCTGGCTCAATGCATTGTCGCCCTCACCCAACCCCTGCTCTTCGTCACCCTCACCATCATACAAATGGTCGTCCAGGGGCTCTTCAGTGGGCTCTGCCAGTATGAAAGGATAAATCTCTTCTGCAGTCAGATGCTTGTAAACGGGGTTCATCAAGGCACCCGGCGGCGCTTTCAGGCCTTCTCCAGCCAACAAGTGATTAACGGCATGATCACAGGCCACATCCCAGCGGCGTTTAGTGCGGTGATGACGTCGAGCAAAATGGCCCAAAGCACAATGAAGTGCTTCATGAGCCAACATGAATTGCGTTTGGCTCAGATTCAACCCATCTATAAATTCAGGGTTGTAGTAGAAAGCGCGTGCATCTGTTCCGGTAGTTTTACACCACTTCACAGGCTTGAGAGTCAAATGCATCACTAATGCGCCAAGGAATGGTTTCTCTAAAATCAACCGTGTACGCGCGGCAGCAAGCTTTATCTCTATATCGTTTTGTGCTGTACTCATGCCTCGGCAGTATTCGACCACTTCATGTCATACAGCAACAAATCGGTGATGGTATTTGCCCATTCAGCGAATTCCGGTACGGAAAATAACGGTTTTCCGATAGAACGATGAAGATCCGTTACCAGCATCACACCCATTTCGCGCTGTGGAAACAATTTGGCATAACGCAGAATATTACCCAATACTTTTGCGGCATCTGCTGTGCTTTTTGCCTTCACTGCACGCCTGACCAGCGCAGCTGCTACACCATACTGAAGATCGATACTGCGCGGTACATCGCTAACATCTCCGTTCAAAATACCATCAAGATCCGGCAACTGATCCATATTATCGACAAAAGCTTTAAGTTCTACACCAGCAGCCGGGCCGATACAGGCTTGTAATGTATCCAGAAGCAGCGTTGGCATTTCGCTGAATTTTTGTAGTGCGCGGTGTGCAAATTCCCATGAACGGGGTGAAGGAAATGCAACTGGATTGTGTGCAGGATCAAAATCAAACAACAGATCAGGACGGAAACGCAGAAAGGCAATTACCCGCTCATCCACATCGTTTTCATGAGCCCATGATACCCAGTCATCCAGATTAGCTTCCACTTCATAATGGGTAAAACGATTGGCCAATGGGGCTGGCATGGTATATGTCACCCCCCTGTCACCCTGCCTGTTTCCGGCAGCAAATATGGCCCAACCTTCAGGTACCACATATTCACCCAGCCGGCGATCAAGAATCAGCTGGTAAGCTGCAGCAGAAACGGTCGGTGGAGCTGAAGTTATTTCATCCAGAAAAAGAATACCATGTTTACCATGACGCTTGGCATCCGGCAAAATTGCTGGGACTGACCATTCCACCAAAGATTCATGACGAAATGGAATTCCCCGCAAGTCTGTGGGTTCCATCTGGGATAAACGAATATCAATCAAGGGGACATTATGTTTGGCCGCAATGCTAGCAATAATCTGCGACTTACCCACTCCTGGTGGGCCCCAAAGCATAACAGGCGTATGCTGTTTGTTCAGTGTGCTGCAAAATTCGCGATCAAGAATGGTTTGTATGTGTGAAGGTCTCATATTCTTTTCTATTAACAATACATTTACATAGGTTACCGCAAAACGGGTTATTTTTGCATAGGGTTTTAACTGTTACAATAGGCAAACCCTTATAAAGGAAGCGGAATCAACGCTTTAATAACCAATGAAATTTTGTAGCACATGCGGAGCAACCGTTGTTCTGCGTATCCCTGAAGGCGACTCCATACCCCGGCATGTCTGCATTGCCTGTCACACAATTCATTATCGTAATCCTAAGATTGTAGTGGGTTGTTTACCCGTTTGGGAAGATAAAATTCTACTGTGCCGCCGTGCTATTGAACCAAGATATGGACTGTGGACACTCCCTGCCGGTTTTATGGAAAACGGGGAAACAACAGCGCAGGGTGCAATGCGCGAAACACTGGAAGAGGCCAATGCCCTGGTTGAATTGAAGGGGCTTTATACATTGATCAACTTACCTCACATCAGCCAGGTTTACATGATGTTTCGGGGCAAACTGCTTGATCTCGATTTCAGTCCCGGAATCGAAAGCCTTGAAGTGGCCCTTTTCAGGGAAGAAGACATTCCCTGGAATGAGCTTGCTTTCACCACTATTCGTGACACTTTAAAGCATTTTTTTCTTGACCGAAAGAATGGGAGCTTTCAGTTCCATGAAGGGGACATCATTTCGAGCAGTTGCGATTAAGCTGCGCGGGATCGCCTTCCCAGAATATCAAACTTGATGCGCGCCCAATCCTCACTATTTTCAAGTATTTCTGTAAATCTGATTTTGTATGTCAGCTGTTTATCATGAAGGTCCATGATTTTGCCTGCCGTAAATTCCGATATTGGCAAAATCAAACTGCTGGCCATCCCTTTATTATCTACGTTTGGCAAAAACAATGCTCTCAATTCCTTTACATCTGCCGTAATAATGCCAGCCTGCTCCTGTAAATTTTCACTATGCAGCTGAGCCAACTCTAGTCTTTCAATTTTTACGGCTCTAGGTGAATCACTCAGTTTTTCAACACCTAACGAAATCTTGCCAGACTCAGCATTCTTGACCCAGCGAATAGCGCCAATTTTCCAGGGTCCGTTACTCTCTGCATCGCGCACCCCAATCAATCTGCCAACCTCTGCATTACTACATGCATCGGAATGAATAATCAAGCCATAGCCTGTAGCACTTTCATTTTCAATCGGCCATTTTGCTGACAGGGCATTTAATGAACAACTTTCACTATTAGAAGAATGACTGTCCAGCATAGAGATAACACAACTGATGCCACAAACAACTTCAACTGTTTTATTGTCACTCAGCTCTCGTGGATAAACTCTTGCAGCAGAATCAGTCATCCATAGCGTAGAAAGTTGCTCCATAAAATCTAAACAGGCACTGTCGCAATATTTACCCTCAATTCCAATCCGATCCAATTGTTTACCTTCACGCTGCAAACGCAAGGATCTGGTAACTTCAGCAAGCAATGGGCTGATATCCCAAAACCGCAATTTTTCTCCTTCAGTCTCAGGAACAATTTTTCCGGCACCTGCTGGTTTAGACAAATCGATAAAATGCGTATGCCTGTTTTCAGCATAGTGGTTATCCAGATGCATTACCTCAGCCCATCGCATCAGCCACTGTTCAACCAACTCAATTTGCTCAATCTGCAAGCTTGTAGGCACCAGCATATCCAGCATCAGGATTCTGAAATATTCCATCATGCATGAACTTTCACTACTGCCGCCTGCTATCGTTACTTTTTCGTTTGAAAATCCATGCAACTCACTCAGCCGATAAAGTTTATGCAATCGCTTCCACATATTAGGCTGCACCATCTCCTGATGGAAATAACGCCACTTTATCTCTCCGCTTAAATAATGAATTGCCCTCACTGTTATTAACGGGATCATTTTACTGATCTCACTCTGTTCAGGATGATCCAGGTAATCACGTATAAATGCCTGATATCCATGTGCAAGGTGCCAGAAATTGGCAAATATGCATTTCCACAGTTTTTGTTCTAATTCTGGATCTGATGCATGCTTTTTTAAATAAATGTCACACAAATTTTTCTGCAGAAGCTGGCTTCCTTCATCCAGCCTCATCAAAATTTGCAAGCGTTCTTTAGTCAAAGGATCTGTACTGGAATTGAAAATATTCAAAGCATCTGAAATATGCTTGTGAGCCTGATATTCATCTTTAAGTGATAAAGAGTTCAACCACCGCTCGGTAACCCGCAAGCTGGAAAGCGGATCAATAATTTTCTTTCTGAAATAATAAAATAGGTCAATCATTCGGTTCACACAATGCAATAGTTAACTCTATCCTTGCATGAATCGTGCCCGATATCGGCGCCACAAAATAGATAGTATATATTTAATTATCAATATGTTATGAAAAATAGTACATAAGTACTAAGATGAGAACACGAACAAGGATGTCAGTAAAATGACACCTCATTCTGTAGTGCAGACGAAAAAAAGGGTGCCTCAGCACCCTTTAAAATGTTACAACTTACACGGTTTAGTGAGTCGCAAGCGCCAGCATCAAACCATTCAGACGATGCACAAAACCGGCAGGATCTTCCAGTTGACCACCTTCTGAAAGCATCGCCTGATCAAAAAGAATAAAACTCCAGTCAAAAAAACGCTCCTGCCCCGCTTCTGACTTGATTTTCTGAACGATCGGGTGCTGGGGATTAATTTCCAGTACAGGTGTGCTATGAGGCACATTTTGTCCAGCCGCTTTAAGCATACGTTCAAGGTTACCACTTAAATCCTGCGCACCCGCAACCAGGCAAGCTGGCGAACTGGTCAGACGATTAGTAGTGCGCACCTCTTTAACCTTGTCGCCAAGTACTTCCTTGATTTTGTCGGTCAATTCCTTGAATTCATCAGCTTCTTTTTCAAGCTCGGCCTTTTCCGATTCATCCTGCAGTTTACCCAAGTCCAAATCACCCTTGGCAACAGACTTCATGGATTTACCATCAAATTCAGTAAGATGCGACACCATCCACTCATCTACGCGCTCGTGCAGCAATATGACTTCAATGCCTTTCTTGCGGAAAATCTCCAGATGAGGACTGTTTTTTGCTGCAGCAAAGCTATCTGCAGTTACAAAGTAGATCGTGTCCTGCCCTTCTTTCATGCGGGAAACATAATCTTCCAGGCTTACATCCTGAGCATCAGTGTCAGTATGGGTTGAAGCAAAACGCAATAATTTCGCTATGCGCTCTTTATTAGAGAAATCTTCACCGACACCTTCTTTCAGCACCAGACCAAATTCTTTCCAGAATGTGGCATATTTTTCTTTATGGTTTTCCGCAAGATCTTCCAGCATGGAAAGAACCTTTTTTACGGAGCCAATGCGCATCGCATCAATGTCTTTACTGTGCTGCAATATTTCACGGGATACATTCAGCGGCAGATCATTTGAATCAATTACTCCACGAACAAAGCGCATGTAGTAAGGCATCAACTGTTCGGCATCGTCCATAATAAATACGCGACGAATATACAGCTTTATGCCATGACGGTTCTCTCTATCCCACAAATCAAACGGCGCACGGGAAGGCACATACAACAGCTGTGTATACTCCTGTTTACCTTCTACTTTGCTATGGGTATAAGCAAGCGGCGGCTCGAAATCATGCGCAACGTGCTTATAAAACTCCTCATACTGCTCCTGAGTTATTTCATTCTTTGGTCGTGCCCACAATGCATTTGCCTGGTTAACCGTTTCATCTTCATCGGTTACAACATTCTCGCTCTTGTCCTTATCCCACTCTTCCTTCTTCATGACAATCGGCAAGGTGATATGGTCTGAATATTTACGGATTATGCCGCGTAAACGCATTCCGCTGAGCAACTCATCTTCGCCTTCACGCAGATGCAAAATTACATCCGTTCCACGAGTTTCCTTTTCTACTGTTTCCAGCGTATAGTCGCCCTCACCGCCAGATTCCCAGCACACGCCATGCTCTTTAGTCAGCCCAGCGCGACGTGTGATCAAAGTCACTTTATCCGCAACAATAAAGGCTGAATAAAAACCGACACCAAACTGTCCAATCAGGTGTGAATCCTTGGCCTGATCACCAGTTAATGATTGAAAAAACTCTTTGGTGCCTGATTTTGCAATGGTTCCGACATTCTCTATCACTTCACTGCGGGACATACCAATACCATTATCGGAAATACTCAGGGTACGAGCCGCTTTATCAAACGAAATGCGGATTTTCAGATCACTGTCATTTTCATATAGCGCTTCGTCGGTAAGCCCCTCAAAGCGCAATTTATCTGATGCGTCAGAAGCATTCGAAATCAGCTCCCGCAAAAAAATTTCCTTGTTGCTGTACAAGGAGTGAATCATCAGTTTCATTAATTGCTGGACTTCAGCCTGAAAGCCAAGTGTTTCCTTGTGAGTTTCCCCAGTCATTTCTTATAACTCCTAAATTGCCAGATTGATCTTAAAACAGCTGAATTTCAAATGGGGATGGCAAATGATTTTTCAAGTAGGAAGACAAACCAAACAAGAATGAAACTGATAAGGCAGATGGATGAGACCAAAAGCGGAGATGCGCTTTCCCCCATCTATCTGTGCAATTCAAAATGGCTATGAATGATGCTACAGAAGGGGTAAAGCAAGATGCTTTATCAATAAAGCGACCAGCATTTGATTGCCGCTGTAAAAATCATTCAAAAACGGCTGTGAAGGAAATTTCCTTGTCTGGTTTACCTATGTAATACCCTTGAGCGTAATCCACTCCGTATCCCTTCAACAAAGCAAGAATTTCGGCATTTTCAACAAATTCTGCAACTGTCTTCTTACCAAACCCTCTTGCTGCTTCAACCAAGACTTTGACAAAAACCTGATCATCCGGATTCTGGGTCAGGTTACGTATAAATGAACCATCGATTTTGACATAATCTACAGGCAATTGTTTCACATAGTGAAATGATGAAAAACCAATTCCAAAATCATCCAATGCAAATGTGCACCCTAATTCCTTAATACTTTGCATCAAAGCTCTTGCTGCTTGAAAGTCTTCAACAGCTGCCGTTTCTGTAATTTCAAAAATCAGATTTTCTGGATTGACCTGATATCGTTCCAATTCACGCTTCAACAAATCGACCAGAATCGGGTCTTCAAAACTGCGGCCGGAGAGATTAATGGAAAGCATGACGCTATTATTCATCTTCTCAAGTTCCGCAAGTTTTCGTATCGCCTTGCTTAATACCATATGATCAATTGATCGTATCAAGCCGGTTTCCTCTGCCACCCCGATGAAATCACCGGGCATTGCGAGGGTGCCATCCCGTTTGCGTATCCGTATTAATGTTTCATAATGAGATACGGTTTTTTCTGCTATTGACATGATAGGCTGAAAAAATAGCTCGAACCTGTCTTCTGCAAGCGCCTTTTCGATATTTTCTGCCCAGTGAACGCGTTTTGTAATTCGTTCCATGAGTTGAGTATCCGGCGCATATAAATGCCAGTTTCCTCGCCCCTTCGCTTTCGCCTGGAACATGGCAAGGTCAGAATAAGTAAATACTTCCTGGGGTGTATTACCGTATTGGGGAAAGATGACTATACCAATACACACGGTAATCTTATGAGATTTCCATGCACCAGGTAACTCAATTTTACCCAGTTGCAGATTAATTTTTCTTGCCATTTGAATGGCACCGGCCGCATCCATCTGGGAAAATGCAACGACAAAATCATCTCCTCCCATCCGGCCAGTTAATGCAGGTTTAGGCGTCAATGACTGCAATTCCGTGGCCACCGCCTTTAAAAGCGCATCACCAACATCATGCCCCCCCGTATCATTCACATATTTAAATTCATCCACATCAAAACTCAGTAACGCGCCGGATGTACCATCCGCTGAAACCGAATCCAGAATAATACGTAATTCTTCATCAAACCGTCTTCGGTTCATTAATCCGGTCAGCGAATCAAAATCAGCAAGGAATGAAACCTGTTTTTCTGCCTGGCGAAGTTCAGTAATATCCAATCCAACAGACAAAACTACGGGATCGTCAGGATTCATACTATAGAGCCGGGAATGTGACCAAATAATATTATGCAGCCTCCCATCTCTGGCCAAAATACGGCACTCATTACTTAAATGGCCATCTTCCTGAGAAATCAGCTGTGCAAATTCAATTCGGCGTTTTTCCACTTCCAATTCGTTACTAAAATGCTTGGCAAAGTCCATCCCTATTATTTCAGAGTGCGTATAACCAAATATCTTCTGGGCGTATCCATTTGCCATCATGATACGCCCCTGCCGATTCTGGGTAATAATGATCGCTTGTGCGGTATCCAGTAAACCTGTTACAAAATCCTTTTCCTTGGAAAGTTCGCTAACCAGTTTTGCCAGCACATCTGCACGTTGCGCAACTTCTTCATTCAAGCTTTCAAGGCGGTCTGCCAACGCTACAGCCGTTTCATCAAGCAGGTCAATTTCATCAATATGCCCGCTTTTTCGGACATGCTGACGGATGCTGGAACGAACCAATTCAAATTCACCCTGCCCCAACATCGGAATTGTCTGAGCAGTACGGCGCAAACGCATCATTGGTAGCCACAAAAACGCAAGCAGCAATATTTCTGACAACAACAAACCGAGCAAACCAGCCACAAACCCTTTCCAGTTTGCATTCCGTATTTTTGCCATTGATTCCGTAATATCAAAAATCATCACGAAATTTGCCTGTCCTGGGTAATTGGCAACGAGTAATGGAATCCTTGCAATTTCGAAGTTAAAATCTTTTAAACTCAATTGATTTACGGTCATTTGATGTTGATCAGCTTTACCTTGAAAAGGGAGCAGATCCAATATAGGCAGGTTATTTTCAGCTCCGGAGAGCGCTACCACTCTGGATTTAAGTGCCGGAAGAGCACGGTAGGTAGACTTAAGACTTTTTTCCTGGTCGTAAGGCACAAGCAAACCGACATCTGATCCAGAAATCTGTTTAAACGCAAGAATAACGTCCGCAAGGGATGCAGAAACAAACAAAGCACCTACATATTTACCTTTAACCAAAACTGGAATCACCATATTCTGTATACAGCCATTCAAACAATCGATGTAACTAACTGGTTTTTCCTTTATATGCACCTGCTTGACATATTCACTTCTAAGCCGTTCAGACACTGGCGAGTCTTCGAAATTATCCCAGTTAGCTAATAACTCACCTGCCTCACTATAAAAACGAACGCCATCGAGTCCCATATCCAATTGCATGGAAGACCAGTGGCTCTCAAATGCGTCCTGCACAAGGTTTGCTCGAGAAGATTCCAGTGACTCTTTCATCAGCGGCAAATCCGGGATTAAACTTCCTAATTGCTGCAGCCTTGAAGTAGATTGCTTCAGCAACCCTTGCAGTAACTGTTCATGCTGCAAGCGAAATGCTCTTCGTGAATCTTCAAATTGTTGCTGGAGATTGAGGTAATTTAATAAGGTGAATGAACCGTTGATGATAAGCAATACAAGGCTGAGCAGAAGCATTACTTTCCACTTCAGACTAAAGAAACCAATTGTTTTGGGTAATCCCAAAGATTTATTCAAAGATAATTCCCTAAGTAATCAATGCCATTCAGAACCTGTAAGCACCTTGAAAAAGAAATAAATTCCAGCGTCTTACCGGTGATACAGATCCCAAATTATCTTCAAAAGGTAGCCATCCAGTTCCATCAATTGTATGGAACTCTCCACTTAACATGAATGAAGGTGTTACATCATGACGCAAGCCAATTGTCCAATCCTTGGCGTAATAAAAATAAGCAGGTCTTTTGGATAGCGTTGCATTTCGCTCACCACTCCGGTCATGTCTGTCTTGATACAAAACGTCATATCGAATCAACCCTTCCCAACTTGGCGCGAATCGATATACACCTTGAACATACGCGCTTTCACCTTGTACTTCCCGGTCAGCCAAAACAGGGCCAAAACCGGAAAATTGACTTTCTCTTAAGGCATATTCACTGGTAAAGCTCCACTTTTCAGTATTGTATTGAAAGGAAAGCATCCAGGGAGAAAAAGAGAAAGTACCCGATGCAAAAGGATCCGAAGCCCCGGGATTATATTGTGAGTTAACCTTGCCATGTGTCACAGCGAGCCGCAGCCTGTCACCGTCCCATTCATACATCAAGTGCCCTAAATAAGAAGTTTTGCCTGAAATATCTCCCGGTCGATCGCCGCCCAGTACTGCATATTCGCTGCTTTTATCACCCAGCTTTGGATTCCCAACACTTGCGCGAAACGACAGTAAACCGGAATCGTTTGTATGTTCAGCATAAAATTGCACACCTGTAGCTGACAGAGCAAAATTCCGGGTTCGATCAAAATAGATAGACTGAGGCAACACAATACTTGGCCGTGTAAAAGCAATATCTCTGGTTTCATTGTAAAAACCGAGCGGGTTTTTAATCTTCCCCAATAAAAAGCCGGCCTTGGTACTTTCAGTAGAAATAAGGTTATAACCAATAAAACCATAATCAAGACGAATGCTGCCATTATCGGTTTCACCCGCGCGCCTTGACATGGCTTGAGCAGACAACTGTAAATCCGGATGAGGCCTATAAGAAAAATTCACACCTAATTCGGTATATTCTGTGCTGACGCTATTTCCACTAGGGCCAAAAAAATTGTTATGCGTTGAGGAAATAAGCCCTTGGCTAGCAAATCCATGAATCTGAAGATTTTCAGAGATTTCTGCACCTGATGCGCACATAGAAAATACGCCGCCGGCTAATATCAGAAACGTTTTGAATAGCCACAGCAGATAACGAAAGTGTCCGTTATCAATGAAGCGGTATTGTGCGAATGCGATCATTCACAATGCTCCTTCTCAAATATCCAATAGCGCCAGGATTGGAAGCTACCATAGCAATCATTTCATCTTCTGAGGACACACTGATAGGTGCCTGACCAGTACCTGAATAAACCAGACGATCCCAGGATTGCCTTAATTGATAGGGATAAATATCAAGAACCTCCTTACAAAATGCGATATGAGACAAACTGGCATCTTCCATAACAAATACTTTAATTGGCCGGCCATCAGGCCACTTCAACAAACGCATACCAAATATGGCACGCGCAGTTCCTCGACTAAGTGAATTAACTTGAATGCTGGAATTTATAATGATATCCACAGCTTTAGCAGGTGAAACGAGAAACACATAGCCAAACAGTAATATGAAAATCATAATCAGGTGCCTGATACCCCTCATTTTAATCTGAAGTATTTCAAACATCCCTGTCACCGTTTGTCCGTTATCATGGGACGAATTGTGCATTGTTAAGCCAATTTAAGTAAAAAAACCAATTATAAAAATCTGAATATTTATCGGCACAATTCTAAAAAACTTTATGTTGAATATGAATCCCAATCTTGAATCACCACACACAATTAGATTAGGATCATGTAGATACATGAATATTAAACAAAGTTCATAGGAAGCATTCATCTTAAAATACAAATGGAGTTAATTTATTCTAGAGGATTTGAGCAAAATTGCTGGAAATTCAAATATTCATGCAGGATTATTCTAGAATAACTATTTGTGTAGATAGGACATTCGGAGAGAAGTCACTTTAGCTTCAGGCACATTTTTTGTCAGATAGTGTTGAAACCGGTGAAGTAATAAGCCCTAAACTGACAACCTGATGCACAATCAGCCAAAGCTGCGTATTCAGGCAATCAATGATACAATAAATGCATTTAGCATGTTATGAATAAAAAACTTAGCATACTTATCAGATAAATGTAAAAAAACCATACACATTATTCTAACCAATTAAACTGTAACCAAGATAATCTCCTGATTATTAATGAACGCTTCGAAAACCTCACATCCAGATGTAATTACTTGCGAAGAAGCCCGCACTCTGCCAGGCCTGTTTGATTGCCGTGTGCACAAAACACCGGATACCGTCGCCTACCAACAATTTGATAAATCAGAAGGTATTTGGCAAAACTACACTTGGGCACAAACTTACGCATTGGCTAAGCGCTGGCGAAAATCCCTCTCAACGGAACAACTTGCTGAAGGTGATCGGGTTGCGGTGTTAATGCGCAACTGTCTGGATTGGGTATGTTTTGAACAGGCCGCGCTTTCTCTGGGTTTGGTTGTTATCCCCTTATATACAACTGATACTGCAGAAAATATAGCTTATATCCTAAAAGATTCGAACACAAAGCTTTTACTGGTTGGGAATGCCAGGCTATGGGAAAGTTTAGCATCACTTTCACCCCCTCCTGTTTTATCCAGAGTTATTTGTCTGCAGTTGGAAAATACAGAGGATTGCAGACAAAATTCAATCATCTGTAATGCAAAAGAATGGCTATCGCAAACAGGGGAGGAATTTGATGTTTCCCAACTATCACCTCATTCCCTTGCCAGCATTGTCTACACTTCCGGTACAACAGGCCAACCAAAGGGAGTGATGCTTACTCACTTCAATATATTTTGGGATACAAGAGCCACGCTTGAAGCAATCCCAGCCTATCAAAGCGATGTTTTTCTCTCTTTTCTACCCCTATCTCACATGTTTGAGCGCACCACCGGTTACTACCTGCCCATGATGGCAGGTAGTTGTGTAGCTTACGCACGATCCATACAAGAGCTTGGCACTGATTTATTAACTATCCGACCAACGGTGCTTATTGCTGTACCAAGAATCTATGAACTGTTTTACGGAAAAATTCAGGAACAATTAGTAAAGAAAGGCTGGTTGGCCAATTTTCTGCTACATCAGACAGAAATTTTTGGGTGGCAGCAATTTGAGAAAACTCAGAGGCGAGGTAATTCAAGCATCTTGTTGATTATATTGTGGCCGCTGTTGCGCCATTTGGTTGCCGACAAAATCCTGTCAAAAATGGGGGGGCGTTTACGCGTGGCAGTCAGTGGCGGTGCACCGCTATTCAACAAAATCGCCAATTTTTTTATTAGCATGGGATTACCCTTGATACAAGGGTATGGCTTAACTGAAGCTTCTCCAGTCATCAGTAATAACCGATTAGAAAACAACATGCCCGACTCTGTGGGTATCCCCCTAAGTGGAATCGAGTACCGCATTGGCGAAAATAAAGAATTGCTGATCAAAGGCCCTAACGTCATGAAAGGCTACTGGAACAGGCCTGATGAGACAAAACTGGTGATCGATAGCGATGGATGGTTGCATACTGGCGATCAGGTTAAAATCGAAGGTAACCACATCTATATTCTTGGCCGAATCAAGGAAATTCTGGTCACATCATCCGGTGAGAAAGTGCCACCTTACGATATGGAAATGGCCATCTGCCAGGACCCACTTTTTGAAATGGCAATGGTTGTTGGTGAAGGAAAACCCTATCTGACCGCCTTGCTGGTTCTGAATCAAGATGCCTGGGAAGAAGTAGCCAGCGTCAATGAATTGAATCCTGATGACTTAATGTCACTTCAGTCTAAAAAAGTAACCAGTTACATCCTGACTAAAATAACACAATTAATTCAGGGATTTCCCGGACATGCCAGAATCCGCTCTGTCTACCTGACCCTAGAACCATGGACAATCGACAATAGCTTGATTACTCCCACCTTAAAACTCAAACGATCAGCAATAGCAAATCGATTTGCCGAGCAAATACTTCAGCTATATGCAAAACATGATCTGCCACAGTGAATAGAAACTATTGCAAGCAAATGATATAATGCCAAGTTTTCTACCAATACTAGTGCCTGGATTCAGCCAACACAGTATTTGCGATATTTACTTGCAGGAATTCCACCTTGATTTCTACCGCTAACATTACTATGCAATTTGGGGCAAAACCCCTGTTTGAAAATGTCTCCGTGAAGTTTGGAGAAGGCAACCGCTACGGACTGATCGGCGCCAATGGTTGTGGAAAATCCACGTTCATGAAAATTCTGGGTGGCGATTTAGTACCCACCAGCGGCAATGTGATGATTGACCAAGGTGAGCGCCTTGGTAAACTTCGCCAGGACCAGTTCGCATTTGAAGACAACATTGTTCTTGATGTCGTTATGATGGGTAACACTGAGTTATGGGACGTCAAGTTCGAAAAAGATTCAATCTACGCCAATCTTGAAGCAACTGAAGAAGATTATATGCGTGCTGCTGAACTGGAAACCAAATTTGGTGAACTGGATGGCTACACGGCTGAATCACGCGCTGGCGAGCTGTTACTTGGTGTGGGTATACCCATCGAACAACACACTGGCCCGATGAAGGAAATAGCACCAGGTTTCAAATTACGAGTTTTATTGGCACAGGCTTTGTTTTCAGATCCTGAAATTCTGTTGCTTGACGAGCCTACCAACAACCTGGATATCAACACAATCCGCTGGCTGGAAGACATCATCAACGAACGCTCCAGCACGATGATTATCATCTCCCATGATCGCCACTTTTTAAATAGTGTCTGCACCCATATGGCTGATCTGGATTATGGTGAGATTCGTATTTATCCTGGTAATTACGATGATTACATGGTTGCTTCAACTCAGGCACGCCAGCGCTTACTCTCTGATAATGCAAAGAAAAAAGAACAAATTGTCGAGTTACAGGCTTTCGTTGCTCGCTTCTCTGCAAACGCATCCAAAGCTCGTCAGGCAACCAGTCGCGCCAGAAAAATCGACAAACTTAAAGATTCTGCCGTTGAGGTTAAGCCCTCCAGCCGCCAAAATCCTTACATTCGTTTTGAGTACGATGAAAGAGAAAAACTGCATCGCAAGGCTTTTGAACTGCTGGAAATTGGAAAAGGCTACGACAAGCCCCTCTTCCATAATCTGTCCCTCATACTGGAACCGGGTGAACGTATTGCAGTGATCGGGCCTAACGGCGCCGGTAAAACCACCTTGCTTAAAACACTTGTTGGAGATGTAGAGCCTGATCAAGGCGAAGTCAAATGGGCAGAAAAAGCCAAAATTGGTTATTTTGCTCAGGACCATGCATCTGACTTCCATGGCGACATGTCCCTTTTCGATTGGATGGAACAATGGGGACGAGCGAGTGATGATGATCAGATGATTCGCGCTACACTAGGAAGACTATTGTTTACAGGTGATGATTCCAAAAAGTCTATCCGTGTACTGTCCGGAGGTGAAAAGGGCCGCATGTTATACGGCAAGTTACTATTAGAGCGCCCCAATGTTTTAGTAATGGACGAGCCTACCAATCATATGGACATGGAATCCATTGAATCGTTGAATATGGCTTTGGAGGAATATAAAGGTACGCTGGTATTTGTCAGTCACGATCGTCAGTTTGTTTCGTCACTGGCAACGCAGATTATCGAATTGGATGGTAAAGGCGGCCACAAACACTTTATTGGCAATTACGAAGACTACCTCGCCACTCAGGAAAGCTAGATAGACATCACAATACAGTATCAGGTGAGAGCCGTCCGGTTCTCACCTTTTCTTACATAAATCGTATCCATCACGCCAACCAGAAGCATACTGACTGTCAGTTTTGAAACGTTTGATGTCTTTTTTCATTTCTGATCTGTCCACACTTTCACAACCATCTTGGTACCCTACTTTATAGGCAGGCGGAAAACCAGATAGATTGACTGATTGTGGCTGATATTTATGGGGTTGCAAAGAGGAATTGGATTTTTGCGCGTAGGTGGAACAACCACCTACCATTACCGTAATTAAAAACAAAATCACTAACTTATTCATATTCAATTAAATCCCTATCATCACTAAGGATGTTGCACAATTCCAGCAGCATAGGCAGAACAAAATTCGGCAATTTGGTTCAACAAGTTTTTAACGGCCAGATTAGCAGCAATCACGCCACCATACGGATCTTCACTTGCTGCTTTCTCAGAAACATCAAATTCTTTTGTTGCTAAAACTTTTTTCCCTGAAATATCTATCAACTGCGCACGTATCGTCATCTGAAGCGTACTGGGATGAGTCAAAAAAACTTGCTGGATTCGTATTATTTCAGTTTCCAGGCGCATATCAGCGGTTGCTGAACCCGAATTTTGAATGACTGCGCGGAAATGAGACCTGCGTTCCAAAGCCTGCACCAACAATGGTGCCAACATTTTTGCGGGACTATCAACCCATTGGTTCTTAGCAAAGTAATTAAGCTCGTGTGGCTTCTGGATATAAACCATTCCTGTACCGTCATACCCAGGTCTGGCAAGCGGCTTACTCACTAGCAAGGTCAATACATTTTTTGTACCAGCAGATTGCTCAAATTCCGCCTCTAAAGCATAAGTATTCATGCTTTGAATATTTGCAGGTTGCAAAATTGAACAGCCACCTACGAGCAAAATCCCCCCTAAAAAAATTAGTTTAAATATAACATCAATATGGGATTGCCTGACTGATTTGATAGAGTGCTTCATCTTTATTCCCCTGGCCCTGGTTTTGGTGCCTGTTTTCCGCGCAACAACATTGCAGGGTTTTGTTCAACTTGTTCTGTAATGCGACGCAACGATACCGACACGTCACGCATTTCCCGCAACAGCCTTTCCAACTCAGGTAATGAATCATCCGCAAATCGCTGTGTCTTCTGCCCAACGCTTTCAGAAGTGTTACGCACACTCACGCTGGCACGGGAGGCATCATTGGCCATTTTCCCTACAGCATCAGCACTACGCGCAATGTGGTTGAGCAGTTCAGGCAATTCAGCGCTCACTTGTGCAGTATTTTCCATTGTACGAGCAGCGCCCTTAATCCCGGCATCAATCTCTTTTTTATTTGTTGCAATAGTATTGCTCAAAACAGCAAGATCAGCCAATGCCTGCTTGACTGAATGGCGATTATCTTCACTCAGCAACGCATTCAGATTTTCAGTTGTTTTATTCAAATTCGTTAAAAGGGTTGTCAACGCCACATCTAAACGCCCCAGCAAAGATGGCCCCGTTTTGATGACAGGGTACTTTTCTTCTCCCACAGGTTTTAGCAGTGGCGAATTTCGGCTACCACCACTTAACTCTACGTAAGCAATACCAGTCAAGCCTTGTACTTTCAATATCGCTATAGTGTCCTCTTTGATCGGTACACCGCGTTCAATCGCAAACTCGAGGTGCACTTGTTCAGGATTGCCATCATCCAGAGAAATTTGCTTCACCTGACCCACTTCTACACCACGATATTTCACTGGCGCATTCATGTTCAAACCCGACACAGATTCACTCATGTAAGCTGTATAGTTGTCATACGTTTTACTGTATTGTTTGCCGGAACCTAACCACAGTACGCCAGCAATCAGCGCAAAAGAAAGGAGTAAAACGAACGAACCGACAATAACATAATTTACTTTTGATTCCATGCCTTATCCCATGCCGCCCGGCCGCGCGGCCCGTAAAAATATTCTCTGATTAAGGGATGATCCGACTCGGATAACTCTTGCATCGACCCAATGCCTAACACTTTTTTTTCTCCCAGTATGGCAACCCGATCTGCAACTCTCCATAGCAAATCCAGATCGTGTGTAACCATCATGATGGTTAATCCCAACGACTGTTTCAAGTGCAATACCAGTTCATCAAATCCGCTTGCACTCAGTGGATCAAGCCCTGCGGTTGGCTCATCCAGAAAAAGTAGTTCGGGGTCCAGCGCTATTGCACGAGCCAGTGCCGCGCGCTTACGCATACCACCGCTTAATTCACTGGGATATTTCTCCCCGGCACTTGCTGGCAGTCCCGCCAATGCAATTTTGACGGCGGCAAGCTCATTAATCAAAGCGTCACTCAATGTTGTATGTTCATGAAGCGGCAAGCCGACATTTTCAGACACAGTCAGCGAACTGAACAACGCACCACGTTCAAACATCACTCCCCAGCTTTTTCTGAATGACAATGCTGCTTCATCATCCAGCCCCAAGATTTCTTTACCGAATACACGAATAGAACCAGCTTGAGGGCGCTGCAACAAAATAATTTCTCGCAACAGGGTTGATTTACCACATCCGCTTGAACCTGCCAGACCAAATATCTCACCTCGGTGTACTTCAAGATTCACACCATCATGAACCTGTGTACTGCCAAAACGGGTGCTTATATTGCTAATTTCAATAATAGGCTCTGCTGATGGTTTGATCATGTCAAATCTTCAACCAGCTAAAAACAACAGAAAAAAGAGCATCAGCCACTATGATCACAAAAATAGCCTGGACAACGCTCACGGTCGTTTGTCTGCCAACACTGTCGGCACCATTACTGACCTGAAAACCCTGAAAACATCCCACCATGGCAATAATAACAGCAAACACTGGCGCTTTCCCAACCCCAACCATAAAGGAAGAAAGTTTGACGGCATCATCAAATCGATCAATAAATTCGGCATATCCCACACCTAACTGAGATTTAGCCATGATCATCCCACCTATTACACCCATCATATCGGAATATACTGTGAGTAGCGGCAAAGCAATAACCAACGCCAGCAATTTAGGTAACACCAGCAATTCCATTGGTGCTATACCGATAGTACGCAGTGCATCGATTTCCTCAGTTACCTTCATGGTGCCAATCTGCGCTGTAAATGCGGAACCTGAGCGGCCCGCTACAATAATTGCAGTTAACAGCGGTGATAACTCCCTGAGCATGGATAATCCCACCAGATCAGCAATAAAAATATTGGCCCCATAGCGCTGCAATTGTTCCGCACCTTGATAGGCAATCACAATGCCCATCAGAAAACCTAGCAAACCTACTATAGGTAGTGCATTAAAACCTGCATGCTGCAAATTATACAAAATTGGTGACCAGCGGATTCGTGAAGGCTGGGCGATTGATCGGAATATGGCAATCGCACTCTCACCAAAAAATGCGAGCATACCCATCACCTGTTGAAAATGCATCCAGGTCGACAGCCCAATTTTACCTAGGAAATTAAGTTTGGAAGGTAGCGCCTGCAATGATGTCTCAGTGCTTGCCAATTGAATCATTTTAAAGAGGGCTATTTGTTCTGGACGTTGCCCCTGCAGCTTTACTACTCGCCCGCCCTCTTCAAGCTTATGAATAGCACGTTGCAAAAACCAGGCTCCTGCGGTGTCAATGGAATCGATAGCATTTAAGTCAATGATCAGTTCACTACCGTCTGGCCAATCAAAGAAAGTAAGGCGTTGCTCAAGATTGCCAACTCCCTTCAAAGTCCAGTCACCAATACAGTTAACGACCTTGTCAGAGGTTGCCAATTTGATATCAGCGTAAACGCATGTTTTGCGAGGAGAATAAATCGTCATTTGTACAAGGTTTAAAATTATTTTCTTATGCCTCAACCTTACCTGACGACTATAAGTTCAGCAAGTAAATAGTCAACTTGAGCGTGACTGCAGATTACTCAATAGGGGGCGTTATGCAAAAATTTCGGCCAACACTTCCCAAATTTACTGGTGGATGGTCTTAACACGCTTAAAAGGCAATATTTGCGCGCTCTTTATTGTTGGGTTTCGTTCTTTTACGGATAAATCTTCCCCAGTTAGCTTTTGCAAAGCTTGCAAAAATCCCCGATCAGACAAAATCGAATCCCACATCATTGAATAGAGACGTAAACATGCTGAAAGTGGGTTGGAACTGCGTTTTCGTTCCAAATCAATACGCCATTGCAAACAACGCAACCGGTGTTGCAGTCGCGCTGGTGCGCGGGAGATTAAATTTTCAATTTCTTGCCTCCGTTTTTCTTCAAATGCAATCGGATCTTCTTTGACCAACGTCGCCCAATCAATGAAAGTCCTTGGTGGCGTATTAATATTGACCATCATTCGCCCTTTGCTAACACAATTAAAATAAACCCTACAATTTAATTGTAGCCATATCCATCATAATTTCAGATTAAATATAGTTATTACAATGGACTGTTAGCATGTGAATGACGCAATAAATTTCATGACTTGAAACCACCTGCTTGCACTGTAACAAAGCAAGCAGCATATCAGCTACGAAACAATACTAAATTAATCTTACGGAGATAGAAAAACAGAATTAACCTTGCGAAACGATGTCTTCCAGCATTATCATTTCGTCTTCAGTAAACCCGGCAGCCAAACGTGCCTCGGTGTGAAGCGGGCCGCGAAGTTTTGGTGCATTGTACTCACGTAACAATTGTCGAAAAGTAGCAATAGGCTCTAAACCGCGCTGATTACACAAAAAAGCGTACCAACGATTACCAATAGCAACATGGCCGATCTCATCGCGATGAATAATCTCAAGAATATCAGCAGCCGCCCTGTCGCCACTTGAAGCCAGCTTTTGCCTGATGGCGGGGGTTACATCCAGACCACGCGCCTCTAGCACACGAGGAACCAGAGCCATACGGACCAGCGGGTCATGATCTGTCACAACGGCCATCTCCCACAAGCCGTTATGCGCCGTAAAATCACCATACTGAAAACCCAGGGTTCGTAAATGATCTCGCAACAAAGCAAAATGATAAGCTTCCTCAGCAGCCACCTTTAACCAGTCGCCGTAATACGCTTCAGGCATATCACGAAATCGATAAACTGCATCCAGCGCTAAATTGATGGCATTGAATTCAATATGCGCCAAAGAGTGTATCAGCGCAGCTCTGCCTTCAGGCGTAGAAAGCTTACGTTTTTCAACAAGCAATGCTGATACCAGCTCCGGTTTTTCAGGATGACCCGGAGTCGCAATAGATTCAACGGATGAAAGATCTAGCCAGCAGGATAACTTGCCCAGCTCCCAGGCTTGACGCAATTCGGCAACCAGCGTCAGCTTGGTATCTGTATCGGAGGTTTGCAGACAGGTAAACGCCCTGTTAAAAAGATCATGTTGCATATGTTCATATGCTACCACGACTTAATCAGTTTCAAATCAAGATGCATCCGTATTCCAAATAATCAATGACAAGTGATAGCTCAGCAATACGGATCGCCTCAAAATTTCAGGATTTAGCTAGCATCACCTAACTTTGCATCCATGGTTGGGTTTTTAAGCCAGCCAGCCACATCGCCACCAAGCTCTTCGCCTAGATTATCCAATGTAGCGCATGCTCTGAAAGTCCCACCGATTGTTCTGCGAAGCGCCTCGAAACTTCCGATCACTTTTCCTTTTTCGCTCAGCTTACCCCGAATATGCGCCCACTTTGGGCCAGTAAATCCACCGCCACCGATAGAATGTACCTGATCAATCATGATCACGAGTTTTTTACCTGAAAATTTAGCCAAATCCTTATCGGTTGCCTCAACACTTGTATTGGATTCTTTAACAATATTTTGTGCCAGCTTCTGGTTCCAGTCACAGTCCTTTCGAATATCATCAGTCGCCGCATCATTATTTTCGTAAGGAATGGTAGCGCTGATCATGATTTTTTCATCAGCATGCACAGGTGCAGCTGAAAAGAACAAAAGTGGAATAACAACACTCACAAATTTTTTCATATCAGATACTAAAATCATACTTACATCCCCAGTTAAATTGATTAAATGCATAGTTTGTTTGAGCTATTCCTGAATCTCAGAAATATCGATGGACTAGCTAAGCCAAGCAATATTTTACTGCCAATGATAAACAAATGACATAAGAATAAGCATTAAAATCCAATTTTTCTGCAATATCCGCTCACAAACATATAAATCTGGCAATATAACGACAGGATTATATTGATGCTCACTTTTATAGGGTTTCTTTATAAATCACGTTCCGCATGATCAAGCAACAATTGGAGAAATAAATGGCTGATATAAAAGTACTCTTGAAAATGATGCTTGAATTCGGTGCCTCCGATTTATTTCTGACAGCTGGAACAACCCCACATTTCAAGATTGACGGCGCTACCAGACCCGCAAATGTACCCGCACTAAAGCCAGGCGAATCAACACAACTGGTCTACGAATTAATGAACCAGCAGCAACGTCATGAGTTTGAAACAGCCAAGGAATGTAATTTTGCACTGACGCTAGATGGCGAAGCTCGTTTTCGGGTGAACGTATATTACCAACGTGGGGAGGTTTCTGCAGTTATACGGCTAATAAAGTCCGTTATCCCTAGCTTTGAAAAACTCGGTTTACCCGAACAGGCCAAAGTACTTTCGCTATTAAAACGTGGACTTGTGCTCATGGTAGGTGCAGCCGGTTCAGGAAAAAGCACTACCATGGCAGCAATGGTTGCTTATCGCGCAAAAATGATGGAAGGACATATACTCACCATCGAAGATCCAATAGAGTTTCTTTTTTCCCATGACCGATCAATTGTGGAACAGCGTGAAGTTGGCCTTGATACGCTGTCATTTGGAGATGCACTGCGCAATGCAATGCGTGAAGCGCCGGATGTGATTGTCATCGGTGAAATTCGTGATCGACTTACAGCTCAAAACGCGATTATGTATGCTGAAGCTGGCGTGCTATGCATCTCCACCATGCACGCCAATAACGCAAATCAGGCAGTCGACCGCATTATTAATTTTTTTCCAGAAGAAGCTCACAAACAGGTACTGCTTGATTTATCGCTTAACCTGAAAGGGGTGATTTCTCAGCGCTTGCTTCCCGGGCTAAATGGCAAACAAGTACTAGCAACAGAAATTCTGCTGCAATCAGCTTACGTTACGGACATGATCCAAAAGGGGCAAACCCATACACTCAAAGATGCGATCAAAAAAGGAGCGGACGTCGGCATGCAGATTTTTGACGATTCCCTGTATACCCTTTACAAGGAAGGCCGAATCAGTAAAGAAGAAGCCATAAGCAATGCTGATTCCCATACTGATTTGGCACTGAGAATCAGGTTGACTTAGGCAAAGGGCAACAAAATAGCCGAGTTTTTATTCCTGATTTCAACAAGAAAGCATTAATAAAAAAGGACAATATAAAGCCACTCACCTTTCACACAGTCATCTTAAAAGTTAGTCCGGCAATTTACTGCGAATCGCATTACGATCAAACCACCATGTATCTCCCACAATTGCCCCTATCACCATGCTCAAACGAGGCAAAAAAACTTGTGGATCTCGCAACTCCAATTTATCCATCCACGCATTCAGTGCCTGCTGGTCTTGTACATTGCTATGACGCTCAGCAACGCGGGCAATCAGATGGTTAGCCAGTTGACTCTGGCCTTCGTGTTTTGCGTCATCGGCACGGATATCAATCACATAACGCGCTGTCACAGCTGCCAGCGCAGCGCCATCCGCGTGCTTAGGCGTTTCATCGACAACATGGTCTAGCATGGCATAAGTTAATTCAGGGTTTATCGGAAATGTAACTGCAAGCCACACTCCCATCCCCAATGCTGGAATAGATTCAGGCTGTTCAGCCTGGTAAAGCACATTGCACGCTTCTACAGCTTCTTGCCAGGATTCATTTTTCAACGCGGTTTCAAAGGCTTCTCGGGCTAATGTCCAGGCTTTTTCCTTACGATCTAATGCAGTCAGAATCTCAGCAATATCTAGTTGCAAGGTAGCATGCTCCATCGAGTGAGTATGCTTGAGTTGAGAAAGCTGAAGCAATTTTTCCTGCAATTGCTTTTCTAATTCCGCTTTATTTACTTCCGCCGAATTCCCCTCTTCCTGCCCGATCAAGCCGGCTACATCTATATCAGTTTCATTTTTGATCATAAGTTGTTTCTTGAATATTACCAATAAACTGGCAAGTTTAATTTGCAAAACTTAATATTTTATCTTGATTTTGTGCAGCGCACTGTATTTTCAGAAAAAATTTCCAAACCAATTGCAAATTCCAAGGAAAACAAATGAAGTGAATTGCCTCTGACAAAGCAACTGAGCAATAAGCAAAAGGATAATTTCCCTACAACGTTCACAAACACACGATTACATCAGGCGCAAAATTTCTTGAAGATCTAAAATCGCCCACCGGTTTTGTTGATGTAATTGGATAAAGCCTGACTTTCCATATTCATGTGCATCAGATTTGTATGCGTAATGCGAAACAGCGATCGCATAACTTTGTAAACAATGCGGGGATGAGTCTCAAGCAAGGATTCAAACGCCTCAGGTTCAAGGGTATATACAGTTGACTCACCAACGGAACGAAGTGTAGCCTGCCGTGGCTTTCGGTCAACGAATGCACGGGTTCCTGCGCATTCACCCGGTTTCATTGTATATACGACCCTTTCATTACCATCCACTTTACTTGTGACTGATATCCGGCCTTCAGTCAGTGCAAACAGGGTGGTATTGGGTTCACCTTCGGTAACCAGCAGTTCGCCATCATGCAGTTTACGAACCCCCATGATATTGGATAAAACCTGACATTCCTGAACAACCAGTTCTTCGGTTAACGAAGAAATGCATGGTGGGGTTTATTGCTTTGAACTACTCACTGAATTGCTCTCCTTTTGATAAGGTTTTTTTAACCTTTTTTATTGTTGCGCCAGCTTTATGATTAGCCATTCTGCATAGTTTATGCGTAAACCTTATCTTGTTCAATAACACTATAGATATAAGCGAGATCAAAAGCTATTTGTGCGAGATTAAATCAACAAAACTTACATTTAAATGTGATTATGTTTCAGCATTCTGTTTACTTTGAGCATGTAGCAATTCAACTGATAAATGCCTCAACCTGCTAATATTTACGCTAATAATTATGAACGTGATCAACGCTTAAGTCCCATTCAATGCAAATTTCTATAAGCAAGTAGTTCAAGGCTGGTGTTTGTTCGGTACAATTACCAATGTAACCATTACACGCTAATTATATGGAAAATCAATGAAATTTCACGAGCTCGCTATAGGCCAAAAATTTGAATTTCAGGGAACTGCTTTTGTTAAAAGCACCCCCATGATCGCGAGTGCATTAGATACATCAACGCAAAAATTCATGGCACGATCAGCAACTGTCAAGCCCCTAGACATAATGGTGGCATCCAGTAGCACAAACCCTTCCAAATTATGCGTTGATGTTGTTAACAACGCTTTTGAGATTTTTTATGCCAGTTGTCAGGCAACATTGGAAGAAATTCATAGAGAACTGAGCGCTGAATCTTTTTTATTAGTTAAAGAAAAGCTAAAAAATGAGCGTCAGATTTTCCTGAATTCGATTTAAGAAAGCGCTTTGCCTGACCATGCTTCTTGATTTTAATATTTACCAAACCGTCGCTATTGCCTTGCTCTTTATATGGACTGGATTTGTTCGTACTGGCCTGGGATTTGGCGGAGCTGCATTAGGTCTGCCGCTGCTTCTGTTTATCAGCGATCAACCCTTATTATGGCTGCCCATTATAGCGGTTCATTTATTATTCTTTTCTGGACTGACGCTACGCACACGTCTGCACAACGTTGACTGGGCCTATTTGCGTTATGCATCCCTGTTTATCGTGCCGCCTGCGATTATTGGTGTCTTTGGACTGGTTAGCCTGCCCACCCTGTGGCTGAATATTTTCATTTACTCTATCACGCTGTTTTACGGCATTATCTGGTTGTTGAACCGCGCTATTGAAAGCCGTCACAAAGGGGTGGATAAACTGCTATTAATGCTAGGCGGCTATATCGCTGGCACCTCTCTAACTGGTGCGCCATTAATGGTTGCCGTATTTATGCGCAATGTGCGCAAAGAACAATTACGCGACACTTTGTTTGTTTTATGGTTTGCTTTGGTCAGCATCAAGATGACAACGTTTATCATGTTATCGGTGAACTTGCACTTTCTGATTGCTTTAAGCTTGATACCTATTGCCTTCATTGGTCACTATATTGGATTGAGGGCACATGAAACTATCAGCAAAAATGATATTATTTTTAAACGATGGATGGGTGGTGGACTGGTTATTATCAGTTCGATGGGTTTATGGGGACTGATATCACCCTTGATTTAGACAATTGCGCTTAATCTTGTTTCGGGTTGGCAGATACTATAGTACTCGGACTTTTTAATTGCCCTTATACTCCCACTCGCGCCAGCCACCCAATACCGGAAAATACAACCCCAACCGAATTGGCCGATCATCAAGATGGGACATCAACGCTGCATACCGCTCTAACTGGCCTCTGTAACGCAGTTGTTCGTTATCCAGAAATCCTTCCAGATTACCCCCTTCATGGGCACTGGTTTTGTAATCAATTATCCATCGGACACCTTGATCATCAACAAATGAACGATCGATTATAATATTCACCAACTCGTCGCGATAAATCCCGGTCAACGCATATTCCGCCTGCGATTCATGATGGCGGCTATCCAGCACCCATCTACCACGCTGGTCGTCCAAAGTAAGGCTCAGGGCATGTACAGTTTTATCCACGGCGACGTGTAGTTCATTACGAGGCACACCAAGATTTAAAAGCGTATTAGTAAAGGAAGCGCGCAGATTTTCCACACGAGCAAGGTCCCATGCCTGCGCTCCTTCCTGCACAATTATTTGCAGCCATTTATGGACTACTATCCCGATAAATTTTGCAGTTTCGCTGGCCCATTCAAACTCAACCTCGTCCTGATCTATCAAGGGTTCTTCGTCCCTCTGTTCACTTTCAACCCATTGCACAGCAAGGGGTGGCGGAGTTAACACCCAGCCGGCTTTCAGCCGCTGAATGGTGCTTGAAAAAACCATGGGAGGTTGCCCAGCTTCATTTTCTGCTTCTTCCGCAAGTTTTGCCGCCTGATCAGAAGCTGCACTGGTATACAAAGGACCTACAACAGGCCATAACTGATTGAGTAAAGAATGAGAGGATACGCTGACTTCCACCTCACCCTTCTTAAGCTTTGCCGTAGCGCTGCCTAGTAGATGCAGATGATGCTTCGCCCGCGTACAGGCAACGTAAAGCAACCGACCATCTTCATTTTTGCCTCTGCGCTTATTCAGGAGCTGCAGATAAGTGTAAACCGAAGTATTTGAATCATTACTACCTGCTGCTTTGATAGGTGCAAGCAATAAGTCGCTTTGACCATGTTCAGTCGGGTGCTCTGCCCAAATCAGTAATTGCGATTCCGATGTCCGGGGTGTTCTGCCCAATCCTGGCAGAATCACAGTTTCAAATTCCAATCCTTTGGATTTGTGAATGGTCATAATCTGCACCGTATCGTCTGCCTGAACATCAGGCAAAGCGAACAGTTTGGCTACCCGGTCTGCCAACCCTGAAAAGTCCGCGAGGTTACCCCCGGTATTGAATTTTTCCAAAACATCAAAAAAAACATTGGCATCTTCCAGGGCGGTTTCATCATTCACGGCAGCAGGGCCACCCAAAGCAAGCCACACGCCTTCAATCCAGCGACGTAATGGCAACCGCTGGCGCTGCGAAATTGCATCAAACAAAACACTACGAACTCTGCTCAGTCGATGCTGTCCGTTTTGTGACATACGATTAAAAATCGCTTCCTGCTGCATGAGATCCCATAGCGTACTGCGATGATCGTCACCCGCAAGCACATGCAAATCTGCCAGGGTTAAACCGCACCAGGGAGCGCGTAGTACAGCAAGCCATGCCAATCTGTCTGCCGGGTGTGATAGTGCGCGTGTGAGTGAAAGCAAATCCTGAATAATGGGTAAAGTCCCCAGCTGTTCGATTTCAATCGCGCGAAAGCGCAATCCAGCTTCTTTCAGCGCAGGAATAATCTCTACCAAATGGCTCCTGTTACGAACCAATATGGCCACTTTAGCTACAGAATCAGTAATTTTAGCGGCTTTTACCAACTCAACCACTTTTATCGCTTCTCTCACGTGGTCTTTAGTAAAAAAGGGGTGCATCATGACAGCAGGTAGACCCAGATCATGCTTATGGGCAACCGACTCTGAATAAGAAACGGCCCCACTGGCAATATCTTCGCGCTGAGGAAATACTGCCGCGAAGGTACTGTTCACCCATTCTACAATCCCTTGTTGGGAACGAAAATTCACACTCAAGGTAACAGGCTTCAGGTAAATAGTTCCGATACCTTCATGGCGTGCGCGCAAATACAAGCCCACTTCTGCTTCGCGAAAACGATAGATGGATTGCATGGGATCTCCCACTACAAACATAGTACGGCCATCGCCTTCTTCCCATCCCGCAGTCAATTTGCTGAGCAAGGCATATTGACTGAGCGAAGTATCCTGAAACTCATCCACCAGCAGATGCCTAATTCTGTAATCAAGTGCCAGTGCAAGATCAGTTGGGTTATCTTCTTCCCCTAATGCCCTGATCGCTGCCTGCGATACCTCTGTAAAATCCACCTGGCCTTGTGCCAGAAACGCCAGCCTCAGTTGTGCTACTGCAAGCGGCAACATTTCAAACAGTGCTTCCATCACTTGCCATTGAGATTCTTCATACTTGACGGGTGGCAAAGTGCGTAATCCATCGAGTTGATCCTGAAGGAACTCAGACTCCGCCATCCGAGCTATAAGCACATCCAGCCTGTCTTTCATTAATTGACGGCGCGCTTTTTCGGTTTTATCTGTTACCTTGCTGGGCGGTAACATGCCAATGGAGGCATCCAGTCGCTTGCGCCAGCCACCTTCATTGGTCAATACCAATTGAACGACCCCTCGCCAGGCAGGCAGATCATCCGGGGTAGTACCGGGCAATTCAATGCAATCCAGACTGTGCAAGATTTCAGATGAAGAAGAGGCTTCCGCTTCATTCAAGTTCCCAGCTGCATAACGCAGAATTTCCACGAGTTCACTGCCCACTTCATCAGAAATTGCTGCCTGCAATCTCTCTAGCGCCTCACATACTACTGTCTCCAAAGCGGTTTCAAGACTTTCGCGCTGTATGCGTTCATCCGAGTGAACGGCAATATGCCGCAACCACTGGTCACGCCTTGCCAACATGGCAGCCAGTAGTCCTTCTACCGTTTGTAGATTATTATCCAGATATGCTAACAGCCGCCGCACCGATTCCGACCAACTATTCCCCGACTCAAGCAAAGCCAGGGTACCGCGCGCAGCTTCTATATAAAGCGCAGAAGGATCTTCAGTGACACCCGGTTGCGCACCAAAATTAGAAAGCACTGGCATTTGACGAGTGAGCGAAGAACAAAGCGAATCGATAGTCTGCATTCTGAGACGTAAAGGGTTGTCTTGAATGTGCCAATCCTTTTTCTCATCTCTTTGCAGCACTGCCTTTGCCAGCAACCACGTTCTTCGTTCGTGTTCATTTTCCGGTTCTGGATCAATGCGCGCCTTGACCAGAGCAGACAACACCCGCTCACGCATTTCCCCTGCCGCTTTGCGCGTAAAGGTAATCGCCAGCACTTCTTCCGGTACTTCCACACTGCCAAGCAAGGTCAAGAATCGTTGAATCAAAAGACCTGTTTTACCTGACCCTGCAGGAGCCTGCACGATAAATGATTGCGTTGAATCTAACGCAATTTCACGCGCCAGTTTGTCCGCTTGCAAGATGTCAGAAGGGTTCATGGTGGTTTTGATTCTTTTTCAAAAATAAAGTAGTAGCAATTGCAGTTATTTGAATTTGTCTATCTAAATACCAGCAAAAAATTTCAGTCAGGTTCTGTAAGTGATTCATCATTATCAAGCAGGCTGGCTTTGCCTGATTCATTGACACGACAAAGCGGGCCGAGATCACAATAGGCGCAGGTTTTAGGATAATGTTTTGGATCAACGACAGCTTTTCCTGATCTGAAATCCTCTCCCAACTGATTTAAGACCCTTTGCCAGGATGCAACCATCTGCTCCCATGTTCCAAACTCCTTTCCAGCTTCTGTATCGGCAAATGAAGCAATACCGGGTACCGCACCTTCGCTTGCAGAAAGTCCTTTAAAACCCATATCACCCAGCTTGATTTGTGCAAAATACACTGATCTGACGTTTTGTCCGGAAGCTGTGCAATAAAGTGGAAGTTGTGGTTCTTCCGGCCTGTCACTAAACCAGTGCTTCACATTGGGTACATTGGTTTTATAATCAATAATCGCCTGAGTGCCATCGGCCAGCGTATCCATCCGATCTATTTTCGCATTGACACTGATCCCACCTATCGTCACGGCTTGTTGGCGTTCAGATGCCAGCACCACAAAGGGGGAGCGCTGTTTTTCAATCGCCAGCCATTGCAGCAGCAAATTCACCAAACGCCGGCACTCCAGTTCAGCAAAGCGTTTTGTAAAGGTGTTGGGGCGATTTCTTGCCAACTCTTCTGTCGCTTTGTTGGCGGCCACTCGCACCACCTCATCAATTTGGCTATCCGTTGCGTCACATAGTTGTGCGTGGCTTTTTAGCTCATCCCAAGTCAGTTCAAGGGATCTGTGTAATAGTGTTCCGCGTTCAGCAGGTGATAAGCCAATACGCCCTTCCTCCAACGTTTCCGCACCTAGCCGGTATTCACCAAAAGCACGAAACGGGCAGGCAGCCTGCTGTTTGAACAAACCTGTTCCCCCACGCGTAAGCCCTTTATCCTGCAACGCAGGGCCCTGGCTATCTTCCAGCATTTCCAGATCATTAGTTGTGTGGATTAAACGGGCATAGTTTGAAGTGAAAACAGCTACTAATGCTGCGCCTTCCACTTCCGGTAAATCCTGAATCAACGGCGAGGGACGTAAAGCGCGGTCCCCATCCCGTTCGGGGTAGCTGAAAATCACATAAGGAGCAGATGATCGCAAGCGCGAAGTAATCTGTTGAGAAAATCTCAATTCACGGGAAGCTGATGAATGCGGCAATCCCAAATTACGCTGCAAATTGATCGGCAAGAATGGATTGGGGTGAGCTGCTGCCGGCCACACTTCATCATGCACGCCCATTACCCACAAATGATCAAACAACATATTGGCGGCTTCCAGCGTTCCCAGAATTTGCACAGGGACAGCATCTGTTTCTGGTTGAAACATCGCTTCTGACGTCATACGCCTCAGATAGCCAAGCGCATCAAGAAAACCTATGTCTGTGAGTACTAAATCCAGAGAGGAATATTCATTCAGCAAATCGCGCCATGCGCCAGCTGCCTGATATTCCTCACTACTCAAGGCACGCTCACCTGGCCATCCCATATCATTCAATATTTGCTTAAACAGACTTCCCCACTTACCAGGCGGCTGCTTCAAGTACTGAATTTGGGAAGAAATGGGGAGCATCTTATCAATGCTCTCTGCAAAAATCGGCGTAGTGTAGGGCCGCACTACCCCCTCTTTGTCCACTGATTTTGAGAGTGACCACAAAGTAGGCAAGGAAATTTCAAGCTCACCAATGCTGCGTAGTTTGGCATCCAGCAAGCAGCGCTTTGCCATTTCAGATTCTGCACCAGCTATAAAAGCTGTACGCAGCAAAATCCCCATCTTTTCTAAAGAGAGCTTTCCCTCTAACAACTCAAGTACAAGTAATGCACCATGAATAATGGGGAAATCTATCAAACCATTCCCCATAGACATATTATATGGCCGTTTAATCTTGTCAGCCGGTTTGGGCAAGACAAGCTGAGGCTGTAAAATATCATCAAAACGATGGGTAATAGCTTCCTGGAGAGCGCTTAAATCCGGCACAACAATACCAATTGTTTCCCCGGTATTTTTTTCCAGTAAGTCACGAACCCAAACTGCTGCTGCTGAAATTTCTGCTGCTGCATCTGTAAATCGGGTTCTTACCGCTTCTTTATTATTTGCTTCTGGTTCCAATTCCGTACATTGGCACCCCAATACTTGCAAAGTAGCAAGTAATTGACGCTGTTGCGGCGTCAATTCATCAAATCCTGCCAAAACAAGACGACCAGGCAATGCAATTTTCCCTGCCTTATACCCGTCTTCAACCAAGTCAGGGAGGCGCGCATGATCCAGCCAACCCTGCTTGACACATACCTCTTTGAATTTTTTTGCCCAGCCAGAAAAAACTTGCACATCTGCGCTTGACAGTGCCTGATCCACCGGCAATTTCAAATGCCATGCCTGCATCAACTGCCAGGCGGCAGCCGCATTTTTTGCCGTAGCAGGCACCTGCAACAGACGACTTTCCGCATTGGAATACTCAGCTACAATATTTTCCCATAAAGATTTTTCCTGAATTGCATTCAGCAACACCCCCGTTTGAAATCCAGCACCCATGGATCTCTGGTTGGCCATTACTTCCCAACTGCGTTCTATCCAGGATGACCACGGCAATATATCCGGGCTGTGCCATGCCATTCGGCCACGAGATTGTTGAACCGTATCAAACTGCGACTTGAGAAAACGCGCCAACCGACGATTAGCGGTCAAAATAGTGGCGCCGGATTCGATGGCTTCAATAATATCAGCGTGCATTTAATCCAAGTCTGAGTGCATTCGATTTAATATGGAACATGGTTAGCTTATTTTGCACCCCGAATATCATCCAGACTCACGGTTCGGTATTGTTTTGGCAATGTAAAAAGCTGACTATCCATGTTGATCATATGGTAACCCACCATGCGACGCGTATTGCCGCTGTGATAAGTAGCCTCAAGAGGTAATCCATATTTCAGTTCCCGTCCAAACTCAAATACGGTCTGCGCGAGATCACAATCGTTCTGTAACTCAGGTGGCGTCGCCATGAAAGTTTGAGCTTGAACCTGCGCCAGAGTCTCGTTATAGCGACGCAATGCACTTACTGCATCCGGCAGGAACCCTTCAACAGCCGTAATTTGCATGCACATCGTATCATTCACGAAAATATTTACCTTTTTAGCGCCTTTACCTTGCTTTGGCAAATCAGTTACTTCCTCGCGGACGACCCATTTTGCGGGCTTTTGCATTGTGACCACACCTGCATCGATTTTGAGAATTTCCTGACGATCGTGTGTCACATTGAAAATGCGCTTTTCCTGACGATCCAGCAATAAAAAATCGCTCTTGTTATTCCCATCATCAATCCGCATGAATTGATCTGTAATCAGAATACGCATCGGTACAGCTGGCGTTCCTTTTTCCTGATCCAGATAGTTCAACTCCAGCATTTGCGAAGCCCATGCCGGCATTGCCAGCATCCATAAAATCAGAATCTTTTTAAGCATTTAACCCCCGTGCCAAATCAGCTTGAATATCGCCAATCGCTTCCAGACCTACTGCAACACGCAGCAAACCATCACCAATCCCCGATGCAGCTCTTGCTTCTGCCGTTACCCTGCTGTGCGTGGTTGTAGCTGGATGCGTAATCGTCGTTTTGGTATCCCCCAGATTTGCGGTAATGGAAAGCATTCTGGTGTGATCTACAACTCGCCACGCAGCATCCTTACCTCCCTTTACATCAAAGGAAAGTATCCCTCCCCCGCTCTTCTGCTGTTTCATTGCCAGATCATGTTGAGGATGTGATGCCAAACCTGGATAATAAACACGATCCACCTGCGGATGTTGCTCCAGCCATTGCGCTAAAGCCAAAGCGTTTTGTGAATGTGCATCCATTCTGATTTTAAGCGTTTCCAGTCCCTTTAATATTACCCAGGCGTTAAATGCACTCAGGGTGGGACCAGCTGTACGCAAAAATCCGTATACACCTTCCATTAATTCCTTCTTACCCAGCACAGCCCCACCCAGCACGCGACCCTGTCCATCCAGATATTTGGTTGCGGAATGAATCACGATGTCAGCACCCAGATCCAACGGACGTTGCAACATGGGCGTGCAGAAACAATTGTCCACAGCCAGCCATGCACCCGCCTGTTTTGCTACGCTGCTTAATGCACCGATATCGCATACTTCGGTCAATGGGTTGGATGGTGTCTCAACAAACAACAACTTAGTGTTTGGCTGAACAGCCGCTTGCCATGCGCTCACATCAGTCAATGAAACAAAAGTCGTCTCAATACCAAAGCGCTTCAAAATATTGCCAAAGAGCTGCACGGTTGTACCAAAAATGCTGCGCGAGGCAATGATATGATCACCAGCGGACAAAAGCCCCATGACGCAAGACAATATGGCGGACATCCCGCTGGAAGTAGCCACGCAAAACTCGGCGCCCTCAAGGGCGGCTAAGCGTTCCTGAAATACGGTCACTGTCGGATTGGTAAATCGCGCATAAATATTCCCTGGCTCCTGACCAGAAAAGCGGGCTGCTGCCTGCGCTGCATTCTCAAAGACAAAACTTGAAGTGAGGTACATTGCCTCAGAATGCTCATTGAATTGACTGCGGTGGATGCCGGCTCGCACGGCCAGCGTTTCTAGTTCGAAATCATCAGACATATTATTCACCTCCAAATAAAAAAACCCGTCCAGCTTGCGCGGAACGGGTTATTCCTCGTTTAGCTGGATTTATAAAGCGCCCGCAAGCTGAAATCAAATCGGCGCATGAATATAAAGTTACGCTTCCCGCATAACGATGTCAATTATTTTTCAGGATTCCGCCGAGCTGAGATTAAGATCAAGCTGTCGTGTGGACACAGATGCTTTATCGTCGTCATTACCGTCATTCCGGTTTGATTCAATCATCGCAAGATATTCTGGCGTAACATCACCCGTAATATAGTCGCCGTTAAAGCAGGACGATTCAAAATGTGTAATGAGCGGATTGGCCTTTGTGACGGCCGCTATCAATGCATCAAGGTCCTGATAGAACACCGCATCGGCTCCGATTTCCAGTGCGATCTGATCATCCGTACGGCCAGTTGCCAGCAGTTCCTGACGCGTTGGCATATCGATACCATAAACGTTCGGAAAACGCACTGGCGGTGCGGCAGAAGCCAGATAAACTTTACGCGCACCCGCTTCACGTGCCATTTGGACGATCTGCTTGCTGGTAGTACCTCGAACAATAGAATCATCCACCAACAACACATTTTTATCTTTAAATTCAATCCCGATCGGATTTAACTTTTGACGCACAGACTTTTTACGCATCGCCTGGCCTGGCATAATAAATGTACGGCCAATGTAGCGATTCTTTATAAAGCCTTCACGATAAGTTACCCCTAATCGGTTCGCCAATTGCAAGGCACTTGGGCGACTGGTATCCGGAATGGGAATCACCACATCGATATCTTCAGGACTCAGGGTTAAACGAATTTTTTCAGCAAGACTTTCCCCCATGTATAAACGGGTTTCATACACAGAAATACCATCAATCACTGAATCGGGTCTGGCCAGATACACATATTCGAAAATACAAGGATAATACTTTGGATTCATCGCACATTGCTGGCTATAAAATTCACCAGTCTGCTCTACCAATATTGCCTCGCCTGGCGCAACATCTCTCATCAGCTGGAATCCCAACGTATCCATAGCGACACTTTCTGAAGCAACCATATATTCAGTGCCACTCTCAGTCTCAGTCTTGCCAATCACCATTGGGCGAATACCATAAGGATCACGAAAAGCCACCAAGCCATATCCCGCAATCATTGCCACCACAGCGTAAGCACCACGGCAACGGCGATGCACCCCAGCTACTGCAGAAAATACGGCGGCAGCGTTAAGCTTGTGGTTGTTTGAGCTTTCTTGCAATTCATGGGCCAAAACATTTAACAGCACTTCAGAATCAGAGTTAGTGTTAACGTGTCTTAAATCCTGCTGAAAAAGTTCTTCTTTCAACTGTTCAGAATTTGTCAGGTTGCCATTGTGTGCAAGGACAATGCCAAAGGGCGAGTTTACATAGAAAGGTTGTGCCTCAGCAGAGGAAGACGCGCTGCCAGCAGTCGGATAGCGAACATGAGCAATGCCCATGTTACCCTTTAACGAGCGCATATTACGAGTTCTAAACACATCCCGCACCATGCCATTCGCCTTGTGCATATGAAACGTATTACCCTCAGCAGTGACAATGCCAGCGGCGTCCTGACCGCGATGCTGTAGCACCTGCAACCCATCATAAAGCACCTGATTAACGGGGGACTTTGCAACGACGCCTATAATTCCACACATACCCGATTTACTCGAAAAATAAAAATTTTGAAACTGCTCACATATCGTATTTGATTCGCCTGGACAAATCATCCGGCAACCAAGGTTTGATACTGACAGCTAACGCTTCCAGAGGTGCACTAAACATCGCATTTTGCCAGAATCTCTGACGTGGAATAGCAGTAAGGCCAGCCAACAATACCAGCACAAGAACAATCAACAGCCCTCTTGCCAACCCAAAAAAAGCACCTAACCCTCTATCCATCATGCTCAACCCGATCGTTTTAACCAATTCAGACAGGGTAATAGTCAACAGGCTCATCAGTAGCAGCGTCACCAAAAACAAAATCACAAAAGCCGCTAAAAAACGGAGGGATTCATCAGGTATGGCATTTGGCAGTATAGGCTCAAATTGCACTGAATAAATGTTCGCAATCCAGAAAGCTACAAACCAGGACAAAAGCGCTAAAACTTCTCGTACCATGCCTCGCATGAGGCTCAGCAAAATAGAAAAGCCGGTTATCAGCAATACTGCGTAATCGAATGCCGTCATATCAACATCAGGTTAATAGATAAACTCACTCTTTCATTTCAGCAATAATACCATCCTGAATGCCTGCGGCTTTCAGTTTTTCCTGTAATTTTTCTGCATCCTGGCGAGTAGCAAACGGACCTGCTCGCACCCGCAACTTTGCTCCGGTCGGTGTTTTAAGCGTTTCAGTGTAAAACTTTACGCCTATCGAAGAGAGTTTGGATTGTCTTTGCTTGGCATTGTCCAGATTTGAAAAGGCACCCAACTGAACAACAAAACCTGATGATGCCTTTGTGCTTGACTCGGCCTTGTGCACAGGCTCAGATTTATGCACTGGTTCAGCCTTGTGCACCGGCTCTGGTTTATGAACCACTTCAGCTTTCGGCGACTTAGCTTCAGCTTTTTGAACAGGTTTTGGGGTAGGCTTAGCTTCTACTGCTTTTACTGGTGGGGCTAGATGTTTTGAAGGTGCAACGGGTTCAGGTTCAGCAACAGGCGCTTGTACCTCTACGCTGGGGGGAGGCGCTTCAAGAGCAGGTTTATCTTGAGTAGGTACGGTATTGGACGAGAAATCTGTTCCATCTCGGGAAGGAATATGAATAGCAATATCCTGACTGACAGGCTTGGGTTCATTATCCAATACCATTGGCAGGAAAATAACGACTATCAGGACCAATGCAATGGCCCCAACTAAACGACGTCTTGCGCGTTTTTTCAGTTGAATTTCTTCATCAGTGATAGATTGAGCCATGTACTTTACATCCCTAGTGGCCAATTATATTGACCAAATATTGTTAGTTTCAATGCCACATCAGCATGTTAAGTTAAATGCAATTCCCGAAGCGCGTCCGCTACCGTATGAAATGAACCGAAAATGATAATTCTATCATTTTCGGAAGCAAGGATACAGGCTCGACGATATGCAATGCCAACGGATTCATATTCCTCGGCCACCACATCGCCAATTTCCTTTCTTATAACCTGCAGCAAATGCTGAGCAGTTGCACCGCGCATTTCCTTAATATCTGCCAATAACCAAGTGTTAACCTGCGCCTTTACTTCATTTATTACACCTACAATGTCCTTATCACCCAGCATGGCAAATACTGCTATCGTTTTGCCTGTACATGGCATGTTTTGCAAATTAACCGCAAGCGCCTTTGCTGCATGTGGGTTATGAGCCACATCCAGTACAACAACCGGTCTGCCGGGCCGGACTTGAAAACGACCTGATAAACGCGTATCCAGCAAACCGTTACGTATATTATTAACCGTTACCGGCAATTGCGACTTTAACTCATCAAGTGCAGTTAAACAGGCAGATGCATTAGCCAACTGAAACTTTCCACGCAATACCGGATAAGGGAGTGCGTGACGACTACCGCGAGGACCATCAAACCGCCATTGCGTATCTAACTGAGTAAAACCAAAATCACGACCAATTTGATAGAGCCTGGCACCAATGGTTCCAATAAATTTCTCAACAACTACCGGTAAATCCGGTTCAGCGCAGATAACCGGCTTTCCGGCACGAACAATCCCCGCTTTTTCCAGGCCAATAGCTTCGCGCGTGTCCCCAAGATAATCCATATGATCCATATCGATGCTGGAAATAATGGCACAATCTGAATCAAACACATTCACAGCGTCCAAACGACCACCAAGACCAACTTCGAGAATAGCAACGTCCACTTCCTGCTGAACGAAATGTCTGACTGCTGCAAGCGTCCCAAATTCAAAATACGTAAGAGAAATTTTGTTTCTGGCTTGTTCAACCGCAGCAAACGCATTACACAACTCTGCGTCAGAAGCATCCTCACGCCCCACCCTTACTCTTTCGTTGTAGCGCAACAAATGGGGGGATGTATAACATCCAACGCGAAAACCAGCATCACTCAGAATAGCTTCCAGCATGGCACAGGTGGACCCTTTACCATTGGTCCCACTAACTGTAATTATTGGGAAACCGGGTTCAAGCTGCATCTCCCGTTTAACTTTTTCTACACGTTCAAGACCAAGTTCAATGGTTTTCGGATGCAGTTGCTCAAGATAGGACAACCAATCGGGAAGGGTCTCGAATTCGAGCTTCACAGGTCGATGATAATCAAAAAATTAGGCAACTCTTGGTACTTTCATCATCATGGTGAGCAAATTAGCCAATTTGGCACGCATTTCGCGGCGATCCACAATCATATCAATTGCACCATGCTCTAACAAAAACTCTGCTCGCTGAAAACCGTCAGGTAGCGTTTCACGCACGGTCTGTTCTATTACACGAGGACCAGCAAAGCCGATTAAAGCACGAGGTTCCGCAATGATCACATCGCCAAGCATGGCGAAACTGGCAGAAACACCCCCCATGGTCGGATCGGTTAATACTGAAATGAAAGGTAACTTTTCCTGTGCCAGTTGCGTCAATGCCGCACTGGTTTTTGCCATCTGCATCAAGGAGTACAGACCTTCCTGCATGCGGGCACCTCCACTTGCAGAGAAGCAGACAAAGGGGAGTTTATGTTCTACACATACTTGGACAGCACGTACAAAACGCTCCCCAACAACAGAACCCATTGAGCCACCCATGAATTTAAACTCAAATGCAGCAGCTACCAGGGGCACATTTTCAACACTGCCCTGCATAACTATGAGGGCATCTGATTCTTCCGTATCCTTTTGCGCTGCAGTTAAACGGTCCGAATAACGCTTGCTGTCTTTGAATTTAAGCACATCAACTGGTAATACTTCTGCACCAATTTCATAACGACCTTCTGGATCAAGCAACATATCCAGCCTGTTACGACCTGTTAAACGGTTATGGTGGTCACACTTGGGACAAACTTCCAGATTTTTTTCCAGATCAGCACGATACAACACAGATTCACAGGTTGGACATTTATTCCATAAACCTTCAGGAACTACCTTTTTGGCACCACTGATCTTGCGCTTGATTTTTGGGGGTAATAATTTTTGAAACCAGCTCATAATCTATTCCTTAATCCATGACATTAATTTCATGGGTTACTATTTTTCATCCATTGCAGTGCGGATATCCCTGAGCAAAGTGGAAACATTTTCCAGCAGCTTTTCTTTAGGGGACGCTTCAATTTCCTGAATAATACGACTGCCAATAACCACGGCATCAGCAAAAGCTGCAATTGCCTTTGCGGTTGCTGCATCACGAATACCAAAACCTACACCCACTGGCAGACCCGAAGCGGCTTGAATTTCAGGAATTTTTTTGCCTACAGCATCCAGATCCAGATTTGCCGAACCGGTAACACCCTTGAGCGAAACATAATATAAAAAGCCGCGAGCCATTTTAGCGACCAGTTCAAAACGCGCTTCCGGTGTCGTAGGGGACAACAGGAAAATCGGATCAAGGCCGTATTGATGGAGCAATGTGACAAATTCAGCACTTTCTTCGGGTGGGTAATCAACTGTCAGCACACCATCAACGCCAGCCAATGCAGCCTGTTTTGCAAACTCGGCTTGTCCCATTCTTTCAATAGGATTTGCGTATCCCATCAGCACAACTGGCGTGGTCATATTGGTTTTGCGAAACTCAACCACAAAATCCAAAACATCTTTTAATCCTGTACCAAATTTCAGTGCGCGTTCACTGGAGCGCTGAATGGTAGGACCATCTGCCATAGGATCAGAAAAAGGTACGCCAAGTTCCAATATATCAGCACCAGATGCCACCATGGCGTGCATCAAAGGCACCGTTATTGAAGGCTCTGGATCACCTGATGTAATAAAAGGGATCAGTGCTTTACGCCCTTGCGCTTTTAACTGCTTAAAAGTTGTTTCGATACGAGACATGATTTTCCTAAAACTGGAGGCCAGACAACTCAGCCACTGTTGCCATATCTTTATCTCCCCGACCAGAGAGATTAACCAGCAAAATCTGATCTTTTTTCATGGTCGGTGCTATTTTGGCTGCATGGGCCAGGGCATGGCTGGACTCAAGTGCCGGTATAATACCTTCAAAATGGCACAGATCGTGGAATGCCTGAAGTGCTTCATTATCTGTGACAGTAACATACTCAGCACGACCGCTGTCTTTCAGATACGAATGTTCCGGGCCGACACCTGGATAATCCAGGCCGGCAGAAATAGAATGTGTTTCAATAATCTGGCCATTATCATCCTGCATAAGATAAGTACGATTTCCATGCAGAACGCCTGGTGTACCTGCAGATAACGGTGCAGCATGCTTACCACTGTTTAAACCTAACCCACCGGCTTCCACACCGATCAACCGCACATCAGCCTCTTCAATGTATGGGTAAAACAGCCCTATCGCATTAGACCCACCACCCACACAGGCAATTAACGCATCTGGCTGACGCCCGGCAATTTCGACCATCTGAAGCTTGGCTTCCTGACCGATCACTGCTTGAAAATCTCGCACCATCATAGGATAAGGATGAGGACCTGCAGCTGTGCCAATAATATAAAAGGTGTTTTCAACATTCGTTACCCAATCTCGCATTGCCTCGTTCAGTGCATCTTTCAATGTTTTAGAACCGCTTTCAACAGGCACAACTGTAGCCCCTAGCAGTTTCATGCGATAAACGTTACTGGCCTGACGCTTGATGTCTTCAGAGCCCATATACACGACACATTCCAAGCCATACCGCGCCGCCACGGTTGCACTCGCAACACCATGCTGGCCAGCGCCGGTTTCTGCTATCACGCGCGGTTTGCCCATTCGGCGTGCCAAAAGCGCTTGCCCGACGGTATTATTGATCTTATGTGCGCCAGTGTGGTTCAAATCCTCACGCTTGAGATAAATCTGTGCGCCACTCAATTCATCAGACCAGCGTTTTGCGTGATAAATTGGGCTCGGACGCCCTACATAATGCTTTAGTTCGCGCGCAAACTCTGCTTGAAATTCAGCATCTTTGGCATAAAACTCATATTGCAATCTGAGTTCATCCAATGCCTTAATTAAGGTTTCAGCAACAAAAATACCACCATAGGGACCAAAATGGCCCTTTTCATCCGGTTTATCATACATCTGCATCACGCACTCCTTTCATAAACGCAGCCATTTGAGCTGCGTCCTTAATCCCTTTTGAGGCTTCTACCCCGCTGCTTACATCTACCGCCCAGGGTCTGACATGCTGTATTGCAGCCATCACATTTGCTGCGTTCAACCCACCTGAAAGCACAACGGGTAAGGATAATTGATCTGGAATCAAGCTCCAGTCAAAGCTTTTCCCTGTCCCACCGTGGGTGCCTTCTACAAATGCATCCAGCAACAAACCCTTTGCGTTCGAATAAGCCAGGGCGTATTGTACCAAATCTATACCCGGTTTGACTCGGACTGCTTTCAGATAAGGCAAGCCAAACTGTTCACAGAATTCAGGCGATTCTTCTCCGTGAAATTGCAACAAATCCAGTCTGACATGGCCCATAATATCCAGAACGTCCTCAGACGTTGGATTCACGAAAAGACCTACATTGGTAATAAATGGAGGTAAATTTCGAAGAATGGTATCAGCTTGATCAGAAGTCACAAAACGAGGACTTTTAGGATAAAACACCAGACCAATTGCATCCGCACCAACTTCAGATGCAAATAGCCCATCCTGAACGCGCGTGATGCCACAAATTTTAACACGGGTTTGCATAATTCTATCCGGCTATGGGACGTTTTACAGTACGTTGCATATGCGCATCAGAAAGCATCATATTTTCTTCAATCAATTCCGAAGAAATACAGCGTTACTGAAAACACTAAAAAAGCGATTATGCCAGTAACAGGTGAGAGTTGGCGAATTCTGGCAATTGAAATTTAGGGTCATAGGCTATTTTTGCAAGATACAGACCATCAGGAGCGAATGTAGGCGCAGCTTTTTTACGGTCGGTAGATTCAAGAAGCACTTTCATCCAGGAAGGCACTTGTTTACCATTTCCCACATAAATCAAACTACCCACTATATTACGCACCATATGATGCAAAAAGGCATTTGCACAAAGATCAAAAATAAAATAGTTGCCATGCTGAGTAATCTCAAGCTTGCGCAAATTTTTAACCGGGGATTTAGCCTGACATTCAGCTGCACGGAAAGCACTGAAATTATGCTCACCTATCAACATGTTTGCCGCTTCCTGCATTTTCACAATATCCAGTGGTGCATGGTACCAACCTACCTTCCCCTGAAGAATTGCGGGCCGCACAGGCTGATTAAGTAATATATAACGGTAACATCGATCCATCGCACTGAAACGCGCGTGAAACTCATCAGGCACCAATTGCATCCATTGTATGGAAACGGATTTAGGTAACAAAGCATTTACACCACGAACCCAGGCCGTGTCAGCGCGCGCAACATCAGTCTCAAAGTGAACAACCTGGGCAAATGCATGCACACCTGTATCTGTTCGACCGGCCGTTATCACCCGTATCGGGTGGCAAGCAATTTGTGTCAGCGCCTGTTCGAGTATGTCTTGTACGCCACACCCTGAAGGCTGACTTTGCCAACCACAGAAATGGCTCCCGTCATATTCCATTCCAAGTGCAATTCTCACAGTCTCAACAAACCCAAAACCAGCGCCATAACACTTACCATTGCCACTAAATCAATTAAATTAAATCGGTCAACCGTCAGAATCAGCTCTTCGTTTTTAATCTGGGTTCTTTCCGACATTTCAAAAACTTCGCGCCACGACTTCCTGCTTCCCTTCTGTATGGGCAGATCGGCATATTGCAATGTTAACCATATGCGAACTGCAATCTTGTCAACATTGACACCTAAATATTTAAGCGGAGTCATCAGTATATACAGCCCACTTAACAAGTCATTTCGGGGGGTAGTACGAAACAATAGCGCGAGGCCTGCAAGCAATACAAGTAATCTCCACGCTTGCACATAACCTAATTGCAAACCTTCTAAGCTCGGGCTAAAAATCCCTGCCGCTGGATAAATTAATTCACCGGGTGTGGCATATCCATAAATCAATAGTAGTGAAATAAGTAGATAGCGAGTTCGACGAATCAGGCGAGAAAATTCATTTGCTTTGAAATAAACCAGGAGCACCAGCAAGATGAAACTCAAAATCAGTAAAGACGAGGGTTGCATCCATTGAGTAAAAATTGCCAGAATCAACCACATAGCAATCTTGGTTGCAGCATGGAGTGACATTTGAAGCGCTTTAACATTCAATGCTGGCTACCCGAATGGGTAGCCAGCAAAAAAATCAACCTAATTCAGCAAGCAGGGATTTTGCATCGTCTTGTTGTTGCTGGTCTCCTTCGCTCACAACTTCCTGCAGAATTTCACGGGCGCCCTCAGCATCACCCATTTCTACATAAGCTTTTGCCAGATCCAGTTTGGTAGAAACTTCCTGCCAATGATCGCCGCTTTCAACCTTGCTTTCCACATTTGGCGCAGCGATTGTAGGAGACTCATCCATATCCAGGGTAATTCCGGAAAGATCCAGTCCCAATGATTCTGATTGCTGCACTTGTGTAGATTCAGCAGGTTCTGGAGATTCCTCATCTAAATTAAAGTCGAAGTCCAAATCCGAATCATCGCTGGGCGCTTCAAGAGAGATAGCTTCTTCTTCAGACACAGGAGCCAGACCAATATCAGACTCCGAAGGCAATTCAAGGTCCAGATTACTTCCTAATTCAAATGCATCTTCGTTTGAATTAAGCTCAGCTTCTTGTTCTTCCTGAGCTGCAGCTTGTTTCTTTTCCAAGGCTTGAGGAATGATAGTATCCATATCAAAATCCAAACCAAAATCCTCAAGAACGGGTGCATCAGCTTGTGGCTGCTCTTCTACATCAAGAGGAGATTCTTCTAATGCATCAGCAATACCAGTTTCAGCCTCAACATCGGAACCTGGCAATTCCATATCAAAATTCAGGATTCCTTCATCTTCATTCTCACTTTCCGATTCAAATAACGGTGCTTCTTCAGGTTCAACCACCATATTTGTGTCAGCATCAAGAGAGAAATCGAGGTCTGGCGTTGTGTCATCTACCATATCACTCATTTCAGCAACCGCACCTGCTGTACCAGCCACCGCAGCCGCAACCATTCCTGCTTTCACGAGGCCGGAATCTTCTTTGGAGGACTCACCGTGCGCTTCAGAAGAAGCAAAACCAGCTGCATAAAGCGGATTTTTAGGATCCAGTTCCCGACCCATTTCTGCTGCCTTTTCCCACACTGCTCCAGGCTTGCCACTTTGAGCTGCATACAGTTCGCTAGCCAATGTTTCATATGCCTGAGCATTCTTGCGTGAGGCATAAATCTCCAGCAATTTAAGTTGAATTTCATGCCTGTTTGGATCTTTAGACATCGCTTCATTCAAAATTTCTTCAGCTTGCGCATCACGGCCGTAAGCCATATAAACTTCTGCTTCAGCTATGGGGTCAACATCGTTGGTATCAATCGTACCCAAACCTGCCTGACTGAAATCAGTGAGGAAGGAAGTATCACCCGTATCAATCACGCCACCACCGGTATTACCCAAAACGGTATTAGGTTTCAAATCACCACCAGTCATAATACTGTCTTCAAAACTGGTCAATTTCTTTTTACGTCTGCTACCTGCCACAAACAGACCTGCCAGGCCTGCAAGCAACACAGCACCTGCACCACCTGCCAGATACAGCGGATTATCAATTATCTCGTCATACCATGATGCAGCAGGTTTTACTGGTTCTGCTGGCTTGGCTTGCTCTACAGGTGTAATTTTTTCTGGTTCAGGTTTTTTCTCAGGCTCTAATTTTGTTGCTTCAACTGGCTTAGCCTCTACAGCTGGTTTTTCTGCAACAACGGGGGCAGGTTCCGCTGCTGGTTTAGCTTCTACTACAGGCGCAGGTTTCACTTCTTCAGCTGGCTTTGTAACTGGCGGCACTGCTGCTGGACGTTCTTTAGTTGCAGCAGCCTGCTTTTGTAAATCAGCAAGATTTTGGCTCTTAACATCCAAAAGCTTTTGCATTTCCTTGATATTTTTTTCCAATTCTGAAATACGTGAACTGGATTCTTTAATTGTTTTTTCTTTCGCTGTTGCTTCTTCTTCCAGCGAATGAATTCTATCTTGCAAACCTTTCTCATTCTTACCTGCAGCAGCACCCTTGCCTGCTACCACTTCACCCTTGGAAAGTTTCAGTACGTCTTTGCTTGGCTCAGGCTTAGCGGCTGCTTTATCTTCCGCAGAAGCAATTTTCCCTGTTACTGTCTGGGTCGGTGCCTTTTCTTTCTCGACTTCAGAACCCGCTACAACAGCGGCAAGTTTCTGCCTGTAAGAATTCCAGTCCGCAGAATGTACTTTTACTTCTTTTGCTGCTTCTGACTTATCGATTGCGGCCAATTTTTCAGCTTCTGGTACGCGCAATATCTGACCCGTTTTCAGGCGGTTCATATTACCTGCAAAAGCTTGTTTATTGTTTTGATACAGACCGACAAGCATCTGATCCAGATTAACGCCTTCTGATTTCAGATTTCCGGCGATCTTGCTTAAGGTATCGCCTTTCTTTACAGCATAATTTTCCGCTTCTTGTGGTGATGCAGTCTGGGAAACACCGGAATCTTCTGTTTTTGCCGCTTTTTGTTTAGGGAATGTTCTCTCAGCGGGAGTCATTTTGGAAGACTTAGCGGCGTTAACCGGCTTAGTTGCAGGTGCAGCACCTTCTGACATATCCGATTTTGGCTTAGCAATTGGCGCTTCCGTGGATATTGCCTTTACCAGGGGGACGGCTACTGGTGATACTGACTGACCTTCACCAAAACCTGGTGGATCTAATAACACGCTGTATTCGCGCAGCAAACGACCCGATGACCAGTTCAACTCAATTAACATATCCAGGAAGGGATCATTTACCGGCGCAGTTGAGGTTATTCTGAGATAAACCTGCCCACCTGGTTTTCTTTCAACACTGAATTTAAGGCTGGAAAGAACTGAAGCCCGTTCAAGTTTAGCGTCGCGGTATGCTTCTTGCGACGCTAATTTGGCGACGAATGAAGCTACATCTTCTTTTTGATCAGCCATTACGACGGCTTCTGCCCGTAATGGCTGACCAAGCGCTGAAGTTACTGTTAATTTTCCTAACCCAGCCGCATTCGCTGACAAAGGTAATAGTAACAATCCCGCTGCTATCAGACTTTTTCTAATGATATATTTTTGCACGTCGCCACCCTCTATTAATCTTTGGCATGGATTTGTAAAAAATCCTGTCTCACTCTTTCATAAATTATGTGCGCATTTCGAGCCAAGTTATAACTTAACATCATGAAGTTAGAGATGCAAGCTAATCTTTGACCTCACATTGCCATTTACATTAAATATTTTTTAATCAGAATTTCAGCAATCTGTACACTATTAAGCGCCGCCCCTTTACGCACATTGTCTGAAACCACCCATAAATCAAGGCCCATAGGATGTGAGATATCCTCGCGAATGCGTCCTACAAACACGGGATCATTATCAGCGGCTTCGGTAAATGGCGTTGGATAACCACCAGGCACACGCTCGTCATACACAGCTACACCAGGTGCATTTTCCAGCAAAGTGGTAGCGGCTTCAGCAGAAATTTTCTTACATGTTTCAATATGCACGGCTTCTGAATGCCCAAAAAATACGGGTACACGCACCGCTGTAGGATTAACCATCACTGTTTTATCTTCGAGAATTTTTTGGGTTTCCCACACCATTTTCATTTCTTCTCGGGTGTAGCCGTTTTCCATAAACACATCAATTTGTGGCAGTACATTGAATGCTATCTGTTTGGGATAAATATGGGGATCATGAGGATTCTGGTTAAAAATCCCCATTGTTTGCTGAGCCAATTCTTCAATCGCTTCTTTTCCTGTGCCTGAAACTGCCTGATAAGTGGCCACATTAATACGGGCAATACCCACAGCATCATAAATTGGCTTCAGTGCAACCAGCATTTGAATCGTCGAACAATTCGGGTTGGCAATAATACCGCGATTTTTATACTGCCCGATGGCGTGCGCATTAACTTCAGGAATAACCAATGGCACATCGTCTTCATAACGAAATTCAGAAGTGTTATCAATTACCACGCAACCTGCAGCCACTGCCTTGGGCGCATATTCTTTAGAAACGCTATCACCAGCCGAAAACAAGCCAATTTGTACTTTTGAAAAGTCAAACTCGGCAACATCCAGCACAGTTATCTCTTCATCACGAAAATGGATTGTTTCTCCAGCTGAGTGACTTGATGCCAATAGAAAAAGATTACGTACAGGGAAAGACCGGCTTTCCAGAATTTCGATTATCGCATTGCCGACTGTACCAGTCGCACCCAGAACGGCGACATCGTATTGTTTGGTCATTAATTAAAACCTATTGAATAAGTGAGTGAGAATTTGCTGAGCAGCCCATTTGGGTTGTTCAGCAAGGGTACTGAAGTGATAACGACTAAAAACTGAAAAAGTTTAGAAATGGTTTAAGCTTCTATCAAAATACGCAACATGCGACGCAAGGGTTCTGCAGCACCCCACAAAAGTTGATCGCCTACAGTAAAGGCAGAAAGATACTGCGGCCCCATGGTCAATTTGCGCATTCGCCCAACAGGCACGTTAAGTGTACCGGTCACTGCGGCTGGCGTGAGTGCTTTCATTGTCAGCTCACGATCATTTGGTATTACCTTCACCCACTGGTTGTGACTGGCGATGATATCGTTGATTTCATCCAGGGGAATATCTTTGGTCATTTTGATGGTTAATGCCTGGCTATGGCAACGCATTGCACCAATACGCACACACAAACCATCAATCGCAATCGGATTGGCGCTACTACCAAGAATCTTATTTGCTTCAACCTGTGCTTTCCATTCTTCTTTGCTCTGACCTGACTCAAGCTGAACATCAATCCATGGAATCAACGACCCGGCCAATGGAACAGGCCAGGCTTCGACAGGATAGCGATCGGAGTTGATAAAGTCAGCTACTTTTTTGTCGATTTCAAGAATAGCCGAAGCGGGATCATCAAGCAGCGATTTTACTTCACCGTTGATTGCGCCCATTTGCTGTATCAATTCACGCATATTACGTGCACCAGCGCCAGAAGCCGCCTGATATGTCATAGGGCTGATCCACTCAACCAGTCCCTTATCAAACAAACCACCTATCGCCATCAACATGAGACTAACCGTGCAATTACCACCAACATAGGTTTTTACATTACTAGCAAGCCCTTTCTTGATCACATCTTTATTCACTGGATCAAGAATGATGATCGCCTCTTCTTTCATGCGTAGTGTTGAAGCAGCATCAATCCAGTAGCCTTTCCAGCCAGAATTTCTCAGTTGGGGGTAAATCTCACTGGTGTAATCTCCACCCTGACAAGAAATGATGGCGTCCATTGCCTTGAGTTCTACGATATTTTTGGCATCTTTGAGTGGAGGAACATCCTTTCCAATATTGGGACCTTTTCCGCCAGGATTGGAGGTTGTGAAAAAAACCGGATCAATCAGGTCGAAATCTTTCTCCTGCTGCATGCGCTGCATGAGTACCGAACCAACCATACCACGCCATCCAATCAGACCTACTCGCATCATAAATTCCCTAAATCAAAAAATTCTTTCATCACAGAAAAGGCTGAGCGTTATACCTTTTCATTGAAATGGTCACAACTATCACAATGCTGCGACTACCGCCTCACCCATTTCAACGGTACCTACCTTTCTTGTCCCTTCCACGTAGATGTCCGCAGTACGATAGCCTTGTGAAATAGCGCTTTTTACCGCAGCTTCAATACGCAAGGCACTTTCTTCCTGGTTAAAGGTGTAGCGCAACATCATGGCAACCGACAAAATAGTTGCTAATGGATTAGCAATATTTTTGCCAGCAATATCGGGTGCAGAACCATGTATCGGTTCGTACATACCCTTATTATTTTCGTTCAGTGAGGCAGACGGCAACATACCGATGGAACCTGTCAGCATAGAGGCTTCATCAGATAAAATATCACCAAATATATTACCCGTTAAAATCACATCAAATTGCTTGGGGTTACGCACAAGCTGCATGGCTGCGTTATCTACGTACATATGAGACAATTCAACTTCCGGATATTGCTTAGCCACCTCCAGCACCACTTCCCGCCAGAGTTCGCTTGTTTCCAGCACATTTGCCTTTTCAACCGAACACATTTTTTTCCCGCGCTTCATCGCTATCTGGAAACCTGTATGTGCTACGCGTCGCACTTCAGACTCACTATAGAGCATGGTGTTAAAGCCTTCACGCTCACCATTGGCATTCACCCGAATCCCGCGAGGCTGACCAAAATACAGATCACCAGTTAACTCACGCACTATCATGATGTCCAGGCCGGCTACAATTTCCGGTTTGAGAGAAGAGGCATCAGCCAGCTCTTCATACAAAATAGCGGGGCGTAAATTCGCAAATAAATTCAATTCTTTGCGAATACGTAACAGTCCTTGTTCAGGGCGCATCGGACGAGGCAACTTGTCATACTGGTAACCCCCTACAGCTCCCAATAGAACCGCATCGGCAGCATTTGCCAACTTGAGCGTCGCTTCTGGCAAAGGATCGCCGGCTGCATCATAGCCTGCACCTCCGATAGGGGCTTCTTCCATTTCAAATTTCAAGCCATCGCTTTGTATTGCCTTTAAAACCTTAACCGCTTGAGCGGTCACTTCCGGACCAATACCATCACCTGGCAAAACCGCAATTTTCATATTTTTTCCTAATCAATATCTGTGAAACCAAGAGGTGTCGATAAACCACCTCCTTTAAAAATTCAAACCACAACGTGCAGGCGTTATATCCGCAATTTCAGAACCAAGCGCTTTAAACCAAAATCAAGTAAACAGCCAGGAGGCCTCTTGCTGACGTTTATCTTCATAAGCCTTGATTTTATCAACGTGACGCAGTGTCAAACCTATGTCGTCCAATCCATTCAGCAGACAATATTTACGAAACGCATCCACCGAAAATGCAAATACCTTCCCCGATGGCGTGGTCACCGTTTGTGCTTCAAGATCGATTGCTAAACGATAACCTTCTATTTCACTCGTTTCACGAAATAACATATCTACATCTTGCGCATCCAGCACAATGGGCAATATTCCGTTTTTAAAACAATTATTGAAGAAAATATCTGCAAAGCTTGGCGCGATAATGGCACGAAAACCAAAATCTTCCAAAGCCCAGGGCGCATGTTCACGAGATGAACCACAGCCGAAATTTTCACGTGCCAATAGCACCTGCGCACCCTGATAGCGTTCCAGATTCAGAACAAATTCGGGGTTAACGGGGCGATTGGGGTTATCCATACCAGGTTCGCCATGATCAAGATAGCGCCATTCATCAAATAGATTGGGGCCAAACCCGGTACGTTTAATTGACTTCAGAAATTGCTTGGGAATGATTGCATCCGTATCAACGTTGGCCCTGTCAAGGGGTGCAACCAAACCATCAAGCCGAGTGAACTTATCCATTACTACCTCTTTTTCTCGTCAGCTTTTTTTTCAATCTTGTCGCCCAGCTTGGACACATCCTTGCCAAAACCTTCCACAGTGTTACAACCTGCCAAACCCATCACAGAGAGTGTTAACACAAACAAAAATACTTTCTTCATCAACATGAAACTGCTCCTAAAAGTGTTATGCCGGCATATTTCGAACATCAGCGAAATGCCCGGCAATAGCCGCAGCAGCAGCCATTGCCGGGCTAACCAGGTGCGTTCTACTCCCTGGCCCTTGGCGTCCTTCAAAATTTCGATTGGAAGTCGATGCGCAGCGTTCACCTGGCTCAAGTTTGTCCGCATTCATTGCGAGACACATGGAACAGCCCGGCTCACGCCACTCAAAACCTGCAGCCACGAATATTTTGTCCAGCCCTTCCAGTTCAGCCTGCTTTTTTACCAGTCCAGATCCTGGCACCACCATTGCCAATTTAATGTTTTTAGCAATATGCCTGCCTCGCGCCACATCTGCTGCCGCGCGCAAATCTTCAATTCTGGAGTTGGTGCATGAGCCAATAAACACCTTGTCAATCTGAATGTCAGTGATAGGTGTGTTAGGTTGCAAGCCCATATATTTTAACGCGTGTTCAATACTGCTGCGCTTTACTGGGTCACTTTCCTTTGCAGGGTCAGGTACTTTACCATCTACGGTCGTAACCATTTCTGGTGAAGTACCCCAGGTAACCTGTGGCAAGATCTGGGCGGCATCCATTTTGATGACCTTATCAAATTGCGCTTCAGGATCGCTCACCAAAGAACGCCAGTTAGTGACAGCCTGATCCCACATTTCCCCTTTTGGTGCAAAGGGGCGACCTTTTACATAATCGATGGTTGTGTCATCAACAGCGACCATTCCGGCACGCGCACCAGCTTCAATAGCCATGTTGCACAGTGTCATGCGCCCTTCCATGGAAAGACTGCGAATGGCACTGCCTGCAAATTCGATAGCAAAACCTGTGCCGCCTGCTGTTCCGATATGCCCAATAATCGCGAGTGCTATATCTTTTGCAGTGACACCAGCTCCAAGGGTACCCTCAACCAGTATTTGCATGGCTTTGGATTTTTTCTGGAGCAAACATTGCGTCGCCAGGACATGTTCAACCTCGCTGGTACCGATACCTTGGGCCAGTGCTGCAAAAGCGCCATGAGTACTGGTATGGGAATCTCCGCATACCACGGTCATTCCGGGAAGTGTCGCACCCTGCTCTGGTCCAATAACATGCACGATACCCTGACGCACGTCATTCATTTTAAATTCAGTGATGCCGAATTCTTCGCAATTCTGGTCCAGTGTTTCCACTTGCAATCGTGAAATCGGATCAGCAATACCATGGCTGCGGTCAGTTGTAGGAACGTTGTGGTCAGCCACAGCGAGATTAGCGTTAATCCGCCTGGGCTTGCGACCTTCAAGGCGTAACCCTTCAAAGGCCTGGGGGCTGGTTACTTCATGCACCAAATGACGGTCTATATACAGCAATGCTGTTCCGTCTGATTCCTCATGCACTACATGTTGCTGCCACAATTTATCGTAAAGGGTTTGCTTGCTCATAATGGTTGGGGCAATAAAATAGTAAATTATTACATAATGGTGATCGAAGGGGTAGAGCCCGTGGTTACAAACTGTTCATCATGCAACCTGCTTATCATTTAATCCCACCTTCCAGATCAGCAGAACCATTGCAAGAAATGCAAAACCTGATGCAATGGTGAAGGTCACATTAGGCCCCAGCGAATCCCAGCTGTACCCACTATACAGGCCGCCAAGTGTACCACCGGCACCAAATGCTACGCTGTTGTAAATACCTTGCCCCTTGGATTGGTGTTTACCTTTAAAGTGGTGATGTATCAAAGCTACAGCAGATGCATGGTAAGAGCCAAAACTGGCAGCATGCAGAATTTGTGCAAACAGGATTACCCCTAACCATTTCACTCCCCATGCAATCAATAGAAAACGCAACACCGCCATGGCAAAGCTGAACAGCAATATTTGCTGCAGCGTGAAAATGCGAAATAGCTTCGGCATCCAGATAAATACGGCGATTTCACAAATAACGCCTAATGCCCACAACCAACCCACGCTGCTTTTACTATAGCCGTTATCCACCAGATAAATCGAATAAAAGGTGTAATATGGTCCATGTGCAGCTGCCATCAAAAAACAGGCTGCAATCAATATAAATACTTCTGGTTTTTTTATGATGTGCCAGACTGAAAGATGGTCTGTTTCATGGGCAATCATCTGCGCTTCGGGGATATAACGGGAAAAAAGAACTAACCCTGCCATCATTCCCAATATTGCCCATAGTAAAAAGCGGATCGGCATGAAATCCAGCAAATAGCCCAACCCGACTACAGCCAGAATAAAGCCGATTGAACCCCACAGGCGAATTTTACCGTATTGGTCGGTTTTTTTGCCCAGATGACTGAGGGTAGTCGCTTCAACGAGAGGCAGTGATGCACTCCAGAAAAAACTCATCAGTGACATCACAATAAACAACCAGAGAAAACTGGTTCCGAAAAACACACCAATATAGCTTGCCATGCTGGCCATTGCTGCAATCTGTACGATCAAAACCCGCTTGCCATGACGGTCAGCAATCCAGCTCCAGATATTAGGCGCAAAAATTCGCATAACCTGAAGCAAAGACATCAGTACGCCAATCTGAAAAGCGTTAAATTCGAGCGATTTTAGATATAGGCCCCAGAATGGAGCCATAGCGCCGACGAAGGCGAAATAGAAGAAGTAAAAGCCAGAAAGGCGCCAGTAAGGCAAGTTTTGCATAAAATTATTTCACCGCAGAAGCGCTGAGGCACGGAGAATTCTTCAAACCAAAGCTGGCAAGTAGAAAAATTGATACGTCGTATTGTCTAACCGTACGTACCCGAAGTCCTCCGTACCTCTACGGTTAATCAGCTTTTTTAACTGAGCCGGGAATTTTCGGCGTCGTGCACACCACATCCGCATTTTGCGCGCGATGACGCAAAGCCTGATCCATCAGAACAATAGCGACCATTGCTTCCGATATAGGTGTGGCGCGAATACCCACACAGGGATCGTGCCGCCCTTCCGTGGATACCATGACCGGATTACCCGCCTTATCTATAGAGCGACGGGGCAAACGGATACTCGAAGTGGGTTTGATCGCGATATGCGCAATGATATCCTGCCCGGTAGAAATACCCCCCAGAACACCACCAGCATGATTACTCAAGAAACCTTCTGGTGTCAGTTCATCTCCATGTTCAGTGCCTTTTTGATTGACACAATCAAATCCGGCACCGATTTCGACCCCTTTGACTGCATTAATACTCATTAACGCATATGCAAGGTCAGCATCCAGCCGGTCATAGACAGGTTCACCCCAGCCCACGGGAACATTTTCTGCCACTACACTGATTTTAGCCCCTATGGAATCACCGGATTTGCGCAACTGATCCATATAGGTTTCCAGTTGTGGAACAAAGCTTTCATCCGCCACAAAAAAGGGATTGTCATTGACTTTGTCCCAGCTATTGAAGGGAACAACGATTGGGCCTAACTGTGAAAGATAAGCACGGATCGTGACACCGAACCGTTCATGCAGCCACTTTTTAGCGACGGAACCCGCCGCAACCCGCACTGCAGTTTCACGCGCAGAGGAACGTCCACCACCACGATAGTCGCGGATACCGTATTTTTGCCAGTATGTGTAATCGGCATGCCCCGGACGAAACGTTTCAGCAATATTTCCATAATCCTTGCTGCGTTGGTCTTCATTACGTATTAATAACGCTATCGGCGCACCGGTAGTTTTGCCTTCAAACACGCCCGACAAGATTTCAACCGTGTCGGATTCCCGTCTTTGGGTCACATGGCGAGAAGTACCCGGCTTGCGGCGATCCAGATCTAATTGAATATCTTCTTCAGACAAAGCCATTCCTGGAGGACAACCGTCTACAACACAACCAATCGCTGGGCCGTGAGATTCACCAAAAGAAGTCACACTAAATAATTTGCCTAGGGTATTTCCCGACATCGCTATTCATCTCGCAATAAATAAAAGTTGATTAGCAGTTTAACATAGGCAGATTCAATCCAATGAGCGTCTTGGCAGGAAAATTTTGGTCCATTGGATTCGTAATACGCAACAAGGCTTGTGTTTCATATTTTCAATCTCAGTGAAAACCATATTAATGGCTGTTGCAGGCAATCCAGATGAACTGCAATCCAAAATCACCTACACCTGATTTACCCAGCCCAAACCTCTGGTTGAGCGTTTGTATGCTGCATATCGACTAACCACATAATCTCATAGGTCATTCTGTTAGCTTCAACATGCGCATTCCCCAAGCCACACCAAACCCGGTAACATCGCTAGCCACCGCTCCCAACCCGCCATCGCAACGGCTGGCAGACAGATCCATATGTATCCAGGGAGTATCGTCAACAAAACGCTGCAGGAACTTGGCCGCAAGGATATGATCAGCCTCACCATCCAGAGTGCATTGCTTGATATCTGCCACTTTGCTGTCCAGGGCAACCTCGTAGTCGCTGTCCATCGGGAACGCACAAACCCGTTCACCCGATTCGATGCCCGCATCCAGTGCTTTGCTTATTAACGCATCCCGATTACTGAAAACACCACTATATCGATTACCCAGAGCAGTGACGCAACTGCCTGTCAAAGTTGCAAAATCAATCATGAAATCAGGTTTCTCACTAGAAGCAAGCGTCAGCGTATCTGCCAGCACCATGCGCCCTTCCGCATCGGTATGAATAATTTCAATGGTCGTGCCGTTTAACGCTGTTACCACATCATTTTGTTTGTATGCCTTAGGACTGATATGGTTTTGCGCAAGCGCTACCCAGCAATCAATATTAACAGGCAGTTTTTGACGCGTTGCAGCCAGCAATATTCCCAATGCGACTGCCGAACCATTCATATCCTCATGCATGCCATGCATATACTTGGCAGGTTTCAGATTGTGCCCGCCCGTATCAAAACAAATGCCCTTACCTACAAGCGCAACTGTCTTTTTTGCATCTTTATGGGTATAACGAACGCGCACAATTGCAGCATCTTCATCAGCGCTGCCCTGTGCAACCGCAACAAAAGCACCTGCACTCAGCTTGCGCAGTTTTTTCATATCAAATTCAATTACTTTCCAGCTATTTACTTTTGCAAGGTGACGAATTCGTTCACGATAAAGTCCCGGCGTCAGTTCGTTTGCAGGTAGCAAAGTCAACTCTCGAGCAAGCAGATTTCCATCCGCCTTTGCCTTCAAATCTGCAAATTTCCCGGGATCTTTATAACCAAATAAAGTAATACTCTTCAGGGGTTTTGGAGGCATCTTCTTTTTGCGTACCATCAAACGCGCCCCATTCACCCAAGCTGTGTAGAGTCCAACAGATGCTGCATTTCGCCTTTCCTTTTCATTACCATAAACGCTAATAGCCAATTGCTGCGGATGTTCCGTCAACAGCAAATCAAGCGCTTTTCGCATAATGGTCAATTGTTCAAACCTGGATTTGCTGATATCAAGCATCACCCATACAGCCATCGCACCATGGTCAAGATCGCAACTGATTGGATTTTCGATCAATTCATTCATTTTCATACCGCGACGAGTGACCGCTGCATTCAATTTTTCATGGTAGGGAATTGCGATCCCAGCTAAGCCATTTTCTCTGACTGGTAAAACAAACAGAATATGCGAATATTCGCCACCATTAATTTCCGACATTACCTTTTGATTTTGTATTAATTTTTCAACCACACGCACCCCCAAAGACACCCTATGGGCTACAGTAAAAACTTGACCAAAACGGTTAAGTTGGTAATGATAGCAAGTTTATTCAGCTAGCCAACAAGGCAAATTACAAGCAGGAACAAAGAAGTAGCAAGAATTATCGCTATTTGCCGGGCTTTAAGGCAAGTTACTGAAAGCACAAGCTCGGCGCAAGGATTAATTAATAAGGAATTACCCATGAAATTGGAAGATAAAAAACGCATCCTGCGCGGAATGGTGCTAGCACGCCGCTTTGAAGAACGCTGTTACCAAGCGTTTATCGAACGCAAAATTGGTGGTTTCATGCACCTCTATCCTGGTCAGGAAGCATGTGCAACGGCTGTAATGGAAGCAGCTCGCCCAGGAGAAGATTATGTGATCACCGGTTACCGCGATCACATCCATGCCATGCTGTGTGGTACTGACCCAAAAGCTGTAATGGCTGAATTGTACGCCAAAGAAACCGGTTGCTCCAAAGGCCGCGGTGGTTCCATGCATATTTTCGACGTAGAACACCGTTTCATGGGCGGCTACGCACTGGTTGGCGGTCCGTTTCCACTCGCTGCCGGCATCGCAAAAGGCATTCAATTGAAAGGCGGCGATGAAATTGCAATTTGCTTCCTGGGTGACGCTGCCAACAACCAGGGCACATTCCATGAAACCATGAACATGGCTAAAGTGTATAACCTGCCTGTCCTGTTTGTATGCGAAAACAACCAATATGGTATCGGAACAGCAATTCATCGCTCCACAGCCGTTCTTGATCAGTTCAAGCGTGTCTGCGCCTACGACATTGAAGCTGCGCAGTGCGATGGCCAGGATTTCGACATTGTTTATGAACACGCCAAAAAGGCGGTTGATCATGTACGCAGTAAAAAAGGGCCTTATTTCCTTGAACTGATGACCTACCGTTATCGCGGCCACTCCATGTCTGACTCCCGCGGCTACCGTACTCGCGAAGAAGAGGAACTGTGGAAGCAACGCGACCCGATTCTGATTCTGCGTGATCGTCTGCTCGATGCAAAAACACTCTCCATGGACGAATACACTACCATGGAAAAAGAAATCGACGCTTACATCGAAAACGAAGTCATCAAATTCGCTGAAGAGTCACCGGAACCGGATGTAGCTGACCTCGAAAAATACGTGTTAGCTTAAATATATTAACCACAGAGACTAAGAGACAAAGTGAGTTCATTGCAAAGCAAGGTTTGACAAACTCAACCCTGTTTAACGATGTACTTCTACAAGTAAGATTGCGTGCCTCTGTGTCTATGTAGCAAAAGATTGAAAGGATAACAATATGGCAGAAATTATGTACTGGGAAGCGATTCAGCGTGCCCATGATGAAGAAATGGCCCGCGACCCGCTAGTCATCTGTATGGGTGAAGATATCGGCGTTGCCGGTGGCACGTATAAAGCGACCAAAGGTCTGTTTGAAAAATACGGCCCCCTTCGCGTGATGGACACCCCTATTTCCGAGAACGGTTATACCGGCCTGGGTATTGGTGCATCGTTCCTGGGTGTGCGCCCCATTATTGAAATCATGTCAGTCAACTTTGCCTGGCTCGCCATGGACCAGATTTTTAACTCGGCAGCGAAAGTACGCTACATGTCCGGAGGTCAGTTAACTTCGCCAGTGGTAATCCGTTCTCCAGGCGGAACAGCTCATCAGCTAGGTGCCCAACACTCTGCACGTATGGAAAAAGTATTTATGGGGATTGCTGGCCTGCGCGTGGTCACGCCTAGCAACCCAAAACAGGCTTATGGTCTGCTTAAATCTGCGGTCCGTTCAGATGATCCTGTATTTATCAACGAACATGAGCTGATGTACAACATGAAAGGCGAAGTGCCTGACGAAGAATACTTCATGCCTCTGGAAGGCTCTGAAGTGACTCGCGCAGGTACGGACGTCACCTTGTTCGGTTATAATATTTCCGTACACTGGTGTATTAAGGCGGCAGAAATTCTGTCCAAGCAGCATGGCATCAACGCGGAGATCGTAGATCTTTATTCGCTCTCTCCGCTTGACCGTGCCGGCATCAAAAAATCTGTCAGTAAAACGCACCGCGCAATCGTTATAGAAGAAGATGAAGCACCGGTTGGTGTTGGTTCTGAAGTCATGGCCATCATTAATGAAGAGTGCTTTTTTGAACTGGATGCCGCACCTGTGCGTGTGCATGCAGTCAACGTGCCGATTCCATACAACCACAAGCTTGAAAAAGCAGCGATCCCTGATCATGAAGATGTGGTCAAGGCAGTATTGAAGATGTTTGGCAAAGCGTAACATATCAACATTGGACGCAGATGCGCGCTGATTGACCAGGAAACCCCTAGAATCTGCGCACATCTGTGAAAATCCGCGTCCTGTAACACAACTAGGAATTCAGCATGTCTGCACATTACGTTATCACTATGCCGCAGCTATCCGACACCATGACAGAAGGTGTCGTTGTTACGTGGGAAAAAAATCCCGGAGATAAAGTATCTCGTGGCGACATCGTCGCCACCGTTGAAACAGACAAAGCCATCATGGATGTCGAAGTATTTACTGAGGGTTACCTCGTAGGCCCGATGGTCGAAGTTGGCGCAACCGTACTAGTGGGTGGCGCGCTTGGCTATATCAGCGACACCCAGGGCGATGTATCCGTTGCGGAAGACGAAGTCGTCACCAACAAGGTATCTGTCGAAATCGTCCCTCACGATTCAGGCACCCCCATCCTGATGCCTCAGCTTTCAGACACCATGACGGAAGGCACAGTGGTGACATGGGATAAAGCCATTGGAGACAAAGTTTCCCGTGGTGACATTGTGGCTACGGTTGAAACAGACAAAGCCATCATGGATGTTGAAATTTTTACAGATGGCTTTTTATCCGGTCCGCTAGCAGGGGTTGATAGTGTAATTCAAGTGGGTCACCCCATGGCTTTCATCGTCGCTGATCAAGAAAAAGTCAGCACATCAGAAGTCACTATTTCAGCAAATCACCAGGTAGCCGAAAAATCTGCAAAAACAGAACATGTAGCGGTTTCAAAACCTGTTACTGCACCTCAGTCAGTGGTTCAAACAGATATTTCCCAAATACCGCAAACCAGTGCAAAACCAGCTGCCCGCCCTGCTAACCGCTATGCCAGCCCTTATGCCCGCAAGATTGCATCTCAGATGGGTGTGGATCTGAATCAGGTTTCTGCAACGGGCCCTAACGGCGTAATTGTCTCGGCCGATGTAGCCAAATCCCGACCAAGCATGGCCGAAGTTGCCCATCAGTTGCCTCAAGTGCAGGTACCTGGACAAGGCCGCGCCATGACATCCATGGAAAAAGCTGTCGCCCACTCCATGACTGCCGCACTGACACTTCCTACATTCCATGCAACTTTCAACATCAAACCGGAGAAATTGATTGCAGCAGCTAAAGCGCGCAGTATTTCAGTCACGGTAGCCATTGCCAAAGCCTGTTCAGTGGCAATGCAAAAGCATCCCATGCTGAATTGCACCTATCAACCTATCGACAAAATCGTTGAAAGAACCAACCACGATTTTGGTTTGGCTGTAGCTGCAGATGGCGGCGGGCTCGTCGTTCCTATCCTGCACAATGTAGAACAGAAGTCACTTGAGCAATTACAGGCAGAGTGGAGTGATTTGATGCCACGCGCCCGTATGCGCAAACTCGCTCCAGCAGAATATGCGAACCCGACCTTTACCATTTCCAATATGGGTATGTTTGGTGTAACCCATTTCACAGCCATTCCAACTCCAGGAATTGCTGCAATCATGGCCATTGCAGCAAATGGCCCGGAAGGCATGCCAGTCACCATCACCGCTGACCACCGCGTAGTGAATGGGGCGCATGTTGCTGCTTATTTAGCTGATCTCAAGAAAATTATTGAAAGCCCTGAAACCTGGATGTCCGAAGGTTCACAAGCACCGGCATCTCCAATTCCTGAAGGCAACTGGGATGTACAAGTTGTTGTGATTGGTGGCGGCCCTGGCGGAGAAGATTGTGCCCGTGACCTGGTTGAACATGGCGTTAAAGTCGCCATGATCAACAATGCTCCGCTACCTGGTGGTGAATGCCTGTGGCGTGGTTGCATACCGTCCAAGGCATGGCGTCACGCTGCGGATATCATCCGCAACCGAACTCATGATGCAGCCATTGGTATAACCGGCACAGACAAGCCTAAACTTGCCTGGGATGCACTGGAAACCCATCGTAAATCCGTGCTTCAAACCCGCGGTGAAATGGCACTTAAAACCGACATAGGCGTTAAAATTGACGTGAGGGAAGGATTTGCCAGCTTCGTTGATGATCACACCATTGAAATCAAACCTGCTGAAGGCAAGCCATACAAAATGACGTTTGGTGCCGCAGTTATCGCCACTGGCGCACCTCCATTTGTGCCCCCTATTCCAGGTGCTAAAGAATGCCTGGCTACAGGTGGTGTCATCACCTCCGACACTGTGTGGAATTTGCCGAAGCCGCCAAAAAAACTGGGGGTAATTGGTGGTGGTGCCATTGGTATTGAGATGGCCCAGATTTTCCACGATTTCGGAACAGAAGTGATTCTGCTGGAAGGCAAAGACCGCCCTCTCATGGAAGTTGAAGAGGAAATTGCCAAACACCTGAATGAAATCCTGAAGCAGGAATTCAAAGTTGAAACTTCTGCCAAAATCATCGACATTTCTGGCAAACCAGGCAAAATGGCTTTGAAATACACCAATGCAGAAGGTACAGAAGAAACCTTTGCTTGTGATTACGTGTTGATGGCAACCGGCAAACGGCCGGACACCGCTGCACTCAATCTGGAGAAAGCCGGCGTGGTTCTGGATGGTGCCGCAATCAAAGCAGACACCCAGTGCCGCACCAATGTACCGCACATCTATGGCGTAGGCGATGTTATCGGTGGTTATATGCTGGCTCATACTGCTGCTACTCAAGGCCGCGTCGCTGCAGCCAACCTGACAGGCGAAACACTCAAATATAATCAGGATCTGGATTGCGGTGTTATTTTCAGCCGTCCAGAAGCTGGTTTTGTCGGGTTATCTGTTGCACAAGCGAAAGCCAAAGGCATAGACGCTGTTGAAGCAAAAATGCCTATGAGCATTGACGCTAAAGCCATGATCAGCCTGGAAACTCAAGGCATGATCAAGCTTGTAGCTGATAAAGCCACACAAAAAATCATCGGCGTACATTTCCTGGCTGACCATACCGATACTTTGATTGGCGAGGCCGTTATGATGGTATCTGCCGGCATAACGCTGACACAGGCTGCACAAGCGATTCATCCACACCCAACCCAGACTGAATTATTTGGGGAATTGGCTAGAAGATTGCAGGCACGGCTACGGAGAACATCTAAAGCCAAAGCCTAAGCAACTAAAATGACATGGAACAAACCTAATATGAAGATAAGTTCTGGTTTATTCCATGTCATTGCGGTGCTTTTTACCCCCCAACTTTCATATTTCCGGCAATAATTGCGCCATGCTTTATTCCATACTGCGCCCTCTCCTTTTCAAGCTAGATCCGGAATCAGCCCATCATTTCACACTGGATGCCCTGGAAAAAGCACATAAGCTTGGCCTATTACGGCTAATCAAACCCGGACATAAATGTTTGCCTCGCAGCGTCATGGGGCTCTCTTTTCCGAACCCAGTTGGATTAGCTGCTGGGCTAGACAAAAATGGCGATTACATCGATGCACTGAGTGATTTAGGATTCGGCTTTATTGAAATCGGGACTGTGACACCACGTCCACAGCCAGGCAACCCTAAACCCCGATTATTTCGCATCCCAGAAGCCAATGCCATTATCAACCGCATGGGTTTTAACAACAATGGCGTTGACAGTCTGATCGCCAATGTTGAAAAAGCGCGATACTCTGGTATTTTGGGTATCAACATCGGCAAAAACTTCGATACACCTATTGAAAAAGCTGCTGACGATTACCTGATAGGTCTCCGCAAGGTTTACCCTTACGCCAGCTACATTACAGTGAACATTTCATCCCCTAACACCAAGAACCTGCGCCAATTGCAGCAAGCTGACGAATTAGGTGCCCTGCTTGACCAATTAAAAACAGCGCAAGACAAACTTGCCAGCGACCATGGTAAATATGTGCCAATTGCACTTAAAATTGCACCAGACTTGGAAACCGAACAAATCATTGAAATTGCAGAATTGCTTCTGCAATATAAAATCGACGGCGTCATTGCTACCAACACCACCCTTTCACGGGAAGGGGTGGAAAGTTTGAATCAAGGCAATGAAACTGGTGGACTCAGCGGTGCACCTGTACGCATCAAATCAACAGCAGTGATTAAACAACTCAGTTTGGCGTTGCAAAAGAAAATCCCCATCATTGGAGTCGGTGGCATTTTGAACGGATTGGATGCGGAAGAAAAATTTAAAGCAGGTGCAGACTTGGTCCAGATATACAGTGGTCTTATATATCGTGGCCCGGAACTCATTAAAGAAATTCTCCAAACGATACGTTAATCGGTGACAAAACAATGCCCTATTTTCCCAGTATCAATTTTATTGCCACACCAAAAAAAACCGGAAATTTTGCATTAGAACGCCTAGAATACACACGACTAGTCCTGAAAAAATCAAAAATGTGAGGATGCATGCAGCAAACCAATGATGAAGTCAGCTCGCACCAGAAACAAAACCTGACAGCGCTATCTATTGCTGCAATCGGGGTGGTTTATGGTGATATTGGTACCAGTCCCCTTTACACGCTAAAAGAAGTATTCAATGGGGTTCATAGCATCCCGGCGAACCATGCTAATGTGCTTGGCATCTTGTCTTTGATTTTCTGGTCTTTACTGATAGTTGTGTCCCTCAAGTACGTTGTATTCATTATGCGTGCAGACAACAAAGGTGAAGGCGGAATTATGGCGTTGATCGCCTTGATGCAGCGCGTCACAGAGAAAGACTCCCGGTTGCGCTGGATTCTACTGGTTTTAGGTATATTTGGAGCAGCGCTCTTTTTTGGTGATGGTTTGATCACCCCTGCAATCTCAGTACTTTCGGCGGTTGAAGGTTTAAACGTTGCCACACCTACGCTTGAGCCTTATGTTATCCCTATTTCATTGGGTGTGCTGATCGCATTATTCAAAATTCAGCGTAATGGCACGGCTAGCGTTGGTGCGTTATTCGGCCCTGTCATGATCATCTGGTTCTTAACACTTGCAGTTCTGGGTGTGATTAAAATATTTCAATATCCGGATGTTTTGTACGCTATCAACCCGATGTATGCCGTGGACTACTTTCTGGTCCATGAGTGGCATGGTTTTTTAGTACTAGGGGCTGTTGTACTTGCGTTGACGGGTGCAGAAGCGCTTTATGCTGATATGGGCCATTTTGGGAAACATCCCATACGCGCCGCCTGGTTTTTGTTTGTTTTGCCATCTCTATTGCTAAACTATTTTGGTCAGGGTGCGCTACTCATCCATGACCCCAGCGCTGCAGTAAACCCATTTTACAAGATGATCCCCGAATGGGGTATCTACCCGATGATAGCCCTGGCGACAATAGCAACAGTCATTGCTTCCCAGGCAGTGATCACTGGTACTTTTTCAGTCACGCGGCAAGCCATTCAACTGGGCTTCATGCCCCGTATGGAAATATTACATACATCAGCTAAGGAAATCGGCCAGATTTACATTCCTTTCATGAACTGGGGTATGTTGGTAGGCATTATTCTGCTTATCCTCGGTTTCCAGTCATCAAGCAATCTTGCCGCTGCTTATGGGGTTGCCGTAACCGGAACTATGGCGATCGATACTATTCTTGCATTCGTTGTAGTACGTGGACTATGGAAATGGAGTTGGCCAACCACATTAATTGGCATGGCCTTTTTCTTATCCATTGATCTAGCGTTCTTTAGTGCCAATTCCATGAAAATTGTACAAGGCGGCTGGTTTCCGTTAGCCATTGGTATTGGCTGGTTTACATTGATGTCCACCTGGAAGCGGGGGCGGCAAATTCTCTTTGAACGCCTGCGTGAAGGAGCCATAGCTCTTGAACCTTTTCTTGCCAGTATTGCTGAACATCCCCCGATACGCGTACCGGGTATTTCAGTATTTTTGACTGCCAGCCCGGAAGGTGTGCCACACGCATTGCTCCATAATCTGGTGCACAACAAAGTATTGCATGAAAAAGTGGTATTACTCACAGTGCAAACCATGGATGTCCCTTGGGTACCCAATGAAGAGCGACTGGAAATACATCCATTGGGAAATGAATTTTATCGCGTAGTCATTTACTACGGCTTTAAAGATGACCCGGACATTCCTGATGCACTTTCCCAGTGCAAAATTGAAGGAATGGAATTTAATATGCTGGAAACCTCATTTTTCTTGAGCAGAGAGACACTGATTCCCACAAAAATGCCGGAAATGGCTTTATGGCGAGAAAAAATATTTGTTCACATGGCTCGTAACGGCAGTAGCGCAACAGCCTTCTTCAAAATTCCAACCAATCGAGTCATTGAGCTAGGCTCACAAGTTGAACTTTAGCGTTAGCCATTAGGTAAAAACATGCGCATAGGCATACCAAAAGAGATCAAGGATCAGGAGTATCGAGTAGGCGCCACACCTGCGGGTGTAAAAGCACTGGTAACGGCTGGCCACGATGTCATTGTTGAAACATCCGCCGCATCCAGAATTGGCTTTAGTGATGAAAACTATCTTGCTGCCGGAGCAAACATCGCTCAATCAGCCAAAGCGGTTTACGATGCTGATTTGATTATTAAAGTCAAAGAGCCTCAACCCACTGAATTCCCTTATTTAAAAGAAGGGCAGATACTTTTTTGCTACTTGCATTTGGCTCCTGCACCAGACCTCACCCATGCGCTATTGCAAAACAAAGTAATTGGCATCGCATACGAAACTATCACCGACGCTCATGGCACCCTTCCCTTATTAACGCCCATGTCTGAAGTTGCAGGCAGAATTTCTATCCAGGCAGGTGCAACGGCGCTTCAAATGGAACACGGGGGCAATGGCACGTTACTGGGAGGCGTTCCAGGTGTGCCCCCTGGAAAAGTACTGATACTGGGAGGCGGGATAGTTGGCACTAATGCTGCAAAGATGGCAATAGGCCTGGGTGCAGACGTTACTTTACTCGATATTAATGCAACACGGCTCCGCTATCTGGATGATATTTTTGGTTCGCGACTGAAAACTGCCTATTCAGATCCCCATACTATCGAAACACTGGCTCAAGAAGCGGATATAATTATTGGATCGATTTTATTGCCCGGGAAAAAAGCACCGAAATTACTGACCCGCAAAATTATTGCTTCCATGAAACAGGGATCAGTGTTGGTCGATGTTGCGATTGATCAGGGAGGATGTGCTGAAACATCCCGGCCGACAACGCACACCAATCCTACCTACATAGAAGAAGGGGTAGTACATTACTGTGTAACAAACATGCCTGGAGCAGTTGCACGCACATCAAACTTCGCACTGACGCATGCCACCCTCCCTTATGCATTACAGATTGCCGGAAAAGGCTATCAGAAGGCGTTTACGGATAATCCAGGTTTCCTCAACGGACTGAACGTGCATTTCGGAAAAATTACGCATCCGGCCGTCGCCTCAGATTTAAATAGTCCTTTCACGCCCCCCGCTGTCGCATTCAAAGACATTTAAACTCACAACACTGTGCTTCAACCCAATACCTGCTTGTATAATAGGGTTGCAACATTTCACTGAGCAGACGATAATTTCATAAATATTAGCGACCAATAATAAAGCAGATGGAAAGCTATTTACTTCTATTAGTCGGGGCGGTGTTTGTTAATAACATCGTGCTCGTAAAAATACTCGGCCTATGCCCGTTCATGGGGGTTTCCAAGAAACTGGAGACCGCGATCGGCATGGGTGCAGCCACCACATTTGTCCTGACCCTGGGCTCCGGGTCCAGTTATCTGATCAATGAGTATCTCCTGGGCACTGACCTGTTCTACCTCCGCACACTGTCATTTATTGTGGTCATTGCTGGTATTGTTCAATTTACTGAAATGGTGGTGCAAAAAACCAGCCCGACGCTGCATCAGGTATTGGGAATCTATCTGCCGCTGATCACAACCAACTGCGCGGTACTAGGCATTCCCTTGCTGAATGTACAACAGAAACATAACTTTCTGGAATCTTTGCTTTTCGGTCTGGGCGGCGCCGTTGGATTTTCCATGGTATTGATCCTGTTTGCATCCATGCGAGAACGCCTCGATGCAGCCGATGTGCCGCCTGTATTCAAAGGTTCGGCCATTGCGATGATCACGGCAGGATTAATGAGCCTTGCATTCATGGGTTTTGCCGGGTTGGTGAAGTGATCGAAACGTTCATTTCAACAGCAGTAAAACACAAGGTTCAAGCATGCTAACAGCCTTGCTGGTCATGACAGGCCTTGCTTTATTACTGGGTGCAGTACTGGGTTATGCATCTATCAAATTCAAGGTAGAAGGCGATCCCCTCGTTGAAAAAATCGACGCAATTCTACCCCAGACACAATGCGGTCAATGTGGTTTCCCTGGGTGCAAACCCTATGCAGAAGCTATCGCAAGGGAAGAAGCTGAGATAAACCAATGCCCGCCAGGGGGTGATGAGGGAGTGCGTAAGCTTGCTGAATTGCTAGGCAAAGATTTCAAACCCCTGAATGCTGAACACGGCACGCCCAAGCCTAAGTCTGTCGCTATTATTGATGAACCAACCTGCATCGGCTGCACATTATGTATTCAGGCTTGCCCTGTAGATGCTATTTTAGGCGCGCCAAAGCAGATGCACACCATTCTGGCAGCCGAATGTACCGGATGCGAATTATGCGTTGCGCCTTGCCCGGTGGATTGCATCAGCATGATAGAAATTCAACCTGATATCAGCACATGGAAATGGCAGTACCCGATATATCAAATAAAATCGGTATGACCACATATACATACATATGACGAACCTGCGATCTCTCTACAATTTTAATGGTGGTGTCCACCCGCCCCAACATAAAGAAGTATCTGCGGGACGGCCAATCGTTAAAGCGCCCATTCCTTCACGTTTGACAATCCCTTTGCACCAGCATATTGGCAATGTTGCCAAGCCAATCGTCCAGGTTGGCGAAAAGGTATTAAAAGGGCAAATGATTGCTCAGGCCGAAGGCTATGTCTCAGCATCAGTACATGCATCCACTTCTGGTACGGTCAGTGCAATTGAGATGTTGTCAGTCCCACATCCATCGGGACTACCGGATTTATGTATCGTTTTAGAGTCCGATGGTGAAGACACCTGGGCAGAACGTATTCCACTAAATTACCGTGAGATGGATCTCAGTGCCTTACGCAACAGATTACGTGATGCTGGCGTGGTCGGATTGGGTGGCGCCGTATTCCCCAGTTTTATCAAATTGAATCCTGGACCCCAGCAAAAAATCCAGACATTGATTATTAATGGTGCGGAATGCGAGCCCTGGATTACCTGCGATGACATGCTGATGCGTGAACGTGCTGATGAAATTGTTCAGGGCATCGAGATCATGCGGTATCTGATGCGTCCGGAAGAAATTCTGATAGGCATTGAAGATAACAAACCGGAAGCCATCGCTGCCATGCAGGCAGCCTGCAGCAATTTGCATTTTCAGATTGACGTCATCCCCGTTCCTACAATTTATCCAGGTGGAGGTGCCAAGCAGCTGATTAAGGTGCTTACCAATAAGGAGCCCCCTTCTGGTGGACGTTCAACCGATATCGGCGTGCAGTGTTTCAACGTAGCTACCGCCTATAGTATTCACCGTGCTATTAACCATGGTGAACCCGTCATCTCACGCATCGTCACTGTGACGGGAAATGTCACCCTTCCCCAGAATTTTGAGATGCTCATTGGCACGCCTGTCAACGAACTGGTTGCACTAACCGGTACGCCAAAAGCGGACACAAACCGTTACATAATGGGCGGACCCATGATGGGATTTGACCTGCCATCTGATCGGGTTCCAGCAATCAAAGCCACCAATTGCATTATTGCTGCATCACCCAGGCTTTTCCCTCAGCCCCCTGCTCCAATGCAGTGCATCCGTTGCACCCGTTGTGCGCAAGCCTGCCCTGTGGATCTTCAACCACAGGAGCTATACTGGTTTGCACGTGCCAAAAACCTTGGTAAAGCACAGGAGTATTTCCTTTTTGACTGTATCGAGTGCGGTTGTTGCAGTTACGTTTGCCCAAGTAACATACCACTTGTGCAATACTACCGTTTTGCCAAAAGTGAAATCTGGGCGCGGGAAAAGGAAAAACAGGCATCAGACCTTGCCAGGGAACGACATGAATTCCGCCAGCTCAGAATTGATCGGGAAAAACAGGAACGCGCCGAAAAACTGGCTAAAAAGGCAGCTGCCGCAAAAGCAGCTCCTACCCCAGCGGTTGAGGGAACTGCAAACCCATCTGGGATTGACAGTGATGCCGCCGCTAAAAAGGCAGCAATTCAGGCTGCTATCGAGCGCTCCAAGGCCAAGAAAGCAGGCATTGCGCCAAAGAACGTTGATAATCTCCCACCGGACAAACTAAAAGAAATTCAGAACATCGAAGCCAGAAGAGAAAAAATTCGTGAATTGGCTCAAAAAGAAATTGAGTGATGTTGTATCCCTATTTAACGTATTGAAATTGATTTCATGAATTCACCCTACATCAAAGAAACAACCAGTGTCAGCATCATCATGCTTAAGGTGCTGCTCGCCCTGGTGCCTGCGATCGGGCTATACGTCATGTATTTCGGACCAGCTATTCTGGTAAGCATCATGCTGGCCATTGCAACTGCGTTAGTTTGCGAATCGATGATGCTCAAATTTCGCAGTTATGCCGTAAAACCATTTTTACTGGATGGGAGCGCAACAGTTACGGCGGTGCTTCTGGCGCTTTCCATGCCACCTTTGGCACCCTGGTGGCTAATCGTCATAGCAACCGCATTTGCCATTATCGTCGCCAAACATTTATATGGCGGATTGGGAAACAACCTGTTCAATCCTGCCATGGTCGGATATGCCGTCATGATCATTTCCTTCCCGGTGCATATGACGCAATGGCCCGCGCCGGAAATGCTTGCGAGTGCACATCTTACATTTACTCAAGAACTGCAATATATCTTTGCGGGCATCATGCCAGATGGCCTGAATCTCGATGCTGTCAGTATGGCTACACCATTAGATACTTTAAAAACCCAGCTCAAGCTTGAACATACTATTAACGAGATACTTCAAATGCCCATTTTCAGCTGGGGCAGCGGCAAGGGAACAGAAATAATCGCACTGGGGTATTTGGCAGGTGGATTAATATTATGGCAGCAACGCATCATCACCTGGCATATTCCTGTTGCTTTCCTGTCCGGACTATTTCTCACAGGCAGCTTATTCCATATTTACGATACCGATCGCTACATTTCTCCGTGGTTCCATCTGTTGAGTGGCGGTGCCATGCTGGGCGCATTTTTCATTGCGACCGATCCTATCACCGGCGCAACGACTCCCAAAGGCAAACTGATCTTTGGCGCGGGAATCGGCTTTCTGACTTACGTTATTCGATCAATGGGTGGATATCCTGATGGTGTGGCTTTTGCTGTACTCATCATGAATATTTGCGTTCCACTCATCGATGCGTACACACAACCTAAGGTATTCGGTCATAAAAGCGTGCAACCCGATGCACAGGAAAAATGAAGTGAATGAATTCATCATCAAAATAGCAGCGCGTACTGCTGCAACAATGATCGCATTTACGATTGTTGGCACTGCATTGCTTGCCTTCACTGCCAATAGCACTAAAGACATCATCAGCAAGAATGTAGAACAGGAAAAAATGGCCTTAATCAGCCAAACTCTACCCCATGCGCTATTTGATAATAATCTGGTACAGGATGCGTTCATTTTACAACCTGATGATAAACTAGGAAATGATGAGCCTACTTTTGCCTATCCTGCTCGCCTGCATGGCAAAACTACGGCTGTAGTACTGGAAGTTATTGCTCCAGATGGCTATAGTGGAAAGATAAACTTACTGGTTGCCATACTGGAAAATGGCGAAGTAGCAGGTGTCCGTGTAGTTGCGCATAATGAAACACCGGGTCTGGGAGACTATATAGATATTGCCAAAAGCGATTGGATTACCCATTTCGATCATACTTCACTGAAAAAAATCCCCTCCCAGGACTGGAAGGTAAAAAAAGATGGTGGCCATTTTGACAGTATGGCTGGCGCCACCATAACTCCCCGTGCTGTAGTAAAAGCAGTATTTAAAGCTTTACAATATTTTGAGAACAACAAGAACAAACTTTTGGCAGAACAGTCCAATTCAGCAGGAGCGTAAATAATGAGCAATCAACCAAGTTACAAAGAAATCATACGAAATGGTTTATGGAACCAAAATACCGGCTTGGTTCAGTTGCTTGGCTTATGTCCTCTGCTGGCAGTGAGCACAACCGCAGTAAACGGCATTAGCCTTGGACTGGCAACTGCCATAGTCATGAGCATGAGCAATGGCGCTGTTTCCGCTGTGAGAAATGTTGTTCCCAATGAAATCCGCATCCCCGTTTTTATATTAATTATTGCGGTACTGGTCACCGTGGTTCAGATGGGCATGAACGCTTTTGTGCATCCACTTTATCTCGTACTCGGCATTTTTATTCCGCTCATCGTTACTAACTGCATCGTTCTGGCAAGAACCGAAGCATTTGCATCAAAAAACCGTGTTCTGCCTTCAATGGTTGATGGATTGATGATGGGCGTGGGGCTGACTTTAGTACTGGCGGTGCTTGGTGGCGCACGTGAAATTATTGGCAAGGGCACCCTTTTTTCCGGGCTCGATATGGTCTTTGGTGAGGCTGCCAAGCACATGGTGTTACATGTCATACCAGATTACCACGGCTTTCTGCTAGCCATTCTCCCACCTGGGGCTTTCATTGGATTAGGCCTGCTGATTGCCGGAAAAAATTACCTTGAACAACGTGCAACGGCAAAACCTGAAACACACCAGCCAGACATTCAGGTTGCAACTGCATAAGAAGCACCTGACCATCCCTATTTGAACACTTTAAGAAGGAACTTTTTATGTCCGGACACTTTCCATTCAGCGGCAATGTAAATCGCGTAAGCGTGTTTGCTTTTTACGAAAAGCATGGACTTGGACTGGTACTTCAGGAAAAATACAACCAATGGTGGTTTAATTGGACCAAGCAGTTTGTCGCAAATGACCCAGGATTAAAGGCAGCGAAGGGCCAGGATTTCAATGAATTCCCTTATGGCCAACACGCCCATCATGATTTTCATCTGCATAAATATCAATGGTGCACGACAATGATAGATTTAGGTCAGTTTATCGCTGGTGTCATTTTGCCCAAATTGTCAGAAGAGCAACTTCACAAATTGGAAGAAGATCATCATCACCTACTGGAAGCCTTACACAAGGAAGCAGAACAAACACCTCGTGAAGCAACACCGGTGATTGGTTATTTCCGCCACACCTGAAGTCTTTTCAATTAATAACAATTCAAAAAACGCAGAGGCAAGATAAAACAGCCTGTTATTTCCTTAATCTTCAGGGAATAACAGGCTATTCAGCAACGCTCGCTAACTCTGTGTTTATAGCCAGATTGACATATGAACACCCAAAAACGTCACGAAATATTTACCCGCCTTTCCTCATTAAATCCAAACCCTACAACAGAACTGCTTTACACAACCCCTTTTGAACTGCTGATTGCTGTAGTGCTTTCTGCGCAATCAACCGACAAAGGAGTCAATATTGCCACCAGAAAACTTTACCCGCTCGCCAATACACCAGAGCTGATACTGCAACTAGGGCTGGAAGGATTAAAGCAGTACATCCAGACAATCGGGTTATACCACAGCAAAGCAAAGCACATCATGGAAACCTGCCGGCTTTTGGTGGAGCAACATCATAGTCAAGTACCTAATACTCGCGAAGAACTTGAAAAACTGCCCGGCGTAGGCAGGAAGACCGCGAACGTCATTTTAAATACAGCTTTTGGCCATCCCACAATGGCTGTAGATACCCATATTTTCCGCGTGTCTAACCGTACAGGTCTGGCACCCGGTAAAAACGTTTCGGAAGTTGAACAAAAACTATTAAAATTCATCGACAAAAAATTCCTGCTCAATGCACATCACTGGCTTATATTGCATGGTCGATATACTTGTAAAGCGAGAAAACCTAGCTGCCCTGAATGCATTATTCGCGATTTATGTGAGTACAAATCTAAAACCCAGTAAACAGGATTTGCATGAATAGCGTTTTAATCCTGTAAAATGGCTTAATTCTGTCAATTTGTTATCCATATGAAAATCGCAACAGGTCTCGCAACAGGTCAAATAGCCAGCCCGGATTTAGCTAAACAAGCCGTGGCCCAAGCCATGGAAAAAGCAGAACTTGAAATCGCTGCAAGCGTTCTCCTATTTCTTACCCCTGATTTTGCCCGTGACCCTCAGCCTTCACTTTTAGCAGCGTCTCGCGCTAGCAATTGCACGCACATTGTGGGCTGTTCTGCTGTCGGTATTTTCACAGAAGATGACTGGGTGCTGGATTCTCCAGCAGCAGCTGCTATGGTTTTTGGAGATGGCATCAGTTTATTACCTGTTCACTCACCTCAATCTGACGACCTGATACTCACACTGGCTGCACCGAATGCCATCAACACGAACTGGCTTTCTGAACCAGGGATACGTTATGGGGGGGTATCTGGCGATGCCACAGGACAGGGCCCATTCAAGGTCTGGTGTGGGGGCAAGGAAGTTGCTAACGGTCGATGTGAAACATTGATTAGTGGTGCGAGCGGCGCCATTGGCATTTCACAAGGAATACGTGCTCTAACACGTCCGCAAGAGGTTACTCAGGTTAATGGGTATGATGTGCAATCTCTTGGCAACCAACCTGCACTCAACACACTCATACGGGAACTCCCCTTAGAAGTACGTGAACTGGAAAGAATTCCCCTGCATCTGATTATGGCAGGCATTACATTTGGGGAACCATCTACCGCGATTGCTGAAGGCAGATTCCATCTGACTCCTATCATATCCACCAACACTGATGACCGATCCATTACCCTTTCCAAGCGTATTGATGTGGGCGAAAAACTTTTCTGGGCCTTCCGCCAACCCCTTGCAGCTGAACGCGATATGCGAATGGCCATTGACCGCATGCAAGAACAATTAACAAGTGCACCGGATTTTGGCTTGCTCTTTCCTTGCACAGGGCGAGGCCCTTACTTCTATGGTGGCATAGACAGAGATCTTGAGCTAACCAAGCAGCGATTTCCAAGCATGCCCATCATCGGATTTTACGGCAACGGTGAAATAGGCCCATTAAACAATAACAATCATTTATTCCAGTACGCCGCCATTCTGGGATTATTTTCAGGCAATGTTTAATCCTTCCAGAGAGGAAGCACGCCGCTTCTTCTTCGACACTTGGCGCAAATATCAAGTTAAAGAGTCTTTATCTGGCTTAGAAGGCACAGCGTTGGATATTATCCTGCAACACCCGGAATATCACGCTATGCTTTCAGATCCCGAAAAACACATAGACCGAGATTTTTTGCCTGAATTTGGTGAAACCAATCCCTTCTTGCATATGAGCATGCATCTGGCAATAGAAGAGCAGCTTTCTATTGATCAGCCTCAGGGTATTCGAAGTCACTACCAAAACCTGCTTAAAAAGGGCAGCACAGCCCACGATGCTCAACACATCGCCATGGATTGCCTGGCAGAAATGATCTGGCAGGCTCAGCGCAATAATAGCGCACCGGATGCTTCTGTATATCTGAATTGCCTGACAACAAAAGTACATCGCAATAGCTAAATTAATCATAGCGTTTGCAACTCTGCGTAAAATATAAGAAAATTGCAGGTTTTTTACGAGCCTTCCTGTTTTGCCATATTACAACAGGGAGCAAACTCAATTTTCAGGAATCACCCGTGAAAGATATTCTCGCTTGTAATCTCTGGCTTTATAAAGTCTTCCCCTTTCTTCGCTGGTGGCCGATGGTCACAAAGGAATCCAGTCGCGCAGATCTGATGGCCGGTTTGACTGGTGCCATGATTGTGCTGCCGCAGGGCGTTGCATTTGCCACGATTGCCGGAATGCCGCCAGAATACGGTTTATATGCAGCCATGATTCCCGCCATTATTGGCGCACTATTCGGTTCAAGCTGGCATCTGGTTTCCGGGCCAACGACTGCCATTTCCATCGCAGTCTTTGCATCTGTCAGTCCCCATGCGGCTCCTGGTTCTCCCGATTTCATCAGTCTGGTGCTTACGCTGACTTTCATGGTTGGTCTATTCGAACTGATTCTTGGCATGGCCCGCATGGGTGCGTTAGTAAACTTTATCTCTCATACAGTGGTGATTGGCTTTACCGCTGGCGCTGCAATTCTGATTGCATCCAGCCAAATCAAGCACTTCTTTGGCATCAGTATCCCTCGCGGCACACCATTCCACGAAACCATTCACCAATTATTCCTTCAAATTGGAGATATTAATCTTTACGTCACTGGTGTTGGTTTAATTACGCTCGTTTCAGGTATTTTGTTCAAGAAATTTTATTCAAAATTTCCCTATATGATTGCGGCAATGATTATTGGGAGTCTGGTAGCAGTCATTCTGAATACTTTTTTTGGCGGTATTGATGCGACACAAATAAAAACGGTTGGCGCTCTACCCTCAGGCTTACCACCACTTTCTCACCCAGACCTTTCGCTTACCTCACTTCAGCATGCTTTCTTTCCAGCATTGGTAGTAACAATGCTAGCACTGACAGAAGCGGTATCCATTTCCCGTGCAATTGCAGTCAAATCTGAACAGCGAATAGATGGTAATCAAGAGTTTATTGGACAGGGCCTGTCGAACATTTTTGGCAGTTTTTTCTCTGGTTATGCCTCTAGTGGCTCATTCAATCGTAGCGGTGTGAATTACGCCTCCGGTGCACGTACCCCCCTTGCTGCAGTGTTTGCATCTATATTTTTGATCATCATCCTGCTACTGGTCGCACCACTAGCCGCTTATTTACCCACTGCCGCCATGGCGGGAATTCTGTTCCTGGTCGCATGGGGGCTCATCGACTTTCATCATATTGCTTCCATTCTCAAAACCAGCCGTGTTGAAACCACCATTCTTGCGGTTACATTCATCGGTACGCTGATCGATCTTGAAAAGGGCATTTTCTTCGGTATAACACTGTCACTTGCTCTTTACCTCTATCGCACATCTCGCCCGACCGTGCGTGATATCGTACCGGACACCTCTAATGAAAAACGCAAATTTTCAACCCCGCGCGAAGGTATGCATGAGTGCCCTCAACTAAAAACTGTACGTATTGACGGTTCAATCTTTTTTGGAGCAGTTAATCACATCCAGACTTCCTTGCAACAAATAGACGAGTACAATCCACAACATAAACATGTGCTTGTGGTTGCAGATGGCATCAACTTTGTAGATCTTGCCGGTGGTGAAATGTTGGTTCAGGAAGCCAAGCGACGCAAAAAAATGAACGGTGGACTGTATTTTAAAGGAGTAAAAGAAGGCGCCTGCGAAATGATCAAAAAAGGGGGATATATCAAGGATATTGGCAATGACAATATTTTTAAATCCAAAACCACTGCAATTACCACCATCTACAGCAAGCTAGATTCAGAAATCTGCAGAAACTGTACAGTGCGAATTTTCAGAGAATGTCACCAATCTTTGCCTAATGGTGAACCAAGATAACCATTAGATTTTGACTGCTTTCTAGTAGTATTTAAAACATACTGCCAGGTCAGTTTTTACCATTTTGCCTAACAAAATAAAACCCGCAAGTTAACCACCTTGCGGGTTTTATTTTGTAAAAAAATCACACGTAACCAATAAATGTTCAAGTAATAAACTGAATATCAATCGGTTGCCATCGCTTCTTGCAACACTTTTGTCTGACGCTTGTGATCACGCATACCCTGCCAAAGAGCAAACAACACAATGCCTGCCCCCAGCAAAAGCGCCAGTATCATCACACCAAGACTGATATTTTTCAATAGTGCCATATTCTCATCCGCCATCGGCGCAATCATGTGAAGTTGGGAGAGGTAAACAGGGATAACAAATGCCCGGCTAAATAACACAGTGATCATGATGACGCCCATTACCACTTTAATCATGTAGGGCTTCACATAAGTAGTACCAATTGCCCCCAAATGGATACCGAACAAAGATCCGGCAAGAATAATCATAGCCAATCGAATATCTACATACCCGCCCCAGGCAAACTTGATTGTGCCCCCTACCCCCATCACAAAAGCGATTACCAGTTCTGTTGCTGAAGCCATCATGCTTGGCACGCCTAGTACATACATCATTGAAGGTACACCGATAAAACCGCCAACAGCGATGGTTGCCGCCAGCAACCCAGTTGCAAAGCCCAAAGGAATGGTGAACAGAACAGAGATTTTTGCCTTGATGCTGGGGAAATAAACCATGGTGCCTGGAATGTAAACCGATTGAACCCATTTTGCCAATGATCCTTTTTTTTCCTCCTCGTCTGTTGCTCCTGAACGATATATCTTGATGGCATCTCGCATGACGTAACCGCCTACAACAGCAAGCACTATCACAAATGCCACGCTTACATAAAGATTAGAACCCGCATCACCAAACGCCTTTTTAATGGATTCCTGAATATGCGCCCCATATAACACACCGGCTTCTGCCGAAGCACCCATAACCAGTCCAAGTTTCAGATCTACCTGCCCATATTTCGCACGTTTTAACGCGCCAACCAATGCCTTGGGAAACTTATGGCACATATTACTTGCCACCGCCACGATACCTGGGACTCCCAAGCTCATCATTGCCGGCGTCAACACAAAAGCACCGCCAGAGCCAATAAACCCACTCACCATTCCTCCAACAAAACCTACAATTAACAGGAATAAGACATTCGTCACATTTAGATCAATAAAATTAAGACCTTCCACTTGAAATCCCCAATAAATAATGAATCAATATAGCCACTATTTTTTTGCTTTAATTCCTAGCACATCCCAAAACTCGCTCGTAAATGCGCCATGCGCAAATGAGATGACGAATGCAATGGTAATTGGAATCACAAATGCCCAATGCCCATGAGAAGTTATGTCAAGCACCTGATTTTCATTTATAAATAACACCCCGTATAGACCGGTAGAGAGCATCCCCAAACCAAACAGTTTCACGATTTTTTTTGTATTTTTTACCTTTTCCATCATTCCCCCTGAATTTTCATTTTTTAAAACTGTCACCACCCGTTATTACCAATGGACAACCAACCTTACCCCAATAATCACGTGTCTTCTTTCCAGGCCATCCAGCTGGTGGAGGCATGACTACAAACAAGATGCTTTTAAAATGATTGACATAATCAGCCACTTCAGCATCAAAGCTTCCTACCTTTTTCACCAACCTGTAAAAAACTTTTTCACTTTCCAAAACCAGTAAAAAATTTTCCAGAGCAGTGTCTTTCACGCGGCAATTTGTAACGCATAAAATATCCAAGCTGGCAGACATCCGCTTACACAGACTCAACGCTGCAAGAAATGATTCACGGTTACAGGTAGCATTACCCACAGCCAGCAATATCTTTCTTTCAGGGCATGAACCAGCCGCAGGGTTGGCAAGCTGCCCCACTAATACCTCATACTTCGCTTAGTTTGCATGCAACAAATTATCATTTTTCTAATGTGTATCAGCCATACCGTTTGAAGGCATTCCGCTGACAGGCACGTTCACTTTTATTTCATCCACCTTTTCTTTTGAAGCGTGGTTTTCATTCAAAATTTGCCTAACCGCATCAAAATTTCCTGCTTCTGCATAAGACATCGCCGTAAACATCCTTCCCAATTTGCTGAATATTTTGTTCATATCCACTCCAAATGAAATATCTAAAAAAACATGCGTCGTTTACTACCGTCTTATTAAGCAGTTACCGTGCCACATTAATATTTTTACCAACCAATTGTTATATATACATTTTTCTTAAACTATTCTCTTTCAATCAAACAGAACTACTATTTCATATTGCAACAATCATCAACCAATAAAACACTAACTACTATCAATATATTGATTAATATAATAATTATTTAAAATTACCAATGTTGCATATTTATGCGACATGTTGCTATTTGCAATGCAAAGATTTAGCATATGCACATGAAAATCCAATCATCCTTAAGGCAAAAAATTACATTTGGCTATTACGGTTATTACGCCATGGCAGCCTTGATCATTGGATTATCACTATTTACTTTTATGGAACTAAGGCTTATAGAGGGAAAGATTCACTCTGGTACAAGAATTACTGAATTTTTTGACGTCACACTGGAAATCAGAAGATTTGAAAAGAATTATTTCCTGTACCGACAACTAGCTGATTATTGGGAAAATGTAGGCTATATCGAAAAAGCTCAATCACTATTAGACAAACACGGAAATGATTTTGAATCACTGACCTCACACAAGAACATCACCAACCTGCGTTCGAATTTAGTCAATTACCGCCTGCTCTTAGAACAGTATTCGCAACACGCGCTTTTATCTCCACCACAATTGGAGCAGCTTGAAGCCAGGATTCGTAACATCGGCAGAGCGATCACTATTGAAGGCGAACATATCGCCAACTCGGAAAGGTTAATGCTTCAAAAATCCCTGGATAGAGCCCGGACTTTTTTCTTTGGATATTTAGCACTGATAGCACTGGTGATGATTGCGATAGGCATGACACTGTCAAAAATGGTGGTTCGCCCCTTGCGTCACATGGAAACCTGCATAAATGGTTTAACTGGTGGCCGACTTGAAAAGCTTAAAATTGATTCCAATGAGCATGAAATCATTTCAATTACCCACGCTTTTAATCACATGATTGAAGAACTTGAAAAACGGCAACAGTGCATCACCCGTTCCGAAAAACTAGCTTCGATGGGGACACTCCTTTCCGGCGTAGCACATGAACTGAACAACCCGATATCCAATATATCCAGCTCCTGTCAGATTCTCCAGGAAGAACTGGGACACGCAGACATCGTTTTCCAGAAAGAAATGCTTGAGCAAATTGATAATCAGACTGACCGTGCACGCATCATCGTCAGGTCATTACTTGATTTCGCCCGGGATCGTGAATTTAAACATTCCGACATTGCACTGGATAAGTTGGTAGCGGAAACCATTCGTTTCAGCAAAGGCATGATACCGCCAAACGTGACTCTCACCAGCGACATCCCTGAAAACCTGATGATTACGGCTGACTGCCAAAGACTGCAGCAAGCTTTGCTCAACTTGCTTCAAAACTGCCTGGATGCATTGGGTGGAAAAGGAAAAATCCACATAATGGCAGAGAAACGGTTTATCACCGCAAACGATAAAAATGACATTACGTTTCATGGCAGATGTGAAGCGCACATAGAAGTGGTCGATTTAGAAATCCGGGACAACGGAACAGGAATTGCTGATGACGTTCTGCCCCGCATTTTTGATCCGTTCTTTACAACAAAAGATGTAGGACAAGGTTCCGGGCTAGGCCTTTCTATCGTGCATGACATTATTGAACAACATCACGGTTGCATTGCCGTGAGTTCTGCAAGCGGTGGCGGCGCCACGTTCACAATTCGCCTTCCCGTACAGATATCCACTTTACAACCTAATTAATTCAGCATGAATATCATGACAACACCAGGTACGCTTCTTATTGTGGACGATGAAAAAGCCGCACTTAAAAACCTTGAACACATAATGAAAAAAGAAGGATATGAAGTCACAACGACTCAAAGCGGTCCCAATGCGCTGACATTACTCGACACTCAAAATTTCGACGTCGTTTTGACAGATTTACGTATGGAGAAAGTCGATGGCATGCAGATCCTTCAAAAATGCCGCGCAATTTCACGGAATACTGAAGTCATCATGATCACCGGTTTTGCCACACTGGAATCAGCTGTAGATGCCATGAAATATGGCGCCTTTCATTACATATCCAAACCGTTTCGTCTGGATGAAGTAAGAAAAGTTGTCGCTGAAGCCATAGAAAAGGTACGCCTTAAAAAGGAAAACCAGGCGCTTAAATCGCAAATTGATCTTTATCATGGAAAGGTAAAAATCGTAACGCAAAACCCCACCATTCAGCGCATGCTTGAAACCGCAAGACAGGTTGCGCCCACAGACTGCAATATCATTATTACAGGGGAAAGCGGCACAGGAAAGGAATTATTCGCACGATACCTTCATGACAATAGCGAAAGACAAAATGGGCTGTTCCTGGCCGTTAACTGTGGCGCCTTTAATGAAGAATTGCTCTCAAATGAACTGTTCGGCCATGACAAGGGCGCATTTACCGGCGCAAGTTCGAGCAAAAAGGGTCTCATAGAGGCCGCCTCTGGCGGAACACTATTTCTTGATGAAATTACTGAAATGTCCCCTTCCATGCAAGTCAAATTACTTCGTGTAATACAGGAAAGGGAAATCCTTCATCTGGGTGGTACCGAGCCGATAAAAGTCGATGTACGTTTTATTGCCGCCTCTAACCGGGATTTGCAAACAGCCATGAAAAGTGGGGAATTTCGTCAGGATTTATACTTTCGCCTGAACGTAGTTAACCTCTCCATCCCTTCGCTCTCAGAGCGATTGGAAGACATTCCCATGCTCAGCCTGCACTTTTTAAAAAAATATGCCTCTTTGATGAAAAAGGAAGTTACAGAAATCTCCAAAGAAGCAATGGAACTTCTGATTGGATATGACTTCCCTGGTAACGTACGAGAACTTGAAAACATTATTGAGCGTGGCGTCGCCATTACCCATAGTGACACTATTGAAAGCACACACCTGCCAGATGATTTGAGAGAAATGACTTTCCGCACATTTCGCAAAAAAAATGGACGTATCCTGCCTCTGGAAGAGCAAGAGAAAGATTATATACTGTGGGTATTAAGTGAATCCATGGGGAATCAGACCGTGGCAGCACAGGCCCTTGGCATTGATCGGGTTTCACTATGGCGCAAGCTAAAAAAATATCAGATAGCGCCAATATAATGACTCATACTACCTATAGCTTAAAGTGAGTCGGTCTGATTACACACCTTGCTTCTAGCCACAGCATGGTTTGCAAGAACTTCATTTTTAAACGATAATTATTGCTTATTGAAATAGACTAGTTGCAATTTGCAACACATTTAACCTTGGAATTACACCTGTGAAGTCACTTCTCGCATGCAACCTCTGGCTCTATAAAGTTTTCCCGTTTCTGCGATGGTGGCCTATGGTCAACAAAGAGACTGCCCGTTCCGATTTAATGTCGGGATTGACTGGCGCCCTCATTGTATTACCCCAAGGTGTCGCTTTCGCGACTATTGCAGGCATGCCGCCAGAATATGGTTTATATGCTGCGATGGTTCCTGCAGTGATAGGAGCATTATTCGGCTCCAGCTGGCACCTTGTCTCAGGGCCTACGACGGCCATTTCCATTGCTGTGTTTGCATCCGTCAGCCCATATGCTCATGCAGGAACCCCCGAATTTATCAGCCTGGTACTCACCCTGACTTTTCTGGTCGGATTATTTGAACTATTAATGGGTCTGGCAAAACTGGGCGCGCTAGTCAACTTTATCTCACACACAGTGGTTATTGGCTTTACTGCTGGCGCGGCAATCCTCATTGCTTCCAGTCAAATCAAACACTTTTTTGGCATTCATATTGAACGCGGCACAGCTTTCTACGAAACAATCCATCAATTATTTCTGCAATTTAATGATATTAATATCTATGTCACTATTGTCGGCGCTCTAACATTGATATCAGGTATTCTGGTTAAAAAATTCGTACCAAAATTCCCTTATATGATTGCGGCCATGATTATCGGCAGTATCGCAGCGCTCATTATTAACCAGTTTGCCGGGGGTATTGACGCTACCCATATAGTCACAGTCGGGGCACTTCCTTCTGGATTACCCCCCTTGTCTCACCCTGACTTGTCCATCCATTCAATTCAACAGGTATTCTTTCCTGCACTCGTTGTCACTATGCTGGCATTGACTGAAGCCGTTTCTATATCCCGAGCTATATCTGTCCGTTCCGAGCAGCGTATTGATGGCAATCAGGAGTTTATTGGCCAAGGCTTGTCTAATATGTTTGGCAGTTTTTTTTCAGGATACGCTTCAAGCGGATCGTTCAACCGAAGTGGCGTTAACTATGCTTCTGGCGCCAGAACCCCGCTTGCAGCAGTATTCGCATCATTTTTCCTGTTACTGATATTACTGTTGGTAGCACCACTCGCTGCTTATCTGCCCACAGCAGCAATGGCTGGCATCCTCTTCCTGGTTTCCTGGGGTCTGATTGACTTTCATCACATGTCATCCATCATGAAAACAAGCCGATCTGAAACGGCTATTTTGTGGGTCACACTGATTGGTACGCTAATCAATCTGGAAAAGGGGATATTCTTTGGCATCATTTTGTCATTAATCACTTATCTTTACCGTACTTCTCGCCCAAGCATAACTGCATTCGTGCCCGATACTGAAGAAGGAAGTTATCATTTCATTCCTGCCGACAACATGCCTGAGTGCCCGCAACTGAAAATTGCCCGTGTGAATGGCTCAATATTTTTCGGTGCAGTTAATCATGTGCAACAGCATCTCCAGCACTTTGATGAAGAAAATCCACAAGCCAAGCATGTCCTCATTCTCTCCAGTGGAATCAATTTCGTTGATATCGCTGGAGCAGAAATGCTTACCCAAGAAGCAAAACGTCGTAAAAAAATGGGTGGGGGACTTTACTTCTATCGTGTTAAAGAAAAGGTTTACCAGTTGTTTAATAAGGGACATTACATTGACGATATTGGCAAAGAGAATATCTTTGAGGCAAAAATGCACCCAATTTCTAACATTTATCCCAAATTAGATTCTGAAGTTTGTCGTACTTGCAAAGTAAGAATATTCAATGCGTGTAAAGTTGCGTTGCCTAACGGAGAAGCTTTGCAGTAACCATTCAATCTATTTAAAAGCATAACGCTCAACAAACCGATGACTGAAAAGGGGATCTAACGCATCCAATACGCGATGCGTACCCCTGGCCAGTAAAGCAAAACTGCTTATTTCCTGATTCAAAGTGTTGCATTCACCCCATCTGACTTTGTCTAATTCAAATTCCAAATACTTCTCCACAGCTGCACCGCTGCGGTAAAATCAAGTTTTATCACATTTATGGTTTATTTATGGGCAACCGCCTCAGTAAAATTTATACTCGCACCGGAGACGATGGCACAACTGGTCTCGGCGATGGCGCTCGCACGCCCAAAGACAGCTTGCGCATTAATACGATAGGTGAAGTGGACGAATTGAACAGCCACATCGGGGTGTTGCTCACTGAAAGTTTGCCGGAAATAATCCGCAACTGCCTTATCAATGTTCAGCACAAGCTTTTTGATCTGGGTGGGGAACTGAGTATGCCCGGTTCTGGCTACATTGGCATTTCTGCCGATCACACCACCCAACTGGAGTCAATTCTCGACAAGCTGAATACCCCTCTGCCACCACTGAAGGAATTCATCCTGCCTGGAGGCTCTCGCGCTGCGGCACTCTGCCATGTGGCACGAGCTGTTTGTCGGCGCACCGAACGCAGTATCACATCATTGGCAAAGGCGGAAGATGTCTCTACTGCAAGCCTTATATATCTGAATCGGCTATCTGACCTGCTTTTTGTAATGTGCCGAGCACTGAATGTATATCATGCTCAGGAAGATGTGTTATGGAAGCCAGGCAAAGCAGATTAACCCCTTTCAGGATTCGACTTGCCCACTGTTTTCATAACTGAATACAGTCCACCATATTGGCCTTTTATATTGAAGTTAAGCTGGAAATACCCCGGTAGAAAGATAGCGGTCACCCCGGTCGCAGATGATTGAAACTATCACTGCGTTTTCTACCTCATCAGATAATTTTAGCGCAGCAGCCAGCGCGCCTCCTGATGAAATACCTGCAAATATCCCTTCTTCCTGAGCCAGGCGCCTCGTCATGATTTCTGCCTCTGACTGAGTTACATAGCGAATAACATCTACGCGTTCTGGATCATAAATTTTAGGCAAATATTCCTCGGGCCATTTTCGAATCCCCGGTATTTGCGAGCCTTCCTCCGGTTGAACACCCACAATTTGAATGTTGGCATTCTGTTCCTTCAAATAACGCGAACATCCCATAATCGTGCCCGTTGTGCCCATGCTTGATACAAAATGGGTGACTTCACCTTGGGTGTCGCGCCAGATTTCCGGGCCTGTACTATCAAAATGCGCTAGTGGATTATCCGCATTACCAAACTGGTTCAGAATAAACCCTTCACCAGCAGCCTGCATACGGTTGGCAGTATCAATTGCCTCTTCCATGCTGCCTTTTTTTGAAGTTAATACAATTTCTGCGCCAAAAGCGCGCATTACCTGTCGTCGCTCCACGCTCATGTGCTCAGGCATGACTAAAATCATCCTGTACCCACGCATAGCAGCAGCCATCGCCAGTGCAATGCCGGTATTTCCACTTGTCGCTTCAATCAGGGTATCGCCTGGCTTGATGTCGCCTCTGATTTCAGCATGCATAATCATCGATAGCGCTGGCCGATCTTTCACTGACCCTGCAGGGTTATTTCCCTCCAGTTTAACCAGAATGATATTGCTCGTATTACCGGGCAAGCGTTTTAGTTTAACTAACGGTGTATTTCCTACAAAATCCTCAATACTTTTATACATCGTTTGCTTTCGTCTGCTCAAAATTAATACCTTGGTAGAGATGATCGCATTCACCAATCACGCCTGCCATGGTTACGCAATTTTTACCCGTTGTCTTAGAGTTTTTTGCGGCCCTTTCTGCGCGTGAGCAAAATTCTGTCCGTGTCTCATCAGGCAGCAGAGTAGCCACCCCAAAGCTGGCTGTAATTGGTTTCACCATAGGCAAAATGATTTGATCTCCCAATTCCATACGCAATCTTTCAGCAGCAATCAATGCGCCAATTTCATTGGTTTCTGGTAACAAAATTGCAAATTCTTTACCACCATACCGAACAGCCAAATCCAGAGTACGAATAGACTGCTGAATCACTGTAGCGACATGCGTCAATATTTCATCCCCTGTCTCACGTCCATAGGACTCATTCACCTGACTGAAGTTATCAATATCCAAAATCACCAAAGCCAGTGGTCGGCGGTAACGCTCCCAGCGTTCCATCTCCTCATCCAGTTGTGAATCCAGTTTGCTGCGAATGGGCAACCCCGTCAGAGAATCCTGAGATTTTAATGCCATATTTTCTGACAGGACTTTCTGTAACGTCAACGAACGTTGCGTCAATTGGGCTTTGGCCTCATTGTAGCCAACCGTTAAATTGTCTATCTCATTACTCATGCGTTCAAACGCAGAAATATCCATTTCAGCAACCAGCAGCACCATCTGATTGCGCAAAAAAATACTTCCAGAGAAAGTTCGCCGCATGCCATTTAGTTTACCTAATGTAACCAGGCCTGAGTGGAGGAGACCTCCGTCACCCGGTTCTTTTTTTAGCAAACTAAAAAAAGGGGGATCAATAAAGATGGCGCCCGCACTTTCAGCCGGCAAGTCACCTAGAACCGATAAAAAACCTTGATTCGCTTCAACCAATTCGCCTTGCTTAGTCATCAAAGCAACAGAAATAGCGCGAAACTCAAGCAACCATACAGGCAAAAAACTAATTGGATTGGCGCTCAAAATAAATACCCCTTCTGCTTCATGGCAATCTTAAGGCGTAACTGGCGCGCGACCATAGACATCATCAAAACGAACAATATCATCTTCCTCCAAATACGGTCCACTTTGGATTTCAATAATTTGCAAAGGAATTCTGCCCGGATTCTCCAAACGATGACGATTGGTTTGAGGAATATAAGTAGACTGATTTTCTTCAAGAAAAATTTCCTTATCGCCATTAGTAATCTTAGCCGTCCCTGCAATGACCACCCAATGTTCTGAACGATGAAAATGCATTTGCATGGAAAGCTTTGCACCAGGATTAACCACAATCCGTTTTATCTTGTAACGCGCGCCTTCTTCCAGAATCGTATAGCTGCCCCAGGGGCGAGTGACGGTCATGTGAATTTCAGTGAGGTGCTGGTGCGTCTCTTTCACAGAGGCTACCAACTGTTTTAAATCCTGCACCCTGTCACGCGGGCAAACCATGGTTGCATCCCGTGTTTGCACCACCGCTAAATTTTGCAAACCCAATGTAGCAATCAGGCCATGTTCACTCCATAACAAGTTGTCCTGGCTATCTACCGCCAGTACTTCACCCTTGACCATATTCCCCTGCTCGTCTTTATCGCGCTGTTGATAAATTGCTTCCCAGCTGCCAAGATCATTCCATCCCATATCAACGGGAACAACAGCCACTTTGTCTGCTAACTCAAGCACACCGTAATCGATTGAGAGATCGGGTAAAGCAGCATAGGTATCAAAATCAGCTACTTTGCCGCCCCCATTTGAAAGTGACAACGCCGCAATATGAATTGCAGGCTGGTATTTCTTCAACATGGCGAGGAAGATATCCGCACGAAATACGAACATGCCGCCATTCCAGTAATAACCGCCTTGCTTCAGATAGGCTCGCGCGGTTTTTGCATCTGGTTTTTCAACAAATCGCGATACGCTCATTGCGCCAGAAGCTTTACTCGAAGTTTTCTTTTTCAGCGCAGAGCCAGCCTGAATATAGCCGTAACCTACCGCAGGCTCGGTGGGCTGCATGCCAAATAATGTCAGATATCCATCCAGCGCAGCTTCTTCGGCAGATTCCCAGGCCTGATTAAATGCAACCTGATCTGAAACAGCATGATCCGAAGAAAAAACCCCAATTAAGGCTTTGGGGTCTTTTTCAGCAATACTGGCAACTGCCCAGGCAATCGCAGGCAACGTGTTGCGGCCAATAGGTTCCGACAAAACATTATCTGCGAGAGAAGCATGGATAGAATGTAGTTGCCCCATCACCTCAAACCGATGATCAGCGTGGGTGACAGTGATTAATTTGTCATGGGCAACTCTAGGCAGCAAACGACGCGCAGTTTGCTGAAGCAGTGAATCCTCACCGTTAAGCGCCAGCAACTGCTTGGGCATAGCCGATCTGGATAAAGGCCAGAGACGAGTTCCTGAGCCCCCTGCGAGTATGATCGCGTAGCGCTCGCCAGCAGGTTTAATGGATGGTACGTTTTTATTCTTTACTGACGCCTGTTTAGCTGAAGAAGTACCCATTTCTCTCCCTTATGTTGCATCCTCAAAGTTTGCGTTTTCTGAACACAACTCTCAATAGCTTATTATGATTTCACTACTATAGCGTATTGCAGCCCGTCGGCAAACAGCCCCTAGTATAAAAATAAACCCTTATAAGTAAATATTACCAAAAGTTACAATGCAATTAAAAACCAATTGAATTTACTATCAGATGAATATCCAGCATTGCAGCAAACCGATTGAATCAACTGGATAGGATGGCAAGGTAAAAATATGAAGGTTTTGAGACGGTGAATTTAACGAATAACCCCTTTCCAGTTTCCTGCAGAATCAATTTTGTTCGTTGAACTTGCACTATCTGAAGCGACCTTCGGCTTAGATGCAGTAATCTTTGAACGAATTTTATCAATTGTTTTGGGACCGATGCCTGCTACATTATCCAGTTCATCCACATTCTTGAACGGGCCATGCTCTTTTCTATACGCTATTATTGCCTTAGCCTTTCCCGGTCCAATCCCAGGCACAGATTCCAGATGTGTACGACTGGATGTATTGATATCAACCGGCGCAGCAAAAACAGGACTGACAAATAAGCAGCAGAGAGCAATAACAATAAATATCGTGTTCATTTTCAAATTTCCAAAAGTAGTGCAGTCAAACAAATAATATTTAGCATTATCATGTTATTGTCATTATAATTCAAATTCAAAACCTAAAATAGTGAATATGGCATCGTGACACTAGCTCATTTTGAAGCCTGTTAAAAGCAGACCATTTTCGCCCTCCACAAAAAAAAACGACAACCAATTGGCTGCCGTTATAGTGCACAAGAAAAATCTGTTATGTTATTTTGCACCGAGTAACACCTATCAACCCCAGCAGGCCGGAGGCAAGGAGCCATACAGCTGCAGGCACCGGGACGGCGGCAAACTCCGCGCGAAAGCCAGTAACTGTTGAGTTGCTATCAATACCACCCACTCCTCTATTACGCACAACAAAATCCAGCGTATTTGAGCCGGTGTTTAATCCACTACCAATAATGAATGACGTCCAATTGCCACTGTCGGCTGGTCCATTAAGGGGGAAACCAGGCAATAATGTATTATTTAGAAAAACCCCTAAAAGTTCGTTATCGGACGAATACCTGCCTCCAAATGGATTGGCTCCTGTGAAAGTTGTTTGGTACACGTATTGTCCACCAAACTCAGTATGAAATGATGCGGATGGTACAACCCACCCTGAGTCAGGTCCATTAAGCATCCATGAGCCGGCATTAACATTAGCGAAAACAGGGGAAAAGCTTAAAGTCGGTAAAACCACCGAACCGTTTATGAGCGCACCAGATGGTGCAGTAGGATAAGGATTTGCCAATTGCCAGTGAAAATCTGAACTACCTGCACTCAACAAAGAAATACCGCACGTAGATGCAGTACCGATAAGACCAGTGTTACAAGGAATTGCAACCGCCGCTGTAGGTAACAGTAGCACCGTAACTACAAAATAGCGTTTTAAATTCACCCTCAATAGATGTGATGCATTCATGATCATTTACTCCTATTAGTTATACGGAGCGAATGGTTTGCCTTTAGTTTCTATCGCTCCACTCCAAAATGACAGAGCCTAAGAGTTATCAACAGATCGATGATTTGTGCTGCTGAAAATTGCGATGACAGATTAGCCATTGATTTAATGACGAATCTAAAAATTCGCCAGTTAGGAATTTTATGATAGTAAAGAATCTCGGGAGTTTATTGAAAATTTATTTATGGGGCAGTTTTGAGTATTTATCGACAGTGTTCGACACGTTTGAAACAACCCAACTTAGCCAAATAAGGCTTAAACACCGGACTGTTATCGCAAAAAGAAAGGCTCGATTAAGTATCGAGCCTTTCTCACTTCACAAACAGCGTGCAAAAAATTTTATAGTGTTTTATCCGCCTTCAACAAGTAATCAACATAACGTGATACACCTTCCTGCACGTTAAACAATGGATCGGTATAGCCAGCCTGACGCAAAGCCGTTACATCGGCTTGGGTAAAACTCTGATATTTACCTTTTAATGCTTCAGGGAAGGCAATATAGTTCACAATTCCCTGATTTTGCAATTCTTCCAGACTCAGCGCTGTTTCCCCTTTTGCGGCACGACAGGCGTTCACCGTGGCAACGGCTACATCATTAAAGGCTTGCGAAAAACCTGTTCCCAGATTAAAAATTCCGGATTGCTCAGGATGATCCAGAAAATGCATGTTGACTTTAACTACGTCTTCAACAGACACAAAATCACGTAACTGTTCACCGTTTGCATATCCATCACATCCTTCAAACAACTTCACTTTGCCTTCTGCCTGGTATTGATTGAAGAAGTGATACGCAACAGAAGCCATACGGCCTTTATGCTGTTCACGAGGGCCATAGACATTGAAGTAACGGAATCCCACTACTTGTGAGGTAAGGTGATCCCAGTGGCGTCGCAGGTATTGATCAAATAGAAATTTGGAATAGCCATATACATTCAAAGGAGATTCATACTCTCTTGATTCCTTGAAAATGCTGCCACCACCGTATACTGAAGCCGATGAGGCATACAGAAATGCAGCTTCCTGTTCCTGACAAAAATCGAACAGTGAAATGGTATAGCGATAGTTATTTTGCATCATGTAGCGACCATCGGTTTCCATGGTGTCCGAGCAGGCACCTTCATGAAAAATGGCATCAATTGCCCCGTCAAATGCGCCATCCATGATCAGATCCAGAAATTCCTGCTTATCCAGATAATCTGCAATTTCACAATCAGTCAGATTTTTAAATTTATCTGCTTTGGAAAGATTATCTACGCAAATAATATTGCGCTCACCGCGATCATTTAATGCCTTAACCAGATTCGCCCCGATAAAGCCTGCTGCGCCGGTAACTACATAGTACATATTTGTATCATCCACATAAATTAAGCTTCATCAGCAACAGATAAATTTAAAAATTCAGTCTATTGCGTTAACCAAAACTGTATTATTGAAATAGTTCTTCCTGATGAACCACAGCAGTTCCCAGTTTGCCAACCACAATACTTGCTGCACGGTTTGCCATATGCATGGCTTCCGGCAATTCCTCACCTGCCGCCAGCATCACACCAAGGGTTGCAATAACCGTATCCCCTGCACCGCTCACATCGAACACTTCCAGCGCATGAGCTGGCTGATGCAAGGTATCCCCTTCGCGATACAATGTCATCCCCTCTTCACTTCTGGTAACCAAAAGCGCCTGAAGGTTCAACTCAGTACGGAGTTGCTGTGCCTTACGTGTCAGTTCTTCTTCATTTTTCCAGCTGCCTGCTACTTCCTTGAATTCACCTCGATTAGGTGTCAGCAGCGTCGCATTGCGATAGCGCACATAATCATCCCCTTTGGGGTCAACCAGCACAGGTTTTCCAGCCTGATTAGCCATCTCGATCATCTGTGCGATATGGGTCAAGCCACCCTTGCCATAATCAGACAGAATTACCACATCGTACTCAGGCAACATACGACGAAAATCTTCCTGCGCTGATAACAAAACTTCATGGCTCGGTTGCGTTTCAAAATCAATGCGGAGCAATTGCTGCTGACGCCCGATCACTCGTAATTTAATCGTGGTGGAAATACTTTCATCCTGATGCAAAACTGACGTAATACCCTCTTCCCGCAACATGCGGTCCAGACAATCTCCTGCCTCATCTTTACCCGTTACGGAAATCAAGGCTGCCTGAGCACCTAAGGCCACAATATTTCGCGCTACGTTAGCGGCGCCACCTAAGCGCTCTTCACGCCGATCAATTTTTACGACTGGTACGGGTGCTTCGGGTGAAATCCGGCTGACATCACCAAACCAGTACCGGTCCAGCATGACATCACCGACCACCAGCACCCGTGCATTTTTCAATTGCGCAATATTCAATTTACGATCCTGCTTATTTTCTACCTATTGGGAAATATTCCATTCCCGCGCTGCGTACTGTCGCTGGCTCATACAGGTTGCGTCCGTCAAAAATGGCCGGTGATTTAAGCGCAGCCTTAATTGCCGAGAAATCAGGACTTCTGAATACTTGCCACTCGGTCACAATGACAAGCGCATCCGCACCTGCAAGCGCTTCCATTTGGTTATTAGCCAATTTCAAGCGAGGGTCATCGCCGTATATGCGTGTTGTTTCTTCCATCGCCACAGGATCATAAGCAGTAACAGTAGCGCCGCGTTGCCATAACCCTTCAATCAACACGCGGCTGGGTGCTTCGCGCATATCATCTGTATTTGGTTTGAATGCCAATCCCCATACTGCAAAGTGCTTACCTGAAAGATCCTTGCCTAAACGTGCAGTAATTTTATCCAGCAGCACCGTTTTCTGATGGTCATTGGCCGACTCTACCGCTTCAAGGATTTTAAGGTCAGAACCATATTCCCGGGCTGTACGCTGTAATGCCTGTACATCCTTTGGAAAACAGGAACCGCCATATCCGCAACCAGGATAAAGAAAGTGATACCCAATACGGGGGTCAGAACCAATACCCTGACGTACATGTTCAATGTCCGCACCCATTTTTTCTGCAAGGTTAGCCAGTTCATTCATGAAAGAAATGCGGGTAGCCAACATGGCATTAGCTGCATATTTGGTTAGTTCTGCAGATTTGATATCCATCACAATAACGCGTTCATGGTTACGTTGGAAAGGCGCATAAAGCGTACGCATAGCCTGCGTTGCCCTGTCATCATCTGTCCCTACAACAATCCGGTCTGGGCGCATGAAATCTTCCACAGCAGCCCCTTCCTTCAAGAACTCAGGATTGGAAGCCACACTAAAATCCAGTTTGACACTTCTGCTATCCAGTTCTTCCTGAATGGCTGCACGCACCTTGTCGGCCGTCCCCACTGGAACGGTCGATTTATCAACAATGACTTTATACTCTGTCATATACTTGCCGATATTTCTGGCGGCAGAGACCACATACTGCAAATCAGCTGAACCATCTTCATCAGGCGGTGTTCCGACTGCTATGAATTGAATCGCACCATGTGCGACACTCTCTTCAATACTGGTAGTGAAGCGCAATCGGCCGGCTTCAACGTTACGCTTAACCATAGCCTCTAAACCAGGTTCATGAATCGGAATACCCCCCTGATTCAGGGTATTGATTTTTTTAGCATCCAAATCAAGGCATAACACATCATTCCCTACTTCTGCGAGGCATGTCCCACTCACCAAGCCCACGTAACCAGTCCCTATTACAGTAATCTTCACTCAATCTCCCCCAATAATTCAATTTCGCTATTAATCTTTTTCAACATATGCAACGGATCATCAGCCCGCGTAATGGGCCTGCCAATCACTAAATAACTGGAGCCCATGTAGATCGCATCACTTGGCGTCATGATCCTGACCTGATCATCCCTGCTACTGTCAGCAGGACGAATACCAGGGGTTACCAACGCAAACTCATAACCCAGTTCTCTGCGCAGCATTGCTGTTTCCTGCGCTGAGCAAACCACCCCATCCAGACCACTGGTCTGGGCTAGTTTTGCCAAACGTAATACCGCTTCTTGCGGCTCACCAAGCAAGCCGGTCTCATGCATATCTTCACTGCCCATACTGGTCAGCAAAGTGACCGCAATTAACTTGGGACGATGGAGTTCATTATCTATGGCTTCACGTGCCGCTGTAAGCATGGCACGGCCACCCAGAGCATGCACATTGACCATCCATACGCCTAATTGCGCGGCTACTTTACACGCACTGGCTACAGTATTCGGGATGTCGTGAAACTTTAAATCAAGGAAAACATCAAACCCGGAACTAACCAGTTTTTCAACACAAGATGGGCCTGTTGCGGTAAACAACTCTTTACCAATCTTCAGCTTACAAAGCTTCGGGTCTAGCCTGTTTGCCAGTTCTAACGCTTCATTCACACTGGGAAAATCCAGTGCAACAATCACTTTGGGATCATGCATGGCTTAATAAATGTCCAAATTCTGTTTCTTCTCTTCTTCTCGGCGGGAAAGTTTCCCAGCCACCACATGCCGGGCAGTACCAATGAAACTGCCTGGCTTCAAACCCACAGCTATCACAACGGAACATAGCAAGTTGTCGTGTATGCTGATGCAACAAATTTTTGATGAGCAATAAATCCTGCTGACGATCTACAGGCATATCCTGTAATTGCGCTTCAAGCAGGCGTGTTAACCCCTGAAGGGTTGGGTTTCGCCTTAATTCATCTCGCAGCGTACGGTATGCATTTTCAGCGCCCTGATGCTCCAACATTCCCTGATAAACAATATTTAACAGGTCCGCAGAAGGATATTGTGCCAGATAACCACGCAACAGGGCCAATCCCAGGTCGACTTTATCCAAGGCACGATAACTGGCTAAAAGCTTACCCGCGACTAAACTTATATAACGTGGATCTTGCGTTTCAACACGCTTCCAGATTTGAATAGCACCTTCATGATTTGTCAGCGCAACTTCCTGGTCACCCATCAAAATGGTAGCGCGAACACATCGTCTATTTTCTTTTAAAGCTTCTTCCAGGTAAGCCTTTGAGGCCTCCGGATTAGAGTGTGCGCTTTCGATGACCGCCAATTCACAATAAAAATGTGAAATCACCTTGCGATGGGGATGTTCTGCAGTACTAAGCTGACGTGCTGTCTGAATAGCTTTGGACCAGTCTTTTTCTTGTTGATAAATTTCCAGAAGAAATTTTAAGGCCACTTTTGAATAAGTAGTTTTTTGCAAGTCACTGAAAAGCTGTTCCGCACTGTCCAGCAAACCCGCCTTTTTATAATCCTGTGCCAACTCAAAAACAGCTGCAAGCTTTTGCTCGTTACTCAGATAGGACCGATCGACGATACTTTTATGCATGCGTATGGCTCGATCAACTTCACCACGTCGCCGAAAAAGACTGCCCAAAGCAAAGTTCAACTCAACCGCCTCTGGTTTCTCAGATTGCACAACTTCACTTAACACTTCAATCGCCTGGTCCGGTTGCTCATTCAACAGGAAATTAAGCCCTTTGAAATAAGATTCAGGGAGTTCACTCGATTCTGAAATAACGTGTTTAATATCTATGCGTGCTGCTAACCAGCCCAATGCAAAAAACAAGGGAAAAGCCAACAACCACCAAAATTCAAATTCCATGGTTTGTTGCGCTTCCATCCTTTAACTGTAGTGCGTCATTCGCATGCGACTTTATACGCAATTCTTTTTTCAAGCCCAGAATTTCTCTCTTTAATCTTAGAATCGAAAGCATGTTTGCCACGACACCAATCACAATACCTGCAAGGAAAAAAACCATCAAAACCAGGACCAGAGGTGCTTGCCATTCATAGCCTAAATAGTAGTGTAAAGAAACTACTTCACTATTTTTAGCAGCGAATCCCAACAACAGAATAAATAATAATAAACGCAATGCCCAAGCTAAATAGCGCATAAGATCCTAATTTAATTTAACTAGCCTCATAAAAGTTAATTTTGCATGAAATACCGTCGAGCTGAGGCTTCAGAAATCTTCCTAGCAAACCAATCCAAGATACTGAGGTCCGCATATATTGTACCTCGCCAAAACTGAATATTGGCGCAAATGCAGTATTTTTTTAAAAAAAAACGGCATGATGTAATAATCATGCCGTTTTTTTCAGTTAACAATCAAAATTTCTGATTATTCGCTGTAATCAACTCGCTCACGCAATTCCTTACCAGCTTTAAAGTGAGGTACGTGCTTTTCAGCAACACTCACCTTATCACCAGTTTTAGGATTACGGCCAGTTCTTGGTGGACGATAATTCAGACTAAAGCTGCCAAACCCTCTGATCTCAATTCGTTCCCCTTGAGATAAGCTTTTAGCCATCTCATCAAGCAACGTTTTAACAGCGAGTTCCGCATCCTTGGCGACAAGCTGGGAATAACGGGTTGCCAGCTTGGCGATCAGATCCGATTTTGTCATGAAATTTCCCTTTTATTGATCGGTAGATTGATCGGATTTCTTCACGTCCATTTTAGCTTTCAACAGGGCGCCCAAACTTGTAGTACCAGCACTACCGCCTTGATCTGTAGCCATTTTCTGCATAGCTTCAGATGTTTCAGCCATATCTTTTGCTTTAATCGATAGATTAATGGAGCGATTTTTGCGATCGACATTGATAATCATCACTTCAAGTTCATCACCTTCATTCATGTGGGTACGAATATCTTCCACACGGTCACGTGAAACTTCAGAAGCGCGTAAATAACCATCAACATCTGTGTCCAGAGATATTACAGCACCTTTGGCATCCATTGACTTGACAGTACCTTTAATCAGGCTGCCTTTGTCATGTACAGAAACGAAGTTGGTGAAAGGATCGCCATCCATTTGCTTGATACCAAGAGAGATGCGCTCACGCTCAACATCAATCGCCAATACCATGGCTTCAACTTCATCGCCTTTCTTGTAGTTGCGAACTGCTTCTTCACCAGCCACATTCCATGACAGGTCTGACAGGTGTACTAAACCGTCGATACCACCTGGCAATCCAATAAACACGCCAAAATCGGTGATAGATTTGATCTGACCGCTGACCTTATCACCTTTCTTATGGTTAATTGCAAAATCATCCCATGGATTGGATTGACACTGCTTCATACCCAGCGAAATGCGGCGACGATCTTCGTCTATTTCCAGAATCATGACTTCTACTTCATCGCCCAGGCTAACAACCTTGGATGGATGAACGTTTTTATTGGTCCAATCCATTTCAGAAACGTGAACCAGACCTTCAATACCCTGTTCGATTTCAGCGAATGCGCCATAATCTGTCAGGTTTGTGATCTTACCAAACATGCGTGTACCTTGTGGGTAACGACGTGACAGACCAACCCATGGATCATCACCAAGCTGCTTCATACCCAGTGATACGCGATTTTTTTCCTGATCGAACTTCAGAATCTTAGCTTCAACTTCATCACCAACAGTCAGCACCTCGGATGGATGCTTAACACGGCGCCATGCCAGATCAGTGATGTGCAACAGACCATCGATACCACCCAGATCCACAAACGCGCCATAATCGGTAATGTTCTTAACAATACCTTTAACTACTGCGCCTTCTTTCAGGCTACCCAGCAGCGCTTCACGTTCAGCACCCTGGCTAGCTTCAAGCATGGCACGACGAGAAACAACAACGTTATTACGCTTGCGATCAAGCTTAATAACCTTAAATTCCATTTCCTTACCTTCGTAAGGGGTGGTGTCCTTGATTGGGCGTACATCTACCAAAGAACCTGGCAAGAATGCGCGAATACCGTTAACCATAACGGTCAGACCACCCTTAACCTTACCTTGAACCAGACCCATGACTGGCGTGCCTTCTTCCATCGCCACATCTAGTTCGGTCCATGCTTGCAAGCGCTTGGCTTTTTCACGAGACAGTTTGGTTGCACCATAACCATCTTCCAGCGCATCAATCGCAACCATCACGAAATCGCCGACCTTAACTTCTAGTTCGCCTTTATCATCGCGAAACTCTTCAGCTGGAATCACGCTTTCGGATTTCAAACCGGCATTAACAATTACAACACCACCTTCGATTGCGACAACTTCAGCGGTAATCACTTCGCCGGTGCGCATTTCTTGGCGCGTTAGACTTTCTTCAAATAGTGCAGCAAAACTTTCCATGGATTCGACAACAGGAGACGCAGTAGTCATTAGATAAACACCTGATAAACCCATCAAACAGGATGGGACTGGTTAGTTAATAAACGCCCAAAGCAATTGAAAAAACGTCCTTACTCTGCACTATTGCAGAGCATAAACGATCGTCGCCATTATCAGGGGAGATATACGACTTCCAACACTTAAGGCACTTTGGTCAAACGAATGGGTCACTCGAACCGTTTTAGAATCACGTCAACAGCTTCGTCTATCGTGAGTTTTGTGGTATCTAAAAGACTTGCATCCGCATACTTTTGCAGTGGAGCAACACTTCGCGCACTATCACGCTTGTCCCTCTCCTGAATATCCTGCAAAATATTTTCAAATATAGCACAAACACCTTTTTCTTTCAACTGTTTAAATCGACGTTCAGCGCGTACTTCTGCACTTGCCGTCAAAAATATTTTTGTGCCTGCATCAGGAAATACAACCGAGCCCATATCTCGACCATCCGCAACCAATCCTGGTAGCTGACAAAAATCACGCTGACGCGCCAGCAAAGCGGCTCTCACCTCTGGCAACGCAGCTACCACAGACGCGCCATTTCCGCATTTTTCCGACCGCACTTCATCGGTTACCTTATCCTTACCTAGCCATATTTCACCACCGTCAAAAACCACATCCAGCTTGGCCGCCAGGTTTGCCAGCGATTGCTCATCGTCCAAAGCCACGTTTTGACGGAAAGCTGCAAGTGCGACCAGACGGTATAACGCACCGCTATCAAGGTAATGAAACCCCAATTTCTTCGCAACGATACTTGCAACGGTGCCCTTGCCAGAAGCGGAAGGACCATCAATAGTAATAACAGGAATCGGTTTTTCAGACATATCAGGCTTTATTGGTTCAAACAGATATTGAGGACAAGACCTCAAAATACTTAGGAAAGGTTTTTGCGACACATTCAGGTTCGTTGATTCTTACTGGCACGCCTCCTAGCGCAACCAATGAAAAACACATTGCCATACGATGATCATCGTAAGTATCTATGATTGCATTGGGAATGAGTACGGAAGGGGGAGTCACTCGAATGTAATCCGCGCCTTCTTCCACTTCAGCACCAACTTTGCGTAGTTCAATGGCCATAGCTGCTATGCGATCGGTTTCCTTTACACGCCAACTGGCTATATTACGAATAGTTGTTGTACCATCCGCAAATAAAGCGGTTACCGCAATCGTCATGGCAGCATCAGGTATAAAATTAAGATCCGCATCAATCGCACGCAACTTACCATTACCGCGTGCTTCAATCCAGTTATCACCCATCGTGATCACTGCACCCATTTGCTCGAGTACTTCAGCAAACCGCACATCGCCTTGTATACTAGATTTTCCCACCCCTTCCACACGAACCGGACCTCCGCCAATTGCGCCAGCCGCCAGAAAATAAGAGGCACTTGAAGCATCACCTTCAACATGAATAACGCCAGGTGATTGATACGCCTGCCCGCCTGTAATTGTAAATTTCTGCCAATCCTGACGCTCCACTTTTACCCCGAATCTTTGCATGAGGTTTAACGTGATTTCTATATAAGGTTTGGAGATCAGTTCACCCACCACTTCTATGACTACCGTTTCACCGGCAAGCGGCGATACCATCAACAGCGACGTCAGAAACTGGCTCGATACATTCCCGCGAACTTGAACCGTTTTTGTCTTGCGTGCACCTGACGGAGCAATTTCCAGCGGAGGAAACCCTTCATTTCCTAGGTAGCGTATATCCGCACCTAGCTGACGTAATGCATCAACCAGATCACCAATGGGGCGTTCATGCATCCGATTCACGCCGGACAACTTGTAGTTCCCATGGGACAATGCCAATGCTGCAGTTAAGGGTCTGAACGCGGTACCTGCATTACCCAAAAATAAATCAGCCTTTTTTACAGGAAATACCCCTCCTGCACCATGCACAACATAATCAAGGCTCTCACCTTCACGCGACCACTGCACACCCAGCGTTTTCAGCGCATCCAGCATGTAATTGACGTCATCAGATGACAAGAGACTTTTAACTATTGTCTCCCCGTTTGCAAGGGCTGCCAGCAGCAGAATGCGATTTGAAATACTTTTTGAGCCAGGTAATAACACCGTACCCTTAACCGAATTGATTGGAGCCAGATCGAGATAATTCATCTTTTATTTACTTCCACCACTTATCCATGCATTTCTGGCATTACGAGCTGCATCAAAAATTTGTTGCAAAGCAATACCATCCCCCTTGATTATCGCATCCCGCATTCGATTTACCTGAGCCAGATAACTGTCCAGCTCAACCACCATCGCATCACGATTTGCCAGGCAAATATCCCGCCACATTTCGGGTGAACTGCTTGCAATACGGGTGAAATCACGGAAACCACCGGCAGCAAACTGAAAAAGGTCGCTGGCATTGGGACGTGCCGCGATATCCGCTACCAGCGCATAAGCCAGAACATGGGGCAAATGGCTGACTGCAGCAAAGATCTGGTCATGCACTTTGGGTGGCATTTCATGGACGATAGCGCCACACTTCTGCCACAGTTCTTTGACCAGATTGCGCGCATCATCACTGGTTTCTGGAAGCGGCGTGAGAATTACATTTTTATCTTGAAACAAACTGTCTGTAGCTGCCTTGACACCACTACGTTCTGCGCCTGCTATTGGATGACCGGGAACAAATCGTTCCAAATGTTCCGGCATGTAACGCATAGCCAGTTCAATTACATCCTGTTTTGTACTGCCTACGTCGGTAATCACTGTATGGGATGACAAGACCGGTGCAATTTCCTGCATAATGCCACCCATCTGACCAACAGGCACTGCCAGCACGACTAAATCTGCATCTGCAACGGCATTGACAGCGTTTGTTTCAGCTGCATCGATAACATATGTACCCAGTGCGGAAGAAAGATTTTCCCAGCTGCGCCCCACGCCCACAATTCTCTCAACCATGTTGGTATTGCGCAGCGCCATGGCAAACGAGCCGCCAATAAGGCCAACACCGACTATTACAAGTTTTTTAAGCATAAAATTGATAAGCCATAAAATTTACAAAGGGGATTGAGAACGAAATCTTCATTCTCACCCCCCTCCGCAAAAACAAAATATCAATGCATCACTGATATCGCTAACTATTCGTTAGATACTTCGACCGATTACTTCCGCGATCCCCTTCAGCTCACCCATCAAAGATTTCAGCTCACCTGGATTCAACGCCTGATCTGCGTCACACCATGCTTCGCATGGATTCGGATGCATTTCCACCAGCAAACCATCCGCGCCTGCTGCAATCGCCGCGCGGGAAAGTGATGCAACCATCCAGGCTTTTCCACCTGCATGTGAAGGATCAACAATCACAGGAAGATGGGTTTCCTTTTTCAAAACAGGAATCGCCGTGACATCCAGCACATTGCGATAGTAAGTTTCAAAAGTACGAATACCACGTTCACAGAAAATAATATTGTGATTGCCACCAGCCGCAATATACTCAGCCGACATCAACCATTCCGAAATAGTAGCAGACATGCCGCGCTTTAAAATTACTGGTTTGTTGATTTTTCCGACTTCTTTCAGCAAATCAAAATTCTGCATATTACGTGTACCAATCTGAATCACGTCAACGTCGTATTCCAGAAAGGTATCCAGCATACGCACATCCATCAGTTCAGTGACGATTGGCAGCCCCTCTTTATCAGCTGCTTTCCGGAACAGGTCCAATCCTTCCACACCTTTACCCTGAAAAGTATAGGGACTGGTACGCGGCTTGAATGCACCACCACGCATCAGACGGCAATTAGCTTCTTTTACAAACTTAGCGGCTTCTTCCATCTGCTGCTCAGTCTCAACCGAGCATGGGCCCGCAATAATCTGAATCTGATTACCACCAAGGGGAACACCCTTGATGTCAATAATGGAATTTTCTTTGTGCCATTCCCGCGCAACAATCTTGTAAGGTTTGACGATGTGCATGGACTGTTCTACACCAGGCAAAGCCTCGAATAGCTCCTGATCAAGCTTGCGTTCATCTCCAATCGCACCAATTACAGTACGTTCAGTCCCCTTGGAAATATTGGCATCAAGACCAAACTCCTTAATTTTGCGAACTACTGCATCAAGCTGTTGTTCCGTGGCGTCTTTGTTCATTACAATAATCATATTTGCTCCTGCATCCCTGCTTCCAGGGCCTGTAAAAATCTTGTATTTTCAGCCTCTAAACCGATGCTGACTCTTAAATATTCCGGCATGCCGTAGTTAGCAACGGGTCGCACGATGACCCCTTGTTTGAGCAAACTTTGATACATGCCCATAGCGTTACCAATACGGAAGCTCACAAAATTACCAAACGAGGGAATAAAGCTGATCTCCAACCTGTTAAAGGCTTGCGTTACCTGCTCCATCCCTTTGCGATTCACTTCTATACATTGCTCTAAAAAGGGTACATCTTGCAAAGCGGCAAGTGCTGCAACCTGTGCCAGGCTATTGACGTTGAAAGGCTGGCGCACACGATTCAACATTGCGGCCACATCAGGATGCGCCATTGCAAATCCGATACGCAGCCCTGCCAAACCGTAAGCTTTCGAGAACGTCCGCATCACCACCAGATTGGGAAATTTACTTAACCAGTTCACGCTATCAGGCTTCAAATTTTCAGGCAAAAACTCGTAATAGGCTTCATCCAGTACAACCAGCACGCTGCTTGGCACTTGTTCGAGAAAAGACGCTAATGCGTTGCTGCTTAATATTGTACCAGTTGGATTATTTGGATTTGCAATGAATATAACTCGCGTATCCTGTGCAATTGCCGCTAGCATAGCTTGTGGGTCATGCCCGAAATCTTTAGCCGGCACCTCAATACCTTTAGCCCCTACAGCTTGCGTTACTAAAGGGTACACTGCAAAAGCATGTTGCGAATATACAGCTGATGTGCCGGGTGACATAAAAGCGCGGGCGGCAAATTCCAGCACGTCGTTTGAGCCATTACCGAGCACAATCTGGTCTTGCGCGACACCATATTTTGCTGCCAAAGCAGATTTTAGATCATATCCATTTCCATCCGGATAGCGGGCGATATCCATCAGTGCATTTTCAATTGCTGCAAGCACACGCGGACTAGCCCCCATGGGGTTTTCATTTGAAGCAAGTTTCACTATATGTTCTTCAGCCATCCCCATTTCGCGGGCCAACTCGGAAATAGGCTTTCCGGGTTGGTATGGCGCAATGGCACTGACATAAGAAGGCGCTAAATCACACAGGTTCATAATAAAATATAAAGTTACGCGGATTCAAAAAACAGGAAATGTTAAAAGACTACAAAACTGCGATTGGATAAGATCCCATTACTTTCAGAAAAGCGGCCTTGCTCTCCAGTTCCTGAAGCGCTTTAGCCACATTTTCATCCAATTGATGTCCTTCAACATCCACAAAAAACACATATTCCCACATTCCCATGCGTGAAGGCCTGGACTCCAGCTTGGTCATGCTTACCTGATATTTGGCTAGGGGTGACAACAATTCCACTATTGTACCCGGCTTGTTCTTGGCTGACATCGCCAGAGATGTTTTATCTTTGCCTGAAGGCGCAGCATCGTGCTGAGCAATCACTAAAAAACGGGTGGTATTATTAGGTTCATCTTCAATATTCTGAGCGAGCTTTTGCAATTGGTACAATTCAGCTGCCATTTCACCCGCAACAGCTGCACTGGACTCATCTTCCGAAGCCAATCTAGCCGCTTCAGCGTTACTGGATACGGGAATACGTGGAATATCCGGTAAGTTTTTGTTCAACCATTCGTGACACTGACCAAGAGATTGCGCGTGAGAGTACACCCTGCGAATATCCTGCAACCCTTCTTTTTTTCGCATCAAAAACTGGTGTACGCGCAGATCCACTTCTCCGCAAATTTTAAGCGGACTCGCCAGTAACAGATCTAACGTGCGACTTACTGTACCTTCTGTTGAGTTCTCTACTGGTACAACACCATAATCCACGATATTTGCTTCTACTTTACGAAACACTTCATCGATGGAACTACATGCTTCTGTATGTGCTGCGTGGCCAAAATGTTTGATAGCCGCTGCTTGTGTAAAAGTGCCTGCGGGGCCAAGAAAAGCTACAGATAAAGGTTTTTCCAAAGCCAGGCAAGCGGACATGACTTCCCGAAACAATCGCGCAACGGTTTCACCAGACATCGGCCCGGGATTGTTATCTTTTACACGGCGCAAAACCTGCGCTTCACGTTCTGGCCTGTACACCACGCCATTTTTTAATACACCTATTGCTTTGGCATGCTCGGCACGTTCATTGATGAGTTTGAGTAACTCGTCATCGAGTGCATCTATTCTGGTACGGTGTTGTTGAAGCTTGTCTGACATTTAGTTCTACTGACTTATTTATCGGTTGGCAAAGCTCTGACATTCAAAACGCCAGGTATTGAAGCTATCTGATCGATCACACTTTGTGGCACATCACTATCGACATCCAGCAAGGTGTATGCCATTTCGCCCTTGGATTTATTGACCATATTATGAATATTCAAGCCGGCATTTGCCATTGCAGTAGAAATCTGACCTACCATATTGGGTACATTAGAATTTGCAATTGCAATACGAAAAGGCGACTCACGGGGCATTTCCACATTAGGGAAATTTACCGAGTTCAGAATATTGCCATTTTCCAGATAATCACTAACTTGTTCTGCTACCATAATGGCACAATTTTCTTCCGCTTCTTGAGTGGACGCACCCAGATGCGGTAACGCTACTACGCCCGCCTGGCCCTTAAGCGCATTACTCGGGAAATCACAAACATAGGCATGCATCTGCTTGGCGGCAATCCCGGCCACCACTGCAGCATCATCCACGATCCCTTCACGGGAAAAATTGAGCAATACAGCACTTGGACGCATCAGCTTGATACGTTCAGCGTTAATCATGTTTCTGGTTACTTCAAGTAAAGGCACATGCAGCGTAATAAAATCGCTGTTCTTAACAACCTCTTCAACGCTGGCCGCTTTCTTCACCTGCGATGACAAGCGCCATGCAGCTTCTACAGTGATGTCCGGATCGTAACCCAGCACATTCATGCCAAGTTTAATGGCCGCATCGGCCACCAACCCGCCAATGGCGCCCAAACCGATAATACCCAAAGTTCTATTAGGCAATTCAGTGCCGGCAAAATTCTTTTTACCGCTTTCAACCTGTTTATGCAGTGATTCATCATCACCTTCCAGTCCTTCCACAAACTTGAAAGCTGGCACAAGATTGCGCGCGGACATTAACATTCCCGCGATCACTAATTCCTTAACGGCGTTTGCGTTAGCTCCTGGCGCATTGAATACAGGTATCCCTCGCTCAGACATTTTTTTAACTGGTATATTATTGGTGCCCGCGCCTGCCCGACCAATTGCACGAACACTAGCAGGAATAGCCATTTCATGCATATTCTGCGAACGTACCAAAATCCCTTCAGGCTCTGCAATATCACTACCTACGGTATAGCTGATGGGCAGCCTTGACAGGCCTAATTTGGAAATGGCATTAAGCGTTTGAATCTTATAATTTTTAGCCATGAGACTTCTCAAAATCATTCATCAAAGCGACCAATGCTTTTACACCATCAATTGGCATTGCATTGTAGATAGAAGCACGCATACCCCCCACTGAGCGATGTCCCTTTAACTGCACTAAACCACGTGCTTTGGCTTCCTTCAAAAACGCTTCATCTAATGCAGCATCTTTCAGCGTAAAGGGAACGTTCATGCGCGAACGATTTTCCTTGGCTGTCGGGCAATGATAAAAATTACTTGCATCAAGACAATCGTAAAGAAGTTTGGCTTTTGCAACGTTGTTTGCTTCCATTTTGACCAAGCCACCATTGTGCTTCAACCATCTGAAAACAAGCCCTGCCATATAAATACCATAGGTTGGAGGGGTGTTATACATAGATTCATTCTCTGCATGGATTTTGTAATCCATCATGCTTGGAGTACCTGCAATGGTTTCCCCGATGAGGTCATCACGAACAATCACAATGGTCAAGCCTGCAGGGCCGATGTTTTTCTGAGCACCTGCGTAAATCAAACCAAATTTACTAACATCGATCACACGTGACAAAATATTGGAGGACATATCTGCCACCAAAGGCACACCACTTGTTTCAGGAATCCAGTTAAACTCCACACCACCAATGGTTTCATTCGGGGTGTAATGAACGTAGGCGGCATCTGAATCCAGCTTCCATTTGTCCTGAGTTGGCGCGTAGCTGAAGTTTGCATCTTCCGAACTGGCCACAACATTGACAGCGCCAAATTTTTTCGCTTCTTTGATCGCTTTCTTTGACCATTCACCCGTGTTTACGTAATCTGCACTCTTTTTCCCGCGCAACAGATTCATTGGCACCATGGCAAACTGTGTAGATGCACCGCCCTGCAAGAACAATACCTTGTAATTTGCAGGTATAGCCATGAGCTCACGTAAATCCGCTTCAGCCTGTGCCGCAATCCCCATAAACTCTTTACCACGATGACTCATTTCCATGACCGACATACCACAACCTTGCCAGTTCAACATCTCGTCGCGAGCTTGTTCCAGAACTTCCTGAGGCAGCACGGCAGGGCCGGCGCTAAAATTGTAAATGCGTTCCATCTTGCGTCATTGCTCCAATTTAAGAGATAAACAAAGGGAATTACGAGGTGTGCAGGCGTTTTAACCGCCTGCACACCTCAGTTTTTATTATTCCTCGCCTGCTACGTCATCAGAATCAGTCACCACATCATCAGCATCAATTTCACCGACATCAGCGTCTGTTGCTGCATCTTCAGAATCAGTTTCTACTACCCGTTGCAACCCAACCAGTTTCTCGCCTTTATCCAGATTGATCAAGGTAACGCCTTGAGTAGCGCGACCCATTTCACGAATTTCAGCTACACGGGTACGAATCAGAACGCCGCCTGTGGTGATCAACATGATTTCGTCTTCAGTATTTGCCAAGGTTGCGGCAACCACTTTACCATTACGCTCGGAAGTCTGAATCGCCATCATGCCTTGCGTACCGCGACCGTGACGGGTGTATTCAGTAATTGGTGTTCGCTTGCCAAAACCATTTTCCGTAGCAGTCAGAACAGACTGTTGTTCGTTTTCAGCGACCAGCAATGCGATAACCTTATGACCTGCCCCCAGACGCATACCTCGCACACCACGAGCACCACGACCAACGGCACGAACATCCTGTTCTTCAAAACGCACAGCTTTGCCGCCGTTAGAGAACATCATCACATCGTGACTACCATCGGTAATTGCCACACCCACCAGATAGTCTCCTTCATCCAGATTCACGGCAATAATACCGTTAGAACGCGGACGGGAATACTCTGAAAGCGGGGTCTTCTTGACAACACCATTGGCTGTCGCCATAAAGATAAAATGGTCATCATCAAACGCTTTAACCGGCAAGATAGCGTTAATTTTTTCGCCTTCCTCCAATTGCAGCATATTCACAATGGGTTTGCCACGACTGATACGACTACCCTGCGGTACTTCATAAACCTTAACCCAGTACACTTTGCCGCGATTCGAGAAGCTCAGTATGTAATCATGGGTATTAGCGATGAACAGGTTATCGATAAAATCATCTTCTTTGGTTGCAGTTGCCTGCTTACCACGTCCACCGCGTTTCTGCGCCTGGTAATCTGCAAGTGGTTGAGACTTGATATAACCGGTATGCGAAAGTGTCACCACCACATCTTCCGGTGTGATTAAATCTTCCAGTGAAAGGTCATGTGCAACGGCAATAATTTCACTACGGCGCTTATCACCAAACTGAAGTTTGATGGCGGTAAGTTCACCTACGATGATTTCAGTGATCCGTTCCGGTCTGGCCAGAATATCCAGCAAGTCGGTGATTTTTTCCATCACGTCTTTGTATTCCGCAACAATCTTGTCTTGTTCTAAACCCGTCAGACGTTGCAAACGCAATTCAAGAATCGCTTGCGCCTGGGTTTCAGACAATCTGTAACCATCTTTGTGATAACCAAATTCTGCTGGCAGTCCCAATGGGCGTGACGCATCGCTTTGAACACGCGATAACATATCTTCCACCAGCGTGGAACGCCAGACACGGGCAATCAATTGCTGCTTGGCTACCGCGGGAGACTCAGCCGCTTTAATCAACGCGATAACATCATCAACGTTAGACAATGCCACAGCCAGACCTTCCAGAATATGCCCTCGATCACGCGCTTTGCGTAATTCAAATACGGTACGACGAGTGACCACTTCACGGCGATGGCGCAAGAACGCTTCCAGCATCTGCTTCAAATTCAGCAGGCGCGGCAGATTATCTACCAGCGCAACCATATTCATGCCGAAGGTTTCCTGCATCTGGGTCTGCTTGTACAGATTATTGAGCACAACTTCAGGCATTTCGCCCCGCTTCAGCTCAATCACCATGCGCATACCGGACTTATCGGACTCATCGCGAAGGTCAGAAATCCCTTCGATCTTCTTCTCGCGAACCAATTCACTAATTTTGATTAATAAATTAGCCTTGTTAACCTGATAAGGCAGCTCATCAACAATAATGGCCTGCTTGCCACCCACCTTATCTACATCTTCAAAGTGCACTTTGGCGCGCATCAGAACACGCCCGCGACCGGTTCTGTAACCTTCTTTCACCCCGACGGTACCGTATATGATCCCTGCCGTAGGAAAATCGGGTGCAGGTACGATATCGATCAAGTCTTCTATACTGATATCCGGCGTTTCCAGCAAAGCCAGACAGGCATCCACAATTTCATTCAGATTGTGGGGCGGGATATTGGTCGCCATACCCACAGCAATACCGGAAGAACCATTTATCAGCAAGTTAGGTATTTTTGCTGGCAAAACCAGTGGCTCATGTTCTGAACCATCATAGTTTGCGCCAAAATCTACTGTTTCTTTTTCGAGATCAGCCAGCAGTTCATGGGCAATCCGCGCCATACGGATTTCGGTATAACGCATCGCAGCCGCGTTATCGCCGTCAACCGAACCGAAGTTACCCTGACCATCAACAAGAGGGTATCGCAAGCTGAAATCCTGAGCCATACGAACGATCGTGTCATAGACAGCTGTATCACCGTGAGGATGGTACTTACCGATTACGTCACCAACAATACGTGCTGATTTTTTGTAAGCCTTGTTCCAGTCGTTAGATAACTCGTGCATGGCAAAGAGCACTCGACGGTGAACAGGTTTAAGACCGTCACGCACATCTGGGAGTGCGCGACCGACAATTACGCTCATTGCGTAATCCAGATACGAACGGCGCATTTCCTCTTCAAGGCTGATGGGGAGCGTTTCTCTAGCGAATTGTTCCATATATAATGTTTTTTATTGAATATTAAACGTGCAGTAAAGCGCATGATTCTAGCATGCCCAAAGAATCTCAGCCACACCTGACATTATCCTGATGACTGTATTATTTCTACAACAAAATATTGCGATGGTATTAGCAGTAACTGATTTTAGTTGAAATATTAGGCTTTATTGTCTACTATGAGGCATTGAGAAAGAAATTGCTCACTCACTTTATACGATTTCGAAGTCTTAACAAAAAAGGGAAAACAACATGAAAGCTTCTCGACTAATTCTCAGCATGTTTGCTTTGGCAGCTTTGTCCGTAGCTAACGTTGCTTCCGCTCACGAAGTAGCTAACACTGGCTACCTGATTGACTCACAAGGTAAAGTTGTAAAGAACAACTTTGGCGAGTGCTGGAAAACCGGTTACTGGACACCAGCCATGGCTACTGCTGAATGCGATTCCAGCCTTGTAAAGAAAGAAGAAACCAAGAAAGATGAGCCAATGGCAGCTGCAGCTCCTGCTGAAGCCGGTCCAAGCAAGCCAGCTTTCGCTGCAATTACATTGCAAGCTGAAACTCTGTTCGACTTCGACAAAGCTGTATTGCGCGCTGATGGCAAGAAGACTCTGGACACTGAAGTTGTAGAAAAAATGAAAGCTAATCCACAAGTTGAAGTTGTGTTGGTTACTGGTCATGCTGATCGTATTGGTTCAGATTCTTACAACCAGAAGCTTTCACAGCGTCGTGCCGATGCAGCTAAAGCCTACCTGGTAAGCCAGGGAATTGACTCCAAGCGCATTGAAACAGCGTCTAAAGGTGAATCCGAGCCAGTTGTTGCTTGTAACGACATCAAGGGCAAGGTAAGCGGCAAGAACAAGAAATTGGTTGAGTGCCTGCAACCTAACCGCCGTGTAGTGGTTGAAGTTAAGGTTCAAGCTCAGAAATAATAGTAAGCTTATAAAAAGCCCCGCAATTTGCGGGGCTTTTTTTCGTCCAGAGATTTGTCAAATGACTATAGCAAGTGAGTTCACAGTAGATACGCTGATTGATGCGCGCTGGATCATACCGGTCGAACCAACGCATCAAACATTGCTACACCATAGCATTGCCATTTCAAACGGTAAAATCACTGCTATTCTCCCCACATCTGAAGCACATACAAAATTTACTGCAAAGCAACATTTTCAACTGAAGGACCATGCGCTCATACCCGGTCTGATTAACCTTCATACACATGCAGCCATGTCTCTGCTTCGCGGTTTGGCCGATGATCTTCCTTTGATGAATTGGTTAAAAGACCACATCTGGCCTGCTGAATCCCGTCATGCATCTCCTGAGTTTGTTAAAGACGGCACGTTACTGGCTTGCGCAGAAATGATCCAGGGGGGTATAACCACCTTCAATGATATGTACTTTTTTCCCGAAGCTGCCGCAGAAGCTGCACTCGCATCAAAAATGCGTGCAGCACTGGGGCTTATCACTATTGATTTTCCCACTGCCTATGCCAGTGATGCCGATGATTATTTAAGCAAAGGCCTCGCCATGCGCGACCGGTATAATGGCGAAAACCTGCTTAGCTTTTGTATGGCGCCGCATGCGCCTTATACGGTGGGTGATGAAACACTAGCAAAAGTTCTGACTTATGCAGAACAGCTTGAGCTGCCTATTCATATCCACCTGCATGAAACACTCAACGAGATCGAGCAAAGTCTGACTCAATATCACCAAAGACCCATTCAACGACTTCATAATCTAGGCTTGCTGACACCCAGTCTGCTGGCAGTACATGCCGTTCACCTTACACCGCAGGAAATAACTTTACTCGCAAAACAAGGTTGTCATGTTGCCCACTGCCCTACCTCTAATCTCAAACTGGCTAGTGGCATTGCACCTGTTGATACCATGTTAGCAAAAGGTATTAACATTGGGCTGGGTACAGATGGCGCCGCAAGCAACAACCGTCTGGATATGTTTGCCGAAATGCGACTTGCAGCTTTGCTTGCTAAAGGGTCAAGCGGCAAAGCTGAAATTTTGCCCGCCTATCAGGCATTGGAAATGGCGACATTAAATGCCGCAAAAGCATTGGGCATAGATGCACTTACCGGTTCATTAAAACCCGGCAAAGCGGCCGATATCACCGCAGTGAATCTTTCCGCATTGAGTACTTCACCTTGTTATGACGCGGCCTCACATCTGATTTATGCTTCTGGTAGAGAGCATGTTAGTCATGTTTGGGTAAATGGAGATAATTTGCTGAATGAAGGCAAACTGGTCACACTGGATAGTCAGGAATTAAAAGCGAAGGCCAACTATTGGCAAGGGCGCATCAAGCAATAGTACCGAAATACCCTAGCATAGCGATTTCACTAGTTAACCCAGCACCATGAATGTTCAATATTTGCAAATCGGTACAGCTTCCACGGCCCGAGCAATTATGGTTAAATAGTCAAATGAACGTAGACGAACTAGAAATTGAAAAATTCAGCGCCTTGGCTCACCACTGGTGGGACCCCAACAGCGAATTCAAACCTCTGCATGAAATCAATCCATTACGTCTTGATTACATAGACAATATCGCTAGCATCACCGGTAAAAAAGTACTCGATGTTGGCTGTGGCGGCGGTATTTTATCTGAAAGCATGGCTATACGCGGGGCAGATGTTACCGGCATTGATATGGCTGAAAAAGCACTTAAAGTGGCCAAGCTTCATTTACTGGAAACCGGCAACAAGGTTGATTACCGCAAAATTCCGGTTGAAGAACTGGCCAAAGAAATGCCACAACAATTTGATGTGGTTACCTGCATGGAAATGCTGGAACACGTACCCGAACCAGCCAGTATTATTCAGGCGTGTTACGAGTTGGTTAAACCAGGTGGCTATGTGTTTTTTTCTACTATCAACCGCAACCCGAAATCTTATCTTTTCGCCATCATCGGCGCTGAATACGTGTTAAATATGTTGCCTCGCGGCACCCATGATTACGCCAAATTTATCAAACCGTCTGAGCTATCCCGCTTCGCACGCGGTGCTGGCCTGACCGTTCAGGAAGTCATAGGCATGAGCTATAACCCGCTCACCAAGATTTACTCATTGGGACAAGATATCGACGTAAATTATATCGTCTGCAGCAAGCGTGATGCCTGAAAAAACACGCGCGGTTTTATTTGATCTGGATGGCACACTGGCTGATACTGCACCAGACCTTGGCTATGCATTGAACGAGCAACGTCGTTTGCACGGGTTACCACCCCTGACCCTTGAAGAAATCCGGCCACAGGCTTCCCATGGTGCTCGCGGCTTGTTGCACCTGGGATTCAACATTACACCCCAAGACGAAACTTTCGCAGCCATGCGGGACGAGTATCTGAAACTTTACGAAACCCATATCTGCCTGCATACGCGGCTTTTTCCTGGCATGCTTGAACTACTTGAAAATCTTGAAAATCGTGGAATTCACTGGGGGGTTGTTACCAACAAGCCTGCACGGTTTACCTTACCTCTAATGGAACAACTTGGTCTTGCACAACGCGCAGGTTGCATAATCAGCGGCGATACCACAGCACATTCCAAACCTCATCCTGAGCCTATGTTTGCTGCTGCTAGCGAAATAGGCGCCGCGCCTGAATCATGCCTCTATCTTGGCGATGCAGAACGTGATGTTGAAGCTGCCATAGCTGCAGGCATGAGGGCGCTTATTGCCAACTATGGTTACCTGAGTGCTGATGACCAACCTGACAATTGGGGGGCTCATGGTCGAATTGATAGCCCGCAGGACATTATCAGTTTTCTTGCCTGATATCTGAATTCTTATAAATCGCTTATTGAGTGGACGCAAGCTCACTTTATTCATCTTGCAATAACAATTGCTCCCACCCTCTCTCCAGCCCTGCCCTTTGTAGTCTTACGCGCAGGAATTCATTTTTTCTATATAAAACCTGAATACATTATCTATAATCATTTGAGTTCTGCTTGCAGATATTGCAAGATACATAACGAAAAACAAACTAACGCTTATCTCTTCCCTGCCAGGAGGCTTCATCTATGATTTCGCTCACCGTCAACGGCAAGAAACATTCCGTAGATGCCGCACCAGACACGCCATTGTTATGGGTGCTGCGCGATACCCTTCAACTCACCGGTACTAAATACGGCTGCGGCATTGCTGCTTGTGGTGCTTGCACGGTTCATATGAATGGCGCACCCATTCGCGCCTGCATGACCCCGCTTTCCGCAGCGGCTGGACAAAAAATTTCGACGATTGAAGGGTTGAATTCAAAAGTTGGCCTGGCTGTGCAAACAGCATGGGAAAAGCTGGAGGTGGTTCAGTGCGGGTTTTGCCAGTCAGGTCAGATCATGTCGGCCGTTGCATTGCTCACCACCAATAAAAAGCCGAATGACAGTGATATCGACACCGCAATGGCAGGCAATCTGTGCCGCTGCGCCACTTATCAACGCATCCGCGAAGCCATCAAGGAAGCGGCCAAGAAACTAGCCTGAGGAGACGGAAATGAGCGAAATAAAGATCGTTAACGAAAGCCGTCGCCGCTTTCTGCAAACTGGATTAGGGCTGACACTCGCTATTTATCTGCCTGTGGGACGTGCCGCAACCGCAGCAGCTACTGTAGAAGCTGGGCCAGGTAAAGCAGGCAGTGTCATGGCAGAAGCAACATTGCCGTTTGAGCCGAATGCCTTTGTACGTATTGGTGATGACAACCTTGTTACTGTGGTTGTGAAACATCTGGAAATGGGGCAAGGCACTTATACCGGCCTGCCCACACTGGTGGCAGATGAACTGGATGCAGACTGGTCGCAAATCCGTGTTGAAGGTGCACCAGCAGATGCCAAACGCTATAACAATTTGCTGTGGGGCCCCACGCAAGGCACCGGCGGCAGCACAGCTATCGCCAACTCTTTTGAACAAATGCGCAAAGCTGGTGCAACAGCAAGAACTATGCTGGTTGCCGCTGCAGCAGAAGAATGGCAAGTACCGGCTGCAGAAATCAAGGTAAAGAAAGGTGTTATCAGCCACGAAGCATCCAACCATAAAGCCACTTTTGGGGAACTTGCCGCCAAAGCTGCTGCCCAACCAGTGCCCGAGTGGGCCGATGTCAAACTCAAAAACCCGAAGGATTTTGTTTATATCGGCAAGTCTGTGGCACGAAAAGACAGCAAAGCCAAAATTAATGGCAGCGCCATTTTTACGCAGGATATCAATCTTCCCGGCATGCTCACGGCCGTAGTTGCCCACGCTCCACGTTTTGGTGCCAAGGTAAAGTCATTTGATGCTACTCGCGCAAAATCTGTAGCCGGGGTGGTGGATGTGGTGCAGATTCCGACTGGTGTTGCGGTGCTGGCCAAAGATTTCTGGAGTGCAAAAAAAGGCCGGGATTTGCTATCAGTAACATGGGATGAATCCCAGGCGTTTAAACAAAGCAGCGATGAAATATTGGAACGTTACCGGAATATTGCCCGTTCACCTGGCGCAGTGGCACGCAAGGCAGGCGATGTAGAAAAACAGATGGGGCGTGCGGCAAAGCGCCTTGATGCAGCATTTGAAATGCCTTATCTCGCCCATGCAGCCATGGAACCCCTGAACTGCGTGATAAAACTTGGCAAAGATAGCTGCGAAGTTTGGAACGGAGAGCAATCGCAAACCGGCGACCAGAATGCCATTGCCAAAGCACTGGGACTAAAGCCGGAACAAGTAACCATAAACATGCTTTACGCCGGGGGCAGCTTTGGCCGCCGTGCTAATCCGGCTTCTGATTATGTTTTAGAGGCTACCCACATCGCTAAGGCGATTGGCGGCAAGGCCCCTGTAAAAATGATCTGGACGCGTGAAGATGACATGCGTGCTGGCTGGTATCGCCCAATGTTTTATCATTCATTGCGCGCGGGGCTGGATGAAAATGGCAAGCTCATTGCATGGCAGCACCGGATAGTCGGCCAATCCATCATCGCTGGCACAGCATTCGAAAGCGGCATGATCAAAGATGGTGTGGATGTCACTTCGGTAGAGGGTGCAGCCAACCTCCCCTACGCTATCCCCAATTTTCAGGTTGAACTGCATTCACCCAAACTGCCTGTGCCTGTGCAATGGTGGCGCTCTGTGGGTTCCACACACACCGCATTTGCCACAGAAATATTTATCGATGAAGTAGCCCACGCTGCAGGTAAAGACAGTTACCATTTCCGCCGTGATCTGTTAAAAGATCACCCACGACATCTGGGCGTGCTGGATTTGGCAGTAAAAAAAGCCGGATGGGACAAACCTCTGGTAAGCAAGCCAGGAGTACGTCGTGGTCGGGGGATTGCCGTACATGAATCCTTTAACACCTTTGTTGCAGAAGTAGCAGAAGTTACCGTTAAACCGGATGGCAGCTTCATGGTAGATAAAGTGGTATGTGCGATTGATTGCGGCGTAGCTATCAACCCCAGCATTATTCGTGCCCAGATGGAAGGCGGCATCGGCTTCGGTCTGACAGCAGCGCTATATGGATCCATCACGCTCAAAGACGGACAAGTAGAGCAATCCAACTATCATGACTACCCGCTCCTGCGCATGCACGAAATGCCGAAAGTAGAAGTTCACATCGTGACATCTGAAGCGGCACCTTCCGGCGTAGGTGAACCCGGTGTGCCGCCTATTGCGCCTGCGGTAGCCAATGCCTTGTTCGCTGCAACCGGCAAACGCCTGCGCAAGCTCCCGTTCAACACTGGGGAACTGCGGAGCACATAATGGACAGCCTGGATCTGGAAGTACTCCAAAAGCTCCAGCAATGGCAACAGGCAGGCCATAGCGCAACACTGGCAACCGTTGTCAAAACATGGGGGTCTTCGCCACGTCCAATAGGCTCTTTATTAGCCATACGTGGCGACGGACAATTGGCCGGTTCGGTTTCTGGAGGTTGTATAGAAGCAGATTTGCTTGAACGCATCCACACCGAAATGCCTGCACGTCCAGAAATGCTGGTTTACGGCGGCACTGCAGAAGATTGCCACCGTTTCAGCCTGCCTTGTGGCGGTACCCTGCACATCCTGCTAGAACCAGCACCGCCTGCACCGCTTCTGCAAACCATTCTGGAAGCGATTACTCAGCGTAAACCCATCGGGCGAAGGCTGCACATCCAGACTAGTGAAAGCGCCCTTTACACCCCCCAGGCAGATGAAACCACCATCTTTGACGGACAAACACTCAGCACCGTCCACAGCCCACGCTGGCGGCTATTGCTGATAGGTGCGGGGCAAATATCCCGCTATCTGGCACAGATTGCCCAAACGCTGGATTATCAAATACAGATATGCGATCCGCGAGAGGAATACCGGGCAAGTTGGGATGTAGCTAACGCAGAACTATTATCCGGCATGCCGGATGACATCGTAAAAGCATTTAATCCCGATACCCAAAGCGCCGTATTAGCTCTCACCCATGACCTTAAACTGGATGATCTGGCGCTGCTGGAGGCGCTTAAATCTCCCGCTTTCTACATTGGTGCACTGGGTTCCCGCGCTAACAACATGAAACGGCGCGAAAGATTACGCCTGTTCGATCTATCAGAAACAGAAATCAGCCGCCTGCATGGTCCGGTAGGTTTACCCATAGGCAGCCGCACCCCACCAGAAATCGCCATATCCATACTGGCTGAACTCACCGCCATCCGTCACGGCATAGAACTGCACATCACCTCAACCCCGCCCATCAAAACGCAAATACAACCACTCTGCACGGCTACATGATTACCGGCATTCTTTTAGCAGCGGGCACAGGCAGCCGTTTTGGCAGCAACAAATTGTTACACCCCCTCCCCGATGGCACACCGATTGCCATTGCAGCCGCGCGCACGCTTCTAAAAAGCGTAGAACATGGGGTAGCGGTATTACCAGACACCAACCCACAACTTGCAGACTTGCTCCACGCAGAAGGCATGGAAATTATTTACTGCCCTGAAGCAGCACAAGGAATGGGCAAAAGCCTCGCCTGCGGGGTAGCAGCATCACAAAACTCATCAGGCTGGATCATTGCTTTGGCAGACATGCCTTATATACAGACTGGAACTGTCACCAGCGTAGCCAAATCTCTCAGAACCGGTGTATCCATTGTAGCGCCAAGTTACCAAGGAAAACGCGGCCACCCTGTAGGCTTTGGTCGTGAATTCTATAGCGACCTTGTGCAACTGAATGGCGACCAAGGCGCGCGCCAATTACTCAGCAAACACGCCTCTAGCCTGCAGCTGATCCCTTGTGAAGATGCCGGCATATTGGCCGACATAGACCAACCTTCCGATTTAGCCATACACTCAGCCACTTTTCCGGTATCACTCACATAACATCGATTAATCAAATTCCCCTCTAATCATGTATACTTAATCAAACTTAGCTTTAATGCGGGAACTTTTTACCCCAAGGTTAAGTCTGAGTTTGCATGGGGGCGACCAGGTTTCGACGTGGGTTGCAAAGCAACGTAGGGCATACCGAGGACCAGCTACCTCGTAAATACAACTGGAAAAAAAATAGTCGCAAACGACGAAAACTACTCCTTAGCCGCTTAATACCGGCTGAGCTCTGCACCGGAACTCTCATGGGCCGGGTCAGGCAACTGACTGCAGAGTCATCTACATGAGATCGCGCTGATTCGGGTTACTTGGATCAGGGCTAAATTTAGGTAACTCGCTTGAATCCAGCCTGTTCGATTGGCGTGATTCGGGTTAAAACCAAATAATCGGACTAAGTATGTAGAACTGCCTGTAGAGGGCTTGCGGACGGGGGTTCGATTCCCCCCGCCTCCACCATTTAAAGATTCAAAGAAGTCCAAGAAAGGCCATAATTCTTATTAAAAACAAGGGTTATGGCCTTTTTTGCATCCTATAGCGTCCAACCAGCACTATTGCAATCCAACGGTAAATGGCGGTATATTTGACGGTAATCACCTTACCGTCAACACGAGTTACCGTCATGCCACTTACCGACACAGCAATTCGCAATACCAAACCTACAGAAAAGCCCATCAAGCTAACGGATGGTGGCGGGTTATACCTGCTACTCAATCCAAATGGCTCCCGCTGGTGGCGGCTTGATTATCGTTATGGAGGAAAACGCAAAACCATTTCGATGGGGATTTATCCAGACGTAAGCCTAAAAGATGCACGTGAAAGGCGAGATGAGGCCCGCAAGTTATTAGCCTCGGATGTTGACCCTGGCGAAAATCGAAAAGCGGTTAAAGCAGCTAAGGTTGCTGGAAATACCAATAGTTTCGAGATTGTTACACGTGAGTGGTTTAGCAAGTACTCATCAACATGGAATGAGAGTCACGGCGACCGGATCATTAGACGATTCGAGCGTGATATTTTCCCCTGGATTGGTGGCAAACCCATTGCAGATATCACTGCTCCTGAGTTACTAGCAACAATTCGAAAAATTGAAAGTAGAGGGGCACTTGAAACTGCGCACCGTGCGTTAGGTAACTGTGGTCAAGTATTCCGCTATGCAATTGCAACTGGACGTGCTACTAGGGACTATTCCACCGATTTAAAAGGTGCCCTTCCACCTGTTAAAAGTGAGCATTTCGCGGCAATTACCGAACCCAAGCAAGTTGGCGAACTACTACGGGCAATGGATGGCTATACAGGCTCTCAGATTGTGCGACATGCCCTACTACTGGCTCCGTTAGTATTCGTTCGCCCTGGTGAGCTTCGCAAGGCAGAATGGGCAGATATAGACCTGGATGCAGCTGAGTGGCGTTTCATCGTAACTAAAACGAATACTCCTCATATTGTTCCCCTTTCGCGGCAAGCGATTGAAATACTCTCTGAAATGCAAGCCCTTACCGGTGACGGGCGCTATGTTTTCCCCGGTGCACGATCGCGTAACCGACCAATGAGCGACAACGCAATCCTTGCAGCTATGAGGCGCATGGGTATCGAGAAGGACGAAATGAGCGGGCACGGCTTCCGAGCAATGGCGAGAACGATTCTTGATGAAGTGCTAGGTTTCCGTCCAGACCACATAGAGCATCAATTAGCACATGCTGTACGAGATCCCAATGGACGCGCATATAACCGAACTGCCCACTTACCCGAACGCAGAAAAATGATGCAGGAATGGGCGGATTATTTGGATAAGCTAAAAACCGGTGCTGAAATTATCCCTATTAACAATAACGCTGCATAAAGGCAATATCATGAACGATAATGACTCTAACCTCGAACAAATTTTAAGAGGAACACTTCCTCTCCCGGTTTGGGATGAATGGAAGACTATAGAGCAAGCAAGACTATGGCAGGCCGTTTCTCTGGCGTGCAATATTGACCCAAGCCATTTCACTATTCAAAAGTTCCCGCAGCTGAACAGATTTTTTACTCGCCCCCCGCAGCATTTTGAAGATCTCCTTTTGATGGCCAAGAGTAATATTGGGAATAGCGGCATTCTTAAACTGATTTCCAAGAGCACCGAAGGAATTGAAGAGAGCGATGTTCGACTATCAAATTTTGTTACATGGCTAAAATCCATCAAACATCAAATTCCTATGGAATTTCCTTGGCAACAAGAGGCAATAACATTCAGCAATATGGATTGGCCTTGGGGTAGACACGAAACCGATTTACTGCGGAAATTAGCGGCTGCAGCTGATAAGTTTTGGACTCTCTACGACCCCAACGACCAGTCAACCGCCCCAAAAAAAAATCAGGTCGTCGCTTGGCTTGTATCGCAGGGAGTTTCCTCAAACATGGCCGAAGCTATGGCTACAATCCTTCGAGTTGACGGCTTACCAACTCGCACAAAAAAATAATACCTGCACCCATTCCATGCCAGCACTGACGTGGATTTTGCGGTCATAGCCAGCAGATTACCTCAACTAGTTGAATCTATTCCATAGCCCGTTTGAGGTATTAAATCCGTAACCATGTTCAACAACACCCAAAGGGGTACAAACATGGTTCAAACAATCCTAAGACTCCCTGCTGTTAAGGCAGAAACTGGCGCTTCGCGTTCAACAATCTATCTCCGCATCCAACAAGGGCTTTGGCCTAAACCTGTCAGACTTGGGCCTCGGTCCGTAGGCTGGCCCACCAGTGAGGTTGCCGCCATTAATGCAGCACGAATTTCTGGGTTACCTGATGATGAAATCCGCGCCTTGGTAATTAAGTTGGAAGCCACACGCAAAAACGCTTCCAAAGCGTTTCAAGGGGAATAACATGAAAAACACCAATACCGCACAAATCACTTCTCTCACATCACGACAAAATTTATCGCCCCTTTCTGCCACCTCGTGCAAGTATGGCAGCGGCAGATTTGAAATTTCTGAAACTGGCGTACATTATCTTTGTAAAGACAAAGAAGGCAATGAGCAACCTCCAAAATGGATTTGCTCACTACTTCATATAACCGCTATGACGCGGGATGAAAAAAACGGCGAATGGGGGCGGCTTTTGGAATGGCATGATGATGACGGCAAAAAACATCAATGGGCCATGCCTCTTGAAATGTTGGAAGGAGATGGCTCAGAAGTAAGACGTGAGCTTGCCAGATTAGGCATGCGCATAGCCCCTAATCAAATTGAACGCGGTTTGCTATTAGCTTACATAAAGGTATGGCCAGTAGAAGCTAGAGCACGTTGTGTAGAGAGACTTGGTTGGTATGGCAACATCTACGTTACACCATTTGGGCAAATTGGGGGCGATGGAGAAATTACCGTATTCCAGAATACTCAAGCTATTGAACCAGCTTTTTCTGAATCAGGAACTGCGGACGAATGGCGTAATTCAGTGGCAATTCTAGCTACTGGCAATTCTCGACTTGTTTTCGCCATCTCTACAGCCTTCGCAGGCCCGTTGGCTGACATTACGAGAGATGATTCAGGAGGTTTTCATTTTCGTGGCGCTTCGTCAACTGGAAAATCTACAGCCTTGAAGCTAGCGGCCTCTGTTTGGGGCAATCCTTCTACCTATGTGCGCCTATGGCGTAGCACGGTCAACGGGCTAGAAGGACTGGCAACACTCCACAATGACGGATTACTGATTCTGGATGAAATCAGTCAGATTGACCCAAGCGCAGCGGGTGATGCTGCTTATTTACTAGCGAATGGTCAAGGCAAGGCTCGGGCAACACGCAAAGGGATTGCGCGACCTCCTCAAAGATGGCGACTACTATTCCTTAGCGCGGGCGAAGAATCCCTATCTGCCATCATGGTACGCGCAGGAAAACAAACCAGCGCTGGGCAGGAAATCAGGCTTGCCGACATTGAAGCAGATGCAGGAGCAAGAATGGGTATATTTGAAGAGTTGCACAACCACGCAAATGCATCATCCTTAGCATCAGCAATCAAAGATGCGATAGCAAAATTTCATGGCACAATTGGATATGAATGGTTAAAAATTATGGCAGAAATTCGTGTTGAACTTGCAGACTACATAAACAACGCCATAAATAAATTTGTGGCAGAAATAATCCCGGCAGGAGCAGCTGGGCAAGTAGTACGAGTAGCCAGGCGATTTGCGCTGGTTGCCGCGGCAGGGGAACTTGCGACAAGTTATGGATTAACCGGCTGGCCAGAAGGTGAAGCTACCCAAGCAGCACGCAAATGCTTTGCCGCTTGGCTAGAGGCCTTTGGAGGTAGTGGCAACCGCGAAGAACGCATCATACTCGACCAGACACGTGCCTTTTTCGAGACGCATGGTGCAAGCAAATTTGAATACCTGAAAGCTACTGATGATCAGCGCATCCATAACCGCGCGGGTTTCTTCCGTTCCAATGAAAATGGCGATCACGAATATCTGGTTTTACCTGAAGCTTTTCGCCGGGAAATTTGCCAAGGCTATGATGTAAAGACGGTCAAGAACACTTTGAAAAAGGCAGGTATGTTGCTACCTGCAAAAGATGGCAAACCGACACAAAATATCAGATTGCCAGGATTGGGCTCACCAAGAGTTTATGTCATGCGGTACATAGGACAGGATAATGAGGCGTAGCTGCGCAAAACAAGGTAACAGCGGTAACATCCAAAGTGGGCGTAACTCGCAACGTTACCTGTAATGTTACCGGCTAGGCAATCCCGGTAACACGTCACAGCGCGATTATTGACTGCTACTGTTACGGTGCCGTATATATACATATATACATATATGTTACATAACATTATAGGCGTGTAACTATAGGTGACCCTATCTTTAAGGACGGTTGTCCAATAGACACTCTCCTATTGGGCACCTCCCTATTAGAGAGCAATCCCAAACATAACGTACCGTTATAGGCAGGTTACCATTGCGGCCCTATCTTAGGGACGGCACCAATAGCCACCACCCCATTGGACACCCCCTATGCTGCCATCCATATAGCACCAAAGCGGCATCGCAATAGCCCCCCTAATAGACCCCTCCCCATAGAACATAATCCGAAAGCGTAAGCCAATTCTATTACCGTCATTACCGGGCAAACCCTATGCCGGTAATGCTTTGCGGTAACGCGAAACACCGTATCAATCAAACCATTCCGGGCAGTCGCGCTGACTGTTACCGCTATTACCGATTAAAGCATAACTGCCATCGAATATTCCATATCGCATCGCATCCGCTACAGCTTCTTCCGATGAATTGGACAGCACGATATGCAAATTGTTTTCGACTCGCGCGTGTGCATGAAAGAATTTTCCCAAGGTGAGGAAATACTCCTCCCAGAGAGAATCGGGAATGCATGTTCTAAAGTCTCGGTTCGCGTCAGGATCTTCAGGCACCCTCATAAGATGATCTGATGAGTCGTGAAGGCGCCGCCAAACCTGTTAATGAGGCATAACGACGAGTAAGAACGCGGCTTTAAATTTAGTGGCATATTTAAGTAGGTGGTCGTAAATGATCTGATAGTTTAGTTAATAATGGGCTATTAGATAGTAGGTTGGCCGAGTTGTCATCGATTGTGTTTTCTGAGTCAGCGAAATTATTAAACTGCCCTTTGGATATTAAAGACAATTTGAAATAATCACAAAATTCTTGATATTGCTCTAGGATCGAGGCGAATAAATTGTCTTCGACGCAACTAAAGGTGTTAAATATAACCTTGCCAATAGCAAATGTGGTGCACTGAGAGTTAGCCTGCAATTCGCAGCCTTGAGAGTCGAATTTAATAGTTCTGTCACGTGAATCTGGAATGTGCAACGCTAAATGATTGAATACGCCTACCCACTTTTGACCACTATATCTGCCTAATGAAACAAGCCAATTGTTGGGCAGAGCGCCAGAGTTCATAAATTGATCTCGTTGATTCTGTGGAGTAACAATAGTTAATCTATCTTTGAATTCTGCAATCATCGTAAACATCGTTGCCCAACGTGAAAGCAAGTTCATTTCACCAGGTGTTAAAGATAAAAACTCCCCTGTGATTAATGGAATAAGAATTGGTTTAGTTTCTTCTTGTAGAAAAGCCATCCATTCATTGTTACAAGTGCTACAAACAATTCTCAGCTTTTGTGAATGAGGGTCTCCTGGGCGTAAAGTTTCTCGGATAGGATAATGTGGATATTCTTCGGCTGCTGCATCAAAGCGGGAGATGCTAGCCTGATGTATCCTTTCTGAAAAATTACGTGGAACATATCTTTTCAACCAGTCTGCCCATAGATGTTCTTTACTATTAGCTGGATCTCCACAAAAAATGCATCTTTTCTTTATTTGTCGCATAGTTATGTTTGAGAGTTCTAACTCAGAGTTCAGGGGTGCGCAGCACATAGGCGGAGCGTCCGTTGGAACGATTCGTTAGCACGCATTTATTGAACGCCCAACGGCTATCCGGTAAATTGGAGCTCCTAGATTAGAAAAGAGTTGGACGTCGCATAAAATATGCTGAATTCCAAGAATATCTTCTTTGAAGACACGGCAGCGATGAATCACGTTCCATGGAGTCATTTCCCCGATAACGCCAGTTCCACCTATGTACGTTGAGACAGGAACCGGTTTCCCGTAGATGACGTCAAGAAGTAGGGGTTGGTATGAACCATGACCAAGCTCTGCAGCAGCATAAGCATGCGCTATCTTAGCCAAGAGTGCATATAGTGCCAAGTAGTCTATCTTTGAATCATGTGCAAACGATCCGCTGCCGAGCAAAGATATACGCCTTTCATAATCTTGTTGAAATTTGATCGCTACAGCTCGCACGTGGGTCGTCTCGGATGCATCTTTACCACCCAAATAGGTGCATGGCTCAAGATCGACAGTAGTAAATCGATAGGGATGGTCTTTAACGGGAAGTGAAAATTGAATTTCTCCACTCTTGGATACTTCAGTAATTACGAGTGCCTCTGGTCGCCTCTTCTTTCTGCGAGTTGACAATTCAAGGTGAGTACGAATTTCAGAAAAGAAACCTCTTGAGCATCGGGCTTCAATCTTCGACGTTATGTCAGCACATGAAGCACAACTGGCATCCTGGATAACCCAGTTTCCACTCAAGGAATATGGGATGATGTGCTCGCGTGAGCGCGGCATTGCTGCATCACCGCAATAGATACACGCCCCTGGACTAGGAAAGGAGAGACCATTGCTGCTTCCTGTATATATCATTGCTTCATGTGAGCTAACAGTTATTAACCAGACCGGCCGATCAGTACTACTAAAATTGTCAGAACATGCCCGTTCTTGGTAGCTATTTGATTCATTGTGGTTGCCCTAAGACTGTCTATCCATATATGTCATAATAATACAAACAGGTGATCGAGTGACTGCTTTGGGGAAAATATTCGATGGTCCGTTCCTGTCATATTCTGTTGAAAAACTCTTTTTCTGAGGGGCGCTAAAAACATGCCAAATGCTGTTACTCTCAAAAAATGCAATCAACTTCCCGTGATGGGGAAGAATTAAGCACTCTGCAACGAACGATCATGTTCCACATGATCCCGGGTGTTGACGCCAGTTTAATACTGATTAGATAAACCCGGGTACGTCCTTCGTGAGAAAATCGATCTAAGTGGCTAGAATTTTTTCAAGTCGCCTGAAAAAAGAGTTTTTCAACAGAATAGTCACGTTGCTGACCGATACCACTGCATCCCAACCACCGTCGGCTAACTGGAAAGGCGTGCTGACGCTATCGACACTTATGCGACCTTCGAGCCAAAAGTAAGCAGATCGTCAGAATCAACCCGACAAACAAAAACAGCGACCAAAAGGCCGCCGTTATCGTAAACAATGAAGTCTATTAAGTTGCTTTGCGTCGAGCTACTCTGATTAATCCAATGAGGCCAGAACCAAACAGCCATGCAGTGGCAGGAACTGGGACTTCAGTAGTGCGAACCAAATACTGTGGGTATGGATCATTCAAGCCTAGCGTCCACGCTCCTCCAATTGTTCCATCCTGTCCAGGCACCCATGCACCTCCTATGCCTAAAGGAATATCGTATCCCACCTCTGCAATAGCTTTTGCTTCAAGCGATCCTTCTTGGAAAGTCCAGCTATCTTCACCTTGACCAGTTGTAGCTAGCCAACGACTCTTATCAACAATCCCAACTGCCATTACCCTTCTGTTTGCCACAGCCGTATAAAAAGAAGCCACATCACCCAACATGCTTATAAATTGATTAAGATTCATAATGTCACTACTGGTAAGATTAGTCTGTCCACTGTGATAAAGGCTGCCCAGTCCCGCGTTAAAAATTAATGTATAAACCTCATCAGCAGTCGCATGGCGAAAGCCCTGATTAAGCCATCCACCAACACCAGAATTTACTTGGTTATAAGATAAATTTACGGTTTGTGTAAGGTCTAGCCATTCCAGCCCTGTAACAGAGTCAGCGGTAATTAGATGATCTCCAGGCTGATATAGGTCTTCTTCCAGAATGGCTGCTTGTGCCGCGCCGCCAGAAATAAGCACAGCACATATGGCAAGGGATGTGGTTAGGATCTTCATGCTGAATTACTTTTACGTTTAGCTATTCCAATCAACCCCAGCAGGCCAGAACCAAACAGCCATGCCGCCGCAGGTACCGGGGCGGCGGCAACATCGCCGGGGCGAACTGCCATGGCGTACAAATAAGAGCCTTTATATTCGAAGCCTTGACTGCCACCGGAGAAGAGGAATTCAAACGCGTTTGGACTGGGATAAAGTAGCGAATCAGACGGCAAATGAACGTCTTGACTAGACCAGTAGAACCACGATTGGATATTTTTGAACGGGCCGGTATTGGTAAGACCATATCCTGCTTGTGGCACACAAGATGTGGTGGTTGATGTTACAGGATTGCAGGAACTTATATTGCCCAGCTCACCGTAGTATAGGTGCGCCATCTCGCTAGCCGTGCTCCCTGCGTACAGAGTACCAGGTGCGCTGATGTTTGAACCAAAGTCCGTGTTGCCTATCTGACTATTGTTGTAATCGAATGCTGTGCCGTTCACGGGGCTGTTGGTGGGCAAGCGCCAGTCATTGTAGCCTAGGTAGTTGGCGGTATTCATGGCAGCAATCCATTTGTTGGCGGTAGACAAATTCATGGTGCCAGTTTGGTTAATGCTATTCGGCTCATAGTATGCCCCGCTCTCAGCGCTATTCATTGTCATAGGCAAACCAAAGGTATTTGTCGCCGCCAAGTTAGCATCAGCCAACCAAGTAATATTCAGGTCGTTGTCATACACCGCCATCCCACCTAAACGTGACTCAAGGGCAGCATTTGCAGATGTAGACAGCAGGCAGGCAACAACCAGCAGCAGAATGTTGCGTTTATTCATAATCCCCTCCAGTTAATTTCATTTTTTATTGTTGACTCCCAACAATAAAGCAATAACCATGCCGCAAGTAATTAACTACTGCAACATCATGATTGCATGCCTTATCATTTGACAGAAATCTTTGGGTGAAAACTGGAGTGTAAAGAATGCCGACAGAATTGGTGGGCTAGAGAGGGATGTCTGTTAATGGCATAAATCTGAAATGACATAGGCAAGGCCGAAAGTGTGGCGGTAACTTTGGCGGTAACTACGATTATTCAAACAGCGCACATCGCCTATGTATAACCATCTCATTCATTTATTCGATTCCCCCCGCCCCACCAAAAACCAAAACAAAAGGCCACCCCTGCGGTGGCCTTTTGTTTTGGTTTTTGGTGGAGGTTGAACTGATGAGAATCCCCACCGGGTTCGACTAGACGAGCACTGCTCGGCTGGACGCCCACAGGGCGGTCCCGGAACGCAGTGCAGGGATGGATGGATCGCCATAAGGCGAGACAGACACATTCCCCCCCGTTGTTTGAACTTGCGTCGATATCCTTACCTAACCTACTAAGTTAGCCCAACTCATAAATTGAGCTATCTCTAATAATTTTTTCTGAGAATGAGTTGGCAGGCACCCAATAAAGCGCTGTTCCATGCATGAGCCTAGCCCGAGAGCAACGCTACTCCGGCAGATCGTTCAGTTCATAGCTTGTGCTGCGCCCACCCGCATCCGTTTTCCACAGCACACCCCTCGCAAGCAAATCGTTGATGTCGCGCAGGGCTGTGTCTGGAGAACACTTAGCGATCGCCGCCCACTTGCTGCTGGTGAGCTTGCCTTCGAAGCCATCAAGCAGATTGTTGAGCAACTTCACCTGCCGCTCGTTCAATGGCGTGGTGGCCCAGCGCTGCCAGAACCGTACCTTGGTCAGCACGGCGTCGAGCGTGTACTGGGCCTGATCGACTGCGCGATGGAGCGTGTCGAGGAACCAGGCGAGCCACTCGGTGACATCAAGCGAATTTTTCTGGGTTCGCTCAAGGATGTCGTAGTAGGCCTTGCGTTCCCGCTGGATCTGTGCAGACAAACTGTAGAAGCGTTGCGGGCTGCCGTCGGCGCGCGCCAACAGAAGGTCGCCGATGGCACGGGCGATACGGCCGTTGCCGTCGTCGAACGGGTGCAAGGTGACAAGCCAAAGGTGACCAAGGCCGGCCTTGAGTAGCGGCAGTTCGTTTGATGCGCCATTCACCCAGTCCAGGAATCTGCTGGTTTCGAACTCCAGACAATCGGCGGGCGGCGCCTCGAAATGCACCCGCTGGCGGCCGATAGGGCCAGACACCACTTGCATCGGCCCGCTGGCATCGTCGCGCCAGCCGCCGACCTTGTTCTTGGCAAGGCCGGTGTAGCCGCTAGGAAACAGCGCGGCATGCCAGCTAAACAACCGCTCACGCGACACCGGCGCATGGCAGTTGGCCGTAGCGTTGAGCACCATCTCGACCACTCCCTCGACGTTCCGATCCACCGGAGCCAAGGCACCAATGTCCACGCCTAGCCTGCGGGCGATGCTAGATCGCACGAATTCGACATTGAGTTGCTCGCCTTCGATCTCGCTGGTCTTGACCACATCCTCAGTGAGCGCTGCAAGGCTCGCCTGATCACGCAGCGCCATGCCCACGTCGGCCAGACGTCCCATCAAGAGCCCTTGGGCACGACTCACCTCTACCATGGGCCCAGCGAGTGTTACCAAGTCGAAGTGCCAGTTTGGCCAGTTACCGGCCTGCCAGATGAATTTATAATCTCCGCTATTCATGCGGAGAATATGGGTTGAATTCTCTGCATGCGCAAGTTATTCACCGCATCATTTGCGGAGATTGGAGAGAGAGGGGGGGTCTCCGTACTCGGAATGCAAGGGGACGCTATTGCTGCACTGCCGCCGCCCTTGCCAACGATTCCTGCATCCGCTGAGATTCTTTCTGCGCCTCGGCCAAGAGCCGATCCCATTCGTCAGGCGGATGCCCGCTTTCCAGCATCTTGCGAAAGACTCGGTAGGCGTCGTCACCGCTTTCGTAGGCGCGTTTGCTGTCTTCGTCATTCACCCAAGCGTAGACGATCACCCTGCTCGGGGCGTGGTAGCGGAAGAATAGACGGTACTGCTGGAAGAACTTCGCTCGGAACCAGTGCTTGTGATCGTCACCAAGCGCCCCACCCTGGCGGTACTCCGGTCGCGCCGGATCTTGCGGGATGACGTCAAACGCCAGCTTGGTGATCGCGGCCAGTCGCTTACTGGCGTTCTTCTTCAAATAGGCGACTGGGTCCTTTTGCTTAAGTGTCTCGACTTGCCGCGCCAGAGCTCCAACCTGTGCGAGGAACAATGGATGAGCAAAAACCGTCCAGCCATGAATGACCAAGGGCTCAGGCTTCCCCTCGCTCATTCATCGTCTGCCGACAGGGTGGCATCGAGGTCGACATCGACGACCCCGACCAGCGACAGGAGCCGTTGAACGAGGCCTGCATCGACGGATTGCAGGCGCTCAGGATGAAGAGAGATGTCCATGGCCAAAAAGCCGAGGAACTGACCGAGCACAGGGTCGTCACCCTCGGATGCTTCGACGCGCGTCAGCACCACCTCTCCGCTGGAGCGAATGGTGTAGTGGATCTTGTCTCGCTTGCCCAGCTTGAGGGCACGACGCACGGTTTCCGGCACCGTGGTCTGGTAGCGATCTGTGAGTGTAGATTCGACTTCGAGGGTTGCAGCCATGGCAGTCTCCTGCTGATTTCAGTTTACCTATGAATGGTAATGCAACTGCATTGTCATGTCAATGCAGTTGCATTACCTCCAGGGAGCCCCAGCTTGAATAGGTGTAAATGGGTGTGCTTTTGGTTGAGGCAACGGACGCGGGTTAGATTCCTGTTTTGTGAATTGAACTGGCGTCGAATCGCACAAAAGTTTGATGCCCGCTTCCGGCAACCAGACTAGCCAGAAAACCTGCTCGCAGGTCTACAATCAGGCAGGCTTTTCGATTAAGATCGCAATGGTTCGCACCAGCCTGCAGCGCTTCGATTGCGTACTTTCAAAAGTCGTTTTATGCGGGGTGCTGCCCCTCGCCCAGCTAAATTTTGCGAGCATCCGCTTCGCGGCTTGCCTGCTACAAGCATTGCGCTTCGATTCTTCAAGTCCGACAGGCTCCTAGGGCAGCAACAGTGGTTGCGCGCGAGCGGTTAGACCAGTGATGTCAACGATCCATGTATGAGTATGAAAGACTTCTTTCATTGCATTGCACTTTATTAAAGAACTCTTTAATATGATTATGACAATGAAAGAGGACTTTTAATGAACCGTATCACCGGAACTTACGCTATATCCACGACCTTAGGTGAGTCGGTGCGGGCTTTTGTGCCTCACCCTCTACCCCCATCGAATCCGGTGCTTGCGCTGGATTCATTCATCGAGTCCAACCGCGCGGCCGAATTGGCGCTGGCGCGATTGGGAGGGGTGTCGGGATTAGTGCCATCGGTCGATTGGCTGCTCTACAGCGCGATCCGCAAAGAAGCTTTGCTGACCTCGCAAATTGAAGGAACGCAGGCCACCCTGACCGATCTCTTCGACGAGGAGGCAGGTCTCAAGGTCAGTAATACCGATGATATTGAAGAGGTGACCAACTATCTCCGTGCCTTCCGGTTAGTACAGGACCAACTGCGCGATCCTGAAGGACTCCCCATCAGCGTTCGCCTGCTGTGTGATGCGCATCGCTTGTTGCTGGACGGCGTCCGAGGAGCAGGCAAGCAACCCGGTGAGTTACGCCGCTCGCTAAACTGGATCGGTGGCACGCGTCCAGGCAATGCCGTCTTTGTACCACCCCCGCCAGAGCGCGTACCAGAACTACTCGCGAATATGGAGCGGTTCATTCATTCTACCTCAACGGATCTGCCGCCCTTGGTTAAGGTTGCACTGGTACACGCTCAGTTTGAAACCATCCATCCGTTTCTGGATGGCAACGGGCGAATCGGTCGTCTGCTGATCGCTGCACTGTTTGAGAACTGGGGTTTGTTGTCGGAACCACTGATGTATCTCAGCGCCTATCTGAAACAGCACCAATCGGAGTACTACCGCCGCCTCTCTGGTATCCGCACCGAGGGCGATTGGGAATCCTGGGTATCGTTCTTTCTGGAAGGTGTAGCGACCGCTGCGGCTGATGCAGAGCGCAGCATCATCGCAATTGCGAGCCTGGTGGCGGCAGACCGCAGGCGACTGCTGGAGTCGCCCAAAGTGGGGCCAGCCAGTTATCGACTCTTTGAAATGCTGCCAATGATGCCGCGCTTCACGATTGAGAGGGTCAGGCAAAAGTTGGACACCAGCTTCCCGACCGCCAATGCAGCAGTGAAGACTCTTGAAGAACTCGGTGTCGTGACTGAATTGACCGGACAAAAGAAGAACCGCAGCTACAGCTATCAGACTTACATCGAGTTGCTGACGCGCTGAGAGTTTCCCAGGCGGGGTGCCCAGATTTAATGCGGACGTAAGTTCAATTGCCACCCGCTAAATCGAACTTAGATCGCTATTGTGAATAGCGATAAAATGTTCAATTTAGGGGATACATGGACAAACCATCCACTCCTTAATTCTAAACTCCCTGTGCATTTAAAATAACCCGCACGACAAAACCAGCCAACCCGAACACTGCGCAGGGAATCCACACGTAACGCACCTCTGAACCCAGCACGCTCAAACCACGCAACGATAAAAGCTGCATAACGTTTAATGGCGACACTTCAATTATTCGCCATGGTAAAAAATAACGCTTATTCGAGAACGGGCTGAAGAAAGCAATGCCAAGACCGCCATTGGTCATGGCATCTAACAATCCGTGAGAAGCGGCACTGAAGAGAAGCAGAAAAAACGCAATTGATCTCTCCTCACCCAATTCCGGCGCAAAAAATGCCCCCATCACTGCCAGCGCAACGCTGAATGGAAACGAGTGCGTAAAGCCACGGTGTCCGAACGTATGGTCATAGGGAATCCCCAGCCACATTCCTACCGCATCAATATCGGGCAACACAGCACAGGCGAGTGCCAATACCATGAGCCCAGGAGATACCATATCAGGACCCAGTGCGACACTGAGCGCCAGCGGCACGGCTAGATGGGAAATGGGCGTCGCCAAGCCCGTTACCTATCGCCCTGGTTGGGCAAGGTGGTCAGGCACGACAATACCCTCCCAATCTGTAAATTGGCGAGCCGATGATATGGCGACTGTCGCAGAGGATTGATTTCCATTGATTTTGATTTTTTGACAATACTGCTAAAAATAATTCACGATCAGCATCATCATAAATGGATATCTTCATGGCCAACACCTCGTGATGTAATGTGATAAAGCGCACCTCCATATTCTATTCTTAGGGAGGCTAGCCATAACAAGGTTATGTTAACTCGCAAAATATGCAAAAAGCACTACCGGACCACCTTAGATTTGTTCAAGATCCTATTGAAGATTAAGCGGCCTCAAGTGACCATGATCATCCATGTAGAGGTCTAAAGGTTGCCGCAGCGCGGCTGATTCAGCTTGCCTCGGTGCGCATCGGTACTGGCGCTTTCGGAACCCCGCTGATATCGACGCGTTCGTATTCAGCAATCACCTGCGCGCCCAGCAATAGCAGCGTGGCGGCCACTTCCAGGCTGAGCAGCACGATGATGGCCGTAGTGAGCGAGCCGTACACCACACTCACCTGCGACAGTGTGCCGAAATACCAGCCAAGCGCATGACGGATAATTTCCCACAGCAGGCCCGCCGTGGCACCGCCGATCAGTGCGTGCTGCGCCGTCAACCTGCCTACCGGCATGAAATAATAGATCGCGGAAATAAGCAGAATTTCCCCGAGTACCCCGGCAAAGTAGATCAGCCAGCGCGAGAAGCCGCCCAGCGACCAGCTATGCCCCAGAACAACCAAATTTTCACCTCCTATCGCCACCAGGTCCACGATCACAAACGTACCCGCCAACAGCACTGTACCGATGAAAAAGATGTAGCCAAAGGGCAGCAACAGCGAAACGAGGAAGTGTCGCCTGCGCTTCTCCACGCGGTGCAGAAAAATTACCGAGATCGCACTCTCCAGCACCTTGAAGCCGAGCGAGCTAAAAAACAGCATCGTAATGAGCAGCACCCAGCCGATCACCTCGCGGTGATCGAGGAAAGCCTTCAACTCCGCTACCACTGCACGGGCTTGCCCTGGCACTACATACTCCAGCGCCCTGACCAGCGTTGCCAGCAACACAGCTTGATCAATCACTTGCGACAGCAAGATCACCATGAGAATGAGCAGCGGCACAATGGAGAGCAGCGCGTAGTAGGCCACCGCGCCAGCGAGAAGCAGGCCCTGATTGGCCTGAAAGGCTTTTAGCACTACTAGCGCGAAGCTGACCGGGTTTGTTAAGACGTAGGATATTTTGGGATTGATGAGTTTCATGGGGACAGTGGTTATATGTCGATTATTTTCATTTTCATCGACACATAATATCGATGTGTCGATGAAATCAATCGAACCAGATGTTCGATATAAATAAAAAATTGCATTTTCTTATCACGCTACGACAGATTATGTATAAAAAAAAGGGGGGGCTATACACATCATTGTCCACAAAGATTGTTGCCATGTCTTACAATTAACGCATGATTGCAAGACCTGACCCCATTGCGTTACTCGATTTCCGAACTGGCGCGCGCTTCGAGCAGCGACAACATTGAGGTGCACAGCCTGATTAGTGATCAACTCCGTCGCCTGCTTAAGTTCGGCCAGTGCTGCACGCGCGTTAATGCACAGATTCACCAAAACACGTCTCAACCTTAGCCCTGATTGGCCGCGTTTTAAGGCCAGTTTTATTTCCAATTTTTAGGGCTAATGGTCATTTTTCATGCTGTTATTGACACAACCCTTATCTATGACGATCAGATGATAGAAGACACAACATTTACCCCACTACTTTTGATGAAACGGATTTAGTCTATGTCAAAATTGGGAGATAGCGAATAATCCCACATAGTTACAGCTTCGAATCTTTTGAGAAAACTCGACAAATCCCCAAATATTCGTAGAGATTTACTTTCATCTTCACTCACCGCTCGAAGTGCAACAAACTCATGCAACGCATGGTCATCGCAGTTAGGGCCGCCTGATAAATCCCATAATTCTTTATACAAAGTTGGAATGCCCACTTGTTCTGCAACGAAGTATTCGCCCGATTCCAAACGGGCGAGTAAGACCGCGATGTCATTTTGTGATGGAACGCCTGACAGAAAAATTTCTCCCCAAACCTTATAGGTTGATGCGTCGCGGTAAAGGTATTCAAATACACAACAATTTTTATGCGTCACTGGATATCCCCACCTGCTTTTTAGTGTTTTGCATAATGGCTACTTCCTATTATCCACAAAGAGGTGATTTCTATGCCACGCGACAAACTCAGCTTGTGGTGCAAAACGTTCTGGCTGCTCAATTGTACGACCACTTAACGGTAATAGAACCTCCATTACAAAAAACTCGTTCTTCCGTTTTAGCTCCTCCGAGACAACGATCTTAAAATCATCGGTAAGCGTTATCAGCCCCTTATCAAAAGCCCTGTCATGAATCGCAGAAAGGCACAGACCATTGCTTGGATTCAAGCGATTCGCCTTGTCTTTACTCCACGGCACAATATGGCTAGCAATCAATAGTCGCTGATCCGACAGACCTGACATACAGCAGCGCCCACGATAGCTGCTGAGTACAGCCCTGCGGAAAAAATACTGCTTAATTCTTTGTGTTGTTAGAACTTGCCGGGTTTCCCCAGTAAATTCATCCAGTACAAGCTCATCGTTTTCCGGCTCCCAATCTTCAAAGGTATCGTTGTCTAATTGCTGCCGGAGTAGTTCACACTCCACGGCAAGCCTTTCCCAATCCGAGTGGAATTCGTCCCATACATCGTGATCCAATGCCGATGCATTTCCCAAGCCTACTCGCCCCGTACTTGTAATGGCTGGATCAATGCTTGCGATATTAAGCATCTTCATAGCAACCGCATCAGGTGTGCGACCAATATCTTTTGCCAATGCAACTATTTCCGGGTTGCGTCCGTGAATTCGTCCATATGGAAGCTGACAATATAGGTGAAAAGCTAGCTTAACCTGCTCTTTTGTCCATAGCCCTGTTGCCATGATGCCTTTCGGCAGACGTGGTAGTTACCATGTCTGCCGCCTCCTTAGAGATAAATGAAAAAAGTTATGAATTTAGCAGTTACTTCAAATATCGGTGCAACTGCGGCTAGCAGCACCCTCCATTTGATCCAATACTAATTATGTGCAAAACTAACATGAAAAATCATTCGCATTATATAAATCTGACCATTTAATTCATCTCACCGGAGGCATATGAAACGGCAAGCCGTTATGAAAGCCTGTACTTTTGCCTTTTTGTTACCCTTTACGCTTACAGCGCTTGCTGATGAGCAATCCTATAAACTGGCAGATAGACTAACAAAACTGACCAATCAAACGATCTCTGACCACCAAAGGCCGATTTGGCTAAAAAATACTACCGTAAAATTTGGTGTGGCTAACGAGGAAACTGTATGGATGGTCAACACCCTTCAACCTGTCTGGCAATCCCGTTTTGAAACTGTATTTTTGCAAGGCAAGCTGAAGCAAAGATACAGTAGGATGGTGTCTAATATTGGGAGTGGTTACCGCTGGCTTACTGCTGACAATAATTTAGTTTTGGGATTAAATGGGTTTTATGATCAGGATGTGAAGACAAATGCCGAACGCTTCAGCATTGGAGGTGAAGCCTTCAGCGAGGATACCAGCGTACGTGCGAACGTGTATAACGCTATTGGTGAGCTTACCGCCCTCCCCGATGGTCAGTCACTTGCCCTTAATGGTTACGATCTGAAGCTTGAAACGCCTGCTCCAATTTTTCGCAATACTCGCTTAAGTTTTAAAACCTACCAATGGAATACCTCAACGAGTATCGAGCCGGTTCAAGGTTGGAAAACTTCGATAAAGACATTTCCCAACAACAAACTGAAAGTGGAACTTGGTGCAAGCAGTAGCACACTGGCTGAGACAGAGGTTTTTCTGAATCTGACCTATCAGTTTGGAAAGCACAATAAACAGAAATCGGCAATTTTCGACAAACTCGCGCCACAGCGTACTCGAGTTGTTCGTGAGTTTGCAATGCAGGCGGAGGACAGTTAATCTGGATTGCGCTCATACTGCAGCACTGAAGGGTAGATGTGACTGCCCCCCTCTCCCCAACCCTCTCCCACAAGGGGAGAGGGAGTTTACTTTTGCTACCAAAGCCGTCTAAGCCGCCAAAGTCACCAATGCGCTTTGTACCACAGGAAATAATTGCCGCTTTTTTCTGTAAAAATTGCCGCAATGGTCAAAAATAATAATGCGAACCTAGCATATGTATGGTTGATTTGGTGTTAAGTAAAATCAACGTCTTCCCTGACAAGCCCTGATTAAAAGCGATTCCACAGGTCGCCTGTACTTTTACTACATTTCAGTAAAAAGAATCTGATACTAGGCATGCATATTGCTTTATCATCTATATAAACCAAATGAAACACGTTGCCAAAATTGTGTTTCTTACTGGAGTAAACATGATTAATATTTCACCTGCTTCCTTTACCCAAAGCATTGCCAACTTCCAATCGCAGGCGCTTAGTGCGCTGTTTAATTCGAGCAGTGATGCAAAAAACTCTGACTTCTGGGCTACGATAGCCCCGCTTGTTTCTTCTAAACCAGAAGCAACCAATCCGTTAACTGCGCTTGCAAATAGCAGCAGCATAAATGGCTTGTCTCCGACAGGCCGCAACCTGGCTTTGTTTGATCCTGAATCCGCTTTTCAGATGATGAGTGTGATTAACAACAAGGATGTTTCATATAAAGCGCAGTTTTCTGAACTGAGTCAGATGAAAGCTTACGTTTCAAAAATGCAGGATGAAGGCCAGAGTCTGAGTGGTATTACGTTATCCACTGGCAATGACAGCATAAAGACCCAGTTGCAGGGTTTTGTGAGCGAATACAATAGTTGGGTTGAACGTTTCACTCCGGACATGCAAAAAAATGGTTTGCTGGCAGATACGCAGGCTGCACAAGTTTCTTTGTATGAATTAGACCAGAGCATCAAGAACACATTCTTTGGGGTGAAAGACGACGTGCATGGATTGAAAGATCTGGGTATGACGATTGATCCCAATACCAAATTGGCTGTTTTTGACTCTGTTAAACTGGATAATTTACTGGCTACTAACAAACAAGGTGTTGTAAATACGCTTCAGGAGTTTGGTGGTAATTTTGCCAAGTCGGCTAGTTTGCTCAATGCTGACAATAATTTTATCCCTAACCAGCTTAACAACCTGAACAAGGTCATTCACTACATCGCTGATAACAAGGATGATTTACAAGCAGAGTTTGGCACCGGCAATCTGGCTAAGCCTGTCGGTCAGGTTGCTCTGGCTCTGGCTGCCTACAATCAGACTTACAACACTTAAGCAGCTTTGTTTATTGGGTTGTGACTATTACATAGCCGGTTCAGATCATATTGTTGGCTCTTAACCTGCCACACGCTTTATAAAAATCAGCTAGATCTAGAAATCCGTTTTCAAGCAAGCGATGAACATAAAAAAACTCCGCACATTGTGCGGAGTTTTTTTATTGCTGAACAACACTCAGCTTCAGATTTGATGCTTTTTATTAAGCAAAATTCTTGGTTTCTTTTTTGGTCTTCTTTACAGCCTTTTTTTCTTTTGGCGTCAAGACCGCTTGCTTCTTGGCCGCCTTATTACTTTTCTGTTCTTTGCCCATGGTATCCACTCCTTACAAATGTTGGGTGATATTGCGTTTAAATCTGGTGTTCGGATAATGCTTTAAAAGATACTGAGTGATGAATGTTAGAAGCTCTTCTTTCAGGTACTGTGAAACGCCTTCAAATACTAATGAGTGAAACGGTGAAGGTATTAAAATGAATAGATAAAGTGCACTCTACCATAAATATTGACCTTGTCTACAAATGTTAAATAGGCCGCTTTTTAGTTCCGCTTATTAAACGTTGTAGTGGTCTAATGAAATCGGACACCAACCAAGGTGGTAAAATTACCATCAAAGAAGAGGTGTTCAATGACCAGAAAGAGAAGAACCTTTACCCCTGAATTCAAACAAGAAGCGGCGTGCTTGGTGCTTGACCAGGGATACTCAGTATCTGAGGCTGGCCGCTCACTGGATGTGGGTGAGAATGCTTTAAGGCGATGGACCCAGCAGCTCAAGGACGAACGTCAGGGATTCACGCCCAAATCCAAGGCGCTCACCCCTGAGCAGCAACGAATACAGGAGCTTGAAGCCCGGGTTAACCGCCTGGAACGGGAGAAAGCCATACTAAAAAAGGCTACCGCTCTCTTGATGTCGGACGAACTGAATCGTACGCGCTGATAGACCAGTTAAGTGAGCAAGAATCGGTTGAAATGGTCTGTGAAGCGTTTGATATTCCAAGATCCTGCTATTACGAACATCGGCACAGGCGATCAGTGATTGATACGGAACGCCTCTATCTGCGAGCAAAGGTTAATGAAGTGTTTCGCCAGAGCCGTAGTGCCGCGGGAAGCCGTAATATCGTCGGCCTGCTGAATCAAGATGGCATCCGGATCGGGCGTTTCAAAGTACGTCGCCTCATGCAGGAGATCGGTCTGATCTGTAAACAACCCGGCCCCCATGCATACAAGCAGGCCACAGTGGAGAAGCCAGACATCCCGAATCGATTGGATCGGGAATTCAATGTCAGGCAACCCAATCAAGTATGGTGTGGCGATATCACCTATGTATGGGCAGGAAGCCGCTGGGCTTATCTGGCGGTAGTTCTGGATTTGTATGCACGAAGAGTGGTCGGTTACGCATTATCAGATCGGCCTGATGCTGAGCTGGTGGGTAAGGCACTGGAGCATGCCTATGAACAACGAGGCAAACCCAGCGGCATCCTGTTTCACTCGGATCAGGGCAGTCAATATAGCAGCCGTCTCTTCCGACAACGGCTATGGCGCTATCGTATGGAGCAGAGCATGAGTCGTCGTGGAAATTGCTGGGATAACGCCCCAATGGAACGATTATTCAGGAGTTTAAAGAGTGAATGGATACCAGCGCTGGGATATCCATCAATTGGAGAAGCCAGAAAGGATATCAGCCAGTACCTGATGACTTACTACAACAGAAAGCGGCCACATTCTTTTAACGATGGAATGACTCCTGTTGCATCTGAAGATAAGCTTTATTTACTGTCCGGAAATAGTTGACCACTACACGTATCAAATTTTTGTGATGTGGGATGCCCATTATCCCTATCTATCTGCGAGAATGTGAATTGGAAGCTGCTGGATGCGCTATGCAATAGTTTTAACCAAGCATTACTGTTGCATATCTACACTGATATTAATCACCTTCAAATTCACATAGTGCAAAAACTTTGTGCCCTTGTTTTTCCAACCGTGAGCGCCCGCCTAAATCGGGTAAATCAATGACGAAACAGCATTCCACAATTTTCCCACCAATGCTCTCAATCAGTTTACATGCAGCACCTGCTGTTCCACCTGTTGCTATCAGATCATCCACAAGCAGTATCCGGTCTCCCTTGGAAATGGCATCGATATGCATCTCAAGACGATCTGCACCGTATTCAAGTTCGTAATCGTGCCCTACCGTTTCAGCCGGCAATTTGCCCTTTTTGCGTATGGGTACAAACCCCAGACCCAGTTGATAAGCCAGTGCTGAACCAACAATAAACCCCCGGGCCTCGATACCTGCTATCAGATCGATTTTCATACCTGAATAGCGATTGACCAATTCAGTGATGGTTATTCGAAAACCCACCGGATCTTTTAACAAGGTTGTGATGTCCCGAAACATTATCCCCTGCTTGGGATAATGGGGAATGGTACGAATGCGCGATTTTATAGGCATGCCGATCTAACCCTGGTTAATAAGCGACTGTCTGTTTTTGGCAGCAAGTGGTGATAGATATACATACACCATCAATGCGCTTCAGACTGTGGGGCTGTTGACTCAAAGTGCAATGTGCGTGTGGGGAATGCAATCTGCGCACCGTGTTGGTCAATGATTTCTGCTATTTTCAGCAGCACGTCCTGCTTGACTTCATGGTAATCCACCCAGACTGTGGTCTTGGTAAACGTGTAAATAAAAAAATCAAGAGAAGACGGACCAAATGTATTGAAGTTGACGATCAACGTCTGTGTTGTGTCTATCTCCGGATGGTTCTGCAACATAGCCTTTACGTCTGCCACAATGGCCCCCATTACGCCGATATCGTCGTAACGGATACCAATGGTTTCCTTGATGCGGCGATTGGTCATGCGCGAGGGGTTTTCAACCACAATCGTTGTAAACAAGGCATTCGGCACATAAAGCGGATTTTTATTAAATGCACGGACCCGAGTGTGGCGCCAACTGATGTACTCTACCGTACCCTCTATGCCTTTATCAGGTGAACGAATCCAATCACCTACACTGAAAGGCCGGTCCATGTAGATAGTGAGGCCACCAAAAAAATTGGCCAATAAATCTTTAGCTGCAAAACCGATGGCAATACCACCAATACCACCAGCCGCCAATACTCCCGATATACTAAAACCAAGGTTTTGCATAACCATTAGGGAGGCAATAATAAACACCGTGAGCCGCGCTAACTTTGACAGTGCGTCAATTGTGGTGGGGTCTACTTCCTCCCCTTTTTCCTCGCGCATCGTCACAAGATTGCGGGTAATGTTACGTATAAAACGAATTAAAAACCATGTGAGACAGACTACTACGCCTACATTACGGACTGTTTGTACAGAATCAAATATGCTTGCATCGGTCTGTTTGCCAACAATTGAAGCAGCAAAAGCCAATCCCACTAACCAGATAATGATGGGTATGGGACGTTTTGCCGCCTGAATAAGGGCATCATCCCAGGGGCTATTTGTCTGACGGGATATAATCTCTACCTTGCGGAGCAAATATCGAGCAACAAAATTAGCCAGAACAACGGCCAGGACAATAAGGGAAACTTGTGGAAACCAGGGCTCTGCCAAGGAAGAGAACCCCAATACATCTGATATTTCTTTCATATTCATTGGGTAATTGGTATTGCAGGTAGGGTGGTTTTTAATTATAACAGACCTGGTTAGTGGCTTGCCACCCTTGCCATCCAACTTATTGGTGCCGGATCAATAATATAGAGTTATTCTTAATGCGCGAATTAAATTGTTCAATACGTGATTTTGGTTCATTCATAACCTTTTACTCTATACATAATTGTAAAACTACATTCTGGAAAGCAACCTTGACGGGTTCAATTTCAGGAAGTAAATTCACAGTAAAAATACGCAACATTTTATACAAACAGCATAGTTTTTAAATACTGAATAGCGAGCAGCTGATGTATCTAAAAAATAAATACAGGCTGAACATATGGTGAGCCAGTAGCAATATGTAATTAGGTTTTCGCCAAAATATTGACAGCTACACTAGAAAAGATAGCGGTCACTTGGAGAAATATTCATGCGCGTATGCTATTTTTAAACCATACCGTCTTGCAAGGAGTACGACATGGGTAAACGAATTTTGTTAATTCAAGGCCACCCTGATTCCAGCCAACTCCACTTATGTCATGCACTGGAAGACGCTTACGCCCAAGGTGCCATGTCAGCCAAGCATGAAATCAAACGGATTAACGTGGCAACACTGGATTTTCCCCTTTTACGCAGCCAACAAGAATGGGAAAAAGGTGATCTGCCTCACAGTTTGATCGAACCTCAAGCAGCCATAAAATGGGCTGAACACATGGTGCTGTTCTTCCCGCTGTGGCTTGGTGATATGCCAGCTTTTCTCAAAGGATTTCTGGAACAAGTTGCTCGCCCCGGTTTTGCATTTTCTGGTGAAGGAAAAAACCCCTTGGCGCATAAAGGGCTTAGCGGTCGTTCTGCACGTGTCGTTGTTACGATGGGCATGCCTGCAACCCTATATCGCTGGTTTTATCGTGCACATAGCATCAGGTCACTAGAACGCAATATTCTCGGTTTTGTGGGGATATCGCCTGTCAACGAAACTTTAATTGGCATGGTCGGAAATATGGAAGCCAAAAATACCAACAAGTGGTTTGTCAAACTGGAAAAACTGGGGTTAAAAGGCGACTAATAAACTTGCAACGTTTTCCTCAATCTATTCAACCAGTAAGCAGAGATTCTACAATAGAATATATTTGCAATAATTCATTATTTATACAAAATAATTTCATTGGTTCCGTGCACTTTCGGTAATTTCTATTAAGTCGAGGCGGTATACGCTTTGCAACCTCTACACGCAATCAATTAGACATTTCGATTTCCATTCATTGGGTTTTACTTGCCCGCCCAAGCTGATTAAATCATACTGTATAGGCGTATTTCTCTTACAAACCAGCTAGAAACCAAGTTAATTATTTCCCACAAGCTATATGATTAAAGAAACGGTCTTAAGCAGTAAAATTTCTTCCGCACTGACTACGTACATCTTTGGCACCAGATATCAATACACTGGGTTCATGTCAGAAACAAATGACTGATCCGGTGATCCACTTTTCAGGATTTTTTATCCTTGTCACCGTTCTAGGTATCAGTGCGCAATGGCTGGCATGGCGTTTTAAATTACCGGCTATTCTACTGCTTGCCTTGTCTGGCCTGGCTGCAGGGCCTGGACTTGGACTAATCCAACCCAGTGAACAGCTTGGCGCAATGTTGAACCCTCTGATAGGGCTACTGGTATCGATCATTTTGTTTGAAGGAGGGATGAACCTTCGCTTCCATGAACTTAAAGAAGCGGGGCGTGGCGTTAAGCGACTAGGTACGGTGGGCGTTGCAGTTACCTGGTTTTTGGGAAGTATTTCCGCTCATTACATTGGCGCACTTTCCTGGCCTGTTGCTTTACTTTTTGGTGCAATCATCGTTGTCACTGGCCCCACAGTCATTATGCCTTTACTACGGCAGGCAAAGCTTAAACAACGCCCCGCTTCATTGCTTAAATGGGAAGGGATTATCAATGATCCGATTGGCGCATTGCTTGCGGTGCTGGTTTTCGAGTATTTTCTTTATTCAGGTTCAGATGCTGCAGCTATACAGGTTTTAAGTGGATTGGCAGCCGCTATTGCAGCTTCGGTGGTATTAGGTGTTGGTGGTGGTTATTTGTTAGGCAAAGCATTCAGTCGGGACGATGTGCCTGAATTTCTAAAGGCCCCCGTGACTTTGGCTTTTGTGCTGCTTTGCTACGGTCTTGCCAACATGGCGCAACATGAAGCAGGACTGCTTGCAACTACGCTGCTTGGTATGACACTAGGTAATATGCGGTTGCGCAGCATTGAGGAATTAAGGCGCCTGAAAGAGTATGTGTCTATTCTGCTGGTTTCAGGTATTTTTGTTATTCTGACAGCGAACCTTGACCCACAGATACTGACCCGCCTTGATTGGCGCAGTGCATTACTGCTGGCACTTGTCGTGTTTGCGATACGGCCAGTCTCTGTGTATTTATCCACCATAGGCCTTGGGATGGACTGGCGGGAGCGCGTATTACTGGGCTGGATTGCGCCGCGCGGTGTTGTTGCCGTTACAGTTGCAGGTGTATTCGCTGCCAGTATGGCCGAACAGGGATATAAAGGAGCTGATCTATTGCTGCCATTGATAGTTTCCCTTGTGTTGGTTACGGTTGTTCTGCATGGCTCAACTATCGGCTGGTTATCACGCAAACTTGGGCTGGCTGCTGCGAGCCAGAATGGTATTCTGATTGTAGGAGCTTCCTACTGGAGCACCGACCTTTCGATCCAGCTCAAACAAATGAACATTCCCGTGATTATTGCGGACTCTAGCTGGTACAACATGAGTCGCGCCAGGTTATCTGGCATTCGTACCCATTATGGGGAAATCCTTTCCGAACATGCCGAAATGGAACTGGAACTGAATGACATTGGTTTCCTGTTTGCAACAACTGCCAACGATGCCTATAACGCTTTTGTCTGCTCACGATTTGCTGCTGAATTTGGTCGTAACAAGGTTTTGCAACTGCCAATGCATCAAGCTGCCGAGGGACAAGAAAAAAAGAGCATCAATATTGCAAACCGGGGGCTGATTGCCATGAAGCCGAAGGCAACCAAAGAAGAACTAGACCTTCGGCATTACCGTAATTGGCAATTCAAGAAAACGCGCTTAACCAAAGCGTATACCTACGAAAATTACCTGCAAACAGAGTCTGAAGATGCGCTGCCACTGCTTTTACTGCGCCAGGATGGGACGGTTATGTTTCATTCTGAACAATTTCCGATCAAACCGGTAGAGGGTGATATTTTATTGAGTTATATTCCACCGGCACCTGATAAGCAAGAGAACCAACAGACCGAAGTTTAAGCCTGCAATACTTTATTTAACAACGCGTATATAACCACCCTGGCCTGTAACGGCAGGGTTATCGCATGTAAGCAAAGCCTTCTTGTTGCAGTTTGATGATTTCGGCATCGCCCATCGGCACCAGTGACACAAAGCCATGAATGTCTTCGGCTCCGAATCCCTTTCCACGGGCAGCGATTTTACACATTCTGAATTCAATCGTACCCCCTACTGTGAGGCTTTGAGCGCGATCCATAATGGTTTTATATTTTTCGTAATTTTTAATGGCAAAAAAGGGAATTTCGTTTCCATGTAACACAATCACAATTTTGCTATCAAAGGGGTCTGCACCGTTTAATGCACTCAGATAGCTGGTCCGGTCCAAAATGCTGGTCATGGCTTCTACTGTACTGACTGCAGCGTCATAAACAACCTTCTGTTTACTATATTCCTGTTCGATTTCTTTTGCATGCCCCCATGGGCCCTTGCTTGTGTTATCAGCATAGACAGGAACTGCCAAAAGAAAAAAAATAAGGGTGAGTAATATTTGACGGTTCATTTGACTCTCCGGAAAGTGGGATTGCAATCAGATGTATTATTTTAATGACATAGCAAACAATTGCCAGACATTCAAAATGGTTCATCTGACAGAACTTATTAAACAACAAATATACTTAGAATGCTATCCGGTTTAATGTATCTGTTCCCTTTTCCCGCTTCCTGACTATTCAGCAGTTGTTACGTCTGATTCTTTTCCCCATCCGCCACCAAGCGCCTTAAACAGGTTAGCCAAAGCAACCTTGCTCGCAAGTTCAGCATCAGCTTTGGCCAATTCTGCCTGTAACAGGTTGCGCTCAACATCCAGAACCTCAAGTCGGCTAGAGATTCCTGCGTTGTAACGTAACTGAGCCTGACTCAATGCGCTTTCCAGTGCCTTTGAACGACTGCTTTGTGCGTTCAGTGATTCCTTTGATGCGGTCTGGGATGCCAGTGCGTCGCGTACATCCTTGAAAGCATTTGCAACTGCTTGACGGTATTGCGCGAGCGCCTGATCACGGCGCGCTTCTGAAATATCTACTCCCAATCCGATTCTGTTTGCATTCCAGATCGGTTGAGTAAGAATAGCAGCAAACTGAAAAATACCTGCAGGCCCAGTAAACAGGTTTGAGAATGAAGTACTCTCGCTACCCAAATAAGCTGTGAGACCCACCGAGGGGAAATACTGGGCACGTGCTGCGCCGATGCGCGCATTTGCAGCAATCAATTTTTGTTCTGCTTCAGCCAGATCAGGACGACGCAGCAGCAACTCAGAGGGCAAACCCGCTGGCACGATCACTTCCTGAACTGCGGCAGGCTTGCCGAGCACCACATTTCCTGACAGGATATCCCGAGGTGATCGCCCTGACAGCATAGCAAGCAAGCTTTCTGCTTTTACGCGGCTTTCTGTTAATGCTGCCAGTTGAGCACGAATATTGGCTTCTTCAGCAACGGTTTGATACAGCTCATATTCTGATATTGAACCAGACTCCAGGCGCTTGCGGTTCAATGCCAGTGTTTCTGAACGCGTTGCCAAAGTGCGACGTGCTATTGCTTCCTGTGCGTCTGCGGCAATAAGCGCAAAATACTGTTGCGCTATCTGCGCTGTCAGTGAAAGACGCACAGCTTCTCTTGCAGATTCGGCTGACAGAAGATCAGCACGCGCTGCCTCGCTGGCCCGGCTATATTTACCCCATAAATCCACTTCGTAACTGGCGTCAAGTGTTGCGCGATAGCTATTTTGTGTACGGGAAAGATCAGCCGGGCGAGGAAATGATCCTCTGAGCGTACTTTGAGTGCGGTTGACACCAATACTTGCTGAAACAGAAGGATAACGATCCGCATCTGTGAGACCTGCCTGCGCCCGGGCTTCCAGCACTCGCGCTGCAGCAACCTGCACATCAGCGTTGTTAAGCAGTGCTTCGTCGATCAGTTTATCCAGCACCGGATCAGCATAAAGCGACCACCAGCGTTTACCGGCAACATCTGCTGATTTGGCAGGTCCTGTCTGCGCTGACCACTGCTGAGGCAAGTCGATGTCCGGACGTTGATAATCCGGGCCTGTGGCGCAACCCGAAACAATCAGGACTGCCAGTAAAGAGGGCAGTACTTTATTCATGATTTTCTCCCAGAGATTCATCTTTTTTAGCGCGCTCAACCAGCTGTTCGTGAGTTTTAGCATGGGTTGCTTCAACTTCTGTAAACAATTCACTGGTGCTGCGTTTTTCTGTCAATTTCCGGTCAAGTATCAGTCTAAAAAACAGCGGAACGAAGAAAATAGCCAGGAACGTGGCCGCAAGCATACCCCCCATAACGCCCGTCCCCACAGCTTGACGGGCGCCTGCTCCTGCGCCAACCGATATTGCAAGTGGCAAGACACCCAGAATAAATGCCAGAGAAGTCATCAAAATCGGGCGAAACCGGAGTCTTGCTGCTTCGATTGCAGCGGCTGCAGCACTCATCCCTTCCTGATGTTTGTAGATGGCATATTCCACAATCAGAATGGCATTTTTTGCCGCTAGCCCGAGTAAAGTGATCAGCCCGATCTGAAAATAAACATCGTTATTCATGCCGCGCAACCACACTGCTGCGAGCGCACCAAACGTGCCGAACGGTAACGCCAGCAACACGGCTAGCGGAAGCGACCAGCGTTCGTACTGGGCTGCAAGAATCAGGAATACCATCATTGCACCCAAGCCTAAAGCAAGACCCGACGTACCGCCTGAACGTTGTTCCTGATACGAAGCACCGCCCCAGTCATAGCTGAAATCCGGCGGAAGTTCAGCCTTGGCGATTCGCTCTACTTCTGCAATTGCCTGACCAGAAGAAACGCCTGCCCCACCACTGCCAATAATTTTTACGGAAGGTAGGTTATTAAATCGTTCCAGTGTTTCTGGACCAGTGGTCTGACGTATATGCGCCAGTGCAGAGAGCGGCACCATTTGCCCACGATCCGAGCGGACATAGATACTGCCAATATCACCGGGGCGCTGACGGAATTGCGGTTCTGCCGACATCAGTACCTGCCAGGCACGACCATATTTATTGAAGTCATTCACGTAATATGTGCCCAGACTGGCTGCCAAGGTATCAAACAGACTATCAATTGGAACACCCAGTGCTTTGGCCTTTTCGCGGTCCACATCCACATCAAGTTGAGGTGCATTGGCGCGCCACAACGAAGCAATGCCTGTGAGTTCCGGGTCCTGGCGCAATTTTCCGATAAACTGTTCACTTACCTCAGCCAATCGCTTGGCCCCTCCATCTCCGCGGTTCTGTAAATAAAACTCAAAACCACCTGACGTCCCTAGCCCGAAAATTGCAGGCGGGTTAAACGCCAGCACTAACGCTTCTTTAATGTGAGCCGTTTTCATGAACAGTTCGCCTACCAGCGCCTTAGCAGGAACATTGCGTTCATCCCAGTGCTTCAGCGTGACGAAAAAAGTTGCTGCATTGTTTTTAAAACTACCGCCGATAAAATCAAAACCGGTAAAAACAATGGAATTCGCCACATTGGGATTTTGCCGGATAATAGCGTCTACCTCTTTCACTACTTTGTCCGTACGTTCCAGCGAAGCACCATCCGGCAGATACACAGCCGTAATGTAATAGCCCTGATCTTCATCCGGAACGAGACTACCCGGCGTAACCTTCCATAGCCCGATAGCAAGAACAACCATACCGGCAAAAAGCAGCAATCCGATGGTTCCCCGACGGATAAGCCAGGCCACACCAGCCGTATAACGCTTGGTGACACGTCCAAACCAGCGATTAAAAGCTGCAAAGAATCGGTTTTCGGCCTTGTGCTCATGTTTAAGAATCAGTACACACAAAGCCGGTGTCAGCGTTAAAGCCACAATGCCGGAGATCACCACTGCAATTGACAGCGTCACCGCGAACTGGCGATACAATTCACCGCTTAACCCGCCCAAAAATGCCACCGGAACAAACACGGCACACAGTACCAGCACGATGGCAATGACCGGCCCGGTCACCTCGCGCATTGCCTGAATCGCCGCAGCCTTGGCAGAAAAACCTTCTTCACGCATGATGCGTTCAACGTTTTCAAGCACGACGATAGCGTCGTCTACCACAATACCAATCGCTAAAACCATGCCAAATAACGTCAGGGTATTAATGGAATACCCAAACATCAAAAGTCCGGCAAAAGTGCCGATCAACGATACAGGTACAGCCAGAGTAGGAATCAGGGTTGCACGCCAGTTTTGCAAGAACAGAAAAACCACGAGAAACACCAGCACCATTGCTTCGCCGAGGGTTTTCAGCACTTCACGGATGGACACTTTAACGAAATCAGTCGTATCGTAAGGAATCGCGTAAGTCAGACCATCCGGGAAGCGAGCAGCAAGTGTCGTCATGGTTTTTTTGACGTCATTTGCTACATCCAGCGCATTGGCGCCCGGCTGAAGAAAAATTCCCACCAGTGTCGCAGGCTGACCGTTACGGCGGCCTATAAAACCATAGTCCTGCGCACCAAGCTCGATTCTAGCGACTTCTTTCAAACGCAGCAGTGAGCCATTTGCATTAGCCCGCACCACAATATTCTCAAACTCGGATACGTCGGCGAGCCTGCCTTTGGTATTCACAGTAAGAGAGAGTTCTTGCCCGCTAGCAGTTGGCGGCTGTCCAATGCGCCCTACTGCGTACTGAGCATTTTGCTCATTGATTGCGCGCACCAGATCTGCAGTAGTCAGTTTCAATTGCGCCAGCCGATCCGGCTTGATCCACACGCGCATGGCGTAATCTTTCGCACCAAAAATCTGTACGTTCGCCGTGCCTGGTACGCGCTTAAGCACGTCCAGCACATTCAGCGTAACGTAATTACTGGTGTAAAGATCATCGTAACGACCATCGGGTGAAGTAAATGCAAGCACCTGAAGGAAAGAAGACGAGGCTTTTACAACCTGGATACCCTGCCGCCTCACTTCAAGCGGAAGGCGTGCCTCGGCTTGTTTTACCCGATTGTTGACGTTGATCACGGCCTGATCAATATCAGTCCCGATTTCGAAAGTAATTTTGATCTCAACCCGGCCACTGGAAGCAGAAGTTGAGTTCATATACAGCATCCCTTCCACACCATTGATCTGAGTTTCCAGCGATGCCGCGACTGTTTTTTCCAGCACTTCGGCAGAGGCGCCTGGATAAGTTGCAGCAACCTGAACCACTGGCGGCGCAATTTCAGGATATTGCGCTATTGGCAAACTGCGCATTGCCGCCAAGCCGGCAATCACAATGAAAAGTGAAATTACCGCCGCAAAGATCGGACGATTTATAAAAAATCTGGAGAACATTAATTATCCTCCTTTCTTGACTGCAGGTTGCGCTTCACTTGCCGGCGCTGACGTTTTAGGTGCAGTATCAATCTTCACTGGCGCACCCGGACCAAGCTTCAGCAAGCCATCCACAATCACTTGATCACCCGCTTTAAGACCTTTGGTGACGATAACATCCTGACCGTTCCACTCCCCTGCATCCACATTACGCATTTCGGCTTTGCTGTCTTTGTCTACGACAAATACGAACTTTCCCTGAGGTCCTTCCAGCACTGCCCTCTGAGGAACTTTAAAAGCCCTTTCACGCATAGCTCCTTCAAGACGAACACGCACGAACTCCCCTGAATGTAACAAACCATCGGGATTGGGGATTTCAGCACGGGCTTCGCTGGTGCCGGTATCTTGTGAGATGCGTATATCATTAAAATCTGTCATACCGGTTTTCGCGTACTCGCTACCATCTGCAAGTGTTACCGTAACTTTGAATCGCCCACCTTGTGGCCAGCGTAACCTTCCAGCTTCTACTTCGTTATGCAGCTTTAGCCGCTCATTATCTGAAATGCCAAAAAGCACATGTGCAGGATTAACCTGCGTCACTGTAGTCAACAAAACATCAGGACCGGATACCAGCGAACCCTCCGATTTCAGCGCGCGACTGGTCACCCCACTAATCGGAGACTCAACCCGCGTCCATCCGAGATTCAGTTGCGCTTCTTTTGAACGTGCTTTTGCCGCCTGCAGATCTGCAGCGGCAATGGCTTCAGCCGATACTGCATCATCAAACTCTTTCTGGCTCACGGCCCGTGATTCGATCAGAGGTTTAATGCGCATTGCTTCGCGCTTGGCTTGAGCATAGCGTGCATCAGCAGCGGCTACATCTGCATCTGCCCGTGCCTGAGCGGCTGCAAAAGGCGCAGGGTCAATCGTAAATAAGGATTGCCCGGCTTTTACGGCAGCCCCTTCTGAATAATTTCGCTTCAACAAAATACCCGTCACCCTTGCACGGACTTCTACTTCGCGTGAGCCCTGAATTTGCGCTGTATACTCTTGCATAAGTGGCAGGGTTTCGGGTTGTACCGTGGTAATGGCAACTGATGCGGGCCCGCCAAACATACCCCCCGGACCTCCGGCTCCTTTGCCATCACCCTTACCGCATCCGGCGACCAATAACGCTGCCAGACCAGTGAGGATTAACGGTCTGATTGAAAAACGGGAATGGACTGAAAGCGGGTGAATCATGGTGTTTCTCCACATTAAAATTTGAAGTTACGAGCTGCGCCAACAAACACGTATAATGATTTTTACGTATGTTACATACATTCATGCATGTATGTAAAGTTTTTGCTATAATTTAAGTTGTTATATAAAAATAACCACAGGAAATCCATGGCAAGAAAAACCAAGGAACAGGCACAGGAAACCCGCAACACGATACTTGATGCAGCAGAGGCGGTATTCCAGGAACGTGGCGTAAGCAATACTTCGCTCGCTGAAATCGCCTCCGAAGCCGGAGTGACACGTGGTGCAATCTATTGGCATTTCGAAAACAAAACAGCGTTATTCGAGGCCATGATACAACGTGTATTTGATCCCCTTGAAGCCATGCTCGCCAACTTGCGGGCCCACGAATCAGAAAACCCTGTAGATGCTTTACGCGATATCGCTGTCTATTTCCTTGAACGAGTCGCCAGCGAACCACAGTTCTTGCGTGTTCTGGAAATCAGTTGGCACAAATGCGAATACGTCGGTGAAATGGCCACCATCCGTAACAACCATCTGGAGTGTGGAAACCGCTATTTGAGTATCAATGAAGCGGGTTTCAAACTGGCCTGCGAACGCGGCTTTTTGCCCCAATCCCTTGAACCACGGCAAGCCGCAGTGGGATTAATGTCCATAGTAGACGGATTAGTGGTTAACTGGACTCTGGACAACACATTGTTCCCGCTGGCCAGCTTTGGCCCTCCCATTGTCGATGCTTACCTGAGGGGCCTGAAAGAGCCACAATCCTTGCCAAAACAAAAAATCGTTCCGCCAAAACCTGCTCCAAAGAAAAAATAAACCCACAACGCTAATACTGAATCGACACCTTAAAACATTGCCTGTCTTCAGCAAACGTTAGCGGCCCCGTATAATTTTTACGAATTTCAACTTCAGATTCTGACTCCACACCAAAAGTGCGGTTCATTCGATGTGAAAGCACCAATTGCTTCACATTCGATTCACCTGCAATTTCACCTATTACTGAGGGTGGCATATGAAGATTACGCGCAACACCCGTCGCATTTTGTGGAATAGCATGATGGGCTACTAACAGATCAGCTCCCTTGGCTAACTTGGGCAAAGTATGATTATCGCCATTCATATCGCCACTAAAAACAAGTGAACGACCCGCAATATCAATTCGCCAGGCTAATGCAGGAATCGGGCCATGGTTCACCGGTACTGCAGTAATTTTATAGCCTTTTCCCTCCATCACTTGCTTCACATCCATACCCACTGCTGGTACGTTATGAGGTAGCAAGCTAAATGCTTCATCGCCAGCCAGGTAACCAGACCGATAGCGATACGCACCGGAGGGACTGGCAAACAAAGCTTCCACAAAAGCAATAGTATCTGGCATTACCTCATTGCCAGTTGGACCGAAAATGGGCAAACTTCTGGTTCGTTCAGTAAAAAATGCAGCTTTAATCAAAGTCGGCAAGTCCGCACTGTGATCTACATGCAAATGTGTCAGTAATACTACGTCCAGATCCTCGATGCGTGCACCACTCTGCTCATAACGCAACATGCTGCCGGGCCCCATATCAACCAAAATACGCGCATGACCATCCTGCCACACCAGATAACCGCTGGAAGCGCGCTGATCTGTCATCTCCGGACCTCCAGAGCCTAGCACTTGCATCCATACTCCGTCGCTACCGCAGCGTTGTGCTGCATGAGTTTGGAATGCGGCAACTAGCAACAAGCAGGTAACAGTAAAGCGTACGGTACGTTGCATATTATGAGTTAGCCTGACTAAATTTTGCTAAATTTGAACACAGAAGGATTCTCACTTCGTGTTGCCTCCCTTTGATTCAAACTTAACTAAACAACCACCGGCTAAAGCCGGTGGGTTTGAATTACGGACTGAAAGTCCGGATACGCGTCGCCTGAACGACGCGTCTTAATCGGGTTCCATTTTGAAATCATCATTCGGTCTCGGCTCAAAGTGATGTTCCAAATACTGCTCAATCATTTCTTCCGTCATCTGGCCTACCGTGGCACAAAAGTACCCTCTTGCCCAAAAGTGCCTGCCCCAATATTTCTTTTTCAGGTGTGGAAACTCTTCGAACAGCTTGCTCGATGTGCGCCCCTTGATCCGCCTCATAATCTCGCTTGGCGCCATGGTCGATGGGCAACTAGCCAGAATGTGCACATGATCCTTGCTCACCACTCCTTTTACTATCCTGATCTCAAAGGCTTCGCAGGTCTCTCGCACCAACTCCCGAATTCGCTCCGCAATCTCTCCTCTCAGCACTTTGTAACGGTACTTCGTCACCCATACAAAGTGATACTCAATTTGAAAAACCGTATGGCTACCATATCTGCATTCCATGACGCACCTCCCTTCATGCGGCATATTATCGCAGCTAAAGCTGACCGGCTAAAGCCGGTGGTTTAAACCTTATGATGGAAAATTAATCGATGATTAAAGTTTAAGCCCATATTAAATATATGACAACGATATATTGACTTCTGAATGATATTTTTAATGTTTCAACGTTTTGACAAGCGCAATTTTTCGATCTCGGATTCCAGCGTTTCGATGCGTTTGTCGCGCATTACCAGTGCGGTTTTAACGTCAGCAGCGTCAAAACGATGTGGGATGTGCTGAGGGCAATTTTCATCCCATGCAACAACATTTATAATAATAATTTGTTCGGCGCGCGCCTTGTAACCTGGGGGCATCATAAGCGCGACCAAATTTTCATCTGCTTCGACCACCTTTGACTCACCCCAGATTTTCACACGCCGCCTTTGACTATAATCGATTAGAAAAAGATGAGATTTAGGATTTTCAGCGAGATTGCCTGCTGTAATAAACTGACGATTACCCGAATAATCTACAAAGCCGACAGTATGATCATCGAGTACATGCAAGAAACCTGCCGGGCCCCCACGATGCTGGATATATGGTTGCCCTTCAGCATTTGCCGTTGCTAAGAAAACACTCGTCTGCGCCGCGATAAAGACTTTAAGGTCAGGGGTAATTCTGGTTTCCCACGAGCCTGATTGTTCCATTCGTGCATAGGCGTGCCGAGAATTTTTTCGGGTCTGTATTGCTTTTACGGAATCAGTGAAAGCAATATCGCTTGAGTAGCGTCTTAAAGCATCCTTCATGATGGCTATAACCCTAGATCGCTTAATGAAGCATGGTCATCCGGACGTCGCCCTGCCGGCCATAAATATTTTCGTTCGCTTTCTTTGATCAGCATGTCGTTAATGCTCGCAATGCGCAATCTCATCAAGCCATGTTCATCAAATTCCCAGTTCTCATTGCCGTAACTTCGGAACCATTGATTGCTGTCATCGTGCCACTCATAGGCAAATCTAACTGCAATGCGGTTCTCGTGAAAAGCCCAAAGCTCTTTTATCAGCCGGTAGTCCAATTCTCTGTTCCACTTGCGATTCAAAAATGCCTCGATGGCTTCACGCCCCTGTAAAAACTCTGCCCGATTTCGCCATTGGCTGTCGGACGTGTACGCAAGCACAACACGTTTGGGGTCACGGCTGTTCCAGGCATCTTCAGCCATGCGTACTTTTTGCACAGCTGTTTCATGGGTAAAAGGCGGCAAAGGGGGGCGATCAGATTCGGGTTTATTTGTCATGATGTGACTCCACTATTTCTTTTACAAAGTTTAAAAACGGGGCCAAAGCGGTACGCTCTGCCCCCGTTCTGGCTTACCAACACTCAAGCTGCCAGCCTCGCGGTAACCTTGGGAAAATCAATATCGGTCTGTGCAACATTGTTAACATAGTTCGTCAGAACGTTCAGTGCCACTGAAACAACGATTTCAATCACACTGGCTTCGTCGAAACCAGCATCAAGTACCGTAGCCAGATCATGGTCGGAAACGCGGCCTCGAGTCTCGGCTACTCGTCGAGCAAAGCGCAACGCCGCATGTGTATGCCCGTCATGGGAAAAAACATCACGAGCTGACTGGATCTCACTATCGCTAAGTTTAGCAACATTTCGGCTAAGGTAATCGTGTGCCGACAGGCAATAGTCGCAGCCGTTAAACTCGGCCACTGCCATGGCAATCAACTCACGCAATTGTACGTTAAGTTTACCCTTGGCGAGTGCGCCGTTGAGCGACAGGTAGCCTTCCAGCGCGGCTGGACTGTGCCCCACCAATTTCATCAGGTTAGGTACAACGCCCAATTGTTTTTCAACAGCAGCCAACAGTGGCCTTGAAGCATCAATGGATTGCTCTAATGTTGGAATACTAATGCGAGACATGATGAAACTCCTTTTAGTCATAGTTTGATATTTACCGAATCCGCTAACGTTATGCGAATGAGCAAATGGTATTTGATTCTTTTAACAGATAGAATATCCATAAATCACAAGTCACTATTTCGATAAATGGAATAATATGGATAGACTTCATCTGATCAATGTCTTCGTAGCTGTAGTAGAAACCAACGGTTTTGCCGGTGCGGCCCGTAAACTCAACATTTCACCACCCGCTGTTACCCGTGCCATTAATACGCTTGAGAGCCAACTTGGCGTACGCCTGTTAACGCGCACGACACGTGTGGTACGCGTGACAGATGCTGGTGCACGCTATGCGCAGGATTGTCGTCGTATTATTGCAGAACTGGCAGATGCCGATGAATCAGTCAGCGGCATGCACAGCGCCCCACGTGGGCGACTTACACTCACGGCCCCGGTTCTTTTCGGTGCGAAGTATGTGACACCTATTGTTACAGAGTATTTGCAACGCCACCCCGAAGTAAGTGCTGCATGCTTATTCCTGGACCGGGTGGTCAATATGCTGGACGAGGGAATGGAAGTGGCCATTCGTATCGGCGAACTGCCCGATTCATCTATGCAGACGATAAGAGTAGGTCAGGTGCGACGCATGATCTGTGCCGCCCCCAGCTATCTGGAACAGCATGGCATTCCGCAAAACCCCGATGACTTGACAGCGCACAGCATTATTTCTGTCAGTGGCATAACACCAACGCCCGAGTGGCGGCTGATGGTGAATGGTGTATCCCGCAGCATCAAGCTACAGCCGCGCATAGCAACCACTACCAACGATTCCGCAGTAACTGCTGCAGTGAGTGGTTTTGGACTCACACAGCTATTATCCTATCAGGTCGCCCCACAATTACGCGAAGGAACTCTCCAGACCGTTCTAAGCGAATTTGAGCCCTCCCCACTACCTGTGCATGTTTTGCACCATGAAGGCAGGCACGCATCACAAAGAGTGAGAGCATTTCTGGATCTCGCTATTGAGCGTTTGCGAGCAGATTCAGCTCTTAACTAAAACTGATCCAACAGGAACGGCACACACAGACTCATGGATGGTGGTGATGATTCATATGCCCCATAAAAGGCATGGTTTCCTTGGGAACCACAACAAATGAACGCATCATTTCCGTATCTTCATGCTCCAGAATATGGCAATGATACATATAACGCCCAGCATGTTTATTGAATTGTGCTGCCACTATGACCATTTCTGCCGAAATGATTTTATCGTTGGCATCCCGTTCACCCGGGTTAACACGGACGGTATCTTTCCAGCCCGCTTCGTTATCATCTATACCCACATCAACAGGCGGCTTGGTGAAGGTAAAATTAAACTTCGCATTATCTATCGGGTTACTTGCCTTTGTCGCAGCATATCTCTTACGTTTAATAGGCTGAAACTGCACAAGATGGATATGAAATGGATGCGTATCCGGACTCAGATTAATTACCTTCCAAAGCTGCCAAGAGCCTTTTACAATAAAAATGCTGGTCATATCGTTAAACCGCTTGGCAACGGTGACATAGGTCACCGGGTCATCGGTCAGTTTGAGCTTTATTCCGGCACGAATTTTTTTTGTAGCATCAGCAGGGTCAGACACTTTTATGTTGTACATATTCATGCCCATTTTATCTGCGTCTTCCTCCTTCATCATTTCATGAAGAAACAGCATGGTTTTGATCTTCGTCTGGCCGGTATCCGGATCAACTTCTGCTACATCTTCTTCCCTGAGCACAATGAGGTTGTGTCCATGATCTGCGGGGTACACATTGTGATTGGCTGGCAGGCGTTTGAATGCCGGGTCCAGTGACATATGTTCGATTGATTTTCCTTTAATGCCCGGTTGCATAAAATTACCATAAAAATCAAACCGCATCACTTGAGGGAACTCGCGAAACTCATCCCGATTTCCCGTATAAATTGCAGCATCACTCGTGACCGGCTCACCGTTAAATGGCGCAGCGGCGCTATTATAAACAACCACATGCTTAAACCCTTCTTTTGCCATCTGCCCGAAATCCAGTAACACATCAGCCCGCTCACCCGGCGAAAGAATCAGATTGCCATTAGGTAAGTCCACCGCTTTACCTAGCAGCCCGCCATCCGTGCCAATCTGCTGTACCTGGTAGTTTTGCAGTGTTTCGCGGCTGTTTTCGTCTGCGGTTTTCATTCCCATGAAATGCAAACGATACACTCTGGCGTTGGCGCCATTCACGATACGTAAACGATAAACCTGTTTCTTAACCATGGCACGAGGCCAAAGCTTGCCATTTACAATTGTTGCAGGCGGAAAACATTCACGCACACTGCTTTGTACTTTATGCAAAAAACGTCCGGTTAAATTACCCGTAGCTGTACCATCCACCGTTTCAAAATTACGGTCTTGCAGAATCAAGGGTAATTCAAATTCCCCCACAGGCAGACCAATTAATTGTTCTATCGGGTCACGTACCAGCCAGCCGCCAGCCAATCCGGCATACACATTAAACCGTGTCACTCCCATTGCGTGATCATGGTACCAATACATGGGTGCAGCCCCACCTTTATAACTTTCCTTAACAGGCTTTCCATTGGGTGTCTGCGGCGGATGTTCCATCATGTAGGTTTCCCGGTCGCAGGTATATTGCATCTCCACATGCTCACCTTTTCCGATCACATTATCGGTCCAGCCATCGCTATCCGGATGGGTGGGCCCACCGTGCAGATGAACCACAGTCCAGGCATTCAGGCCTGTCACATTCATGGATTCTTCCTGATCAAGCGAGTCTGTAGAACTGGCTTCTGTTCCAGGGTCATTCATTGAACCACCTGCTGCATCATCTGACACAACATGCACGTAAGGAATATTGCCCGCGATCTTATTTACCACTGTGATCCTGACCTCTGATCCCGCATCCACCTCAATGGTTGGCCCCGGAAACTTCCCTTCATAACCCCAGATGGGCGTTGTTAACCCAAGCGCTGGATGGACTTCTACCTTATTCATCTTCTCGGTCAGGATAAGGTGTCCTGGAACACCATGATTCGGACGCATTTTTGCGCCAAACTTCAAAACAGAAGATGCATCAAACAAGCTGTGATTAGCATTTGCTGTAGAGGTTAAAGACTCCCATTTAACTGACATTTCCCCACTCCTGATGAAATATTTATATAAGAACCATCGTTATGACTAGAACCACCAATCTGTCTAGAAATTATTATTATAATTTTTAAGCTAATATCATATGCGTCATAAATGAAACATTCAATTGGGCAAATTTGCCCCTGTTATGGGGTGAAAATCACCCTGCTAGCAGAATCAGGTGGCGTTAACGAGTGTTTGAAAGACCGGGGAGAATGTGTTCGACTATTTATATTAGAAACGAGCTGATAATTTTTTCAAATAGAAGAAATAACATATTGAAAAAAATATGAAATTTTTCAATATTTGTAAAATAAGCAAAAAAAAATGCACCCAGCAGCTTCAAGCCGAAAAAGTTGTTTGATATGAAGTTTAAATACTGAAATACAGACGAAGATTTACGAGATACAGAACATCACCCTTTGCTACTGCTGGCTAACAGGGCCCTGCTCAACATAAATCAGCGAATCTGTAGCAAATCCCAATGCTTTTGCTTTAGCAACAAGCCTATCCAGCGTAGCCTGATCAAGCCGCGATTCTCGCGCCAGAATCCAGAGGTACCCTCGGTTTGGCCCAGCCACCATCGCGTAACGATACGCAGGATCTAGCACTAGCACGTTATAAGCACCATAAAACGGCCAGAAAAAAGACACCTCCAAGCTGCCTATGTCCGAAGCTCCCTGAAACCGGGCTACACCCTTTGCATCCTGCCAGGCATTTTTTACAGGACTGAACCCGCGATTAAGCACTTCTACCCGACCGTCTGGCAATTTGCGATAATCAGCCATCACATTGACCAGACCGCGCTCGAAGCTATGGTCTAGCCGGGCAATCTCATACCACCGGCCAAGATATTGATTTATGTTAAAACCAGAAACTGGGTGCAGGCCCTCTGGCACCCCGCTGCAACCTGAAAGCACAATAACAAGTACCAGCCAAAACCATTTCATGATTATTTCCTGATTCATTTAACACCCAATGCAACTTCTTGCTAAAAAATCAGTTCCCATCCGGAAACGCTAAAGAAGTTTAAAACTCAAAATAATAAAAGGGGCATAGCGTTGAGATACCCACAAACAACGTGGTTTTAATCGCAAAACAATGCCCCTGTTCAAAACAGGAAAACAATTTTTATATTATCGCGGCAACACCCGTGCATTCTGGCCACTGCCTTCAACACGTACATTCATTCCGGACCTTAAACGCGTATCTACCGGTTGCTCAATCGTCAATGTTCCGCCTGTGTTCATTCTTACGATTATCCGTTGTGCATCCTGCTTGCGTACTTTGCTCTCGGCATAGGTACCAGCCAATCCGCCCAGAACGGCACCCGCGATGGTTGCAGTACCGCTATCGCCAATTTCAGAACCAAGAATACCACCAGCAACAGCTCCCGCGGCAGTACCTACACCCAGTTTGTAGTTTTCATCTACCTGAATATACTCCAGCTTGGTTATTGTCCCGTAACGTTCAGTCTGACTTACAGGCGCATTACTGGTTTCACCATACCTGGTGCCACCCAGACTACCCATTTCGGCACATCCGCTAAAGAAGGCGGTGGTCACTACTAATGGCAATATAAAACGCAAATTCATGGTGTTTTTCTCCTCGTTATTAGTTTCTGTTTTTGATTATAGGAGATTACCCAGTATTTGCTACCCGGCGGGCAGAATCATAACTGCAATTGAAGTCATAATGGTCACCACAAACACCCAAAAATCAGGATCATGCAGATAGGATTGCAGGCGAAGGATTTGGCTTTTTCGTTTCATGACACTGGCTCCGTTTAAATTATTCATTTGTGTAGTATGCAGGCCATGAGGCTCATGAGATGAGCCAGTAAAATATTTATACTAATTTTCTCTCATACCCCTATCTTAAAAGCTCTACACTATTAGCTCATACCATGAGCCACAATCAGAAAAGATGGATAGAACAGAACGTTTTTACAAAATTGACCAAATGCTGAATGATCGCAAACTGGTTCCTATTAACGATTTTTTGTATGAGCTGAGCGTATCTCGCGCTACTTTCAAACGTGATCTGGAATACTTGCGAGACCGTCTGAATGCACCCATTGAGTGGAATCGAGTTGCTGGTGGCTACCGTTTTGGCACAGTGGAGAGCCACGCACCCAAGTATGGCTTGCCCGGTTTGTGGTTTAACGCTTCAGAAATTCACGCCCTGCTCACCATGCAACATTTGCTGGCCAATATTCAACCGGGGTTACTAGGCCCCCATATCCAACCCTTACAGAGTCGATTGAGTTTGTTGCTGGAGAGTGGTGATCACACAGCTACAGAAGTGCAGTCCAGAATCAAAATCCTGCATGCGACGGCCAGGCAGGTTGCACCTCAATATTTTGAGATTATCAGCCATGCACTACTTGCACGAAAACGTTTGCAGATTACCCATTACAGTCGTTCAAATGATGCAGAGACCGAGCGCGAAGTGTCACCGCAGCGCCTGGTATATTATCGCGACAATTGGTATCTGGATGCCTGGTGTCATTTACGCAGTGGACTGCGCAGTTTTTCTATCGATACAATCCGTCATGGCAGTATGTTGGATACCCCTGCAAAAGCAGTTTCTGCCAATATGCTGGATAAAATATTAGGGTCTGGTTATGGCATTTTCTCGGGCAAAGCAAAGCAAACAGCCTTGCTGCGATTTACACCTGAGCGCGCACGCTGGGTTGCAGCTGAATCCTGGCATCCAGAACAGCGCAGCAAATTTGAAAAGGATGGTTATTATGTGCTGGAAATTCCCTACAGTGACGACAGGGAACTGATCATGGATATACTAAAATACGGGCCAGATGTCACTGTAATAGGGCCAGATTCCCTACGGAAAAGAGTGAAAGAAGCGCTTACCAAAGCGCTTAAGCACTATTGAAATTTCAAAATAAAAACAGCTAAAAAAATTTACAGATTGGGAACCTGTTGCTGCGCGCACCCTGGCTGTGCTGCGTATTCGGAACCATCCACCCCAGTCATCAAAAGACTGGATTCCCAAGTTGATACTGTCAAACGTATCGTCCGATTACCGTCCTTGGCTTCATAGCTATACGCACTTGCTCGGGCCATCTTGTAACGACCGGCAATTTTCTGCTCCAGCGCCTTAACCGCTTCGGGAGAAAGAAAAGGTGAAAATTTCACCGTAATACTGCTGATACGAAAATATTTTTCTAAATTAGGACTGAGATTAGCGGGGTCGGCGAGCAGGTAAATAGAACCTTCTGAACCATTTTTATATTTTACATCCCGCAGATAAACAGAGGCCTCATTGATACGGCATACAGGTGCTTTCCTGTATTTAGCAACTTTTTTTAATTCTTCGCTTATTTTCAACTCAGGATGGTTTGCATCAGCGTCGCCAAGACAAACATCGCCAAGACAATATTTATTAGAAAGTCCAAAACCAAGTGGCTCGGCTGCCAGCACCTGGCCAGCAAAAATTAAACTGAGGAAAACAAAACCATATTGAATCTGTTTCATAATTAACCTGTAGATACGATTTCCCCTCTTGCATTCTTATAGTGTCTGTAGAGATTAGCACACTGTATCGAAACTGGTCATGGCTTAACTTACCAGATTCAATAATACTCCCAACAACACCCACTTATTGCAACACTTACGTTACTTTAACACCCATTACCTCACCCATTTTTACTGAGCCGGCAGGCGCCCAAGTTTGATTGAATTCCAGCAAACCATTCGGAAACAACATCACCACAGTCGAACCCAATAAAAAGCGCCCCATCTCATCGCCTTTTTTAAGCAGGATGTTTTGCTGATCGTATTGCCACTCTCTGACATTGCGCGTACGCGGCGGGTTCACCACGCCATGCCAGACTGTAGCCATACTGCCTACAATAGTTGCGCCCACTAACGTTAACACAAACGGCCCATGTTCCGTTTCGAATACGCATACCACACGTTCGTTGCGGGCAAACAAGCCCGGCACGCCGCGTGCGGTGGCTGGGTTAACTGAAAACAGTGCCCCTGGTACGTAAATCATACGGGTCAAACGTCCATCGCACGGCATATGTATGCGATGATAATCCCTTGGGCTAAGATAAAGCGTTGCAAATGTACCATCCTGAAATTGCGCTGCCAGATTACTGTCGCCCCCCACCAACGCGGTAGTGGAATAATTGTGTCCTTTAGCCTGAAATATCTGATCCTGCTCGATATTGCCAAACTGACTAATCGCACCATCTACCGGGCAAACAAAATCTGCTGCTGCCAGTGGTCGCGCATCGCTACGCAAAGGGCGCGTAAAAAACTCGTTAAAACTGGCAAAGCTAGCGATATCAGGGTTCGCCGCTTCAGCCATATTTACCCCATATCTACCCACAAACCACTTAATCAAACGGGTGGTGAAGCGCCCTGCTTTTGCATTGGCAATGTTTGCGCCAAATTCGGTGATGGCCTTTTTAGGCAGGAGATACTGCAACAAAACTGAGAAAAAATCGGACATGTTCAATGTAAATATCTAAATAATCGCAAGATTGTACCGATTTATGCGGGTTTGAGAAACTAGCGATCTGTTTTAATTCCCCAAAGAAATCTGTAAAAACACATTACATGGAGACACTATATCTAGTGTCACAAGATGACTTAAAAATTTGTTGCTGAGCTTAGAGAGGTTCATATTTCCGTGAAACCCGATTATTTATCGCTACTTATCATGGTACTAAAAAATAACCTAGTAAATTAATCAAGTATATCTATACTTAAATTCAACTGGATTTTCATTCACTCACCACTTCACCATTGTGACGAAAGTTGACTCACTCTGTTCCCTATTCACTTGTTATAGCAACACGCTGATAGCAAGTTAACCGTTAAGGAGGCACCCATGAAAGAAGCACACATTGATTATTCAGGCCAGGACCTGGATTACATGAAAGCAAGCGTACTCGCAAACTCTGTCGCTGACAGCGATGTAAACATAATAGAACCAGTTATGGTAGCTTGGCATGATAAGAAAACCTCAAGAATGTCCCCCGTGGTAGAGGGAAGCGTCAACACACGCTGGCATGATTACGGCGAAAGCCATGGTGGCAAACTGGAAGTGGATATAAATGGCGAATACGAATTTATATACGGCGACTCCAGCGCTTTCGAAGAATATGGCCCCAGCCCATACGTCAATCTGCATGATGAAAATGGCATCGAATATATTTGCCAGATCAATGCACTGCGCGACCCACACAACCCCACTCAGGAAGCCTGTGTTCCTCTTGACGACTGGACCAGCAAGCTAACTTGATCACCCCTGCAACCTGCCAGGCATACTGAATTCATATGCCTGGCAAACGTTAGATCTAAAAATGAGGGATATACCATGTCTGGACATAACTCTTTAATCGCAACCTACGCAAACCACTCTTTAGCAGAAACTGCTATCAAAAAATTACACAGTGCGGGCTTTGATATGCACAAACTGTCCATCGTTGAAAAGGATCACCAAAGCGCCACTGAGATAGAAGGTGCAACCGTGATAGACAACCTGGATGGTCTGGACATGACCCAATACACCTGTATTCCAAGGGAAAGGCTACCTGATTACGAAGCCGAACTGAACGCGAATCGCATGCTCATCGTCGCCCATGGCACACCGGACGAAATTGACATGGCAAAACTCATTATTGATTCAGTTCACCCGGAAAGTCTGGATGGAGAAGTAAGTTGCACGATGTATTACGGGTGTATGGATTAACGCAATCCCGATAAAAGCTGGCAGCTTTTAAGAATCAATCGGAGGCACCACAAGGATGGCGATCTTCACCACAATGATGGAATTCGCCAAGAGGCCGGTTGAACGTATATTCCGCCGGCTTAACAATCAATTCCCGGGCTGTATCCCCCACGCTACCGGTTGGAATGGTAAACGGCAGCGAAATTACAGTCAGCACAGTACCAAGTACTGTAGATACCAACCCCAGCGGACGCGCCACGACAATATCTGCCACCATATCTGTGGCTTTATCTCCGGTTACCGTATTGTCTTGTTCAGCGATGGCGGAAAAAGACGATATAGCAAATATCACCCCAATTAAACATACGTTCAACTTCTTACTCATATCAAAATACTCCCATTCTTTTTTTGAACAGAACGTAATATTAGCTTATAAAAAAAATTACTTATACACACTTCATATTCGCAATTACTTGAAAATAATGTAAAAAATATTTGACAGGTGTCCCATATGAGCCCCAGCGAGTTTTTTCGTACGGCCTGCCATTTGGTGCAATTAACGGATCAATTTTTCGCTAATCAAACTGACCAACTGCACCGACTTTTCTACATAAATTATTACTTGCTCAATAATTTCAGGAAGATGGTAGAAGTTTTCACGCTGGATCCAACTCCGTAATTTGACTGAGTCTCAACCTTATTATTTTCACTCGTTCGGCAAGTGATTCATCCGGGAAAATCATTCCCGACAAGGCGTCCGCAAAATTTGGCATCGCCATAATCGCCTTACACCGATCAGCCAGATAGTGCCGCAAATCCGTGGGGCTGTTAGAAATTTCTCCGACAAGCTCCGGCCTGCCATCCACAATGTTAACGATATCCTCCAAATCGTGGCTACCCAGCAAATCTCCCTGCCCCCGATCTGCAAACGCCTCGAACTTAGTCGCCAGGAATACGGGTGCAGCAATCAGGCGAATGACCATTCCAGCCGACAAAACGACCTCCTGTGCCGTTTGCACAGCCAGCGGATACCAGCGATTGGCAAAGCCGAGAACACTTGTATCCATGGGCATCAAATCCACCTCCAGATTATTATAACGCCAGCGGCAGATAGGCGCGTCTTGCGCCAGATCCCGCTTGAAACCAAGTTGGGCAAACTGCTTTTCCAACGCATGATATCCCGCCAAAGCTGCCACCTGCGCCACCAGATCCACATCGTAAGTCACCCGCGACGGCGCGGCAGCAGGATCAGTCAGCAACAAATCCACGGCACAACCACCCACAAATACCAACTGCTCCCGCAACGTCCCGAGCGCGTGAGCAATGAGTTCAACCTTGGCTAGATTCGGGTACTGCGCTCTCATTGAAAAAACGCCTCAAGCAACTTCTGAGCGGCATCACGCTCGCGTGCCTGGCCGCTCCGAATTGCGTCGAACAGGGCAAGGGCAGCATATAAGCGCTCATCCTTGAGTGCAGCATCCGGCACTGAAGGATACAGCGGTGCCAGGCTCAGCCCACGCACCGTGCCCTTAGGGTGCGGCCACACAGGCACAGGATCGCTGGAAGGCGCAATAATCCTGTTCAACGGTGCAGCGCCATAGGCCGTGGGAATACCACGTGTCAGCGAACCCCACACTGGTGCAAACGCGTACTTGGCGCCATGCAACACAAACTCCCGCAGCTGAGGCTTCAGCACCACCGGGCGGCGATCCTCAAACATGGCAAGCCGTGCCACCGCTGCACGCTTGAGCGCACCATGCACTGCCGAGACTGCCAAGCCAGTCTGTTCCGCCAGTTCCTGGTAACTCGCAAGGCTACCACCTCGGCTTAACAAAGCCAGCAGCACATATAAATCCTGTGGTTTTAGCGCCACCTGCCGATTACTGATCTTAGCCATATTCTTAATTCATGAAATGAGAATAATTAAATATATCATATATATAAACATAATTATAGTAACAATATTCTTATTTCTTGAATTGAGAATATCATCAATAACGTTGTATTTTGAAGAAACAAAATGAAATCGACGTAACAAGCTTAAGGACACATCAGTTGGAGTGACGCAGAAAGGCGATCTTCTTCACAACGATTGAAATCTCCAAGTGACTAGTCGAACATGTATTATGCCAAGGTGAGGAGCGAATTTAAAATCGTGACTCCAACTCACCCATACACCTCATCATGGCTACCAATGTCAAGCAGGAGAATTTCGTGTTCAGTGACCTGCACAGTCAGTGTAATACGGTAACTGTAGGTAAGGCTTACGGCCTGCAGGCCCTGGAGTTTTCCGCTAAGAGGGTGTAAACGCAGGCTGGGTTGAAAAGGATCATCACAAAGTTGCTCCATCGTTTCGATAAATCGAGGCCGGAGATCGGGGTGTTTGGTCAAAAATTTACGTGCACGGCGATCAAAGAAAGCCGTTGTAGCCAACGACCAACTCATGCAGCAGGTTCACTATCCAGATGTTGCATTAGCGCTTCGATGCTATTGTGCCGAGTAACGTTGCCTGCTTTGGCATCTGTCACCGAAGCCTTGATACGGGCCAATGCAGCTTCTTCCTGCGATTCAATCAGCTCGTTGTAAAGTTCTTCGGTCAGCACAACGTATTGCGGGCGGTTGTTTTTGATAATATGCACCGGACCTTTGGCGAGCGCTTCATCTACAGCAGCAATGCCACGACGCTTGATTTCTTGGGCGGGAACGATGTTCACAATTACCTCCTATACTTTAATTAGCACTTATTAAAGCACTATATTAAGTACCTGTAAAGGCACCAAATTATTATCGTACACGCAAAGAATCTTGACGCGATCATTCACTTCATGTCACAACATAAAACTCAATAACAATATGTTTAAATTAATTTTTTACTCATTACTAGCCAAAGTTAAATCCAAAAGATATGCCCCACTTTTCAGGATTTACAGCAAACGCACCGATTATCTCTTCAAGGTTACAACATTTTGGATGGAAACCCATGTCAACATCAAACATTGCAACTTATTATAATGTTGGTGATCCCTTGTATGATCAAAAATTAAAATACGCATTATCCATTATGAGAACAGGTGCAAGTGCAATATGCGCATAAAACTGGCATGTATAGGAATCACCTTTTTCGGCTCAACTTTAGCTATGGCCAACGATCAATTTACCGGGGTTTTCAACGGAACAGGAAGAGCTTGCAACGGGGCGCTATATCTAAAGGCAAAAACAGTTGAATGGCATTCAACTTATAGCCAATGCCAATCACAAATGTATCGAGTGCTTGAACATATAAAAACGAATGAGCAGCACAAAATTGTACTGGTAATGAAAAATCCCAATAAAAAATGTCTTTATCCCGTGGTAGAAATTAACCACAAAAAACGATATAGCTGGAACATAAACGGATACCAATCAAATCAATACAAGCCTATCAAAATAAAGACTCTGCTGACTGGAAAATTTCGACCCTCCCTGAAAGACAATGGTTATCCTGTGTAATGACGGGACCTTGGGAATCGAAGGGCGAGGCTAAGTAGCGTTACTGCTCTATGTCGAAAATCACTATGTTTTTTCGAGCAAATCGCGGTGACTTTGAAGTTGCGGTGAAGGCTTACATGAGCGCAGCGAACGTAAAGGCGCGCAGTGCCGGCCGAAGCCAAAGTTGAGCTGCTTGTTCGAGCTGGTGGCCCAGAAGTCATCGCGCTCGCCGTGGTCGACGGCCAGCGAATCACCCACCGCAAACACTGAATAAATCAGCGCCCTCCCTAACGCCGCTTCCAAATCCACGACGAACTTCAATCCGCCGACGGTAACAGCGGCTTGCCCAGTTCTCTAAGGAATTCATTGTGCTTCGTAGTCGCTATCTGGATTGCTTTCTCGATTTCCACCAAGCTTGCATGGGTCGCCGCGAGGTCGATCTCCTCCTCACCCACCGCCGTGCTGATGTAGCGAGAGATGTTCAGGTTGAAGTCGTTTTTCTCGATCTCTGCCATTTCCACCCTTCGGGCGTAGCGTTCGATGGGTTTCTCTGGACGCTGTTTGTAGGTATCAATGATCTTGGCGATATGCTCCTCGCTCAGTTGATTCTGGCGCTTGCCTTTTTCGAAGTGCTCGGCGGCGTTGATGAAGAGCACATCGTCGGGCTTCTTGCATTTCTTCAGCACGAGGATGCACACCGGGATGCCGGTGGAGTAAAAAAGATTTGCAGGCAGGCCGATGACAGTATCAATGTGGCCGTCTTGGAGGAGTTTCTTGCGGATGCGTTCCTCGGCACCGCCACGGAACAGTACGCCGTGCGGCAGGATGATCGCCATCACGCCTTCGTCTTTGAGGAAGTGGAAGCCGTGCAACAGAAAGGCAAAGTCAGCGGCGGACTTGGGGGCGAGGCCGTGGCTTTTGAAGCGCACGTCGTCAGCCAGCGCATCGGTCGGCTCCCAGCGGTAGCTAAACGGCGGGTTGGCCACGATGGCGTCGAAGCTCGGCTTTTTGGCCGGGTTCTGCTCGCGCAACGTGTCCCACTCGTTGAGCAAGGTGTCACCGTGGAAAATCTCAAACTCCGTATCCTTCACACCGTGCAGCAACATATTCATGCGGGCGAGGTTATAGGTGGTGATATTCTTCTCCTGGCCGAAGATTTTGCCGATGGTGCCGCCTGCCTTTGCCACCTTCTTGCGCACGTTGAGCAACAGGGAGCCGGAGCCGCAGGCCATGTCCATCACGCTCTCCAGCCGCTTCTTCGTGCCAGTTTTCGGTTCCTGGCTGTCCAGCGTGACGATGGCGGAGAGGATGTCGGAAATCTGTTGCGGGGTGTAGAACTCGCCCGCCTTCTTGCCAGACCCGGCGGCAAACTGGCCGATCAGGTATTCATAGGCATCGCCCAGTGCATCGATATCCGTAGAAAACTCCGCCAGTCCTTCGGCGATCTTCTGAATGATAGTGCAGAGCTTGGCATTCCGGTCCTCATACTTCTTGCCCAGCTTGGGGGAGCTCAGGTCTATCTCGGAGAACAGGCCCTGGAAGGTGCTTTCAAAAGATTCCGTCTCGATGTATTTAAAACCCGCTTGCAGCGTTTTCAGCAGATCGCTGTTCTGCGTGCGGGCCAGGTTGGCGATGCTGTTCCACAGGTGCGCGGGCTGTATGACGTAATGCACCTTGCGCCGCATCTGTTTTTCAAATTCGCCGACGTCCTCGGTATTGCGGGAATACCAGAGTTGAAGAGCGGTTACGATCGGTAGCGGTTTTTCTACTGCCTCTTCGTTTTCTCTGTTTGATTTTGGTTTCGCTTTCGCGGCAGCCACTTCCAACGCTCGGTTGGCCGTTACCTTTTCCATCTCCGCAGCGACTTCACTCGCACTCGGGTAATCCCTCCCCAGCTCCTTCTTCGCCGCCGTCTCGTAGTTGTCCGAGAGGTAGCGCAGGAAGAGGAAGGACAGCATGTAATCGCGGAAATCGTCCGCATCCATCGCTCCGCGCAATTGGTCGGCGATGCTCCAGAGCGTATTGCCCAGTTGTTTTTGATTCTGTTCAGTCATGGTTTTTTCTTTTGCTTCGTTGGTTTGGGCTTTGGTAGCCGCTTCATCGCCTGATCAAAATCACTCTCCAAGTGATCGGCCTTGGCAATCTGAGCCTTGTTGAAGTTCTCATACTCCGATTCGGCGAAAGCCTTGGCTACCTCGTGAGAGATTTTTCCGGCGTTGTTGAGAATGTCGCGGTCGTTGATCGTCAAAAAACCGTGCAGCTTGGCAATCCAGTCGTTCATCGTCATGGGCACGCGACGCATGGCTTGCCCTTCAGCAAACACCAGATATTGCTCCACCAGATTATTCAGTGCGGCTAATTCATCGGCATTGAGATAATTTTTGGCAATGCTCACATCGGCCTTGCGCACCTTGCCGCCGCGCCAACTGATCAGGCCCATATTGGGCAGATTTTTATCGGCACGGGTGTGAATGATCTCTGCCGCCGTTTGTCCCGTAATGGCCCAGTGCATCTTGTTTTGTACTGTCTGAAAAAACGAAATACTTTCAGGTTGCGTAGGGTCATAGTCAACGCTGGTGGCGTAGATGTCGGTGATTTTTTGATAAAATCGCCGCTCACTGGTGCGGATGTCCTGAATGCGCCGCGTGAGCTCTTCAAAATAGTCAAAAGGCCGATCCGGGTTTTTCAGGCGCTCGTCGTCGAGCACAAAGCCTTTAACGATGTACTCGCGCAACTGCTGGGTTGCCCACTGACGAAAGCGGGTAGCCGTATGACTTTGCACCCGGTAGCCAACGGAAATAATGGCATCCAGACTGTAGTGCCGGGTGCGGTACTGCTTACCATCAGCGGCAGTTGTAAAGAAATCCTTTACAACTGACTCTTCGTCAAGCTCCTGTTCAGAAAAGATATTTTTCAGGTGCTGCCCGATGTTCTGCTTAGTGGTGCCAAACAACTCCGCCATCAACGCTTGGCTAAGCCAGACGGTTTCATCCACAAAACGCACATCCAGCTTGGTGCGTCCATCTTCGCTTTGGTAGATCACAAACTGCGAAGGATTAACGTCCGTCATGGTTTTGCACTCCAGGTTATGCCCATCGCGATAGCGCCGCATCCCAATTCGACCATTTTCGTGACGCCACGAAAATGATCCGCCGCCGCATGACCAGAGGCCTCGCAGGATTCCATCGCGCGCTGCTCGGCGGTTTTATTCCCCTCCACTGGAGGGGTGCCCCGCAGGGGTGGGGTGGTTGCTTTCATGTCTCGTCGTGTCATTTAACCACCCCGTCCGGCATCGCCGTCCACCTCTCCATAGGAGGGAGAACCACCCCGCCCTTCGGGCACCCCTCCACCGGAGGGGAATAACTGCCGCGTCAAAAAGTCCATCACGCCCGCCAGGTTTTGTTTCACATCCACATCCAAAATATGGATGACGCACAAGCCCAGGCCCATTAGAAATGCGTCACGCTGCGCATCATATTCGGCCTTGTCATCATGGCTGCTTCCGTCTACCTCAAGCACCGCTTGCTTTTCGGCACAATAAAAATCAACGATGTAATTGCCGATAATTTTCTGACGGTCAAAGTCCAAGCCTTTGAATTGCCCTTTTTTCAACTGATTCCACAGCAATACCTCCGATAGGTTGCCTGCTTTGCGCAATGCTTTGGCTCGCTCTTTCAACGCAGGATTGAAAGGCAGCGATCGGTAATTTTTGGTGTGGCGTGTATTCCCCTCCCCTGGAGGGGTACGCCGCAGGCCAGGGGTGTTATTCCCCTCCTCTGGAGGGGTGCCCCGCAGGGGTGGGGTGGTTGCATTCAGGTCTCGTCTTGTCATTTAACCACCCCGCCCTTCGGGCACCCCTCCAACGGAGGGGAATAACTGCTGCATCAGCCCTTTCTTGTGGGTCTTAAGGGCTTCGAGCTTTTGGGTTTCGGCGGTGATCAGGGCATCGAGGTTGCTCAGGCACGAGGCGATACGTTGTTGTTCATCTGGGCCGGGGTAATAGATTTGAAATTTGTTTATTTCGCCCACAGTAAGTTGTTGTTGGGCGTTACCAAAGGCAGTGTTTTTGATATAGGAACGCAATACTTCAGAACTAGTGAAGTTATATAAATAAGCTGGAATAATTTTTTTTGCTTTTACCCTTAGGATGACCATGCCCGAATTGATTCGGATATTTTCGTAGGGTATTTCTTCAGAATAAAATGCGAATTGCCCCACTGTCCCTCTTGTGGTTAGAACAACATCCGCTCGCTTTAGCTTTCCCTTCCTTAAAGAGTCGTCTTTTTCTTTTGAAACGAATTGCATCGCATCAAACTTGAAGCCGATTTTGCTTACATTTGCTGCGCTTAAAAAAAGGCAATATCCCGATTGACTATAGTCCTCTGCCTTTGGGTAATTAGTACCTCTGTCTCCATCAATCACTTCTATCAACACATCAAGTCGATCAATCTCCCACTCCCCGGCGTTTTGGAATTCGGGGAAGCGGAGGCGGGGTTGGGTTTCGCCTTCGCGGGGAAAAAGCTGCTGCATCAGCCCTTTTTTATGGGTCTTGAGCGCCTCCACTTTCCGCGCTTGCGCGGCCATCAGCTCATCCACCGAACTCAGGCATTCGGCGATTTTTTGTTGTTCCTTCTTTTCAGGATAGAAAAGCATCGCGCTCGCAACGTCTGCTTGGCCGATTGTGGTCATTGTTGCCGATTTTCCTCGGGCAACCAGTTGGGCACGTATTGGTGCTATCTTAAAAAGGTAATGCGCAAACAACGGGATCACATGGCTGGCGTCGGCTCTGAACCTGATCAGATGTCCATCAAAAGTTACGTCACACGAGCTTCCAAGATAGATGTTCGATACAGCGATGCCGGACTTAACTAAAGACGAGCGAGTGAAGAAGATGTCTCCGTGCAATACCTTGTTCGCTTCGAAGTCGGAAAGTGAGAGTTCGATTAGTGACAAGTTCCTTTCGTCAACCGTTGTCTCGATATACATGTCTGAGACATTGATCAGTTTGTAGCCGGTTCCAACTTTCTTCGGATCATTGAAAACGCCGTTACTTAGCCCTGTGCTGCTCAGTCCGATTAGCGGACTTGCTACCCATTCCCCGGTATTTTTGAATTCGGGGAAGCGGAGCCGGGGTTGGATTCCACCTTCCGGCACCAGCGCGGGCCTTGCCTCTTCCTTCGCGGAGGTGGATTTCGTCTTACTGGTCATACGCGCTAAGTCCTGAGATGTCGCGCGCCCCGGCGCGTTTCGTCAGCAGGGGATGGAGGTCTGCCATCAGGGCGAGTTCGGCCTGGGTGCGGGCTTTCCAGCCTAGGTCGAGCGGGGCCATGAGGTCGCTGAGCTGCTCGCCATCGAAGATCATGCGGTCGAGGATGCCGTCCACGAAGGCTTGCAAGGCATCAGTGGCGATGTGGTGCTTGGCGGCGATGGCAGCGAGTTCCTTTGTGCTCTTCTCCGCCTTGAAGCGGGCGTAGCCGTCGCGGATGGCGGCCTCAGAGAGACCCTCGCCCGCCTTGAGCGTGCCGATGTATTCGGCAATGTCGTCGCGCTCGTTCATGAACTTGGCATCGGCGCTGATGAGGCCGATAAGTTCCTCGCGGGACATCTTAAACTTGCCCGGCCCTTTTTCCGAGAATTTGGCGATGAGGCCCATGATGTAGTCGTAATCAATGACAGCGGAAGCGAAGAGGACAAACTCGAAGTCGAGCTGGTCCGCTGGGTTATCGGCAGCATCTTTGTCGCCACCCTTGCCCCGCTGCTCTCTGAGCTTTTTAGCTGTTTCCAGATACTGGCCTTTGAAGCCGCGCAGGTTTGCATCGGGCAGCACCTGCTCGATGGTGGCTTTGTTTTCCCCGGTGAGGTCGGTGTATTGGTCGAGCTGGGTCTTGAGCCGCTGGACTTCCTTGAAGCGCTCGATAAAGACGGTCTTGGCGGCATCCCCCTTCAGGTTAGCGACGGCGGAGGGGGTGCAATCCAATCCCTGGGACTTCATGAAGGCGTCGAGCTTCTGCACGGCGGCCTCAAGTTTCTGGATGACCACGGGGGCCTTGTCCACGAGCCAGATTTCCCGCGCCTGCTCGCCGGTTTTCTCGCCGGAGAAGAGGGCGATGGCGGCATCGACTGAATCTTGTTGTTGGCGGAAGTCGAGGATGTTGCCGTAGGGCTTGGTGCTGTTGAGCACGCGGTTGGTGCGGGAGAAGGCCTGGATCAGGCCGTGGTGCTGAAGCTTCTTGTCCACGTAGAGCGTGTTCAGGAACTTGGAATCGAAGCCGGTAAGGAGCATGTCTACGACGATGGTGATGTCGATCTTCTCAAGGTGGCGCAGGTCCTTCTTTGGTTTCCCTTCTTCAATCTCCTTCGGCTGCTTTGGCCACTGCTGGTCCTTGATGCGCTTCTGCACATCCTGGTAGTAGAGGTCGAAATCGCTGAGTCGGTGATTGGTGCCGTAGCGGGTGTTGTAGTCGGCGAGGATGGCTTCAAGCGCCTTCTTCTTCGCTTCTGGCTCGACCTTGTTGTCTTCCTGCTCTTGCAGCAGGTCTTCGGAGAGCTGTTCGATGTCCTTTTTGCTTTCGGGATTCTCTGCGAGCTGTGCAGGCGGAGAGAAGACACAAGCGATGTTCAGCGGCTTGAAGTCGGGATCGGCGTCCTGCTTCTCGGCCTGCATCGTCTTGAACAGCGTGTGGTATTCGATGGCGTCATTGATGGACGCGGTGGCGAGGATGGCATTGAAGCGGCGTCCGCCGGTGGCGGCATCGTGCTTGGCGAGGATGGCTTCGATGACGGCCTTCTTGGCGATGGCCTCGCCTGGTTTCGGCGGATTTTTTCCCTCGGGCTTGAAGAAGTCAACATGGAAGCGCAGGACGTTCCCGTCCTCGATGGCGTGGGTGATGGTGTAAGCGTGGAGCTGATTTTGGAAGAGCTCTTCGGTGGTTTGATACGAGGCCACCTCGCCGTCGATTTTTACGCGACTGGCGTTGCCATTGGGGCCACCAAATATCGGCGTGCCAGTGAAGCCAAAGAGCTGAGCCTTGGGGAAGAATGCTTTGATGACTTTGTGATTCTCGCCAAACTGCGAGCGGTGGCACTCGTCGAAGATGAAGACGATGCGTTTGTCACTCAGCGGTGCGAGCATCTCCTTGTAGGTGGGCTGGTCGTTTTTGCTGCGCTGCTTGTTGCGCTTGCTGTTTTCGTTCAGCGCGAGGCCGAGCTTCTGGATGGTGGTGACGATGACCTTGTCCGCGTAGTCCTCTGAAAGCAGGCGGCGCACAAGGGCGGCGGTGTTGGTATTTTCTTCGACGCAGCCTTCCTGGAACTTGTTGAATTCCTCTCGCGTCTGGCGGTCGAGGTCTTTGCGGTCCACGACGAAGACGCATTTGTGAATGTGGTCGTTTTCCTTCAGCAGGGTGGAGGCTTTGAATGAGGTGAGCGTCTTGCCGCTGCCGGTGGTGTGCCAGATGTAGCCATTGCCGTTGTCATCGTCGATGCACTTCACTATGTGCTGCACAGCATAGACCTGATAGGGACGCATGATCATGAGCTTTTGCTCCCCGGCGAGCAGCACCATATAGCGGCTGATGGTGCGGCCGAGGTCACACTTTTTCAGGAAGCGCTCGGCGAACTCGTCGAGTTGGGTGATCTTGCTGTTGTCCTCGTCTGCAAACTCATAGATGGGCAGGAAGCGCTCGTCGGCATTGAAAGCGAAGTGGCGAGCGTTATTGTTGGCGAAGTAGTAGGTGCGGTCGCGATTGCTGACAATGAAGAGCTGCATAAAGCAGAGCAGCGTCTTGGTGTAGCCGTTGCCGGGGTCGTGCTTGTATTCGACGATCTGCTCCATGGCCCGACGTGGATTGACGCCTAAGGTTTTCAGCTCGATCTGCACACAGGGCACGCCGTTGATGAGAAGAATCACATCGTAGCGGTGGTGGCTGTTGTCCGTGTTGATGCGGAGCTGGTTGATGACCTCGAAATGGTTTTTGCACCAGTCCTTGAGGTTCACCAGCGTGTAGTTCAGCGGCGTACCATCGTCGCGGGTGAAGGCATTGATGCTGCGCAGGGTCTTGGCAGCGGTGAAGACATCCGGTGTAACGATTTCATCCAGCAGGCGAGCGAACTCCGCTTCGGTCAGCTTGACACGGTTGAGGGCTTCGAATTTTTCGCGGAAGTTTTTCTCAAGTGCGGCGCGGTCGCAGATATCGTCGCGATATTCGTACTTGAGACCCTGGAGTTTGCCAATAAAACCGTATTCGATGGTGTCCTCCCGGACAGCGAAGCCTGGAGTATCAGTGGGCCGGCTATAGGTATCTTTTGAATTAAGCATGACTAGCAATGTATAAAGGTGATTGGATTCGTGCTGCGCGACAAACCCCGACCAGAATGGGTTTTGACACCACTGAGGGTAACGCCTTCTTTCTCGGCTTCGATCACCCCGGCGGCCTTGCCATCCACATACGGCAGATAGTCGGTAAAGCCATGCCCGGATTTGAACGGAAATTCCCGGATCGCCACGCCACGCGCCGCATATAAGTTGGTTTGCGCTACGTCACAGACGTACCAACCCTCCGCCCGTAACAAGCGGTCTATCGTCTCCCTGGCTGCAGCTTCTAGCGACATTATTGTTATCAATTATTTTAACCATGCAATCCTAGCACAAAACCATAATGCCAATCTGCCTCTGAACATATTATCTATGCAAAAAATTGGCAATTTCGAGCTAACATTAACCGATATTTCAGGCCCACATTTTATCTGTTCAGTGGCTTGCGCAGAATATCCACTCTAATCGGGCTTTGGAAATCAAAGCCGGTGGGTGTCATGTGCGCCATGAACTTGTCCCGAACAGCTGCATATAATTCCGGGGCCAGTTGATGGTGAGTGTGGGTGACTTTCAGGATGCCTTCTTCAAATTGCTCAAAGTTATCAAAACGGCCCGGGGTATTGAAAAATTTCTGTGCAACCAGTTCAAACAGTCCGCTTTGCACTGCCCGTTGCACTGCTGCAAAAGCTAGCTCGCGAACTGTTTTTTCATCGTGGAACAGGCGTAAAATTTCGTTGAATTCACCCGCATAGACCGGCTCGGAAATATACGCCAGGCCGCCAGGTTTTAATACCCGCCGGATTTCTTTCAGCGCCTGGTCCATGAGCTCTCTTGGCACATGATGCAATGACTTGAACATGAGGACGATATCAAAGCTGTTATCTTGTGATGGTATCGCCTCTGCACCGCCTAATGCAAAAGTGACATTGGGCAGATCCTGTATTTGCAAGTTTTTTTCATGCTGGATTTGGTCTACTTCCAAAGCGGTAATAGAGGCTACTTTGCCAGTTTTAGCTAAAGCGCGGGTCTTTTCTGCTTTACCGCACCCTAGCTCCAGAATATGTGCGCCCTGTAAAGGAAGTTCACTTTCCAGTACAAGCTGTTCGTCGCACAGGGTTTTGACGGTGGAATCTGCTATTTTCATTTTCACTTTACTTTTGTTTGGCTGGTTTTCGTTTGGAATCATGTGCACTCAAATGGGGTAAAGATGAGATGATACTGCCCCCTCTCCCTAGTTTTTTTATGGGGGGAGAGGGGGCGTGTTGTCCGTGGTCAGGAAGCGCTATTGACTTGACTATTGGACAGGGGTTTTGCTTCATAGTTACAACTTCCATCGTTTAATCATTTTCGGCGTACATTCAATTCTGAATTTTATAGATGCCTTCAAAGCGTTACAATACAACTTTGCATGTTCGTAAACAAATTCAGCTTTTTGCTATCACCCCTTTAAAGAGTCCGTTTTGAATAAAGTCGTTATTACCATACAAGGCAAGACCCTTATCCTCCATTATCAGGTTAAACCCGGGCTGAGGCGTAACGGCACCGGCTGGGCAACCTATATTGAGGTGTTGCCTTCTGACGAGTTATCCCGCTTTAATCTGAAGGGTCTGACACCTGAAATGTTTTGCGTAAATATCTCCGACATGGTGAATATTCGCGGGCTGCTTTCTGGTGTAGTGGAAAATGAAAAGCAGCTGCCTGTTGCACTTTTTGACATGGATCAGGATGACTACCTGAAAGCGATTAGCAACTTGACCGTTAAGCTTACCCATTTGCAATTGGTGAACTTGCTTGAACCTTTGTCTGGCTATGTGCAGGAAGCGGATGACGAATTTATTGATTTTGAAGAAAAAGTGGTACCGCATACGAAAGAAGCAAGTACGGAAACTGGCACGTACAGTGGCTACCGGCTAACCATTGTCTCTGTAGATACCGGTGAGAAAATAGCGCCATTTGCTTACTACAATCTGGATGTCTTCAGTGCAGGTGAATGGCAGGGCTTTCCTCCCCCTCAAGCACACAATGAAACCTTGCGTCTGGCTATGGCCAAGAAACTGGAAGAGATGAGCCTTGTTGGCGTGCAGTTAACGCAGATTCATGATGAAACGGATTATGCGGTATCTATGGATACTTCTCTTTAGGCAATTTGTTTTCGACTATTGATTATCAGCCGCCTCACAAGCCAACTAATTCTCTTCTGGAAACATCTGTTTTCCCTCCCCCTTGATGGGGGAGGGCCAGGGAGAGGGTGGTAACTCCTTTAAATTTAGCCCCTCTCCCCGACCCTCTCCCACAAGGGGAGAAGGGGATGTAGCGTTTCCAGATGAGAGTGAACTATTACTGCTTAACCAAGTTTCCTTCACACAATTCAGGCTTGCCTAACTTGGTGAATACAGGCGCAATACTGGCAGGAGATATGGCTACTGGCATCACATAGTAGGCGGCGCCGTCAAGGCAGATCTTCTGGAGCATCCAGCCTTTAACTTTACCCTGGATTTTGATTTCTTCGATTAACACCTTATCAAGGTTGATTATGCGATCTGCCCCCAGTGTAGATGTAGAGAAAAATACCAGCCCCATCATTAGCATCATCTTTTTCATTTATTACCCCTGTCAGAATTTCAGCGTTTGCGTTATTTTAACGCGTACCCCATGTCCGGAAGACTCATGATTAATTAAACAAAAATCAGAGTTTAACGCAATCTGAATCTTCTGGACAAAACGCTTTGTTATTCAAGTGGCAATCTGACTGGGCTACTTGATTACTCTGTGGCAGTTTTGGCAATTCCCGCAAGCAGACCATCCAGTTTTTTTGTCAATTCTTCCTGCCCGGATATTTTATGCCGATGGACAATCTCACTGACCGTTGTATAGGACACAAACACTTTACCCTCGGCATTTTCCCAGACCAGCGCTTTAAGCGGAAAATCAATGGCAGATTTAGGCTCAGCCACCATGAACGGCGTGCCACCCTTGGGATTACCGAATATCATTACCGTAGCCGGACGCATTACCAACCCTGCTTGTTTTGCCCCCTCTGCGTGATCAATTTTGGCAAACAGCGTGAGTCCCTTCTCATTGATTACAGATTCCAGCTTTGTTACCGTTTCCTGAAAACCGAACTTGCTTGCCTTGTCTTTCATACCATCCTCAGCATAAGCACTTAGTGAAAAAACCAATAGTACAAATGTTATCAATACTTGTTTCATTTTCAGATCTCCTTACCGTTAAAAAAACGCCCATTCAGGTTTTAAATTACTACCCAGCACACCATGGCAACTGCATTGCCTGTAAAACTTCGCCCGTAGCCTGATCTTGAACGAATGCCACCACCCCCATTTTTGTTGTTACCCACTCCGGCTTGGAGCGTATTGCCTGTTGCCAGCTAACCTGCCCTCCTTGACCTATCACTATAGGACCTATCCATTCCCGAACCACACCGTCGTGATAGAGCTTACGCCCACGGTTTTCCCCTGCACTGATTTCACTGAATAAATCGTTCTGATAAACGGCCACATAGAGTGCAGTTCCGCTACGTGCTTTTGCATGTGCAGTTATGTGTGTCTCATCCGCTTTGGCAGGGTTAAGTGTCAGCGTAATTTGTGCACCGGGGGGTAATTTGCTCACCTCGTTGACGGTGCGCGTGAATGTATCGTTACCCCAGCCACGGAAATCCTTACCGTTCAAGATTACCTGAGGTGTATACACTAAAGTGGAATGACTTAACCTGGCCATTTCCCGCTGCCTGCTTGAATACAGGGGTTGAGCAAAGCGATCTTTCCAACCTATGTAGTCCCAATAGTCCACATGCAACGCAAGGGGTATGACACGCTGGGTGATTGATTTCTGCGTAACCAGTTCGCTCAGCCATTTGTCTGCAGGCGGGCAACTGCTGCATCCTTCCGAGGTGTAGAGTTCCAGCAATGAGACTCGGGTTGGTCCACTGAAGGCAGAGCACTCAGTCGCCGCCTGTGTGAGTGGTGATGCAAAACTGGACACCAATGCAACAGACCAGACTAGTGCTACTACAGCGATGTGCCTGAGATGTATGGACTTTACAGGCGACACAAGTCGAAATGCTGCATTGTTCATTACAATTCCTTTTGATATATGTTCATGCTTCATCACAAACAGACAGGCCACTCAAAGAGCGCTCGTTTACACAACCCGTAGCAAGATAAAGATTGGTTGTTAGTCGTTTACAAGGGGAGTTCCTTACAACTACTGGATGAAATCAAGAAAACCTTAAAAAATTGAATAAACTAGAGGGGTGGGAAACTGTAAAATTAACGCAGAGGCGCAAGTAATTGACCAATTCACTGCTGATTTCCCGTGCTTTGTTAACCTGCATTTGTATTGCATTCTTTCCAGGTTTTGACCTTCTCCGCGCCGCTGCGGTTAATCAAAACCTATGAAACAAAGTCCAATATCACCTTATTTTGAACCGGCTTCCGTGTAATCAGCTGCAACGATATCGCCATACCTGGCAACGAATGCGCCACGGTGCTGATTATAAAAACTGAAGGGAATTGAAGTATCCGATTCCCCACCATTTTTCTGGATAACAAAATGCAAATGCGGGCCACTGGAATAACCACTGTTCCCTGATAAACCTATCGGGTCGCCTGCCTTAACCCGTTGCCCCAGATATAATTCGGAAGTAAAGTGCAATAAATGGGCATAGGTAGCCCATGTACCATCATCATGAAGGATACGGACATAGTTGGCTTTATCCAGAAATTGCGTTTGTTTGCTCCCTTCTTTATTCGGCCTGACGATGTCAATTACCGTCCCCCCTCTTGCGGCCACAACGGAGGTCCCGACCGGCATAGGAAAATCTACAGCATATTTAGCGCCTTTTTCATTGTGCGTTGTAATTGGCCCACCACTTGCCTGACTGACTCTGAATTGCAATCCATCCTGAAATGGCAGCCTGTACAAAACTTTCAAATCGGGTACTGCATCCGGGTCACCCATTTTGAACGTAGTACGCAGTGAAAAACCTGCTGATCCCCCTGGCTCTTTTTGCTTTATTTTTAATACCGTTTTATTGGAATAGGAAGGAACCAGCACAGAGACAGGCCAGCTTCTGTCCGAAGAAATATTCTTTGAACTGGCAAGTGAAATCACCGCGTAAATGGGTGCTGGGCCAGTGTTTTTTGCAACCACTTCCCAGTGACCATTTGCACCGGTTGTTTCGACCTTAAAGGGGTATTCGTATGCGTTGGCTGATGTACTGATTAGCAGCCCAAAACAAACCACCAGCAACAACAGCCATTTTCGACTCTCAGACCAAATCATCAATGAAATTGTGTAATCGGTCAGGAGGCCATTGCTTCACAAGGCAGCGCCCGTTCATCCATACGACGATCCAGCCGCATACAGAGTTTATTGCTATTGGCAAATTGCATAATAAATTCATATGCTTGAGGATTAGTTTCTTCCAGGCCACGGGCAACGACCAGACATTTTTCACCATCAACGATGCAGGGTTGCACACTGGCTGAATATCGCAGACGTCGGTTTGCATCAAAACTTGCCAGCGAAGAAGCAATGCGTTCTATCCAGTCTCCAGGACGAAGCTTTTTCCCATCTTCCTGCAAGCTCGAAATCACGAAATAATCTGCTGGTAAAGTCATTCAAATCCCCTTTATTTATGCCGGACCGGTCAAAACCGGTTGTTTATTATTTTGATGTTTTTAGTTACATCTTTTTAGTATCGGCAGTGATACTGCCTTTCTTTAATGGAATTTCTCTGACAGTATTAGCTTATGGAATTAGCCATTTCCGACATTTTCCAGGCATTTCTGTTTATGATTTACGAAAACTGTCAGTCTGGCACAACACTAAAGGGATCGGGGGAATCCGGATTGACTCCCAGCGTGCATGACATAGCTTCCACACTACGATTCGTGATAAATTCAACCCACAAAGGGAAATGGTCTGATACGCGGTAAGACATTTGTGCCAACGATAACTCTTGAAAGATTGCGCCGCCAAAATTAATGACACCGGCGCGATGACTGGTAAGCAAGTCTAACTCACCCATGAACCAGGCTATCTGATCATAATACTTTGGCTTGCTATTGTAGGTTGTCTGTAGATTGAGCAAAGCCGTTGGCACAACCAGACCGGTGGAAACAAATGCCTGAAAAAGAGGATTATTTCCTCTTTCATCAATATTGAAGTCCCCCAGGATAATCGTGTTGTTTTCTTCGCCAGCAAGATGAGAACGATCGCGTATTTCCTTGGCAATATATTCGGCCAGTGATTTCAACTCACCCAATCTGTCTGCTGGTACATCACCATATTTGATGTGTGCTGTGAGTAATGTGAAGCTTTCGCCTGCTGATTTAAAACCTACGATATAGGGTGTCCTGTCAAACTGTAGCACCGGGTCGCCTTTATCTGTCGGCGGCAGCACGATTTCTCCCGACAACCCGGAAGGCTGGACCCGTCGCTTATCATAAAGATAAGCCAACCGTTCACCGTTTCCCTTCGGCCCTGCTGACACGTCACTAACAACCATGCCCCAGTCTGAACCCAGAAAATCGGTGAGCAACATATGTATTGCCGAGGTATCCCACTTTACTTCCTGAATCGCAATCACATCAAAGCGCCGAACTATTTCTGCAATACAGGCCATTGCCCGGAGATTGCGCTTGGGACTGCCCGGATTTTCTTCCCATTGTTCATGTATTTTGCCAAACGCCCTGATGTTCCAGGTACCAATGATTAAATTGTGATCCAGTAATTTATCTGGTAATTGGGAAGCTGCAATTCGGCGACGCAGCCTGACAATATCCTCGACTACCAGACGCGGGTAATTTTTATAATCCATGCGGGAAATTTTCCGATCTTTCAGGGATGCGTTTAAGTTGACCTGTCTTTTCCGGGTTTGCGAGTCTTGCAGCAGGTTTGGTTTATCAGCGGGAGTAATTTCATGCCATAACCTATAATAGCTGGATAGTAGCGCCAGCAACCCTTTACAAATCGAATGAGCCCATCACGGCGCCAGACCATCAGGGCCGCTACGCTACCGGCTATCCACCCAGGATGGGAACGCACAAAACGCACAGCTTTAAACCCGAATTCTGCCACTTCAACAGGTTTTTGCCAGTACCGGGAGATTTCAGCGATTTCTGTACGTTGAGCATCGATTTCTTCAAGCAGAGCCTGGCGACGATTGGTTATCTCTGCAAGACGATGCTTCACGATCTAGATACCAATTGATCGCGATCCTTGGACAATTCAGCCAGACTGGCTGAAAACAATTTTGGCTTTTCCCGGCTTAAAGTACGAAATGCATTGAGTGCCCAAAATCCGGCACCAAAAAACAACATTGTAAAACCGCCGATTACCAACAATCGGTGCGTATCCCAGAACAATACTACGACAAAAACCGTCGCGAGCAAAACTGACAAACCAAAGAAAAAAAGCGTGAAGCCGCCAAAAATAAACATTTTCGAGATGCGAAAACGCTCTTCTTCCCACTCGTTTGACAACAATTCAAGTCGTGTCTGGCCGATAGCCAGTAAAGTGTGCACCAACCGCTTTAGTGAAGCCATTAACCCAAGGGTGGACTCTGCCATGGGTTAACGCCGAGCAATCAGCATACCAATGATGACACCCACGCAAGTACCAATCCCGACCGCTTTCCAGGGATTTTCATGGACATATTCATCCGTGACTTTAGCTGCCTGTTTGGTTCGCTCTACAAGAGCCGCTTCAGCGGAAGCGAGGCGCACCTTGGCATTTTTAAGACTTTCCTTGATGCGCTCTCTGGCAGAAGCTACGCCTTCACCAGCCTGGTTTGCAGTAGCTCGTAGCAATTCCTCAGCATCCGCAACAACTACACGCAAATCATCCATCAATTTTTCTTTTGGGGTTACATCATCCGAGTCTTCAGTAACCATTGTGTTAGCGTTCATTTCACCTCTCCTTATGCAAACCAGTTATATCTAATTTAAGAATAGCTGGCAGATGGGAAATATCAAGGTGAATATGAGCCGATTGGTCATCCTTACAAAAGTAAAATGTACTTATTTTCAATATTCATGCTCACCCGTGAAAAAATCCACTGGACATATTCAGTTAGTTAGCTAAACTAACTGAATATGAAAAAACCAAATATTGTTCACTTGCTTGAACAAATTCGAATAGTAGAGCAGAAGATCACGCTCATACTCATTGACACCGCTTTGACATTATCCCAGTTTCGCTTGTTATGCCTGCTTCAATATAGTGAATTACCACTTCAAGGTACAACAATAAGTACGCTTTTAGGCATATCAAAACCTTCTGTCACAATGCAACTTAAAGCCCTTGACGAAGCCGGGCTTCTTCAAATTGAACATTCCAATGCTGATAAAAGAATTTCACTTATTTCTTTAAGCAAACAGGGTAGGCAGCGAATGAAAGTGACACTTGAAAATCTGGCTGCATTAGAAAAACATATTCATGGAGATGAATTAAGTTTGATACTGAAAAATATTCATTATTCATCCACCAAAAACGAGGAACATTAAATGAGCCACGATCATTTTATTGACATAAAAAATATGTGTTGTGCTGCACCCATCGTTCTTTTAACCAAAAGCATCAAATTGTTCAAATCCGGGGATGTTGTTTTAATTGAATCAAATAAAGTATCAATGGTTAATGATATATCGGCCTACTGCAAAATGACCCAGCATTTGCTGATAAAACATGAAGAAATTAGCGGACTTCATCATTTCTGGATACAGATAAAATAGACCTTGTTAAATTTACGCGACATTACCCATGCGATATGAATTAACAAGATTTTCAACTCATGTCATTCCACACTGGAGAATATTGAAGCATGTAGAAGTTAATAACCTTCATGCTTTCACCTTCTCTTCACAATCCAGAACATGTCTAACCATTAAAATGAAATCCAGTTCCATTTTGGAAGTAGTTTTCGTGGATGCCTTCTGACATTTCGCAGTAAATAGGCTTTTTTCTTCAACAATTGGCAATTCTTATAGTAAATATGCATAAGAATGAAAGTCATTTCTTTACTTTTCGCAGACATTTTCTATGATTGATAAATCTACTAGTAGAACAAGACTACCAGTAGAAATATCTTAATTGGAGTGGATGCTATGAAACGAGGTCTTGTTCTGGCCACTGTTGTGGGTCTGGGTTTTGTTATTGCTGCGAGTGTTGCTGGCAAACTTGAAGCTCCCCCGCCTGCACCTTTACCTATTACTGCTGCCCCAACACCAGCAGCACCTGAAGAGAGCACCCCTTATAGCGAAGCCGGCTTTCATCAAGGTGAGGCAGGCCTGACACCCTCTGAGCGTGCCGGACGAGAAATCTGGTACAAGGCCACCGCAGGTAATGACCGCTTTCATACCTATGTTTTTCAGCAACGCATTGGCGTACTCATTGACTGGTTCAAGGTATTACGCACGGATGAAAGGGATAACCGCTTCAAAACCTGGGGAATGATAAATGACCCGAGCTGTTGCCAACCTGGCTCTCCCAACTGCCCTGCCAAGAGCACTGAAGAAACCTACGGTTTTGACTGGTGTCCGGGAGATGACAAATTACTGAAATTCGTCGGGAAAAATGGCTATACCGACCCTGCTTGTGATTTCAAGGACGCACCGGCTGATCCGAAAGATGCTCACGCCAGCCAAAAACAGTCTTCTTGCGACCTTGCATTTGGCACCTCCACCGGCATGATGGGAATACGAAAGTTCCCCAATCCGCTGTTCAATGCAGAAGCCTGGAAAAAACTGAATAATGGCAAACTGGGAACTTGGGATGGTTACGACCGAAAATTGTCGGAAAACAAGACATTATCCGACTCTAAAGTCAGCAAGTTAGTTGATGGCTCCATACAGCCGCCCTTCCGTATTGGCATGGCGTGCGGCGCATGCCATATCGCATTTAACCCTGCCAATCCCCCCTCTGACCCAGCCCATCCAAAATGGGAAAATTTGCGAGGGGCTATCGGCAATCAATATTCCCACATTTCAGAAATCATGGTCTCCGGCATGCCGCGAGACTCTCTGGAATGGCAGGTATTCGCACATGCACGCCCCGGTACCAGCGACACTTCAGCGGTTCCCACTGACCAGATCAACAACCCGGGGACCATGAATACACTGATCAATATACTGCAACGGCCGGTACATGCCGGCGAGCGTGTTCTGGCATGGCGGAAGGCATCATCATGTGCAGCTGGATCGGATGAGAAGACTTGCTGGTGTGAACCAGGCAAGCCCGGCAAATGCTGGCTCCGAAGCGAAAAGGAAGAGGCCGTTCATCACATTCTGAAAGGGGGTGGTGACTCTATTGGAGCGCTGGGAGCTATTCAGCGGGTGTACTTCAATATTGGATCATGTTCCGAGCAATGTTGGGTGAATCACCTGACGGATTTAAGGCAGCTTGATCCTGACACGCGCAATTTTGGGCAGACACCTTTCAACATTGGCCAGTGCCGCCGCGATTGCCCTAACTTCCGTGCAATCGAAGACCGGCTACCCGACATTCTAGGATTTCTGCTTTCCAAAGAGGCGACTGCAACCGATCTTTCCACTGCACGGGAAAATGCACTGAAACAACAAAATCCTCAAGCTAAATATACCCATGATGATCTGGTGGGAGATCTGGAACGCGAGTATGAAAAAGATGCGGTGAGCCATGGTCGAAGCGTATTTGCAGCAAATTGTGCGCGTTGCCATTCCAGCCAGCCTGGCAAGGAAGATTTCCATGCTTTATCCAAAGAAACCGGTCTGCGAGCCGACTGGTTAGGTAATGATAACCTTACGCCTGCTTCAGAAGTAGGCACATTCCGTTGTCGTGCTTTGCATTCCAATCATATGAATGGACACATCTGGGAAGAATTTGCTTCACAAACCCACCATGCCTTGCCGCCTGATAAAGGGATACCAGAAATGAGCGGAGATGGCCGGGGCTATTACCGCAATATTTCTTTGGTGAATCTGTGGGCAACGGCACCTTTCATGCACAACAATGCAATGGGTCCGGAAGTTTGCGGCTGGGGCGCAGGACAGCCTTACGACTTCTATCGCCCTTCGTATGTAGACGGGCAGACCAAACAGCTACTCGCCTCTGATAAGCAACCCGGATGCGTACCTTACGACCCCAGCGTTGAAGGACGTTACAAGTTGTATAAAGAATCGATGCTGCAACTCCTGTATCCCGAGCGGCGCATCCCTAAAATTACTAAACTGGATCAGGATATTGTGCTCGATCTTGGTCCTAAAGTGTGGGATGGGAAAGACGAGAAAAAACTGTTTGGATTTACCTTGCGCATTCCTGCAGGCACAAATGCAGGGTTGTTAGGTAACTTCCAGCACAAACCTTTCATAGTCGATCTGGTTCAGGCCAAAACCAAACCTCAGGAACTGGAAGCCAGGTTAACCAAGCAGCTTGGTGCCAGCAACGGCCATAAAGTGGCGCAGGAAATGAAAACCATTGCCACTGCGATAACCAATGACCCTTCGCAATTACTGGCCACCATAAAGGCAGCCAAAGAACGGTTGCCGCTTTTGTTGGAAGTGTATAGCTCCTGCACTGCGGATGTGGAGAATGACGGGCACCGTTTTGGACAGGATTTGAGTGACAAGGATAAGAAGGCACTGATTGCCTTCCTTGCTACATTGTAGGTACAGGCTGCCACAACACAAACATATATGTACATATGTACGTATTAAATATTCGCTGATATTTTTCAGGGACTGTAAATCAGGAAACAACTATTGTTATGGTTATCCGAACTATCCTAATCGGTTTGTCTATCTGCTTACTAGCGAGCTGTGCCGAACTTGCTGAGCTTGAGAAAAAGCTCGCAGGCACACCTGCCCCACTCTCTCCACGTGTTTACGTTGCCAATGAGAGTTCTAATACCGTTTCCGTCATTGATGCTCTGACGTTCCAGACGATTGCCACCATTGATGCCAAAAACTTCTCAACACACGATCTCGCACTTTCACGTGATGGAACACTTTTATACGCAACCAATCTTGCTTCAGGCCGGCTTTCAGTCATAGATACTCGCAAAATGGAAACAATTGCCTCAATTTACACCGGAAGCCGCTGCCATGTGGTCGCACTTACCAATGACAACCGCTTTGCCTGGGTGGCAAATATTGGTGAAGACACTATTTCAATTGTTGATACAGAAGATTTACGTATTGTAGGTACCATCGATGTCGGCAAAGGACCTACCGGCCTGACTTTTTCCCGAGATGGCAAGTTTGCCTATGTAAGCAATCAGGGGGACAAAAACGTTGCTGTAGTGGACACCACCACATACAAGGTTATCAAAACCATCCCTGTTGGTACTAACCCGCACTTTCTGACACTTGGCCCAGATGGGCGTATCTGGGGAGCAAACTCAGGGGGAAATGATATTTATGTGATCGACCCTGCTACCCAGACCAAAGTAGCCACCCTTGAGGTAGGGCCGAATCCTCAGCAAATTGCTTTCGCTTACAAGGGGATGATGGGTCCTAACGCCTATGTCACTGTGAGCGGTGCAAATCAGGTCGCTGTTGTCACTATCCACAACAATAAACTAAATGTAGTGGAGCGCATTCCTGTAGGTAATAAACCTAATGGAATTCTGGCAAATCCAGAAGGTACCCGCATTTATGTTGGAAACGAAGTGACAAACGACTTGCGCGTATTTGATACAGGAACCAATACCATTATTGCTAAAACTCCTGTAGGGCATAAACCTATCAGGGTTGTGATGTCGCGTAACTAAGCAGTTACTAAATAAGGAAATATGAATGATTTTTTCTGGCTGCTCAATGGTGTCTGCAGCAAAAAAATGGAACAGACAATATTTGTTTCTGTTCACCCTATTGGCGATCTCATTCTTCCCCACTATTGCACGTAGTGCAGATGGTGTTGCTGTTGGTTTTGCCAAGAAAGCAGTGGGAACCCTAGTGGTAGTGCGAGCTGACGGGATAGAAGAGAGATTAAGCGGAAAAGGGAGAATGCCTCTATTTGAAGGCGATGTTGTGCGTACCGATGACAACAGCGTTGCATTGCTGGAGTTGAATAGTGATATTCAAGTAGGGCTAAACCGCAGCACCAGTTTCAAGATTGTTTCTCGATGGGAAAAAGCAAACGGAATTACACGCATTCTCCGTTTGAAAGAGGGCATGCTGTGGGTCAAAACCAGTGGTGGAGTGAAGCAATTGGAAGTAGAAACACCTGTAGCCATTGCCGTAGTTAAAGGGACTGAATTTATTATTGAAGCATTGAAAGATGGCACCAGCAATTTAAAAGTCATTGAAGGCCTTGTGGAATTTGGTACAGCTTTTGGTACCTGTCCTATCCGCACTTCCACTGTCAGTCATGCAGAACAGGGCAAAAAATGTACCAAACCAGTGGTTGCTGATGTTACGCCTGCTGCCAATTGGACTGCAGCACTACTCGACACCAAAGCGAGTAAAAATGGTGGAGGAACAATTGCCATGGCTGCACCTGCACCACCTGCACCTGCATTACCCATCTTCTGGCCACCGCCGGACGCATCAACCCACCAGAAAATTCCCCGAGCGCTCCTAGTACCTGATAACACCCATGCCCAAACCTGGGCAAACGTTGCCGCCAGGATGGAGAAAGCGCTCGCTAAAAATGGCTATTCCAGCCCTGGATATTATTCAGTTCCTGAAGGCTTTGCTTTAATCAGCCAACTAGAGCGCATCAACCCGGATGCCACACCAACGCCCCCCAATGAACGCTGGAAAATCAAAGTGGACCCTGCCAGCATTGTCCCCTTCAATTTAGGTGCTTACCTGAAAGCATTATTGGGTAAGGATGCAGGCTATTTCAGAGTCATTGCTTTTGTATTCACTCCTGTATCCATTGTGACCAGTGGCGCTGAAGCCAATATTGAAGAAGCAAAGCTTTGGGTTGGTCAAGGGGGTACAAAGCTTCCTCGAATTCTTTCAAAACAATTATATGGCGAAGATATGGTAGCCACCGCTTTGATCTATGAATTCGAAATTCCCAGCCATGGTGAAGCGGCCAGACTGAACAAACCTTCCGAACACAATGGCCAGCAACATTTAAAAGCGGCCAAAATTCTGCAAGCGCTTGGAGGTTAGTCATGCTTATTTCCATGACAGCTGCAAGACACAAACTGGCCATTGTCTGGTTTAGTGGTGCTGGTTTGACCTTTGCCGCTTTACTCATCATTACCACCCTGGGTAATAACGGACATGGCCCAGTGTTATGGGACTGGTTTCTCCCTGCTGTAACGCCAAATCTTTCCCTTATCGTAGGGGTATTAGTCAGCGATCTCAGAAATAAAGCAACGCAAGGAGAATCTGTCGAATCATTTATGTATCACTTGGCGCTTTGGCTTTCTATCGCTTATCTCCTGCTGTTGTTTATCACGCCACTCCTATCCCCTTTTACAAATGCGGCGCTAGATGTAGACCTCCAGAATTCAAAATTACCGCTTTCGCTAGTACAGGCTTTGGCTACTACGGCGTTAGGCGCTTTTTATGTGCAACGCGAATCCAAATCATGACATCTTTTACTGCAACCACTCGGAGCAAGCTAATGAAATTCAAGCTTATTGCCACCATCGCTATTTTTAGCGCAACTGTCAGCGGATGCGACCAGTTTGCTGCCATATTCAAGCCTAAACCGGATATCAAGTTTGCTCCATACAGTGCATCGTATAACACGAAGCCTGATTTAGCCGATGTTGAACATCGATTGCCTATTTCAGCTAAAGAACTGGAAAAAGTCACGCCAGAATATCTGGCAACCCTGGATCAGGAGCAGCTTGATCAAATCTATGCAAGGCTTTCGGCGGGGCCGATTCCTGATGGCGCATTTGACGGACAGATTCTTTTTGCTAAAGGATCAACAGGCAAGTTCCGTGCAGCAGAAATCATTGGTGGTCTGAAGGGACTGACTGCACAGTTAGGCGTACGCAAACTGGATATTGCGGGGGAGACCTTATGGAAAGGGAAAGTGTTTTATAGGGACCAACGTATCCTGCGCAATCGCATTGAAGATTTAGCGGTATTAAAACCCATCATAGATGACCCGGCTTCACTACAAAAAATCAGCGTAGATGGGCGGGACGCCTGGCTGTTGTTCCCTGCCAAACTTTACTGCGGACAAAGCTTGCTGGATGGACGCCGGGAATCCATCATCATTGACTATACTTTTTCAGATGAGTTGCCTGGCTACCATGAAAGACCAGATTTTCTCGCTGGCCGTCGGGGTCTGCAAGTTCGCGACGAAATCCGTATGATTCGGCCAGGTTTTTATCTTGGCAGGGCCTACGGAGACCGGGCT